>DXIE01000046.1 GCA_019113005.1 Candidatus Butyricicoccus avistercoris | reverse complement strand
CCCAAGCGTAACTTTGAGCGAGATACATGCCCATATCATTTGCATTTTTTAGCAGTTTATTTCTTATTAATATAACTCCCCAAATAAGAAGTGCTGAAAAAAACAAAACTGCAGAAACTTTAAGCCACACAGGTACTTTTTTAGCTTTTACATTTTTTAAATCCTGTGTTTGATATTTCATAGATTTCCCACTTTCTTATGCCATAAAATTTTTAGTTATAAATTTTATTAAATATAGTTGTATATAACATTTTGACCATATATAGTACAACCATTTTTGGCATTATTTTTAACGGCATAAAGAGCCTTATCCGCATTTTTATATAGCTCATCGAATGTTTTCCCATTTTTAGGGAATAAAGACACACCTATTGATGCAGCTATCTCTACGGTATTTATGCCATCGGTAAACTCAAGATTTAAGTTTTTAAGAAGTCGCTTCATAAAATTAGGAATCATGTCTTCATTTTTAATATTTTTCATAAATATAACGAATTCATCTCCGCCTAATCTACCCACCAAATCACTATTTCTAAAATTTTGTTTTAAAATACTAGCTACTTTTTTAAGTGCTTTATCGCCTGTAACATGACCTAATATATCATTTACATTTTTAAAATTATCTAAATCAAGTAAAACGAACGCTGAAATACTATCTTCTAGTACTGGTAAAGATGAGTTAAATTCTTTTTCTAAGCCAAATCTATTATAAACACCAGTTAAGTAATCTGTGATTGCATCTTTTCTTATTTTGCGTTCTTCTTCTACACTCAGCATATAGCTTGCTGTTATATCTGAACGCATAAGAAGTATTATATTATTTTCTTTATCATAATATTGAAACTGAACGAACTTACGTTTATAATCTCCCTTATCGTCTATTATGCCGTAAGATAGATTACAAAAGCCAGTATTTTTGAGGTATTCAAGCACATATATAGGCAGCATTTTTTGTCTTACAAGTTCTTGGTCTTCCTCGACAACAAATCTATCTACATATTGCTGTACATCAGCTATATAATCAAGTCCTTGACTTGATAAATTATTGCGGTTTATGTTTTCGCCTGAAAATTTTATAAAGTTATTTGTCTTACAGTTTATGTAATACAAGTCTTCACAGTTTTTAGATACATATTCATTCATAAGTATCTCAAGCATGTAATCTCCGCTGATATTTTTAATCATTAAGAACACTCTATCATAAAGCTCTTTACTACCCATAGCTGATATTCTAAGCCAGCCATAACCAAATGTTTCATTTTTGAGCTGTATATCGCAGTGAGCTTGAGTGTTATTAAGTGCTATTTTCCTTAAATTATCAACAGATAAGAATTGTTTTATTTTTTGTTCATCTGTTTTTTGAGCATAAAATTTAACAAGATTATCAATCATTTCATTTATATCATAGGCACTTGTATAATCTCCTATATTATGTTTCAAAGGATTGATTTTACCTGTGTTAAGGTTTACATCAAGTACAGCTGTATGGTCTGCAACTATTGCAGAAACAATAGCTTCCATTTCTTTCTTAGCGGCTTTACGCTGTTTTCTTTCCTGAATACTATAACCATAAAGCAAAATATTTTCTTTTGTATTTAGGGTAACTAGCATACAGTTCATTCTAACCCATTCATATCCACCTGATTTTTTCTTACTTCTAAACTCTATACGTTTTGTATTTTTTTCCAGACGCATTTTATCTATATTTTCTTTTTTGAGCATATCAAGTAATATATATCTATCATCTGGGTGAACATGCGTTTCTATAAGTTTAAATACATCGCCATTTTCATCAACGGTTTTATTTGTTCTTTTTTTAAAGAATATGGTTTGAAGATAATTTTTTTCGAGATTTATTTCATAAATCTCATCATAGACATCGGAATAAAAACTACAATATTTTTTATATTTATAAGGGTCTCTTATATTGTATAGTTTGTTGTCAATTTCATTTAATGTGTACAAACTTGTTATATCTTGCTGATAGCCTTGTATTTCTATATGGGAATCATTATCTATAAAATGACCGTTTACTCTTATGTATAGACAGTTATCCTTATTATCTTTCCAAGGGTATTCAATCTCCATAAGTTTGTCCGAATATTTTATTTGAAATATATCGGTAATACACTTAACATAATCTTCTTTGACAAAACTTTTCCAGTGTTCATAAAGCTCTTCTGGTGATGTTATATTTTGTGCGTTAAACATATCTCTTAGCACATCGTCCAAATAAAGCTGTGGTGAGACAGACTGATTTTTGCTTATTATAATTTTAAATTTTCCGAGTCTAATATTTTCAAATAAATTTGTTGAAATATCATTCATTTTAGTTCTCCTAATAGTAAAAGAGAATAAGGAAATTAAATATAATTTTTAAGCAGCTATTTTACCTTTATCCTCATTTTCTCCCAATATGTTATGACAGTCTGTTATTGCCTGATTTAACCTATTATTAAGCTGAGTATCGTCTAAATTTTGTGATAACGTTTTATAAACATCTAAAAGTTCAAATCTTACATCAGCACCCGAACCACGGTTTAACATAAGCATAGGAACATAGTTATAACTTTTAACTTGTGATTTACCCGTTTTACCATCTTTTTCAAGTTCAAGGTTTAAAACTACGGTTGTATCTGTATATCTATCCTTCTGAGCCGAGATAAAATTGCCTAGTGAATAGCAAATAAATCCTTGAGTCTGCTCACCATTTTGCTCAGTTTTTATATAAAGTTTCATAGGCTGCAAGACATGAGGGTGACCTCCTAAAATTATATCTGCACCATTGTCAAATAAAAACTGTGCAACTTCTTGTTGATAACTATTTTGCTGTATTTGGTATTCAGTTCCCCAGTGAATCATAACAGCAATAAGGTCTGTATTAAGACTTTGAGCATAATTTAAATCTTGTAATAGCTTTTCTCTATTGAGGTTAGAAGTATTAGTCATATAATCTGTATTAAATAGATTTATTGAGAACATTTTATCATCTGCTACTGGAATACCATTTGTACCATATGTGTAGCCTAAAAAAGCAACAGAAATTCCACCTACATCGGCAACTAAAACACCACTGTTTTTATCTCTTTCTTCTTGTGTTCTATATGTTCCCACATGAGCTATACCACGTTCATCAAGCACATCAAGCGTGCGAACTAAGCCATCATATCCTCTATCCATTGAATGGTTGTTAGCAGTAAGCAACATATCAAATCCAGCTTGCTTTAGTGCATCACTTAGCTCATCAGGAGTATTAAAAGCTGGATAGCCTGAATAATCTGGGCTACCTGCGAAAGTCGTTTCTAGGTTTGCAACTGCATAATCAGCTTTAGATACCCACTCAGCAGCACCCGAAATCATAGTAGAATAATCATATTTATTTTCAGTAATACTCCACGCATCATTTGTTTGCGGCATATGACTCATAATATCACCACAAACTGCAAGAGTTGCTGTTATATCCTCAGCCACTACCTGCTTATTATCATCGTCACTAGAGGGTATTTCTTGTGTAGTATTATTTTGATTTAAAGAAGATACATCTCTATTTCCGATAACAAATGTTATCGCAATGCCAACAGCCATAAATATCATAAGAAAAACAGCTATTACATTCCTTTTCATAATATCCCCCGAAATAATTTTATATAGAATATTATACCATTATTTTGATTTATTTAAAATTATTTTTTATCATATTTATTATGTAATAAAAGAAAAATTTAAGCGATATTATTGGTGTTTTATATGCATTTTATATGTCATTTGAGCTTAAAAAACCATACGATTTTTGTGCATTTTTAACCCCATTGACAACAGCACGTCCCATAACATAAGCAGCCAGTGTACCAACAGCATTTATATCTGCTGATACATCACCAACTGAAAGAGCATAAATTGAATCACCATCAGCAGTTGTATGCACAGGACGTATAGTTCTTGCAAAACCATTGTGAGCCATAGCAGCTATTTTATTTATCTGAGCCTTATTAAATTTTGCATTTGTAACAATCGCACCAATTGTTGTATTACTTACAAACATATTTTCTTTTGGTGCTAAATTATCATACATAACCTGTTCTGTTGAGCGTAAACCGTCCTTATTTTGATTTAACATACCAGCTATTTGTTTTCCAGTATCAATATCAAAAATATCACCAAGAGCATTTACTGCGACAATAGCACCCACTTTAAGCTCATCTATTTGAACTGCAAATGTTCCTAAACCGCCTTTCATAGCAAATTCTTTACCTGCAAATTTTCCAACCGTACAGCCTGTGCCTGCACCAACACAGCCATTTTTCACTTTGTCTGTGCTTGCATTTTGACAAGCCTCATAACCCATATTGGCATCGGGACGTATATCATATCTGCCAACTGGCAAATCAAAAAGGCATGACTGACATACAAGCGGAACTTTAGTTATACCAACATCAAAACCTATATCATGTTCTTCTAAATATTTCATAACTCCACCTGCCGCATCAAGACCAAAAGCAGAGCCACCAGAAAGCACAAGAGCATTTATACCTTCAACCATAGCCACAGGGCTTAGAAGTGGAGTTTCTCTGCTTGCAGGGCCACCTCCACGAATTTCAACACCCGCAGGTGCTACTTTATCGCATAGTATTACCGTACAACCTGTTGCAGCCTCTATATTTTGAGCATGACCTACTTTAATATTACCTATCTCACAAAATTCTATTTCACGCATTTTAAAGCCCTCCATTTTTTAAATATTAAAAAAATGGTCTGCTTATTCAGCAGACCATTTTGTATTTTAATTGATAACAAATTTACCTCTAAAAGCAGTAAGAACCGCTTTACATACTGCTGCTGTCAATATAGCGGCAATGATTGCTTCCATAATACCATTAGTACCTATAACACCTATTATAACGCCTAAAAGAAGCTGAGGGTCTTTACCTCCTGCGATTGCATATTGTTCACCAAAAAGAATATATATCAGTCCCATAACACCGATTGTGTTGGTAAGAGAACCAGCAACACCAGCCGCCATAAGACTTACTGTGTCGTTAGAAACAATTTTCTTAATAAATATAAATACATATCCAGAAACTACACCAATAAGTATTCTAGGCAGCATAGCAACAACTATACTCCAAATACTGCCATGGAATTGTTCATTAAAACTATAAAATGGTGTAAAAACGAATGAGGTAATGTTAGGGCTAATTGTAGCCATAACAATGCTTGTAAGACCAAATAAAGCACCAAGTCCAGCACCAACGCTAGGACCTAATAAACACGCACCAATAATAACTGGAATATGCATAATAGTTGCTTTCATAAATGGCAATGGAATATAGCCCAAAGGAGTGGCACTCATTACCATCATAATTGCAGCTAAAAGTGCAATCTGTACCATACGTCTTAAATCTTTTTTCTGTTTTTGCATAATTTTCCTCCTGCTGCCATCTTGCATTTTTGCAAGTATAGTGCATAAAATATTTAGGAAATTAGCCTTTCTGGTTTTTGTGCCAAATAGCGATAAGTCCCTTAATTGTTACATTTGCATCACAGACAACATCTCTAGTGATGAATGGTGCTAAAAACTCACCTGTACCCCCACATAATAAAACATAAGGTTTTTCACCAAGTTCATGGCTTATACTGTCAATCATACCATCTATCATAGCAGCAGCACCAAAAATAGTACCCGACTTCATAGCATCAACAGTATTTCGTCCTAATACACCCTTTTTAGGTGCTTCCATACGAATTGCAGGAAGTTGAGCACCCACATGACGAAGTGTATCTATTGAACTTTTAACGCCAGAAGCTATTGCTGTGCCTATAAGAGTACCATTTTTATCAAGCACAGTAAAAGTTGTAACTGTACCCATGTCTATAATCACACAAGGAAAGTTTTTTATTTTGTGTGCATACACAGCATTTGCCACTATATCACTTCCAAGCGAACGAGGATTGTCCATTTTAATTTCAAGTCCTGTTTTAAGACCAGAAGCGACATTAAGAGGCATTATTCCTGTTAGTAGTTTTATAGCTTGCTGAACAGTTGTTGTCACCGCTGGCACTACTGAGCATAGCACTGCACCTTTGATTTGACTTATCTGCACATTGTAAAGCTGAAGAACATCTCGAATTTGACATGCATACTGCTCTTTTGTCAGTCTTTCGTCGGTTGCTATCGAGGCGACAAACTGAATTTCGTCCCCGTAGGCTATTCCAATTCTCACATGACTGTTTCCAATATCTAAAGCAATAAGCATAAATTCCAAACCCCTTTTTAGGCTTTTTCCCATAAATTTGATTATATCTTATTTTTTTATAATGTGCAAGTTGTTTTGAAACAGTATAAGATGCAGGCATAGCAATAATACATATTAGAAACCAATAGAAACTATATCTAATGCATATTTGACCGAGTATATTTCCAAATTCGCCAGAATAATCCCAAACATTTAATTTTAAATTTATATTAACACAAATTCCCACAAAAAGCTCCGCAAGCGTAACAAAAATAGTACCTGTGAGACATCTTACAAGCAAAATTTTATCTTTAAGATTTTCTTCTATAATTCCAAGTCCAATAAATACAAGTCCGCCTGTTATAAACATACTCCAATGAGTAAAACCACGCCATAAAATCTCTATTAAAGCATAACCAGTACCGCCCAAACAAAAAAGCTCCGTTAAATGTCTACCTTTTTTCATAAACATCACCGAAGCTTATTTTGTCTTAAATTAAATTATATTATCCACAAATTAAAATTCCATTTTTTATTTTTTAAAAAAAATAACATGAACCCAGTCAAGGCAAAATGGAACAAACATAATAAAAAATAGTATTAATTTAGCCTTTTCTGTTAAAGCCTCTTTTAGTTTTACCAAAAATGGCTGAATAAAATATACAATAATAAGTCCACCAAGACCAAAGCGAACACTTGCACTTAAACAAATTCTGCCCTGAAACTGTATTTTGTAAGAAGTATAATCCCAAAGCCAATAACCAATAGTCCACTCAAGTAAATAACTAACTATTAGTTCTACAATAGTTGTTACAATAACAATCACTAAAAATGCCAAAACAGGCGTTAAATTTATCTTGCCTATTTTTATTTTTTTATGAAGCCACGGGTTTGTACAGGCTAAAATTAGTAATGCACCTGTTCCATAAACAGGCAGATAAGGACCAAAAAGCAAACCTCTATTAGAAAAGCCCCATCTATAAATAACTACCTCGAGGAAAACCTCATAAAGCCAGCCTAAAATACAATAGACCATAAAATATAAAAAATATGTACGAAAGCCTTCAAACGGCAGTTTTTTATTATTCATAATTTACCCCCTTTTTTTATTATATTTTACTATATAAATAAAAAAAGTCCAGTAAAAAACTGGACTTTTAAATTTAATACTTAATTACTCGCCTAAACGAGCTTCAAGCTCTTTTCTAAGGTCTTCAAATCCTGGTTTACCAAGCAGAGCAAACATATTCTTTTTGTAAGACTCAACACCTGGCTGATTGAATGGATTTACACCAAGCATGTAACCAGAAATACCGCAAGCCTTTTCGAAGAAGTAAACTACATAACCGAAGTTATAAGAGTCAGCCTTTTCGATTTCAAGCACGATATTTGGAGCACCACCGTCCATATGAGCCATCAGTGTGCCTGCATAAGCCTTGGAGTTAACAAACTGAACGTCCTTACCAGCAAGGTAATTTAAGCCGTCAACGTTGCCTTCCATTTCTTCGATAACACAGTCGCTACGCTGATTTTTAACCCAAAGTACGGTTTCAAACAGATTGCGTGTGCCGTCTTGAATGAACTGACCAATAGAGTGAAGGTCGGTAGAGAAGTTTGCAGATGTTGCAAAAATACCCTTATGGTCTTTGCCTTCGGACTCATCAAACAACTGCTTAAACCACTCGCCCATCATAACAAGAGATGGTTCATAGTTTACAAGGATTTCCATGCCCTTGCCCTTATGATAAAGAATGTTACGAAGTGCAGCATATTCAAAACAGATATTGTCTTCCTTGTTAAACTCCTCACGAGCGTCAGCAGCACCCTTCATAGCAGCCTCGATATCAAGACCAGCAACAGCCATAGGTAACAGACCAACAGCAGTTAAAACAGAGAAACGACCGCCAACATCATCTGGAACAACAAAGGTTTCATAACCTTCAGCATCAGATAGGTTCTTTAATGCACCACGAGCCTTGTCAGTAGTAGCAAAAATATGGTCTTTAGCACCTTCCTTGCCATACTTTTCTTCAGCTAGCTTTTTAAATACACGGAAAGCGATTGCAGGCTCGGTAGTAGTACCAGACTTAGAAATTACATTAATGCTAAAATCTCTATCGCCAATAATCTTAATAACATCATTGATATAAGATGAAGAAATATTGTTGCCTACAAAATAGATTTCTGGAATACCTTCTTCACGAGTTTGGTTATAGAACTGACCTTTTACAAATTCAATAGCAGCTCTAGCACCAAGATAAGAACCACCGATACCAATAACAACTAGAACATCACAGTTGCCTTGAATTTTCTTAGCAGCAGCCTGAATACGAGCGAACTCGTCCTTGTCATAGTTAACAGGCAGGTCTACCCAACCATGAAAATCATTACCAGCACCAGTATGGTTTACAAGCATATCATTAGCTTGCTTAACCAGTGGCTTCATCATTTCGGTTTCGTGTGCAGCTACAAAGCCTTCAAGACCTGTTTTTTTTAGCTCCATTACCATTTTTGAAACACCTCATTTTTAAATATCCATATATAATAAGACTTATAAAAGTCTTATTTACAAATTAGCAGTAAATTGGGAAACGGCTACACATTTCCTTTACATTTTTACGAATTTCGTCAGCCTTTGCATCAAAATCGGTTGCAGCTTGCCAAATAAACTCAGCAATTCTGAGCATTTCTGGCTCAGCAAAGCCTCTGGTAGTAACAGCAGGAGTACCAACACGCAAGCCAGAAGTTACAAATGGGCTTTCTGGATCATTAGGAATAGCATTTTTATTTGCAGTGATATAAACCTCATCAAGACGATTTTGCAGCACCTTACCAGTAACGCCCGCTTTTCTTAGGTCGACTAGCATTAAGTGGTTATCAGTACCGCCAGAAATTAGGTCAAAGCCCTGATTTACAAGAGCCTCAGCAAGAGCCTTAGAGTTTCTAATAACATTAGACTGATATGCTTTAAACTCTGGCTTTAGAGCCTCACCAAAGCAAACAGCCTTAGCAGCAATAACATGCATTAGAGGACCGCCCTGAGTTCCTGGGAAAATAGCCTTGTTAATCTTCTTAGCGATTTCCTCATTATTTGTAAGGATAGTGCCGCCACGAGGGCCACGCAGAGTTTTATGTGTTGTAGTTGTTACAACATCAGCATATGGCACTGGGTTCATATGTAGACCAGCAGCAACTAAACCTGCGATATGAGCCATATCGACGAACAGATAAGCACCAACGCTGTGAGCAATCTCGGCAAACTTTGCAAAGTCGATTGCACGAGGATAAGCAGACGCACCAGCAATAATCATTTTTGGCTTTGTTTCTTTAGCGATTTTTTCAACTTCATTGTAATCAATAAAGCCGTTTTCATCAACACCATAAGAAACGATGTTATATAAAAGACCAGACTGGTTTACAGGAGAGCCATGTGTTAGATGTCCACCATTATCAAGGCTCATGCCTAAAACGGTATCACCTACATTTACAAGTGCCTGATAAACAGCCATATTAGCCTGAGCACCTGAATGAGGCTGAACATTAGCATATTTAGCACCAAAAAGTTTGCAAACTCTGTCGATAGCTAAATTTTCTACTTCATCAACACACTCACAGCCACCATAATAACGCTTTGCAGGGTATCCTTCAGCATATTTATTAGTTAAAACTGAACCCATTGCAGCCATAACAGCTTCGCTTACAATGTTTTCAGAAGCTATAAGCTCAATATTGCGAAATTGGCGGTCAAACTCCTTGCGAATCATGCTGCCAACTTCTGCATCATAACGACTAACAAAATCCATAGCCTGTTTAGTAATCATAGTGAAAAGCCCTCCTATACAGAATTAAAATTCATTCTGCTTAAATAAATTGCAAAAATACCTATAATAAGATTAAAACATATTTTCATTTTTTTGCAACGACTTCTAAGCAACTTTTTTATTTTTCAGCACACTATACTTTTTTTGGGTAATGTGCTATTTTTTTTTGTTAATACCGCATATTTTTTTTGCTTGACATTTGGCTTTATTTATTATATTCATATTTATATATATGTACATGTTTACATTAATATATGAGTTTTTAAAACTTTAATAGTGTTTTTAACAAACAAAAGGATTGTGATAAATTATGACAAAAAAAGAACGTGCATTAGAAGTTGTTTATCAGCTTAAAAATGAATACCCAAATGCTGAATGTGCATTAAAATACACTCATGATTATGAGCTTTTATTTGCAACCAGACTTTCGGCACAGTGTACCGATGTTAGAGTTAATATTGTTACAAAAGATTTATTTGTTGATTTTCCAACACTTGAGAGCTTTGCAGACGCACCAATAGAAAAGCTAGAGGAAGGCATAAAAACCTGTGGACTTTTCCGCACAAAAGCTAAGGATTTAAAAGCGTGTGCACAAATGCTTTTAAGCGAATATGACGGTAAAGTACCAGATAAAATGGAGGAGCTTTTAAAACTACCTGGGATAGGCAGAAAAACTGCAAATTTAATTCTAGGTGACATTTATGGTAAACCTGCTATTGTAGCAGATACACATTGTATTAGATTATCAAATAGACTTGGCTTTGTTAAGGATACAAAAGACCCTGTAAAAGTAGAAAATGAGCTTAAAAAGATAATTCCACCAGAGGAATCATCAGATTTTTGCCATAGATTAGTGCTTCATGGCAGAGAAGTTTGTTCTGCAAGAAGTCCAAAATGTGATAAATGCTGTTTAGCGGCTGTTTGCCCATCATATCCATTAGGTTAAACAAAAAAGGACGTGTATATACACGTCCTTGATTTTTATGCTCTTGACCACTGAACACCTTGACGGGTATCCTTGATTGTAATTCCCATCTGAGCAAGTTCATCACGAATTTGGTCAGCTCTTGCAAAATCCTTAGCCTTTTTAGCTGCGGTACGCTCTGCAATAAGTGCCTCAATTTTTTCTGCCTCTGGGTCTACTTCATCATCATGCTTTTGCACAATATTAAGCACACCTGTAAGCTCCATAAATAAACCATGAGCCTTGGTTAAAAATGCCTTAGTCGCATCATCATGCTTTGACATATAACCGTTAATCTCACGCACAAGCTCAAAAATAGCAGAAAGTGCATCAGCAGTATTCATATCATCGTCCATAGCATCAATGAATTTCTGCTTATATGTCTCAAGCTGAGTCATCTTTTCAGTTTCTTCGGCTGTCATTGTGTCACCTACCGCCTTTTCAATACGGAACTCCATATTGTTGCGGCTTTCGTAAAGACGAGCAAGTGATGCTTTGTTCATCTCAAGGCTTTCAGCTGAATAGTTAAGTGGAGAACGATAATGAGCAGATAACATAAACATACGGATAGTTTCGTAACCGAATTCCTTAGCTGCATCACGCACCATAAAGAAATTACCCTTTGATTTACTCATTTTCTCGTTGTCAATGGTTAAGAAACCATTATGCACCCAGTAATTAGCAAAAGTGCAGCCGTTAGCACATTCAGACTGAGCAATTTCATTTTCATGATGAGGGAAAATAAGGTCTAAACCACCAGAATGAATATCAATGGTTTCACCTAAGTATTTGCAAGCCATGGCAGAACATTCAATATGCCAACCTGGTCTGCCTCTGCTGCCCCATGGAGTGTCCCAAGCTGGTTCATTTGGCTTTGCAGCCTTCCAGATTGCAAAATCCATAGGGTCTTCCTTAACTTCACCTACGCTAATTCTAGCACCAGCTTGCAGTTCTTCCATTGGCTGATGGCATAGCTTACCATAACTTGGGTCTGACTTTGTGCGGAAATATACATCACCATTTTCAGCAACATAAGCATGACCTTTGTCTAAAAGTCTTTGAACAATATCAATAATAGCGTCCATAGTTTCGGTAGCTCTTGGGTGGAAAGTAGCCTTTCCAACGCCTAAGCCCTCAGCGTCAACATAGTATTCTTTGATGTAACGCTCAGCGATGGTGTTAAAATCCACACCTTCTTCATTAGCCTTATTGATTACTTTATCATCAATATCTGTGAAATTTTGAACAAAAGTTACTTTATAGCCACGATATTCAAAATAGCGACGCAGTAAATCAAACATAATAAAAGGACGAGCATTACCAATATGGAAATAATTGTACACAGTAGGACCGCAAGAGTACATTTTTACTTCTCCTGCTTTTAAAGGTACAAATTCATCTTTTTGACGTGTGAGTGTGTTAAATAATTTCATTTTCTTAACATCTCCTTATATAAAAAAACGCCAACTGATTTTTATAGTTGGCGATAGAATCTTTTCAATTTGTATGGTATCATATCGGTTAGTTATTTGTCAATAATAAAACCCGTTGAAAAGCTTACACAATGTATATTATAATCATACATATAGAAAGGACGTTGTAATATGTATCGTATTTTATGTTATGGTGATTCAAACACATGGGGATATAGACCTATTAAATCAAATCGTTATGAAGAAGGAGTGAGATGGACAAGTATTGTTCAAAACATACTTGGTGATAATTATAAAATTATAGAAGAAGGTCTTTGTGGACGAACTACAATATTTAACGACCCAATCACACCAAATAGAAGCGGTAAAGAAATGCTTTTAGGCGTTTTGGACAGTCAAAGTCCACTTGATGTTATAGTTCTTATGCTTGGTACAAATGACCTCAAAAGACGTTTTAATTTAACTGCATTTGACATTTCAAACGGAATAAAACAGCTTTTAGACCTTATAAAAAACCACTATCAAAACTATCAAGTAAAGCGACCAGAAATAGTTTTAGTATGCCCACCTGAGATTGGTGAAAACTTAGAACTTACAGACTCATCATTATACTTTTCAAAAGAACATAGCTTAAAAGAGTCTAAAAATCTTGCAAAATTTTATAAACCTATTGCAGAAAGCTATAATTGTACATTTTTAAATGCAAATGATATAACAGAAGTTAGTGAAGATGACTGCGTACATTTTTCTGAGAAAGGTCATAAAATGTTTGCAGAAGGCATAGCACCATATATTCTAGATGCGTGTAATAAAATCAAGAAAAACTAATATATTGCTCCATAGTATCAATATCAATCATTTGATTTTTAGATACATTTTCAAATAAAACATCATCTATATTTCTATTCCAAATCACTCTGCCACCATTTTCCCCTTCTAGCATACCAAGCTCAGCAAAGTATCTTTTAGGGAAAATACATGGGCTTGTAGGTCTGTTATTTGCCATTGGCACAATGATTTTATTTGTATTTTGTGCGTTTTCAATCAAACTATTTATGGTATCAGCCAAAATAAAAGGTTGGTCTGCATTTAAAAATACAGCATGGGTTATTTTATCTGAAAGTGCTTTTGCACCCTCAGCTACAGAATATCCCATGCCTTTTTGTGCATTAGGACTTTTAACACTTAAAAAGTTATATTCTTTTGCTTTTTGTGTGATTTTTGCATTATTAGTAACCACTATACAGCAGTTTATATTTAGTTTTTTAGCTAAAATAAAGCTATGTTCAAACATAGGTATAGAATTTACATCTAAAAATAATTTATCTGTTCCATTCATTCTTTTGCTTTGACCTGCTGCAAGAATTACCGCTGCAACCATTTTTAAATCACCTCAAATATAACATCTATTTGACCGCCGCAAATCATACCCGATTTACCCGCCTGACCGTTTGACATATTAAAATTATATAAAGCTTTATCACCGTTTTTAAAGTCCTCCATAATTTTAATAGCTTCAAATTCGGCAAGACCTCCGCCAATAGTGCCTATAATTTCACCTGTTTTAAGTCTTAACATTCTAGCACCTACTCCACGAGGAGCAGAACCACTTTTGTTTATAACTGTTGCCATAACTGAACCTTTATTTTTATCATCACAAAGAGCATCAAGCATTTTTTCATCAAGTACACTGTCTGTGTTTTGACTGCGTTTTTGTATAAGCTCAGCAGCTATTGCAACAGCTATTTCCTCTGGAGTTTGTGCACCGATTTTAAGACCGATTGGTGCATGTACTTTTTTTATATCGCTTTCGCTTATACCTTCACTTTTTAAAAGCTCAAACACAGCAGTATTTTTTTTCTTACTGCCAATCATACCGATATAAGGCAAATTTTTATTTATGACCTCACGCAAACAAACGGTATCAGCTACATGTCCACGAGTAACTATTACAACCGAAGTGTCAGGCTGTTTTTGCCAGTCATACTCATTTAATAAGCCTTTAAAATCACCACATTTAACTAAATCTGCACTAGGAAATCGGTTTTTATTTGCAAATTCCTGTCTATCATCAAACACAATAACACTATAACCAAGCATTTTAGCAAGCATACTAACAGGAACAGAAATATGTCCCCCGCCGCAAATGATAAGCGATTTAGTGCCAGAAAAGCGTTCATATAGCACACGCTCATTATTTTCATATTTTATGCATGATAAATCTGTTATGTTTTCAAGATTTTCTGCATATATAGGTGTTCTATCAATATATGTTTTTCTATATATTGTTTTACCGTTTTTTATATTTTTAGTAAGGGACATATAACTATTCATAAATTTAACCTCTTTTATAGTGTTAGCAAAACAATCTTTTCATATTCTATGTTTTCAAGACATTTTTTAATCTCAGCTTGTTTATATTTTTCATCTCGCCATGCAAGCCCACAACCAGCAGAAATTTCTCTTGGAACAGGTATAAGTCTTCCTGTAAGTCCTATATTTTTAGCTGTGCTTTCCATTTGAAATGCCGCCGCAGTTGTATGAAAAGTCACTATAAGCCATTCTTTTTTCTTGCGTTTTATCATTCTGCCACCAACTGTTTTATAGCCTCTATTGTTTTTATAACTTCATCTTCTGTGTTTTGATGAGAAAAAGAAAAACGAACCATTCCCTGTCTATCTGTTCCAAAAGCCTTGTGTATAAGTGGTGCACAGTGTGCTCCCGCTCTTGTGCATATTCTAAAATCCTCATAGAGTGCATCTGAAACTATACCCGCATCTTCATCAGCTATATTTATAGACACAATAGCACCATGATTTTCCGCAAGTACATCACCATAAATCTTAATTTGTGACAAATTGCAAAGCTCATTATAAAAAAGTCTGGCAAGGCTTGTTTCCTTTTCTCTTAAACTGGCAAGTCCATTTTCATTAAGCCACTTTACAGAGGCATTTAACCCTGCTAAACCATGTGCATTTAGTGTGCCTGCTTCTAGTCTTGTTGGATATTCGTCTGGGTGAGTTTTAGAAAAACTATGCACACCACTTCCGCCAGTTACAAGCGGATTTATGTCTATACCCTTTGCAACACATAGCCCACCTGTGCCTTGTACACCAAGCAAACCCTTATGACCTGTAAAGCATAAAACAGAAATATTCATCTCTTTCATATCAATATCAAAAACGCCCGCAGATTGAGCCGCATCAACTATAAAATATAAGTTATGCTCTTTGCAAAACTGCCCCACTTTTTTAATATCAATAACATTTCCTGTTACGTTGGAGACATGGCTTAATATAACCGCTTTAGTATTTTCTTTAAGACTACCACCAAGCATATCTATTTTAACATTACCTTTTTCATCAATAGGTAAAAAAGTTAAATCTGCACCTGTTTTATAAAGCGGACGAAGTACAGAGTTATGCTCCTGAACACTTGTTATAACATGGTCATTTGCGTTTATCAGCCCTAAAATAGCGGTATTTAGTGCCATAGTAGCATTAAGAGTAAAACACACTCTCATAGCATCAGCGTTAAATAACTTAGATATATTTTGTCTTGTGCTATAAACAATTCTTGATGCTCTAAGTGTCATTTCGTGAGCACCTCGACCGTCTGAGCCTATATTGTCCATAGCATCAACAACCGCCTGTTTTACAAAGCTAGGTTTAGGGAAGCTAGTCGCTGCATTGTCAAGATAAATCAAAACAGCTTCACTCCCTGTTCATTTGATAAATGCATAACAGCCTCAAGCACACCGCCAGCAATACATCTAGCTTTATCAGAAATAGTAGTGCAGTTTTCTTTTTGTTCTTTTCTAGGGTCAATGTCAGCTATTTTCATGCCCTCTTTTGCATAGTAGCCCTCACGAATAAGCCCACGAAGTACGCCCGTAAGCGTAGCTATAACAGGAACATTGTTTATTATAGCGATTTCTTGCCCCTCGTTTACTATCTCACCAATATTAACCAAATGTTTAATCTCACCAGTTGCAGGCGAATGAATTACACGCTTTACACTTTCACCTGCAATAACCCCAGGGATACCAGTATTAGGAGCTGCTGAGCCATTGTAAATCACACGCCCTAAATTATGTCCCCTTTGGGTTTCAATTACCGCATGAACATCTTCTCCTGCAACGAAAGCTGGACCTAATGCAATAGTTACAAGTGCCATATCTATTTTAGTGCCTAAATTTTTCTTAGCTATAATAGCATCTATAACTGCAACTGGTTTGATTTTCTCTAAACACTCAAGTTTTTCATCTACAAGTAAAGGCACTTCGCATCTCTCAAAACAGCGTTCAATCTCATTTATATTATCTATTTTTCGACATATAACGCCTTCAACTGTTGCACTGCCATCATAAACAGCCTCACATAATGCTGCTTGCCTACGGATTGCACTAGGATTTGCACATTCTACCGCCAAAACCTTTATACCGCTTTTATGAAGTTTAACAATAGTGCCTGTTGCAAGGTCGCCCGCACCACGCACCAAAACAAAAGGAAAACTCATGGACGAATCACCTTTCCAGCCTCGCTCATTTTCTCAGCTATTGTATACATGTTAGTAACTTCACCAACAGCAAGCTTGTCTGTTAAACCGTAATGATTTAAGCATGTGCCACAAGTTAAAATTTCTGTGCCGTTTTCCTCAAGTATTTTTAGGTCTTGCACTGTTTCAGCACCTTCAACCGATAGTTTTGCACCACCATTATATAAAAGCACAGTATCTGGTGCTGTATCAAGCTGAGTTAGGGCATAAACAAAACCTTTCATAAGAGCTGCACCTAAAGTGTCATCTCCTACGCCCATACAGTTAGATGATAAAACAACAACGGTTTTTCCATTCTGCACAGGCATACAAGGCACACAATCCACCGCTGGCATGGTATCAAGCATACCAGAAAGAGCATCAGCTGCATCATTTAACACAGCACCTAAAACCTCACTGCTGACCTGCTGAATAAGCACACGAAAAGCTCCGTCTTCAGTCATATCTGTTTGAGCTGATAAATTTAACTGTACCGCCATTTTCTCTACATTTTGTCTTGCTATATCGTTGTCAACAAGCACAATTACAGGTGCACCATTCTCCTTAAGTGCTTTTTTTGTTTCAATTACAGGCTGAGGGCAAGCCTTACCCCTTGCGTCTACTATTGTTGCCATAACTTTAAATCTTCCCTTCTATAATAATTTCTACGTCCATTCTTGGCATAATTTCGCCAATAATAGCACTGTTTAAACCTAAATTTATAAGTTTCTGCTGTAATAAATCAGCCTCACTTTCTGAGAGTGCAAATAATAAACCGCCTGAAGTTTGAGGGTCAAAAACCAGTTCTTCGGTTGCAAAATCCGATTTAATGAATTTAATTTTTCCCTCGGCTGCGTTGCGATTTCGCTGTGCGGCTGCGGTCAAATAAAATTCCTCTGCAAAATACCTTACATTGCTTATTTTAGGCAAGTTTTTAGCATAAATTCTTGCTGATAAATCTGGTCTTATCATTTCGTTTAAATGCCCTGCAAGTCCAAAACCAGTTACATCAGTACACGCATGAATTTCAAACTCATCAGCCGCCTCAGCCACATATTTATTGAGTGTTGTCATGCTTTTTATAGCTTCATCGAGTGAGTTTATTTGTTCACCCGCTCTTGCTGCTGTACAAGTAAGACCCACACCGAGCGGTTTTGTTAAAATGAGCTTATCTCCTACATGAGCGGTGTTATTTGCTCTAACTTTATTAGGATTTATAATCCCCGTTACAGATAAGCCGTATTTTACTTCGCTATCAGCGATTGAATGACCACCTACAAGTGACGCTCCCGCTTCTATTACTTTTTGCTGTCCTCCTTGTAATATTTTGCCCAAAATATTCATATCCCAGTTTTCTGGGAAACATACAAGATTTAAAGCGGTTACAGGTTTTCCACCCATAGCATAAACATCACTTAGTGCATTAGCTGCGGCTATTTGACCGAATATATAAGGGTCATCGACCATAGGCGGAAAAAAATCAACAGTTTGAACCATAGCAAGCTCATCTGTGAGTTTATAAACGGCTGCATCATCGCTTGATTCCGTACCGATTAAAAGCTTAGGGTCGGTTGGTTTTGGCAGTTTTTCAAGTATTTTAGAAAGCACAGCAGAGCCTAATTTAGCTGTACAGCCTCCACCTCTGCAAAATTTAATTTCTTCTTGCATTTTGTCACTCCCTCCCATTTAATACTGTTTTTATTTTACCAAACACAAAAACTTATTGCAATAAATCATATCTAATCTATATAATTCTGACTTATACTATGCTATAATGATTTAAAAAACATTTGGAGGTCTTTTATGGGACTTTGTGATATTCACGTTATAAAAGAAGTGCTGTCAAGGCATGGATTTCACTTTTCAAAATCACTCGGACAGAATTTTTTAACTGCACAGTGGGTACCTGAACGTATTGCTGCTGAATGTGGAGTTGATAAAAATAGTTGTGCACTTGAAGTTGGCCCTGGAATGGGTTGTCTTACAAATGAGCTTTCAAAACAGGCTGAAAAAGTTGTAGCAATCGAGCTTGACAGAGCATTATTCCCTGTGCTTGAAGAAACACTTGCTGACTGCTCAAATGTAGAAGTTGTACATGGCGATGTGTTAAAAACCGATTTATCTGCCATTTGCAAAGAGAAATTTGGTGATAAAAAGGTTTTTGCATGTGCAAACCTCCCTTATTACATAACTACACCTGCAATTTCTGCTCTTTTAGACAGTAAAATGTTCTCAGGTATAACCGTTATGGTTCAAAAGGAGGTTGCAAAACGTATTTGTGCAAAAGCTGGCTCATCAGATTACAGTGCATTTTCGATTTATGTACAATATTATGCAGATGCTAAAATCTTATTTGATGTACCTGCTGGCTGTTTTGTGCCACAACCAAAGGTTGACTCTGCGGTTATCAGACTAAATCCTCTTGAGCAGCCAAGCGTAGCTGTTAAAAATGAGAAGTTATTTTTTGCTATTGTAAGAGCAGCCTTTAACCAACGCCGCAAAACGCTTGTAAATGCGATTTCTCCAGCGTTTGGCGGCAGACTGGATAAGGCTGATATATTATCATTGATGAAAACTTGTAATCTTGATGAACGTATTCGTGGTGAAAAACTGACACTTGAAAAATATGCAAAGCTATCTGATGTGGCAGATGATTTATTAAAAAGCAAATCATAATCCCATAAAAAGCAGTATGCCAAGCACTACTAAAAGCTCGGTGTCAATCTGTGTTTCTCCATTTTCTTGAAGTATAAACCAGATTATTGCAATTAAAATAAGAGTATCTGTGTCAAGTTTTACCTTACCCATGCGTTTTGTAAGACCGTCTAGCAGTCCAGAGCCTGTATTTTCACAAAAAGCACTTTCTTTCTGTTCATTTACAGGGTTTATATTTGCTATCGGTTCAGGTTCATCTGGTTTAAATTGCTCTAAATATCTGTTATACATCGGTTGCTCCTCCATTATTATTAGAGCCACCAAACTGATGAAGTGCAGTTTTAGCCATTTGTGCCATGCCTACTAACCTTATAGCATGGTCAATTTGACTTTGTATAGGCTCGGAAACAAATGGCTTTACAGCATGTAAAAGCTGACGTTTTTCATAACTCACCGCACTTTGACCACTTTGGGCAATTTGTGAGATAACAGGCATTGCCTTTTGCATAAGCATTAATGATGGGTCATCAAAATCGGTATTTACAGAGTTATTTTGTTGATTTTGGTTTTCTTGCTCGCCCCCTAAAAAAGATGATGCAACAGAAATTGCTTGCTGTAATTTTTCGGGGTCAGAAAGCAAGGACGATAACATATCTTCCATATTTTCTCCTTATTTTCCTATTATTTTTTTAAGCTGCATTGCAAGATTTTTGCCTTCATTTGTGGAAAGAATTTGACTAAGTGCAGCACTTGCGGCGGTTTTATCACCTTTTTGCATGGCTTTAGCTGCTTTTTCAATCTGTACCGCAGTATCTTTGCTTATATTACTTGCAAGATTTTTGCCTTGCTCAGTACCCATAAAAGACTTTAAATTATTTATAGTTTGAGCCGCTTTAGGGTCATTTTGTGATATTTTAAGTTGTTTCATCAGTTCATTTGCATCAAACATAGTGTTTTCCTCCCTATTTAATCTATCAGTTTAATATATGCAGATTAAATCCAAATAGTAACAAATTCTTTGTTAAAAATTTTTCAAATACACTTTACATATCTTTACTTTTAATGTATAGTGTTCATGTTATGCGAGAATGAGGCTTTTAAGTTATGAATATTCTTGTTTTTTCTGATTCGCACGGTAGAGTGCTAGATATGTTTAATTTAGTAGAAAATCTCTCACCAGATGCAGTAATTCATCTTGGTGACTACGATGAAGATGCACAGGATTTAAGAAGAAGTTATCCAGATTTAACCGTTTATTCTGTGCGTGGTAATAATGATTACGGCTCTGACAGTCCTTGGTTTTCAGTTGTAACGCTTGAGGGCGTAAAATTTTATTTAACACATGGTCATAGAGAAGGTGTTGTATGGACAAGCTGTGGTAACATAGCCGAACACGCAAAAAAATTCGATTGTTCTATCGCTCTTTATGGTCATACACATTGTGCTAATCATGTAATAGATGATGATATACATATTTTTAACCCTGGAAGTATAAGCCTTCCACGTCAAGGCGTAGCAAGCTGTCTTTCACTTGAAATTCAAGACGGCAAGCTTATAGATGCTGTTTTTCTAAATACTGACGGAGAGCCGATTTCACTTACAAAACAAAAAAATAAATCTAAGTTTAGGTGGTTCTAAGCGATGTTACTTGCGATTGATGTAGGAAATACTAATATGGTATTTGGTATTTATGACAACGAAACTTTAATAGGTTCTTTTAGAATTTCTACCTCAGATACTTCGACATCTGATGAAATCGGTATGCAAATTTTACAATATTACAGCTTTAAAGGAATTGACCCTAAAAAAACAAGTGCTGTAATTATTGCATCTGTTGTACCTCCTGTTATGTATTCACTAAAAAATGCCATTCGCAAATATTTATCACTTCGCCCGCTTATTGTCGGTCGTGATGTTGATGCTGGTATGGTAAATTTATATAATAACCCTCGTGAAGTTGGTATTGACAGACTCGTAAACGGTGTTTCAGCGGTTAAGCGTTACGGCTCACCTCTTATTATTGTTGATATTGGTACTGCTATCACCTTTGATGCAATAGATGAAAATGGTGCATATTTAGGTGGTGCTATCTTCCCAGGAATTAAAGTTGCAATGGAAGCTTTATTTATGAAAGCGTCCAAACTGCCTAGAGTTGATATTGCCGCAACAGAAAATGCTATCGGTCGAAATACTGTACAAAGTATGCAGTCTGGTGCTGTTCGTGGCTATGTAGGTGCTTTAACTGGCATTATCGAGGATATGAAACAAGAACTAAATGGTAATGTAAAAGTAGTTGCAACAGGTGGTATGGGTCGAATGATGGCAGAACATTGTTCTCTTATTGATTTTGTAGACTCTAACCTTACACTTGACGGTTTGCGTATGATTTACCAGAACAATAAACCTCTATTCAAAGAAAAAGGCGTATGTGCAGAAGGCTCTGTTATAGAAGCAACCGAAGAATCATAAAAATTTCGAGTTAGATTTTGGTCTAACTCGGTTTTTTTTATATTTTTTGAACATAATAAATATCGAGGTGATTTTATTATGTTAGATTATACTACTATGAATAATGAACTTGGCGAATATTTTCGTTCACTTCCAGATGAGCTTAAACAAAGTATATTAACAAGCGGAGTGGTATTTCACACCAAAACCGATATGGCAAGAGCTTTAACACATTTTAATGAGAATATTAACTAGCCTTATTGTAATATTTTTAATATTTTTCATGTCTGATGAGCACAAAGCACATATAAAGCCTGATGTTGTACCTGTTAATCTTACAGATATACTACAAAAAGAAAACTGGTCAACAGATGATTATAATTTACTATCAAGTCAAACAGGACTTACCAGTATTTCACTTGATATTTTAAAAGAGGACAATATAAATAAAATATTATCTGTACAAAAAGCCTATCTTTCACCTGTAAGTATAGTTTGCAAACCACATATGCTGCTTTCAAGAACCGAAAGGCTAACAGATACACTTTCCCCTATAACTGCACTGGAAAATGGCGATATTTTAATAACTTCATCTTCTCATGTTTTAGGTTTTAGAAATGGTCATTGTGCTTTGGTTATTGATGCGGAAAAAGAAATAATTCTTGAGGCTGCATTTATAGGCAGAGATTCAGAATTTAGTACAGTAGATAGATTTAGAAAATATTCATCAGTTGCAGTTTTTAGACTAAAAAATACAGATAGTGAGTTTCGCTCACAAATAGCTGAGTATGCAGAAAAAAACCTTGTAAACAAACCATATTCGCTCTTTGCAGGTATATTTGATGATAATTCTACCCATTGTTCGCATTTAATATGGTCGGCTTTTAATGCCTTTGGTTATGATTTAAATTCTAATGGCGGAAAAATTGTCACACCGTCAGACATTGCTAAAAGTCCACTTTTAGAACTTAAACAGGTTTATGGTCTGCCTTTGACTTTTGAGTAATACCTATGTTAAAATCTAAAAAATAGATTTTAACGGTGAAAATAATGACAAATTTTAAAATAATAGTGCAATATGATGGTTCACGTTATCAAGGCTGGCAAAGACTGGGCAATACAGATAACACAATACAGGGCAAAATTGAGTCTGTTTTAAGCAAAATGTGCGGTCATAATGTGGAGATACATGGTGCAGGTCGTACAGATGCAGGCGTTCACGCTATGGCACAGGTCGCGCACTTTAAAATAAACACTGATAAAACAGCAAACCAAATAAAGGAATATTTAAACACATATTTACCGCAAGATATTGGTATTATGTCGTGTGAAGTTATGCCTGAGCGTTTTCATGCAAGACTTAATGCAAAATCAAAACATTATTCATATCGTTTATGGGATAGCAAAAATAAAAATATCTTTGAAAGAAAATATGTAACAAGCATAGAAAAAGAGCTAAATGTACACAAAATGCAAGATGCTGCAAAACTTTTATGTGGCACACATGACTTTCGTTCATTTAGCTCTGTAAATAAGCGTTTTAAAAAATCAACTGTCAGAACAATAGAAAAAATTGATATAATCCGTTTGGGCGGTGAAGTCAGAATTGACTTTTATGGTGATGGTTTTCTATATAATATGGTTCGAATTTTAACAGGCACACTCGTAGAAATCGGCACAGGTGAGCGTGATATAAAAAGCATAGAAAAAGCCTTTTTAAGTCTTGACAGACAAGATACAGGAATTACAATGCCACCACAAGGGCTTATCTTGCAAGAAGTATTTTACTAAAGAAAAAAGAGCCTTTCGGCTCTTTTTTTATGTTCCAAAATATGAAAAATGCATATAATCTCGTTTGCTTTTCCAAGCATCGCCGCCCCATGCAAAGCCATACTTCGCAAACGCTTTAACAACATCTCCGCCTGCTGGTATTGAATATGGGTCTTCATTTGGCAGCCAATGTGAACCTGTTGTTATCTCGGTTATATTACCCGCTTCATCTATGTAACATTCCATATTTTCATTCCAGTTTAAATCTACTGCTGTTCCCCAGCGATGTTCTGAGCGTGTATTACTTCTCCATGCATAACTTCCACCATCTTTTATAGGGAACTGTTCACTTCCATTAAAAATATCCTCAAAAATAGCCTGATATACAAGTGACAAACACTGATTTACTTCAAGTGTCATTTGACCCGCCATTTTACTTCCGTCAGATTTTAAACGCCACACAGGAACAGTAATTTCTGTCATAGCTGCCTCTGCTTCCTCACGGGTTACAAAGCCTATTTCTGTTTTACCAAATAAAATCATAAGTCTTTCATCTTTGGTTAAACTTGCAGCTTCCTCTGGCTTTATTATGTAAACTGACTGACTGTTATTATCTTGCTCGTTTTCATTTATTTCTGGCTGTTCTGGTGTTACCTCTGGCGTTACTTCTGGTTTTTCTTCTGGTTCATTTTCGCCATCATTTTGCACTTCTCCATAATTACTTGCAAAACGCACCGCCATAACCATTGCTTGCTCTCTTGATGTTGTTTCAAGAGGTTTGAGTAAGGTTTGTCCATTTTCTAATATACCAGTCATAATTTCATTATTAATAATGGTTTGCACATCTTCTTTTGCCCAATTCGCCACTAAATCACCATCTGGAAAAACACTTATAGTACTTGTTTCTATTGTATCGCTTTTTACATCTACGGCTCTTAGTACATTGCAAAGCATAACACAAAATTCCTGTCTTGTTATTGTGTCATATGGTGCAAAAGTTCCATCTCCTCTGCCATTTACAATTCCGAGTGCACTAGCAGCTGCAATCATCTGATTATCTGTATCTGTAAATGGACTTATTATGTTAGTAGGTGCAGTTTTTCCGCTAATACTTTCATAAAGTTGGACTGCAACTTCACAAAATTCAGCTCTTGAAATTGCTTTGCCTGCCTGTGTATTTTGTAAACTTTCTGGTACAATACCCATTGTCATAGCCTGATTTACTGCTGGCTCTGCCCAGCTCGACACACCTGTAAATGCTCCTGCTCCAGATACAGTAGTAGCACCTATTAATAATGCACATAAAACTTTCTTCATATCTTTTCCTTTCTTTTTAACCGTCTGATAAACCAAGTCTGTCAAGCTGACGGTATTGTATTGCTTCTGCTATATGTACAGCATCTATAACTTCACTTGCGTCTAAATCTGCAATAGTTCTAGATACTCTTAAAATTCTGTCGTATGCCCTTGCTGTCATTCCAAGACGTTCAAAAGACTGCTCAAGCATTTTTTGTGCCGCATCGGTCATAGGACAGTCTTTTGCCAGTCTATCGAGCGGGAGTTCAGCATTTGCTGAAATATTAGTGTTTTTATAACGCTCTTTTTGTATTTCTCTCGCCCCTAGCACTCTATTTCTTATTTTTTCCGAGCTTTCCTCCTCCCTTTTACCTCTTGCAGCTAATGCTTCATATTGTACAGGTTGAACGGCAACTTGTAAATCTATTCTATCCATTAAAGGGCCTGATAATTTTCTTAAATATCTTCTGACACTTTCTTCTGAACATTTACAGCGTGATGTGCCATAATATCCGCATTTACATGGGTTCATAGCCGCAAGAAGTTGAAATTTCGCTGGATAAGTAACTTTTGCAGATACTCTTGAGATTGTAACCTCACCATCTTCTATTGGCTGACGAAGTGTTTCAAGCACATCACTTCTAAACTCTGGCAGTTCATCAAGAAATAAAACTCCTCTATGTGCAAGCGAAATTTCCCCAGGGATTGGAAGTCGCCCTGCACTTCCTCCCCCGCTCATAGAGGCGGCTGAAACTGTATGATGTGGTGCTCTAAAAGGTCTGCCTGCCATTCTTGCCGCTTTTGTGCCTTCACCGTCAACCGACCAAATACGAATTACCTCAAGTCGTTCCTGTGGAGTCATTGGCGGCAAAATAGTAGAAAAGCATTTTGCCACAAGGCTTTTACCCGACCCTGGAGGACCACTTAAAAGTGCTGAATGTGAACCCGCTGCTGCAATTTCTAACGCTCTACGCACAGCATTTTGTCCAAGTACATTAGAAAAATCCATACCAGATGCAAAATCCTCAGTAGGCTTAGGCGGTGGACAAGACTCTATTTGCTCTTTTTTCATCAAATGAGCTATAACCTCTTTTACATTTTTTGCAGGATAAACTTTTATGTCCTCTGCATAAGCTGCTTCCTCAGCATTCTGAAAAGGCACAAAAACCTCTTTTTTACCCGCGTCTCTAAGTGCAAGCAGCATAGAAAGTACACCTTTTATAGGTCTTAACTCACCTGAAAGCGAAAGCTCACCTAAAAAAGCAATTTTATCTTGTGGTGCTGATATTTGACTTGTAGCAGTTAAAATAGCTATAAAAATAGGCAAATCATAGACTGCACCCTCTTTTTTTGTGTCTGCTGGTGCAAGATTTACCGTAAGTCTGCATGTTGGCCATTCAAAATCGCAGATTTTCATAACAGCACGCACACGTTCTGCCGACTCACTGACTGCTCTACTAGGTAGACCCACTATATCAAGTCTTGGCAGACCCGTAGAGTTAAAACATTCTACTATTACAGGATAGCCAGATATTCCGATTATTCCTGCTGAATGGCATGTAGCAACCATATTTTATATACTCTCCTATTTTTTTCATATGATATTTAATTATAATTCAATTTATCTATTATTACAATTATATTATTTTATCGTGATTTTTCATAAATATCCAAAAGATTTCTTGGAATTTTGTTTACATTGGCAGTGTAAGTGTGTTAAAATATATTCGACAAGAGGTGTCTTTCTGTAAAATGTAGGGTTAACCCTGCTTTTTACCTTTTTGTTCATTTTAATTTAATTTCATATCTCGATAAGCGAGATTGAAGGAGGACTTAGAAAACATGGCAAGAAAGATGAAATCCATGGACGGTAATACGGCCGCTGCACACGTGTCGTATGCTTTTACTGAGGTTGCAGGTATTTACCCAATCACTCCGTCCAGCCCAATGGCTGACAGTGTAGACCAATGGTCCGCACAGGGCATGAAGAACATTTTCGGTACAACCGTAAAGGTTGTAGAGATGCAGTCTGAGGCAGGTGCTGCTGGTACTGTTCACGGCTCTCTAGCAGCTGGTGCACTGACAACTACTTACACCGCTTCTCAGGGTCTGCTTCTGATGATCCCTAATATGTACAAGATTGCAGGCGAGCTGCTTCCTTGTGTATTCCACGTTTCTGCTCGTACAGTTGCTTCTCATGCACTGAACATCTTCGGTGATCATTCCGACGTTATGGCTTGCCGTCAGACCGGTTTTGCTATGCTTGCTGAAACAAACCCACAGGAAGTTATGGACCTTTCCGCTGTTGCTCACCTTGCAACTATCAAGTCTCGTGTTCCATTTATCAACTTCTTTGATGGTTTCCGTACTTCTCACGAAATCCAGAAGATTGAAGTTTGGGACTTTGAAGACCTAAAGGAAATGTGCGATATGGACGCTGTTGAGGCATTCCGTGCTCGTGCTCTAAACCCAGAGCGTCCTGTAATGCGTGGTTCTCACGAAAATGGTGACGTATTCTTCCAGCACCGTGAGGCTTGTAACCCATACTATGAGGCTGTTCCAGCTATCGTTGAAGAGTACATGGGCAAGGTTAACGCTAAGCTTGGTACTAACTATCAGCTGTTTAACTACTATGGTGCTCCAGATGCTGACCGTGTAATCGTTGCTATGGGCTCTATCTGTGACGTTGCTGAAGAAGTTATCGACTACCTAACCGCTAAGGGCGAGAAGGTTGGTCTTGTAAAGGTTCGTCTGTACCGTCCATTCGCTGCTGACAAGCTAGTTGCTGCTATTCCTGCAACTGCTAAGAAGATTGCAGTTCTTGACCGTACTAAGGAGCCAGGTGCTCAGGGTGAGCCTCTATACTTAGACGTTGTTACTGCACTTGCTAATGCTGGCGTAACTGATAAGACTATCGTTGGTGGTCGTTACGGTCTTGGTTCTAAGGATACCCCACCAGCATCTGTATTTGCTGTATACGACGAGCTTGCTAAGGACGCTCCTAAGCATCAGTTCACTCTGGGTATCAACGACGACGTTACCCATATGTCTCTTGAGGAGAAGGTTGCTCCAAACACCGCTGCTGAAGGCACTACCGAATGTAAATTCTGGGGTCTTGGTGGTGACGGTACTGTTGGTGCTAACAAGAACTCTATCAAGATTATCGGTGACCACACTGACAAGTTCGTACAGGCTTACTTCCAGTATGACTCCAAGAAGACTGGTGGCGTAACTGTTTCTCACTTACGTTTTGGTGACAAGCCAATCCGTTCCCCTTACTACATCAATAAGGCTGACTTTGTTGCTTGTCATAACCCATCTTACATCACTAAGGGCTTCCCAATCGTTCGTGACGTTAAGCCAGGCGGTGTATTCCTGATTAACTGCCAGTGGACTGCTGAAGAACTAGACCACCATCTAGCTGCTTCTGAAAAGCGTTACATCGCTAAGAACAACATTCAGCTTTACACAATTAACGCTATTGACCTTGCTATCGAAATCGGTATGGGCAAGCGTACAAATACTATTCTTCAGTCTGCATTCTTTGCTCTTGCAGAGGTTATGCCATCTGAGGACGCTATCCGCTTCATGAAGGAAGCTGCTACTAAGTCTTACCTCAAGAAGGGTCAGGACGTAGTTGATATGAACCACAAGGCTATTGACGCTGGTGCTACTGCATTCGTTAAGATTGACGTTCCAGCTGCTTGGGCTGATGCTCAGGATAAGGCTGACGATGCTAAGCTTGCTGGTCGTGAAAAGACCGTTAAGATGGTTAAGGATTTACTTGACCCAATCGCTCGTATGGACGGCGACAGCCTACCTGTATCTGCATTTACAGATTACGTTGACGGTACTTTCGAGCATGGTGCTGCTGCTTACGAGAAGCGTGGCGTAGCTGTTACTGTTCCATCTTGGAACGAGGCTACTTGTGTTCAGTGTAACCAGTGTTCTTATGTATGTCCACATGCTACTATCCGTCCATTCGCTCTAACAGAGGAAGAAGCAGCTGCTGCTCCAGCTTCTGCTAAGATTGTTGATGTTAAGGCTGGTAAGGGCAAGGGCGTTTACAAGTATTCTCTTGCTGTATCTCCACTTGACTGTATGGGTTGTGGCGTATGTATCGGCGTATGTCCAACTAAGTCTCTAACTATGGTTGCTCAGGAGCATGAGGCTGCTCAGCAGGAAGTTTTCGATTACATGGTTGCAAAGGTTTCCGAGAAGGCAGACATGGTTGGCACTGGTTCTGTAAAGGATTCTCAGTTCAAGACTCCTCTGCTTGAGTTCTCTGGCTCTTGTGCAGGTTGTGCTGAAACCGCTTACGCTCGTCTGATTACTCAGGTTTGCGGTGACCGTATGTACATCTCTAATGCAACTGGTTGTTCTTCCATTTGGGGTGGCCCAGCTGCTACATCTCCATATACCGTTACTAGCGAAGGCAAGGGTCCAGCATGGGCTAACTCCCTGTTCGAGGACAATGCTGAGCATGGTCTTGGTATGTACTATGGTCAGAAGGCTATCCGTGACCGTCTGATTGCTAAGCTGGAAACTATGACTGATGCTCCAGCAGAAGCTAAGGCTGCTATCGACGAGTTCCTAGCTACTAAGGACGACGGTGAGAAGAACCAGGCTGCTACTAAGGCTCTGATTGCTGAGCTTGAAAAGGGTGCTGCTGCTGGTTGTGAAGACTGCAAGTATGTTCTGGCTCAGAAGGATTACCTAAACAAGAAGTCCGTTTGGATCTTCGGTGGTGACGGTTGGGCTTACGACATCGGCTTCGGCGGTCTTGACCACGTTCTTGCTTCCGGTGAAGATGTAAACGTTATGGTATTCGATACTGAGGTTTACTCTAACACTGGTGGTCAGGCTTCTAAGGCTACCAACATCGGTGCTGTTGCTCAGTTCGCCGCTGCTGGTAAGGCTATCGGTAAGAAGAGCCTATCCGAAATCGCTATGAGCTACGGCTATGTATATGTTGCTCAGATTGCTATGGGTGCTAACATGCAGCAGACTCTGAAGGCTATCGCTGAGGCTGAAGCTTACCCAGGTCCATCTCTGATTATCGCTTACTCTCCATGTGAAATGCACTCTATTAAGGGTGGTATGGTTAACTGCCAGAGCGAAATGAAGAAGGCTGTTGATTGTGGTTACTGGAATATGTTCCGCTTCAACCCTGCTCTAAAAGCTGAGGGTAAGAACCCATTCATTCTGGAGAGCAAGGAGCCAAAGACAGAGGATTACCGTGGCTTTATCATGAACGAAGCTCGTTACTCTGCTCTGACACGTTCCTTCCCAGAGCGTGCTGAGGAACTGTTTAAGAAGTCTGAGGAAGCTTCCGTAGAGCGTTACGCTCATCTGAAGAAGCTGATGGCTCTTTACAGCAACGAAGGCTAATTCACTTTAATAAAAAGACAGATGCTCACTTTGAGCATCTGTTTTTTTATGCAAAGCAAAATAAAAAAGCCTTAAGATAATTTAAATCTTAAGGCTAAAATATTTAATTTTGCTCATGCTGCATACAATCGTTGCAAATGCCTATTGCAACCAAGCTATATTGTTTTACTTTCATTCCTGAAACCTGCTCTATTTGTTCATCTAAAGCCTCTGGCAAAGTAAAGTCGAATACCTTTCCACATTTTTCACAATATAAATGGTCATGCACTGTTATACGCCAATCAAATCTATCTGGCATATCAGGCATTTGAATTTTTCTAATCACACCATCACTTGCAAGCATATTAAGGTTTCTATAAACGGTTGCAAGGCTGATTGTAGGCAATTTAATGCGAATCTCTTGGAAAAGCTCATCAGCTGTTGGGTGGGTATTGCTCTCCATAATTGCATTTTTTATTAACTCTCTTTGCTTTGTACGAATCAAGGGCCTTTCCTCCTTCACATAATAAAGATTATCATTCCTAATATCATTATTATAGCAAATCGGTTAGCTATTGTAAACATAATGCAAAGAAATCGTAATTTTTCATCACTTTTTACAATAAATGTATTATTAAAGATGTCTATTTATGAGCATTCTCATCTGTTCTGTCGGTTTCTTTATGCTCATAACTTTTTATTTTCTGTTCATTCATATAAATACGCTTTTCAAGTTGACAGAGCTGTTGTGCAACTGGGTCTGGAACATTAATCTGGTCAAGGTCAAACGATGGCACTCTATGACCTCCGATTTTAACCACTCTAGCCTTAACACCAACAACGGTTGAATCTGGTGGCACTTCCTGTAAAACAACTGCATTTGCACCAATTCGGGAGTTATCTCCAACCGTAAAAGGTCCTAAAACCTTTGCACCTGTGGATATAAGCACATTATTTCCGATTGTTGGGTGACGTTTACCGCTATCCTTGCCTGTACCACCAAGCGTTACTCCATGATAAATTGTGCAATAATCTCCAATTTCTGCGGTTTCACCTATTACTATGCCCATACCGTGGTCAATAAATAAGCCTTTTCCGATTTTTGCCCCAGGGTGGATTTCAACACCTGTCATTGTTCTGGCAAATTGTGAAATCATTCTTGCTAAAAAAAATCTTTTATGATTATATAACCAGTGGGTTAATTTATGATAAATAACTGCATGAAATCCTGGATAAAGTAAGAAAACTTCTATTGTTGAACGTGCTGCGGGGTCACGTTCACGAATTAAACGAGCATCTTCGATTAAATCCTTTAACAACATCGTTTTATCGCCTCTTTCAATGTTTTTTCACGCTGAAATGTAAAAGCGTTTTAATTTATTTTACGCTATATATTTTAATTTGTCAAAGTATTTGATATAATTTGACATGCTCTTTGCTTTTTGTTATCATCATAATATGATGTTTTTATAAGGAGTTTTTCTTATGCAGTCAATAGAAAACTTACCTAATGGTTTAGATTTAATACAAGATGATGATTTTTTTAAGCTTGGTCAAGACTCAACATTACTTTCTAGCTTTGCAAAACCTAGAAGATTTGCAAATGTACTTGATTTAGGCTGTGGAGTTGGTACACTAGCTCTTTTATGTTGGAGAGATGACCTTAAAATAACAGGTTTAGAACTTCAAGAAGGTGCTATTGAGATTTTTAGTAAATCCATTGAGCATAATAACCTTCAAAATGTTAAAGCCATTCAAGGTGATTTAAAATATATAAGAAATTATTTTTCACATGGCAGTATGGACTATGTTATATGCAATCCACCTTATTTTAAATCTGGAAGTGGTAGAGTTAAAGCACTAGACGCTCATGCACTTGCCCGTATGGACGGTGAGGCAACTATTGAAGATGTAGCAGTTGCAACCTCATATGTGCTAAAAAGTGGCGGTAAATGTGCTATGGTTTTCCGACCTGAAAGACTTATAACCCTTATAACCGCACTCGAGCGTGTAAGACTTACACCAAAAAGATTAAGATTTGTACATCAAACAAGCGAAAAAGCCCCTTCTGCTGTACTTATTGAGTGTCGCAAAGGCGGTTCCAGTGATGGTCTTGTTGTTGAGCCTCCTCTTATAGTAAATAATTCAGACGGTACATTTACAGATGAATACTTAAAGATTTACAACAAATAAAAGTTCGCCAAAAGGCGAACTTTTTTATTATGTGTTATGGTCTGACACATGAAATGTCTTTAAATTGCCAATTTTCTGTGCTCTTTCGTCCATTTCCTTGCATACATCTTCTAGGGTTACGCCACACTCATTCATCATAACCATCATATGATAAAACACATCATTTATTTCACCAATAAGCTCGGTTTTATCGCCATTTTTTGCAGCAATAATGGTTTCTGCACATTCCTCGCCTACTTTTTTTAAGATTTTATCTAAACCTTTATCAAAAAGATAACAAGTATATGACTTTTCTTGTGGCTCTTTTCTGCGAAGTGCAATAACCGCTTCCATTTGCTCAAATGAATTCATTGCAAAACACCTTCCTTAATCTCTATTCTTTAAAAAGATAACTCCTACAATAAATAAAATAATCACTATAACTGCAACCATAGAAATTGGAATAGCCATTTTTTCACCTATTTTCCCAAAGTGTTGTATAAAAACAGTTAGGGTTTCCAGTGTGACACACTGGACCTTTTGGAGTGCCTAAATAAATAAGTGTATCATCATCACAATCTGATAAAATCTTATTTACAAAGATGAAATTTCCCGATGTTTCGCCCTTATTCCATAGCTTTTGTCTTGAACGTGAGAAAAACCAAGCTGTTTTAGTTTCCATTGTGAGTTTTAAAGCCTCCTCATTTGCATAACCAAGCATTAACACATCTTTAGTGTTTTCATCTTGACAAATTACAGGAATAAGCTCACTTTTTTTAAAAAACTTTGATAAATACATGTTTATTCTCCTTATCTAACGCTTATATTACGCTCTTTCAGATAATTTTTAACCTGTGAGATACTAAGTTCACCATAATGGAACAAACTAGCAGCAAGTGCAGCTGTTGCATGAGTTTTTTCAAAAACCTCTGCAAAATGCTCTAAATTTCCACAGCCACCAGATGCTATAACAGGTATCTGTGCAACCTGACACACCTTTTCTGTTAAATCTAAATCAAAGCCAGATTTTGTGCCGTCTTTATCCATAGATGTTAATAAGATTTCACCTGCTCCACGCTGATAAACTTCTTTCGCCCATTCTACCGCATCAATACCTGTGGCTTTTCTACCACCTGCAACAAAAATTTCATAACCAGATGGCATATTTTCATTTGTTCTTGCATCCATAGCAACTACAACGCACTGGCTACCATAACGGCTTGCAGCATCATTTATTAAATCTGGAGTTTTAACCGCTGATGAGTTTATAGAAATTTTATCTGCACCCGCACGGAGAATGTCTTTAAAATCTTCTACTGTGCGAATACCACCGCCAACAGTTAAAGGTACAAAAACCTCTTTGCAAGTTCTTGCAACCACATCTGCAATGGTTTCACGCTCATCACTTGTTGCAGTTATATCTAAAAAAACTATCTCGTCTGCACCTTGCTCAGAATAAAATTTTGCAAGTTCAACAGGGTCTCCCGCATCTCTTAGACCTACAAAATTTACACCTTTAACAACTCGACCGTCTTTTACATCTAAACAAGGGATAATTCTTTTTGCAAGCATTTTTACTCCTCCCCTGTTTTTATTGCTTTTACAAGGTCTAATGCACCAGTATAAACGGCTTTTCCTGCGATTGCAGCATCTATTTTAAGCTGTTTGAGCTTTGCAATATCTTCGAGTGTTGTAACACCGCCAGAAGCTACAATTTCACATTTAACCGCATTTCTAAGCTCAGAAAGCTGTTCAAAATTAGGACCTTCAAGCATACCATCTTTATCTATATCAGTAAAGATAATTGTTTTAACGCCCATATCTTCCATTTTCTTTGCAAAAGCTATGTAATCTTCACCCGAATCATTGAGCCAACCATGAGTGCGAACGGTTCTGCCAAGTGCATCAATACCAACAGCAATTTTATCGCCGTATTTATCCACAGCCTGTTTAACAAGCTCTGGATTTTTAACGGCTGCTGAGCCTATAATAACTCGACTTACACCTAGAGCTAAAACGGCGTCAATATCCTCCATAAAGCGAATACCACCGCCCAGCTCTACTTTTGCACCAGTTTTCTCTATAACTTCACGCACCACATTATAATTTGCATGGCTGCCATCTTTTGCACCATCTAAATCAACCATATGAATTAGTGTTGCACCCGCATCAAGAAAACCTTTTGCAGTTGTCAGTACATCTTCTGCAACCTTGTGTGCAGTTTCATAATCACCTTTTTTAAGACGAACACACATTCCATCTTTTAAATCAATAGCAGGTAAGATTTTCATTATTTCACCTCGGTAAGCTCTACGAAATTTTTAATAATTTTAAGTCCAATTTCTCCGCTTTTTTCTGGGTGAAATTGACAGCCAAAAAGATTATTTTTTGCAACCATAGCCGGAACTTGTGTACCATAATCGGTAACACATGCTAAATCTTCTGGATTTTTAGGATTTGCCATAAAAGAATGTACAAAATAAACATGGTCACCTGTTTTTAAGCCGTTAGTCAGTGCATTTGGTCTTAATATCTCAAGCTCATTCCAACCGATTTGCGGTAAAATTAAATCGGTTTCTATTCTTGAAATATTGCCTTCAAGGAGTCCTAAACCCTCACACTCTCTAACCTCGTTAGATGACTCAAACAGCATTTGCATACCCAGACAAATTCCCAAAAATGGTTTTGTTTTTGCAGCAGTTTTAACCGCATCTGTTAAACCGCTTTCAGCTAGTGCCTCCATTGCATCTGGAAACGCTCCAACCCCTGGGAGAATTACACCCGCAGCATTTTCTATTGTCTTTGTATCTTGTGCAATTTTGCTTTCACAGCCAAGGTATTTTAAAGTGTTGGCAACACTCATAAGATTGCCCGCACCATAGTCAACAACAGCAATATAACTCACTTTTTTGACCTCCTTTTACAGCACACCCTTTGCACTTAAAACTTCTCCGCCTGTTTGCTTAACAGCCTCTTTTAAAGCTCTTGCAAGTGCCTTAAACAGTGCCTCGGTTATATGATGTGCATTATCGCCATACATGCTCTTTAAATGCAGTGTGATACCCGCATGAGTAGCAAATGCTCTCATAAATTCTACGGTTAAACAGGTGTCATAAGTGCCACACATAGGCTGTGGCATAGGTGCATCAAACACTAAAAAAGGTCTGCCTGAAATATCAAGTGTGCAAAAGCCTAAAGCCTCGTCCATGGGCACATAAGCAGTACCAAAACGAGCAATGCCAGACCTATCACCTAAAATATTTGCAAAAGCCTGACCCAGTACAATTCCAACATCTTCAACAGTATGATGACCGTCAACTTCTAAATCACCCTTACAGCTTACAGCCAAACCAAAACCGCTATGAACTGCAAAAGAATTAAGCATATGGTCAAAAAAGCCTATGCCTGTTTCTATTTTACGTTCTCCACCATCGAGATTTAAGTATAATGCAATTTGTGTTTCTTTAGTTTCACGACATTTTGTGCATTGTCTAATTTCTGTTCGAATATTTGGCATTTTACTTTTCCTCCTCCACTTCTAAAAAGCGAACTGCAACACTATTTGCATGTGCATTTAGTTTTTCAGCATTTGCAAGTGCAATAATATCATCAGATACAGCTTTTAACTGCTCGGCTGAATATTCAATAATGCTTGTTTTCTTTAAAAATGTGTCGGTAGAAAGTGGAGAGAAAAATCTAGCAGTACCAGAAGTAGGAAGTACATGACAAGGGCCAGCCATATAATCGCCGAGTGGTTCTGGAGAATATGAACCGAGGAAAATTGCACCCGCATTATTAAGCAGTGGAAGTAATTCTCTAGGAGCTACTGTGCAAACCTCCAAATGTTCTGGAGCAATTTGGTTTGCGAGCTTGCAAGCGTCCTCCAGTTCTTCAACAACAATAGCACAGCCATAATTTTGCACGCTTTCCTTAATAATATCCCAACGTGGCATAGCTTTGCCCATGCGTTCCATCTCGCATGAAATCGCCTGAGCTTGTGCCATAGAGTCGGTTAATAGCACACAAGATGCCAGTTTATCATGCTCTGCTTGACTTAGTAAATCTGCTGCTACATAAGTTGGATTTGCTGTATGGTCAGCAATTACAAGTACCTCTGATGGACCTGCAATCATATCAATATCAACTGTACCAAAAGCCATTTTTTTAGCTGCTGCTACAAATGCATTACCAGGGCCGACAATTTTATCAACCTGAGGAATAAAACCTGCACCATAAGTCAGTGCAGCGATTGCCTGAGTTCCACCAACTGCAATCACCTTGTCTACTCCTGCGATTTTGGCAGCGGTTAAAACCTCGATAGATAAATTTTCGGTTGGAGGTGTAACCATAATAAGTTCACCTACACCAGCTACTTTTGCAGGAATTGCATTCATAAGTACACTTGATGGATAAGCGGCAGTTCCCCCAGGGACATATAAACCGACCTTGTGAAGTCCTCTAACTGTTTGACCTAAAACAGCACCTTTTGCACGTTCATACTCCCAAGTTTTAATCATCATTTGTTCATGGTAGTCACGAATATTTTCGGCTGCACGCTCTAAAGCGGTGCGAAGTTCTGGTGTGCAATCGTTATAAGCCTTATCTATGACACTTTGCTCAATAATATATGGTTTAGTTTTATCAAACTTCAAAGAATATTTTTCTACTGCTTCTAAACCATTTTGTTTGACATCGTCCATAATATTTTTAACGATATTCTCTATATCTGTGCGAGTTTCACTCGCTCTTTGTTTCATCTGGTTTAATATTTTTTGTTCTTTATTTCCATCTGCAACCACAGTTTGCAAAAACATCTATTTACCCTCACTTTCAGCTTCTCTGCCATTTTCAAGTGCATCTATAATCTGTTTAATATCATTCTTTTTCATTTTAGCACTTGCAAGGTTTACAATAACACGAGCAGAAATAGGTGCAACATCTTCTATAACTTCTAAGCCGTTCTCTTTTAATGTAGAGCCTGTTTCCACAATATCAACAATAGCATCTGCAAGCTCTAAAAGTGGTGCAAGCTCAACAGAACCTTCGATTTTTATAGTTTCAACATCAAGATTTTTCTTATGAAAAAATGCCTTTGTGACATTTGGGTATTTAGTGGCAATTACAGGGGTTTTATAACCACCATAAGCCTGTTTACCCTTTTTAGTTGCCAGTGCAAAACGACACTTGCCAAACCCAAGGTCAACCATCTCATAAAAAGAGCCGCCCTTTTCCATAATGGTGTCTTTACCGACAACTCCCATGTCACATACACCATGTTCAACATATGTTATAACATCAGCAGCTTTTGCAAGCACAATTTCAATATTGGTATTAGGCAAAGTGAAAATAAGCTTTCGTGAGCCAGTTTCAAGCTCTGATGTATCATAACCTGCACTTTTAAGGAAAGAAAGTGTTTTCTTTTCCAGTCTGCCCTTGGTCAGTGCAATTCTAACCGAATTACGCTGTTTTGTTTCGGTCTCGCCTTTGAGTTGTGCAAGATTTTCCACATCTACACCAAAACCACCAGCTGGCAAATCTCGACCGAATTTAGCACATAGAGCGTTATAACGTCCGCCAGATACTATAACAGTACCTGCACCGCCCACATAACCTCTAAACATAATACCTGTATAGTAATCCATTTCATGTACTAAACCAAGGTCAATCATAATTTCTCCGCCAAAACCAGCTTTATCAAGTGCTGCATAGAGTCTGCGAAGATATGAAACTGCACCTAAAACACGCACATTACCAGTGAGCATTTCAACCTCATCTAGCACCTCAACACCGCCGAAAAGCTGAGGCATAGCACAAAGTGCTTTTGCCTCTGGCTTTAGGCGGTAAGGTGCGAGCATATCGCCGAGAGCCGCAAATGACTTATTTTCAATAAGTCTGCGAATACTCTCTGCTGTTTGCTCGTCAACATCAAGAGCCTCAATAAGAGCCTTATAAATTTCAGCATGACCAAGCTCTAAACGAAACTCGGTTGCACCTGCATTTTTCAGTGTTTCAAAAGCGGCAGAAACAATATCAATGTCAGCCTCTAAACCGTCAGCACCAATAAGCTCTGCACCGATTTGCAAAAATTCACCACGATGACCGTTACCTGCTGATACAGAACGAAAAACCTTTTGGCTGTAATAAAGACGCACAGGAAAAGTTTCATCATCAAGACGAGTTGCAGCAATTCTAGCGATAGGCGTAGTATTATCTGGTCTTGCTACGCAAATTCTACCCGACTTATCTATAATTTTAAGCATATTCTCTTGGTCTAAATTAGGGTTAGCCTGAGCGAATACATCATAATATTCCACAGCAGGAGTTATAATTTCGCTATAACCTCTGTTTTCCAATGTTTGACGGATTGTATTTTCTGTTTGTCTTAAAGCCTTGCAAGAGGAAAATAATAAATCTCTAGTGCCCTCTGGTGTAGAAATACGGTAACGGTTCATGGTTTTAATGCTCCTTTATAACACATTATTTTATCATGCTAAAATGTTAACACATTATCTTGTGACTGTCAAGTGTTGCTGTAAATTTATGACTAATACTGACTCATAAATTCTTCAATGCATTTTAAAAAAGATTCTTCTCCCAATGTGTTTATTTTAAATAAAACCGCCTGACTTCCTCCAGATGTAATTGCACTTAAAAACAAATTATTTCCATTACCAACAAGCGTTAAATTCATGCTAACCCTGCTACTACCTATCATGCTATATCTTTCATAAACTCTAACAGCACATCTTGTACCACCATTTATCCAGTTTGAGCCGTCCTCATAACTTGCAGACATACTTCCATTCATTACAGTATTATGTAGCTGTGAAAGAATAGTGTCAAAATCACCCGTAAAATATTTTTCATACTTTGCCATAAAAACACCCCTTTTTAAAATAGACTTATTTGTGTAGACTTTGGCATACTGCCAAGTGCTCCTATCTCTGTGAGAGTATCAACAACCGATTTTGAAACCTTATTACATCTTACAATAAGCTCCTCAGATGATAAGAATTTGCCGTTTTTGCGTTCTTCAACTATGTTTTGTGCCGCTTGTTCGCCTACTCCTGGCATTGATGTAAACGGCGGAATAAGTCCATTTTCAGTAACTCTAAACATAGTCGCATCAGATTTATATATATCCATAGGTTCAAATTTAAAGCCACGTCTGTAAAACTCATGCACAACCTCAAGCGTTGTTTGAGTTTCTTTTTCAGCTGCGGTTATTGTTTTATCTCGTTCTTTCTTTTGCAGTTCTCTGATTTTATCCATACAAACTTCATCACCTAAAATCATACATGAGGCATCAAAACCCTTTGCACGAATGGAGAAATAAGCTGAATAAAAAGCCAAAGGTTTATGAACTTTAAACCAAGCAATTCTAAAAGCCATCATAACATAAGCTACCGCATGAGCTTTTGGGAACATATATTTAATCTTTTTACATGAGTCAATATACCACTCTGGCACTTCTTGTGCTCTCATGGCGGTTTCCCATTCTGGCTTTAAACCTTTACCCTTACGAACCGATTCCATAATAGTAAAACTGAGCTTAGGCTCAACACCTTTTAAAATTAAATAGTTCATAATATCGTCACGACAACAAATGCAGTCTGCAAGTCCAATACCTTGATGGACTAAATCCTGTGCATTTCCAAGCCATACATCAGTACCATGTGACAGACCAGAAATAGAAACAAGCTCTGCAAAAGTTGTCGGTTTGGTTTCGCTTACCATGCCACGAACAAACTTCGTTCCAAACTCTGGCACAGCTAAACAACCCAAATCACCTAAAATAGCATCTGGTGCATCATCGACATATTTGAGTGCTTTATTAGATGTAAAAAGGCTCATAACATCTGGGTCATCTAATGGTATTTGCTGTGCATCAACGCCCGTTAAATCCTGCATATGACGAATAATTGTCGGGTCATCATGTCCAAGCTCATCGAGTTTTAATAAATTTTCATCTATTGAGTGATAATCAAAATGAGTGGTTATAATATCAGAATTTGGGTCGTCTGCTGGGTGCTGTACAGGGCAAAAATCATAGATTTCAACCTCTCTAGGCACAACTACTATTCCCCCAGGGTGCTGACCTGATGTTCTTCTAACACCTGTACAACCTGCTGTAAGGCGATTTTCTTCAGCTCTTGAACAGGTTATACCTCGCTCCTCCATATATTTTTTAACATAACCATATGCAGTTTTTTCTGCAACAGTACCTATTGTACCCGCTCTAAACACATGGTCATATCCAAAAAGCTCACCTGTATATTTGTGTATTCTAGGCTGATATTCACCAGAAAAGTTAAGGTCAATATCTGGCACTTTATCGCCCTCAAAACCTAAAAAGGTTTCAAATGGAATAGCAAATCCCTGTTTTGTAAGAGGTTTTCCACAGTTTGGGCATAACTTATCTGGTAAATCAACACCACAAGAATATTCATCATGCCACTCAACGTATTTATCATCTGGACAGAGATAATGAGCCGCAAGTGAATTAACTTCGGTGATATCAGAAGTAAAAGCGGCAAAAGATGAGCCAACCGAGCCACGAGAACCCACCAAATAACCATCTGCAAGCGATTTTGTAACAAGTTTCTGTGCAATAATATACATAACCGCATAACCATTGCTGATAATTGAGTTAAGCTCTCTATCAAGACGCTTTTGCACAACTTCTGGAAGTGGGTCACCATAAATTCTTTTAGCTTTTTCATAGCTCATATTGCGAAGGTCATCTTCTGCACCGTCAATTTTAGGCGGATAGTTTTCTTTTGGCACTGGTCTTACATCTTCGCACATATCAGCTATTTTATTTGTATTAGTCACCACAACTTCATATGCTCTATCTTCGCCAAGATATGAAAATTCTTCGAGCATTTCATCTGTTGTTTTTAAATACAATGGTGCTTGATTATCCGCATCAGAAAAGCCCTGTCCTGCCATAAGAATTCTTCTGAAAGCCTCGTCCTCTGGCTCTAAGAAATGCACATCACCAGTTGCACAGCAAGGCTTTCCAAGCTCATCAGCAAGCTTTAAAATTTTACGATTTAAATTTCTTAGTTCTTCATCATCGCTAAATGTGCCTTTTTCAACTAAAAACCTGTTGTTTGCGATTGGCTGAATTTCAAGATAATCATAAAAAGATGCTATTCGTTTGAGCTCTTCCCAGTCTGCACCCTCTATAAGTGCATGATACAGCTCACCCGCCTCACAAGCAGAGCCAAATATTAAGCCTTCTCTATGCTTTATAAGCTCAGAGCGTGGCATAAGTGGCTTTTTATAGAAATGATTTAAAAAGCTATAAGAGATTAACTTGTAAAGGTTTCTTAGTCCCTCACGATTTTTAACCAAGATAATAAAATGATGACGCTTTAAATTTTTAAGTGAGCCGCTTTTATCTCGAATACCAGCAAGTAAAGGGTTTATATCAGAGATATTAACCGCATTATATTCTATACATAGCTTGTCTATGAGCTTGCACCAAATTTTTGCAAGTACAGTTGCATCTTCGCTTGCTCTATGGTGTTCAAAAGGTCCTACTGCGAGTTCTTTAGCTAAAATATTAAGTTTATATCTGCCCAAATCTGGTAGTAAAATTCTACTCATTTCCAATGTGTCTATATAAGTAAATTCTCGCTCTATATTAAGTTTTTTACATGCAGTATTTAAAAATGACATATCAAACCCTGCATTGTGAGCGATAAGCGGTCTATCACCTGCAAACTGTAAAAACTTATTAAGTGCATCAATTAGTTCTGGTGCATCTCTTACAGTTTCATCACTAATTCCCGTAAGCTCGGTAATCTCTTTTGGTATTGGCTTATGTGGGTTTACATAACTTTGGAAAGAGTCGATAATTTGACCATCACGCACCAAAACCGCAGCGATTTCGGTTATTTCCTCTTGTGCAGGTTTTAGACCAGTGGTTTCAAGGTCAAAAACAATCGCCTCACCTCTAAGCGGTGCATCACCTGTACCACGCACAACAGACACACTAGCCGCATCATTTACATAATAAGCCTCTACGCCATAAAGCACTTTAATATCAATCTTATTTCGCTCTACTGCATGCATAGCATCTGGATAAGCCTGCACAACTCCATGGTCAGTAATTGCTATTGCAGGGTGCTCCCAGAGTTTGGCTCTGCTCATAAGTGCTTTTGTGGACGCTATACCGTCCATTGCACTCATATTTGTATGTAAATGCAGTTCCACACGTTTTTTATCCGCCTTATCCATACGGATTTTCTTTTTTGCTTTCATAATGCCAGTTGGCTCTATAATACTTTCCTTTTCATAAGTATCATATGTTACCTTGCCTTGCACCATTATATAACTGCCTGTTTTAATAAGCGGAATAATAGGCTCTGCTTGCTCTTTTGATAAAAATTTACTTACACGCACAGAGTTTGTGTTATCTGTGATATCAAAAGCAATTTTAACCCACTCTTTGCCTGTTTTTTTAGAGCTAATTTCTCTATGGTCAACAAGAAAAATCTCACCCTCAATAGTAACTTGACCATGTTCATTCATAGCATCACGAATAGCAATAGTTCTTTCTGAATATAACTTGCCATAAATCAAATCTTCATCAGAAACCTTTTGCACCTTTTGACGGTGATATGTTTTATTATCCGATGGTTTAGCTTGTTTTTCGTTCTTTTTATGCTCGATAGGCTTTGTATTTAGATTTTGTGATGCCTTTTTTAAAGTTTGCTCTCTATCCTCATTTTGAGTTTCAAGCAGTTTTTTGGCAGTATCATCGTCAATTTCAACCGTATTTACCTTGATATCAAGCCCAGTTTCTGCATGTATACGTTCACTCATCTTGTGAATTTGTATTTTTAAATGTTCTTTTGCAGATTCACTCATACTTATCTCAAGAGCGTTATTATTAACTGTCCATTTGCTATCGGCAAGAAGTCCACAAGCAGATGGAATTTCCATTAAAACACGCTCTTTTAAAGTGTCTATATAAGGTTTCGTCAGTGTATCAAGTGTATAACGTGGAGAAATACGCATACGATTTATATTATAAGTTTTGGCAATATTTTTTTCTATTTGACTTAGTGAGCTTATAGGCACTATTTCATTAAAACCTACCTGACAAATCATAGTTTTTTTATCCGCACTGATTGCTAAAGAGCGTACTTGACCTTGTTCAAAGTACGCTCTTTCGGTTTCATTAAGCTCACATCGGTCAAACAAATCAGTTAAACCTCTTGTCATGCTTACTCCTTAAATTTATTAATTTCGTCCATAAGTGCATTTACAAGCTCAGCTTGTGGCACTTTTTTTATAACTTCGCCTTTTTTAAATATAAGACCTACACCGTCACCGCCTGCAATACCAAGGTCAGCCTCTCTTGCCTCCCCTGGCCCATTTACTGCACAGCCCATAACAGCAACCTTTAATTTTTTGCCTTTAATGCCAGCTACTTTTTGCTCAACTTCTTTTGCGATTTCGATTAAATCAATTCTTGTTCTGCCACAAGTTGGGCAAGATACAACTTGAACACCATCTTCATTAAGTCCAACAGCTTTTAAAATGGCCTTAGCCGCATAAATTTCTTTTACAGGGTCATCAGTGAGTGAAACTCTAATAGTATCACCTATACCAAGAGCCAATAGTCCACCTATACCCGCAGCCGACTTAATTGTTCCCATGTATTCTGTACCCGCTTCGGTAACGCCTAAATGAAGTGGATATTCTGTTTTTTCACTTGCAAGCTGATAAGCTTTCATGGTATAAGGCACAGAAGACGATTTCATAGACAAACATATATCTGTAAAATCAAATTTTTCTAAAAGACTCGCATGATAAAGAGCAGACTCAACGAGTGCATCTGGAGTTGGTGAACCATATTTTGCAAGGATTTCTTTTTCAACCGAGCCAGAGTTTACACCTATTCTTATTGGTATATTTTTTGCTCTAGCAGCATCTACAACCGCTTTAACTCTATCATCAGAGCCTATGTTACCAGGGTTAATACGCACTTTTTGCACACCCGCAGCAATAGACTCAAGTGCTAAGCGATAATCAAAATGTATGTCAGCAACCACTGGTATAGGTGATTTTTCGCAGATTTCGCCAAGTGCATGAGCGGCTGTCATATCTGGCACAGCACATCTTGCAATTTGACACCCTGCATCATAAAGCTCATTTATCTGTTTTAGTGTAGCTTTTGCATCTCTGGTATCAGTGTTTGTCATAGACTGAATAACAATAGATGCACCGCCACCGATTAACACATTACCAACTTTAATTTGCTTAGTTTTCATTTGTTTTAACCTTCTTTATACTTTTAACCGAGCAGTCTTAAAACATCATTACCTGTTGCATAAACCATAAGTGCTAAAAGGAAAATAAGACCTGCTGCATTTACATAACCCTCAAGTTTTGGGCTAAGTGGTTTACGTCTGATTGCCTCTATAATTAAGAATAAAATTCGACCGCCATCAAGTGCAGGAATTGGAAGTAAATTCATAACACCTAAGTTTATAGAAATAAATGCAAGCAGTTGTAAGAATGGCTTAATACCAAACTGAACGGTTTGACTCATAACAGCGGTAACGCCAACTGGGCCAGAAAGCTGGTCAACACCAACCTGACCACTTACAAGCTGACCAAGTGAGTCCCAAATAAGTCTTGCCATGTCAACTGAATCCCAAAAAGCAAGTGATAAACGCATAGGGATAGTTGCATCTACCATTGCAAATTTAAGACCATAAATTTTTCTGCCATTGTCCTCGATTTCTGGTTTCATAGCAAGGTCTTTTATCTCGACTTTTTCACCATTTCGCTCTACCACAATATCAAATTTACCATCGGCTGCACCTTTGGTTATTGCTTTATCTACATCTGCTCTACGGTTGATTTTATAGCCATCAATCTCAAGGAAAGTATCCCCAACCATAAGACCGTCTTCACCTTCATATTTAAAGCCTTCATAAAAGCCCTCAAGAGTTGGTGAAATGACCTGACCATTTTGCACATTAGGTGCAATAAATAATAAAATCAAAAATCCTGTGATGAAATTCATCACAACACCTGCAACCAAAATAATAAATCTTCTTGGGCGGCTTGCCTTGCCAAATGAACGCTCAGAAATAGCTTCGCTGTCCTCACCCTCCATCACGCAAGCACCGCCTATTGGTAAAAGTCTTAAATAATAAGTGGTTTCGCCCATTTGCTTTTTTAGAATTTGAGGACCCATACCAATCCAAAATTCTTCTACTTTTACACCGCTTTTCTTTGCGGCTACTAAGTGACCTACTTCATGCACCATAATAAGTACACCAAAGCCAATAAGTGCCAAAATTACTCCGATTAAATTACTCATTAGTTACCTCTTAAAGCTGAATTTACAAGCTCTCTAGCTTGTTTGTCATACATAATAACATCATCAAGAGTTATATTTTGTTTGTATTTTATTTGCTCCATAGCATCGTTTACAAGCTCTGGAATATCTAAAAATCCTATTTTTTCTTTTAAGAATAACTCAACAGCAGCCTCATTTGCACCATTCATAACAGCACCCATATTACCCTTTAAACTTGCGGCTTTTCTTGCAAGTTTTAAAGCTGGAAAAGCGGTTTCATCTGGTGCAAAAAATGTCATTTTACCGACTTTAGCAAGGTTTAAACGATCCATTTTACATGGAACACGCTCTGGATATGTGAGTGCATACTGAATAGGCAGTCGCATATCTGGCACATCAAGCTGAGCTAATACTGCACCATCTTCAAATTCAATCAGAGAATGAATAATTGACTCACGATGCACAACAATTTCAATTTTCTCCTGTGGCATATCATAAAGCCACATAGCTTCTATAAGCTCTAAACCTTTGTTAAACATTGTTGCTGAATCAATGGTGATTTTTGCACCCATTGACCAGTTAGGGTGTTTTAATGCTTGCTCACGAGTTATATTTTTAAGCTCATCATATTTTTTTCCGAAAAATGGTCCACCAGATGCAGTTAAAATAATTTTATCTAGTTTATTTCCTTGTGCCGCTTGCACACACTGGAAAATGGCCGAATGTTCGGAGTCCACAGGCAAAATTTTAACGCCTTTTTTTCTCGCTGCCTCGGTCACAATAGAGCCTGCACAAACCAGTGTTTCTTTGTTTGCAAGTGCAATATCATGTCCTGCATCAATCGCTGCAATAGTTGGAAGTAAACCTACCATACCAACAACAGCAGTTACAACCACATCAGTATTTTCCATTGCTGCGGCATGAATTAAACCGTCCATACCGCTTTCTACTTTAATATTTGTGTCTGCAAGTGCGATTTTTAAATCCTCGGCAGCTTTTTCATCAAATGCAACTGCAAGTTTTGGCTTTAACTTTCTCGCTTGCTGTTCAAGTAGTTTTATATTTTTATTTGTTGTCAGTGCTGTAACCTCTGCATTTATGCTGTCTAGCACATCAACAGTTTGAGTTCCTATTGAACCTGTACTTCCTAAAATGGAAATGCGTTTTTTCATATTTTATGCAACTTCCTTTAATATTATGATACACCAGAAATACGCAAAACAAGCTCTGCAAGTGGTGCTACAAAAACAACGCTATCAAATCTATCTAACACACCGCCATGCCCTGGGAATAGATGACCATAGTCCTTGATACCTGTTTGACGCTTTATAATTGAGAATGACAAGTCGCCAATCTGACCGAAAACAGCACCAACTGCACCTAAAACAGCGGCAGATACATAGTGAATTTCCAGACCAGCCTTAGTGTTAAAGATAAACGCTACAAGCAACATAAGCAGCATTGCACCAATAACGCCACCAACTGCACCCTCAACAGTTTTCTTTGGACTGATTGCAGGTGCAAGCTTGTGCTTACCAAAAGCCATACCCGCAAATAATGCACAGGTATCAGAACCCCAAGCAGCCACAAGTGGCATTAAAACTAAGAATTTACCGCCAGTCATGGAGAAAATTCTCCAAAGAGACAGCATCATAGCAGGCACTACAATAGCGGCAAAAAATGCGGTTGTGATTTCTGGGAAAGTAACTGTGTCATGGTGTCTTAAAAGTGCAGCAAAAAGTGCAATAATGGTTAAAACTACAACACAAGCTACAAGCATAAGCCAAATTTTTTGCTCAAAAAACAGTGAGCCTATGGCATGAAAAATAGAAAAACTTAATGCAGAAATGCTTGCTATATTCTGAACTATACTATTTTTAACTAATTTAGTTGGAGTTATAAGCTCATATGTCGCAACTGATGCAAGCGTACTAAGAGCAATCGCAAGCACAACTGGTGGAAAAACATAAAGAGCGAGCAGAACAAAAATAAATCCTACAACGCCAAATAAAACTCTTGCTTTCATAAAACTAAAATATCCTTTTTTATTTTGTGAATTTAGACACCGCCAAAACGACGGTTACGAAGATTAAATGCATTTATTGCATCGTCCATATCAGATGTTTTAAAATCTGGCCATAGTACATCGGTAAAATAATATTCACTGTAAGCACTTTGCCATAAAAGAAAATTAGAAGTTCTAATTTCACCTGATGGTCTGATAATTAAATCTGGGTCAGGCATTTTTGCAGTATATAAGTATTTAGAGATAGTGTTTTCGGTTATATCATCTGGGGTTATTTCACCCGTTTTAACTTTCTCTGCAATCTTTTTAACTGCATTTTTAATTTCGTCTCTGCCGCCATAGTTAATGCAAAGGCTTGCAGTTGCTGCATTTTCGCCAAGCTTATCGGCTATTTTATCAACTTCTGCAATTTGCTTTTTAATATCCTCTGGCAGTGGAGATAAATCACCTATAACACGCACAGCAACACCACGCTCAAACATAGTTTCAGCTGCCTCGGTTAAGTATTTGCGGAATAAATCCATAAGTGCATTTACTTCCTGCTCAGGTCTTTTCCAGTTTTCGGTAGAGAAAGCGTAAACAGTGAAATACTGTACGCCTATATCTTTGCAGTAAGTTGCAATAGTTCTGAATGTTTCCGCACCTACTGCATGACCAGCAGAACGTGGCATGCCTCTTTTTTTAGCCCATCTGCCATTGCCGTCCATAATAACTGCAATATGCCTTGGAACAGATGAATGATTTAAGGCTTCGTTATTTTTATTCTTTCCAAAAATATTCTTAAAAATCCCCATTTATACCTCACAATTTAATAAAAAAGGACGACAAACCGTCGCCCCTTTCAGAATAATTTTAAACTTCTGCAAGTTCCTTGGACTTCTTAGCAACGATTCCGTCGATTTCCTTTACAAACTTGTCAGTAACCTTCTGGATTTTATCTTCTGCATCATGCAGTTCGTCCTCGGTCATTTCGCTCTTTTTGTGAGCTGCCTTCCACTTGTCGATAGCTTCACGACGAACATTACGGATTGCAACCTTACTGTCTTCACCGATTTTAGCAACCTGCTTAATAAGCTCCTTACGACGCTCCTCGGTTAGAGGTGGGAAAGTAAGGCGAATAACCTTGCCATCATTTTGAGGGTTAATACCTAAATCTGATGTCATGATAGCTCTTTCGATTTCACGAAGTACAGAGCCGTCCCAAGGCTGAATAGCCAGTGTGCGAGGGTCTGGAGAAGAAATAGCTGCAACCTGATTTAGAGGGGTTGGAGCACCATAATACTCAACAGTGATTTTATCAAGTACAGCAGGGTTAGCACGACCTGCACGAACAGCTGCAAGCTCCTTGCTTAACACCTCGATAGTTTTAGACATTTTGTGTTCAAATGGTTTTAAATCTGCCATTATTTAACTTCCTCCTTTTTTACAATAGTACCAATAGTTTCACCAGTAACAACACGATAAATATTTTCTGGGTCACTAAGTGCAAATACAAGAATAGGGATATTATTATCCATAGATAGACTTGTAGCAGTAGTGTCCATAACACCTAAACCTTGATTTAATACGTCCATATAAGTTAGGCTATCATATTTTTTGGCATTAGGGTTTTTAGCAGGGTCTGAGTCATAAACGCCATCAATATTTTTAGCAAGTAAAATAACATCAGCGTTTACTTCCGCAGCACGAAGAACAGCGGCTGTATCAGTTGAGAAATAAGGGCAACCAGTACCACAGCCAAAGATAACAACTCTGCCCTTTTCTAGGTGACGAGTTGCACGAGAGCGAATATAAGGCTCAGCGATTTTATTCATTTCGATAGCGGTTTGAACTCTAACATCAACTCCTCGCTGCTCTAAAGCATCTTGCAGAGCTAAAGAGTTAATAGTTGTAGCGAGCATACCCATATAGTCTGCTCTGGTGCGTTCCATTTTTCCGCCGCCATCTTTAACCCCACGCCAGAAGTTACCGCCACCAACAACGATGCCAACCTCACAGCCAATATCGCTTACACGCTTGATAACATCACACACAGGGCCGATAACTTCCTCAAAGTTAAGACCGAATTTGCGGTCACCTGCGAGGGCTTCACCGCTGATTTTAATAAGTACACGTTTATACTTTGGAGTGTCCATTTGTTTTAACCTCCCATAAAAATTCTTACAGTCTCATATTATTTTATCTTATCTAAGCGAATTTTGCAAAGGCTTTCATGCTGTTTTTTATGAACATATCGTAAAAATTTTTTCCTTCTTTATATGTTTTCTTGATTTTTCCATTAAATGTTAGCATATAAAGTTTAATTTTATTTAACATTTAGCATTATTTAAAAGTTTATGATATATGCACAGAAACTGGCGTTTTGTTTTTTAATATATAAATTAAAACAAATAGTTGCGAATTAAAGCGGTTACTGGTAAAATATATATAAGAACAAAAAAGCTGTATTTATTAGATTTAATGTTATAATTTAAAATTATGTTTTTTAACATCTAAACATAATTTGTTAGGAGGGTTTGTATGGAAAACTTAAATGTACTAAAGCTCGAGCATCAGATTTTTTCAGATTTCTATCTATGCTATTGCGGCTATGGTTCATGCCAGCCGCTCCAACATTTTGGCCCTGCGGTAAGACCTAATTATCTTATCCATTTTATAACCGATGGCAAGGGCATTTTCCAGTCTGGCGACAAACAGGTTTCACTTCACGCAGGTGAAGGCTTTATCATCAGACCTAATGAACAGGCATTTTTCCAAGCTGATGAGGCTGACCCATGGACTTATTTATGGATTGGCTTTGATGGCACTTGTTGCAGTGAATATTTAAGTGCAATCGGTCTTGATGAAGGACAATTTACCTTCCGCTCACCTGACGGTGAAACACTTCGTGATATTGTGCAAGAAATGCTAAAGTATAACACTGCTGGCATAGAAAATGACTTCCAGCTTCAAGGTTTGCTTTGCAGATTTTTCTCATGCCTTGCACGTTCGCTCTCTATGCCGCTTTCTTCTGTTCCTAAAAACGATAGAGAAAACTTCTATGTGCGTCGTGCGGTTGAGTTTGTACATTATAACTATGCAAACCATATAACTGTGTCTGATATGGCAAAGTATGTGTCATTAAACCGTAGTTATCTTTTCACACTATTTCAGCGTGTGCTTAAAATTTCACCACAGGAATTTTTAACGACATTCCGCCTTACTCGTGCAAAGGAACAGCTAAGACTTACTAATGCAACCGTTGCCGCAATCGCACAGTCAGTTGGTTATCGTGACCCACTTGTGTTCTCAAAGGCATTTAAGCAAATGACAGGTATGACACCTGTACAGTATCGTAAACAACATTTAGAAGAAAATAAATAAAATTTAAGCGTGTTACAAGAATTTGTAACACGCTTTTTGTTTTTACATACCAACTAAAGTTTTACCATAAGCATCAGCTGCTAAAATTGCATCATAAACCATCTTAGGAGTTACCTCAAATGGCATATTATGCATTGTATCCCCTTCAGCACAAGCAGCATTTGCAACCGCCATGATTTTTTCTTCGGTTACATCTTCAATTCCAAGCTCATAAAGAGTTATAGGTAGTCCAAGCTCTGCACACCAAACCGCAATTTCATCAAGTTCATCTTTTGACACATTTTCAAGTATAAGCTGAACAAGTGTGCCAAATGCGACTTTTTCGCCATGATATTTCTCATGGCACTCCTCAAGCACAGTAAGACCATTATGCACAGCATGAGCGGCAGCAAGTCCACCAGACTCAAAACCTATACCAGAAAGCAAGGTGTTTGCCTCAATAATCTTGTCCACAGCCTGTGTATTAGCCTTAACTCTTAAAGCACTTTTAGCCTTTAAACCTTCTTGCATAAGAGTATCAAAACAAAGTTTAGCAAGTGCAAGAGCTGCATTTGTGATTTTTCCACCTGCACAACTTGTTGCACCAGAATTTGCACATGCACGAGCTTCAAAATAAGTTGCAAGTGCATCGCCCATACCAGCGATAGTTAAACGCATAGGGCTTTGTGCGATAATTTCGGTGTCCATAAGCACAAGATTAGGGTTTTGAGGTAAAAATAGATATTTTTCAAACACACCATCTTCTGTGTAAATAACAGAAAGAGCTGAACATGGTGCATCAGTTGATGCGATTGTTGGACAAATTACAACTGGTGTTTTAGCTTCATACGCCACAGCTTTAACTGTATCAAAAATTTTACCCCCGCCAACACCAATTACCATATCACAGTTTTGCTTTTTTACAACATCACATAAGCGATTTATTTCACTCATTGAACATTCGCCATTAAAATATTCAAAAGCACAAGAAATACCAGCCTCAGCAAAGCTATCTAAGATTACTTGACCACTTCTTTTGCGACCATTTTCACTTATTACAACTAGAGCTTTTTCACCGTAAACCTTTGCATATTTGCCTAAGTTTTTAAGCTCACCTGCACCCTGTACATACTTACTAGGACTTATAAAAATATTTGCCATAATCTAAAAACCTCCTATATAAAATTATTTTATCATATGGCTAAATAATTATGTATACTTAAATTAGCTCTTTCTGATGAGTTGCATATAAATACTCGTCCATAGTGTTAATAATTCTATCCATAATCAGTGCTTCTGGATTGTTCTCAAGTAAGCCTTCACGCACCTTAGTATACTGAATAGGCATAAACTGGCTTAACAGATTTAGTGGAATACCATATGTTGTTAGGTTGTTAATAAGAGTATTCTTTGCATTTTCAACTGGCTCAGTTGGCATATAATAACGGCAACGGTCAGAGAATGAATATTTGCGTTTTAGCTTAATTTCTGCATCTGTGCCCTTATAATGCTTAGACCAATATTTAGTATCCTTGAGCATTTGCTCATCTAGAGTTTTAGAGAACTCACTTAGCTTTACATCTGCATCAGCTAAAAGCTCTTTCTCTATATTTTCAAGTGCAAAAACAGCCTCTCTCATAGCAAAAGTAAGTGCTGGACCTACCTTTAATATGCCTACGCCATCTTCTACAAGCTCACGCAGTTTGATTTTTGTCTGGTAGTCAGTTGAGTGACCTTCAAATACAAGCTCTGGAAAATCTGCAATAGATGCCATAAGCTCTTTAGCTTTTTCTCTGTCGTATTCAGTACAACCGCTGTCTTTTTCCTCAACTCCAGGTTGAACAACAACTGCAATTACATTTTCCCAAGCGTGGTCAAGTCCATTGTCTAAAAATGCCTTTTTAAATGTAGCAACTGTGTTTTTAAAGTCATCAACTTTTGTTACCTGTACGCCGTCATCAGCACCGCCAACAGCACCACCAGGGATAGGCACTTCACTGCCTACAATATAAACAGGCTCGATTGCATCAGGATTTGTTTCAAGTAGCTTTTTATAAGTTTCCTCGGCTACCTTTGCAAGTCTTGCACCTCTTTTAGCTATTGTTTCATCAGAAAGACGAGTGTTTGCATCATCATCAGCAACTTTCATACTTGTATCAATATGAATTTTTGTGAAACCTGCTCCCACATAATGACGGATAAGTTCTTCTGCCTCAAGCATAGCCTTTTCTTCTGGCAGACTAGCAAATGTTAGAGGACCTAAATGGTCGCCACCTAAAAACAGCTTAGATTTATCAAAACCAATTTCATCAGCCATTTTATTTACAAAGTTTTTAAAATCCATTGGGGTCATACCAGTATAACCACCATTTTGGTCACACTGGTTTGCTGTACTTTCGATTAGAACGCAAGAATTATCCTGCATACCACGCTTTAACGCAGCCTTAATAACATATCCATTTGCACTGCAAACAGAATAAATACCAACTGCTTTTCCTTGTTTTTGGAGTGTTACTATTTTCTTTAAAGGATTGCTATTCATTTTACATTCTCCTTAATTTATGATATACTTAATTAGCTAAATAAAGCTAATATATTTTTAAAAATCGAGGTCTTTTTTATGCCACTGGTTACAACAAATGAAATGCTTTTAAAAGCACAAAAAGAGCATTATGCAGTAGGTGCATTTAATGCAGAAAATCTTGAAATGGTAATGGCTATTGTAGCAGCAGCAGAAAAATCAAACGCTCCTGTTATTATCCAAACCACACCTTCAACTGTTAAGTATGCTGGACTTGATTACTATCTTGCAATGGTAGAAACCGCTGCAAAGCGTGCAAGCGTACCTGTTGCAATGCACTTAGACCATGGTGATAGCTTATCACTGGCTATGCAGGCACTTCGCACAGGCTATACATCAATTATGATTGACGGTTCACATGAAAGCTTTGAAGATAATATTGCACTCACACGCAAGGTGGTTGAAGCATGTAGTCCATCAGGCATCAGCGTAGAAGCTGAGCTTGGCAAAGTAGGCGGCAAGGAAGATGACCTTGACGGTGGTTCTGGTAATCCATACACTGACCCTGCTGAAGCTAAAGAGTTTGTAGAACGTACAGGTGTAAACTCACTTGCAGTTGCTATTGGCACAGCACATGGTCTTTATAAAGGCACACCAAAACTTGATTTTGACCGTTTAAGCGAAATTCGCAAGGTTGTTGATATTCCACTTGTACTTCATGGTGCATCTGGTGTACCTGATGAGGCTGTTCAGAAATCTATTGAGCTTGGTATTTGCAAGGTCAACTTTGCAACCGAACTTCGTATTGCATACAGCAACGGTGTTAAAGCTTATATGCAAAAAGACCCTGAAGTGTTTGACCCTAAGAAGTACAGCAAGGTTGGTATGGAAGAAGTTACTAAACTTGTTTGTGAAAAGATTGCACTTTGTGGCAGCAATAATAAGGCTTAAATCTTATGTCCTCCAGCGTATACAAACTCTGGAGGACACATTTTTATTTCATTTTTGAAAAAGCAATTAAATGAATTATACTACAATATACACCAAAAACAGCTAATGCGATACTTAAAGCGATAAGTCCAGAATTATATTGCTCCATATAAGCATTTAAAACAATAAGTACAGCGAAAACAATATAAAGTATTGCTAACATCATTACTTTATTTTTTTCTTTGTTTTCTACTATATATTTTATAGGTGAAAGTTTACGCTCAAAATCTATATCCTGAGCTACTTCAAGCTGTTTTAAAAATGACTTACGGAATTTAACTTCAGCAAGCACAATTGCAACTGCAAACACTATTGCAGCTTGCAGCCATGTGAGAAAAGTGCCTGCACATAAAATTGCAGCAAATAATATAACTGCAAAGCGATTTTTAAAAAACAACGCTTGATTTTCATGCTTTTTATCAACAATATAACCCTGTTTAGTCACAAAATCATAGTAAATAGTGCGATTTTTCTTATCAGTGTATATATTTTGACCTGAAAGCCTTATTTGAGCCTTTTGTGTGTTTTTCTTTTTACCCATTGCCATCTATCCATTTCATTTATAGCATTTCTTTGCCTCTGCAATATGTCTGCATTACGTTGTAATCTCTATCAAGCACAACTAAATCGGCATCTAAACCAACCTTGATTGCACCCTTTCGGTCACTAATTCGCAGACAATCAGCAGGGTTTTTAGTACAAGCATTTATTGCAACATTTACAGGTACAAGAGCTTCCTCAATAAGAAGTCTTAAACCTTCATTTACTTTTAGTGTAGAGCCTGCAAGTCCACCTGTTGAAGTAAGATGAGCACTACCATCAACATAGATTTCGATTTCATTACCACCGAATATGAACTTAGAACCAGCTGGAGAACCCTTAGCCATAAGTGAATCGGTAACTAAAATACCATAGTCTGCACCCTTTTCATTAAAATACTGGTGAAGTGCACTGAGTGTTGAATGGTTACCATCACAAATAATTTCACCATACATAGTTTTAAAGCGGTTTGCAGCACCTACAAGACCATTTGCACGATGATTAAAAGGTGACATACCATTATAAACATGAGTCATACTTCTAGCACCATGAGCAAACGCCATTCTGGCCTGTTCAAAAGTGGCAGCTGAGTGACCAATACTTACAACAACACCGTTTTCTGTACAGTAACGAGTTAGTTCAAAATTATCGTCTGTTTCGGTTGCCATCGTAATATATTTAATTAAACCCTTTGCAGCCTCTTGATATTTCTTAAACTGCTCAACGGTAGGTTTTACAATATACTGTTCTGGCTGAGCACCTTTATACTGCATATCAAGATATGGACCTTCAAAATGCACACCTAAAATTTCTGCACCAGTATAACCTTCCTCCACTACCTGTGCCACATTTTCTAGAGCACGAGTTAAAACTAACTCACTTTGTGTGATAGTAGTTGGTAAAAGTGCGGTTACGCCTTCGCTTGGGATTTTTTCCACCCAATTTCTAAGTCCTTCTGGGTTAGCATCATTAGTATCAAAGCCATATGCACCATGACAATGGATATCAATAAACCCTGGTAAAATTTTATCTGTGCCATAATCTTTATCCACAGGCTTTGTATTATATTCATAAATATCTAAAATTTTATCATCTTTAATTTCAATTTGTGCTGGAACGAACTGTTCTGCAATCCAAACACGTTTACTTTGAATAATCAAAATTATTTCCTCCTTTTTTGTAGCACTTGATTTTTCTTTGTATATATTCTACAATAATAGTAAAGTTGTACATTATGCCCTTTTTTAAGAGGTTTTTATTATGCAAAAAACAAATGAATTTTTATTTTCGCAATTTGGGTCAATATATTTTCACCCAATCGCATCTGAAAGATATGATTTAAGCTGTGAAAAAATAAAAACAACCAATAATAAAACAGATATACTTTATAGTTTCCCATGTGAAGTATATATTGAGCCTACATATGGTATTGGTTCGATTTTAATAGGTAAAGAGCCTAATAATTTAAGCAAATTTCCTATACATCACTGTTTAAGAATAGAACCAAATACATATTTTTATGTTGTTTCAAGAGTTGATATATTCAGCTTTTCTTTGCTTACTCCAGAAAATGTAACACCTAAGATTGTAGAGCTTTCAGAAAGTTATACTCCAAGTGTTATTTCCATGCCTTTTCATATTTCACAGGTTTTCGATTGTTCTTATTTAACTCAGGAAACACCATGCACATTTTATAAATCGCCTCATTATTATCACGAACTTATATATGTATGTGATGGATATATGCGTATATCTGAATGTGATGAAACACATTATAATTTAAACGCACATGATTTAATAATATTTAGTCCAAATAAAAATATAAGCAGACATTTTTCACTTAATACATCATGTTCATATCTTACAATAATACTTGATATCGACCTTAAATCAAATGAGCAAATATTAAATAAAATTTTCAGTTGTCCTGTTGAGATACAATCTGTTTTATGGCAAATTGTACAAGAGAGTACATCAGATTTATATTATACTCAAACACTAATGTTATGTCATTTACATGAAGTGTTATCTGATATACTTCGTTTAGATTATGAAAAAAATCAAAATCACTTGCAAGCTGACAACAATTTTCAAAACAATCAACTTAAAAAGATATTATCTTATATGGACGCAAGAGTTACTGAACCACTTACCATTGAAGATATATGCCATGAGTTTTTCATGTCAAGGTCATCACTTCAAACACTGTTTAAAATAAATTTAGGTTGTTCACCGAAAAACTATCTTATAAATATAAAGCTGCAAAAAAGTAAAGAGCTGATTCGCAAAAACGAACATACAATAAGTGAGATAGCGTATTTGCTTGGTTTCAGCTCAATTCATTACTTTTCAAGGCTATTTAAAAAATATTTTCAGATTTCACCGAGTGATTATGCTCGTGGAATAGAACCTGCATCACATAAAAACCATTTAGATGATGGTGCTGATGATTATTAAAATCAGCAAACACCTTGAATAGCATAGCGTAAAATTGTAATTACAACGCCTTTGCTTATTTCAACATCAATTTTATCATCATTGATTTTTACTATTGTACCGAAAATTCCTCCGCCAAACATTATCTTTGCACCGACTTTAATTTGTTCTTGCAATACTTGCATAGAATCTCGGCTTTTTTTCATATTTCGTGCGGAAATAATTGTTACAATAAGAGCTGCTACACATAACAGCACACCGATTGTAACACTTGTCCACAAAATCACTTCCCAATTCATATATGTTTGGCTCCTTTTCGTTTATTGACTGTTTGCCAAAGCTTTAAGCTTTGGCAAACAGTTTTTTTCATTTTACTTTCTTGTATAAGGATATAGCGTTACACCCTTAACAACACGGTTTACTTCACCTGTTGGACATGGATTATCTGGAGTGATGCCCATAGCCAGAGATTTTAGCACAGCTAGTGTCTGAGCAAATAGGATATCATCAAGACCTAACATAACACTCTTATAATCAGCATCAAGATTATAGCATACTGTGTAATCAGCAAGCTCAGAAGCAGCTGCATCTGGCTTAGAAGTTACAACAACGATTTTATTGCCCTTACGCTGAGAGCTCATTTCCTTTAATAAATCAATTTCATATTGACGAGTATAAGCATCATCGCTTAAATAAATAACAGTTAATGTGTTATCATCAATGATAGACTTAGGGCCATGACGGAAACCAAGTGGAGTATCATACATTGTAACAACTCCGCCTGCTGTCAGCTCTAGCATTTTAAGAGCAGACTCTTGAGCGATACCCTTTAAGCAGTTACTGCCAAGATATACAATTCTGTTGAAATCATATTCATTTACAACAGTCTGAGCCACTGTGTAATTCTCAGTTAGGAACTTTTCACCAGCGTCAGCAATCTTTTCAACCTTAGCGATAGCCTCATCTAAGTTATCAATGCAGAAACACAGATAAGCTGCAAGATACATATTGCTAAAGCTTGAAGTCATAGCAAAGCTCTGGTCATGGGTTTCTGGTGTTAAGTTAATAGCATAGCACTTATCAGTAGTTTGTGCACGCTTAGAAAGAGCACCTTCATGGTTACAAGTGATAAACAGATGATAAACATTATCACAAACAGCTTCTGCAACATCAATAGCACCAACTGACTCTGGAGAGTTACCAGAACGACCAAAACTGATAAGTAAAGTTGGCTTTGTACGAGATAAATAAGCCTCTGGAGTTGCAACTAAATCAGTTGTACCATAAGATTTTACCTTATAGTTCATAAGAGTTGCAAGCTCTGGGAATAGTGCATTGCCTACAAATTCACTTGTACCTGCACCAGTTAGAATGATATCAAAATCTTCTGCATCAGTTACATTTTTAATAAATGCCTTGATTTCGTCCTTAGCGTCCTTGATTTGCTTACAAGTCTTACGCCATGTTGTTGGCTGTTGTGCAATTTCTGTTACAGTATAAACAGATGATGTTTCCTTCATCTTTGCTTCGTCAATATTAAAAATTGTTTTCATTTTTTTATTACTCCTTTTTTTATATCAAAAGATTGTTTTAAATACCATCTTCAGGAATATCCTGAGCCACATTTACAAATTCATATTTTGCAATCTGCTCTACACCGCTTTCAAGAGCAGCTTTTGTAAGAGCATCTAGGTCTTCTTCAAACTTTCTTGTCATTGTCACTTCTAGCATCATAGACAGGTTAGTACCTGCTACAACATTTACATTTTGCATTTGAGTGCTGATTTCAGCCGCCTTATTAAATGGAGTACCGCCAAGTAAATCGCAAAGAATAAGCACACCGTTACAATCCTTTAGATTATCAAGTGCTTTTCTCATCTCACGGTCAAGGTCATCTAGATTGTAAGTAGGCAGAAAATCAACATACTGATAATTTTCCTGTTTACCTGCAATTAAATCAACTGCACTTGTTATACCGCTGCCAAAGTTTCCATGTCCTGTTACTACTAATCCAATCATGATATATCTCCTCTATTTGCATTGTTTTTTACAATTTCTTCTATTACAGGCACATATATTGCCTTTGGGTGAAAACAAACTTTAGAATTTTCATAATAAGTTTGTGCGTTTTCAGTGTCGCCTAAATACTCATATTGTTTTGCGAGCATAAAGAGCATTACACCTAATGGAAAACCATAATATTTTTTTGAGTTTATCTCGTCAATGATTGGCTGTATAAAGTCAGTGCTTTTATCAAGCATTACATAAAAAGCCTGCTCATTATAAGCCGTAAAAAAATCATCTCCAAGATATTTAATTTGCTCGAGCAGCAGTTTTGCATGTTCTCTATCTTTTCTAATTAGAAATCTGTGATAATACTGCTCTAAAAATGTTTTTTTATCCTGATTGTTAGGATAGTCTTTTTTTGTCATCTCTTTGAGTTTTGTTTCAAAGTTTGACATATCGTCTGCTAGATAATATGCTCTAAGCTGATATAAATCACAAGTATAATCGCCTAAAAACTTTCTAGTTGTCGCCATATCAGCCATTTTGTGCACAGTATCAAAGTCTTTTTTGCGAATGCTCATATTAAGGCTTCTCAGCTGAAAATTTTTCATTCCCTGATATGCAATATAAGCTAAAAAGGCAACAAAAATAATCAAAGCTGTAATTTGACTCATATTTGCACCCGACTTTCTGATTTTGTCTTTAAAAAAAGGGGGAAGAAATAGTTATTCCCCCCCTTTCCAACTTTCCATTATATTATGTTAAGTTTTTATTATTCTGGCATAGTAACTTCTACGCCCTGCTCATTTAGGCTATCAACAACTGCTGTCAGAGCGTCCCAAGCCTGCTGACCGCTCTTTTCAGCTGGAGCTGGAGCTGGGTATTCATACCAAGAAACCAGTGGGTTGTAACCACCAAGAATGGTATTACCTTCTGCGTCCATAGCCTTGGAGTCACCAGTCCAAATACCGAATGCACAACCACCGATACCAACAACAAGGATAAGAAGGATACATTTAACTGGAGTCCAGCCCCTCTTAATCAGTGCATAGATACCAAGAGTGATAACTAGAGGAATTAACTTTGGCAGAATACCATCAAGCAGTCCCTGAATATGAATTGCAGGGTCGCCCACATAAATTCTTAGAGTTGTGCCGCCGTAGTTAGCAATCAGACCACCAACAACGAATACACCAAGAATACTAGCTGCACGAGTAAATTCCTTAGCATTGGAAGTAAGCAATGTTACAGCCTTTGTACCAAGACCATAAGACCAATGCATTAACCACCAACGAATAACGAACTGGAATACGTTAAAGATAAGTAAGAACAAAACTGCACCAATTATCTGACCTTCCATAGCCATATTAGCAGTAAGACCAGCAGTAATAGGTACAAGGGTCAACCAGAACAGTGCGTCACCGATACCACCGAGTGGACCAGCAGCGGAGATACGAACAGAACGGATAGTCTGTGTATCAGCCTTGCTCTGTTCAAGAGAAAGAACGATACCCATAACGAATGTTACTAGGAATGGGTGAGTATTTAAGAAATCAAGGTTATGAGCCATAGAAGCCTTAAGGTCTTCCTTATTTGTATGGATTTTCTTAAGACCTGGAAGTATAGCCCACAGCCAACCACAAGCCTGCATTCTTTCATAGTTGAAAGAAGCCTGTAAGAAGCAAGACATCCAAACCATCTTATTAAGAGTAGCTTTATCAAGCTGCTTGGCTGGTGTTAAGTCTTGGTATTTATCAGGAATATTATATGCCATCACAGTCACCTCCGCCGTTGGACATGCTCATGCCTGCATTTTCACGAATCTTTGTATGGATTGTGAAATCATAAATAGCAATAGCTACACCTACGAATGCACACAGTAACAGAGTTGCACCTGCTGTTGTTGCGTTTGCACTGCAAATTAAGCTCATTGCGAAACCAGCAAGCAGGAAGCCCCACATCTCTTTGGACATCATAACCTTCATCAGGATAGCGAAACCTACGAACTTCATAGCACCGCCAGCAGCGTCAAGACCTGCCATTACCCATGAATAGCTGTAAGAGAAGTTCTTGAGTGCATCACCAAGTGCTGTGCCACCGTACAGACCTGCAACAGCGAGCAGACCGAACAGAGTACCGAGGATAGCCATTTCAGTGAAGTTAATGTTACGAATACCCTTATCATCAGCGTTTTCAGCATACTTGTCAGCCTTAGCCATCATACCTGACATGATAGTAAAGGTAAGAGTAACAGCATACTGACCGAAAACTGCGAATGGAATTGCAAGACCCATTGCAGCACCAACACCATCTGCCGTAGCTTCCATGTTAAGAGATACAGCAAATACTGTTGCCATGATACCGCCTAGAATAGCGTTAGGTGGCTGAGCACCACCGATTGGCATACTACCGATTTGGATAAGCTGATAAGCACCACCAACAACGATACCAAGTTCAAAGTTACCAAGAATAGCACCAATTATAGGACAGGTAACGATTGGCTGATACAAAGATTCCAAAAAGCTGAACTGGTCAATACCCATGATAAATGCTACCACGAAAACCAGAACCGCCTGAATAATAGTAACTTGCATTTTGTACTCCTTTCTCAGAGAGTCCCTTTTTTTGTTTCCCTTATGCTTTGGAAAACTGTTTACTTAAATAGTTTGTCAATACTTTCAGCAGGAGTGTCAGGAACACGCTTAATTTCGAGTTCTACTCCAAGCTCCTGAAGGCGTTTAAATGCTGCTACGTCGTCATCATCAACTGCAACAGATGTAGCTACTTGACGCTTCCCGTCCGCCATATGCATATTGCCAATGTTGAGCTTTTTGATTGGCACACCGCCCTCAACCAGCCTTAGAACATCTTGTGGATTTTCACAGATGATAGCAATATGCTGATTTGGAGATGCCTTATGAATGATATTGATTGTTTTTTCGATGGTGAAGAAACGAGTTTGAGCATAAGCAGGAGCTGCCATGTTCATAAGACCTTGACGGAACTCGTCAGCTGCAACAGCATCGTTTGCAACAAGCAGTAGGTTTGCACCTACAACACCACACCACTGAGTTGCAACCTGACCATGAATTAGTCGGTTATCAATTCGGGTTAATACAATGTCTGGCATAGATTGGTTTCCCCTTTCTCTTCTAGATTTAATAATTTGGACTGAATGACTTTTTTGCATTGGAAACGATAACGGATTGCTATATTTCTGGGAAGTATGCGAGCCAATGTCCTTTTCATTACAGGTTCATTTTAACAGATTGTTCACAAATTGCATTTGCACTTTTTATTAGTTCTTTTGCATTTTTGATTTATATAATTTCTACAAAAAATCGTCATTTCAGCATAATAACATGATGTTTTTACACATAAAAACGCAAATTTTAAGGTATTTTTAAAGTTTTTTACAAACTGTTTTTTACATTTCCAAAATTGTTTTTATGAACTTTTTAATCTTTTTTAAAGGTTTTTACAATAGATATAGCGATAACCTTTAAACAATTTTTAAAGTTTTTTAAATATTTTTTAAGCTGTTTTTAAGGGTTTCTGCAAATTTTTACATGCAACATTTTAACTGTTTATATTTTTATTTTTTATTGAAATATAAAAAAAGACACCAAAGTATAAAAACTTTAGTGTCCAAAAATTTTTAAAGCACCTTACTTAAAAATTCTCTCAGTCTTGGGTGCTGTGGATTTGTGAAAAACTCCTCTGGCTCATTTTGCTCTGCAATTACGCCTTGGTCCATAAACAATACTCTAGTTGCAACCGAGCGAGCAAAGCCCATTTCATGTGTTACAACGACCATTGTCATGCCTTCTTCTGCAAGCTCCTTCATAAGCTCTAAAACTTCGCCTACCATTTCAGGGTCAAGAGCAGAAGTTGGCTCGTCAAACAGCATTACATCAGGGTTCATAGCTAACGCTCTAGCGATTGCTATTCTCTGTTGCTGACCACCAGAGAGCTGTTTTGGATATGCATTTGCCTTGTCTGGCAAACCTACACGCTCTAAAAGCTCTAAGGCTTTTTTCTCTGCCTCCTGTTCGGTCATAATGCCAAGCTTTACAGGTGCAAGCTTTATATTTTCCTTAACAGATAAATGTGGAAATAGATTAAACTGCTGGAAAACCATGCCCATTTTCTGACGTAATTTATTTATATTTTGTTTTGGGTCGGTGATATCTGTACCTTCAAAAGTGATTGTGCCTGATGTAGGCTGTTCAAGCAGATTTAAGCAACGTAAAAAAGTAGACTTACCAGAGCCAGAAGCACCAATGATAACAACTTTTTCGCCTTTATGAATATGCTCATTTACACCTTTAAGCACTTCATTTTTACCAAAATACTTATGTAAATCTTTAACGTCTATCACTTTGTGCCAGTCTCCTTTCAATTTGTTTTTGAACTTGAGTCATAATTATTACAAGCACCAGATAAAATACGGCTGTAATCATAAGTGGTGCAATATTATAAACCTTATTTTGAATGTTAGTTGCCATTTTTAGTATATCTTGAACAGCAACATAACCTGCAACAGATGTTTCCTTTAAAAGAGTGATAAACTCGTTAAAAAGTGCAGGTAAAATATTGCGAATTGCCTGAGGAAGTACAATCAAACGCATTGTTTGACCAGATGTAAGACCAAGAGAGCGACCAGCCTCTGTTTGACCTTTATCAATAGACTGAATACCAGCTCTAATAATTTCTGCAACATAAGCACCAGAGTTAATACCAAAACCAACAATAGCAGCGATTGTACCATCTGTCATGGTTACAAAAATACCAGCATAAATAATAAGCAGCTGCACCATAACAGGAGTACCACGGATTACGGTTAAGTAAATATCACAGATTTTCTCTAATATTTTTAAAACAATAGGGCATTTTCCGCTATTTGAACGCTGATTAGCAGATACCTTAATAATAGCGATAACAATACCAATAACAATACCTAAAATTACTGCACCAGCGGCAATTTGTAAGGTTTTTCCCAGACCTTGAAAGTAGAGTTTCCAGCGGTCACCTTCAATAAATGCACCTTGAAAATCGCTTACTACTTTTGCAAACCATTCATTCATTGACCCATCTCCTTTATTTAAAAATAGCAGGAGCTTTTAGGTTCAGCCCCTGCTGTAAATTTTTATTTATGCACCCATGTGCTTTGTGATAAGCTCATCAACCTTATCACCCTTATACTCAGCTACAACTTCATTAATAATAGCAAGTAAATCTTCCTGATTTTTCTGAACAGCAAAAGCATATTGTTCGTCTGTCAGCTTTGTATCAAGAACCTTTAGTTTGCCCTCATTTGCGGCAACAATAGCCTCAGCAGGCTTCTGGTCGATAATAATAGCGTCTGCTTTACCGCTTGCAAGGTGAAGAGCTGCCTCGGTTGCAGACTTATACTGAAGAACGTTAGCGTCCTTAATAGTAGAGCCTGTTGTTTCGTCACCGCCAGCATACCAGTCGCCAGTTGTACCAGCCTGAACAGCGATATTCTTACCAGACAGAGCAGCATCAAGTGCAGCCTTATCGCCTTCTAGGTCGGAATCCTCACGAACTACAACCATCTGAGAAGAAGTAACGTATTCATCAGAGAAATCAACTTGCTTTAGACGTTCTTCTGTAACAGTCATACCAGCAGCAGCGAAATCACCCTTACCAGCCTTTAGAGAGTTAACGATTGAATCGAAATCCATATCAACAATCTTGAGTTTAACTCCAAGCTTATCAGCAACAGCCTGAGCGATATCAGCATCGACACCCTGAACAGAACCATCGTCAGCAAGATACTCAAATGGAGGGAAAGCAGCATTAGTAAGCATTACAATTTCGCCTTTTTCCTTGATAGCATCAACAGCTGATGAACCAGATGTATTACCTGCGTCAGAGCCCTGATTTGTGTTTGTAGAGCCACAAGCTGCCAAAGTACCCATCATCATAAAAGCAGCAAGAGCTAAAGCAAACTTCTTTTTCATAATTTCCTTTCCTCCTAAAAAAAGTTTGGTAAATTCAGTATTTACCTTTTTCCGTTTTTCATACAGATTATATTATACACACTTTTTTATTAATATCAATGTCTGTTTATCCAAAAAAGCCCCATATTTTTAATCATTTTTTAGTTTATACAATGTAAAAAATATATATAATTATTTATTTATGCATATTTATTCGTTTTCTTTGCATAATGGCATTAAATGAAGAAAACAAAAAACTCATTTTTTTGAATTTCAACAACATAAAAAAGCACCAGAATATTTTTTTCTGGTGCTTTTAAACATTATTCGTCCACTGTACTTGCGTTCTGAGGCAAACTCATGGTGAATACGCTGCCCTTACCTTCATAAGACTGAACACCAACACTTCCCCCATGAAGCTCAGCAATGTGCTTTACAATTGAAAGCCCTAAGCCAGTACCCTCAATGTTTTTACTATGGCTTTTATCTGCACGATAAAATCTCTCAAAAATATGCTCACTATCGTCTTTTGCGATGCCAATGCCATCGTCTTCAACTTCCAAATAAACTATATCCCCATGTTTAGTATCTCTTAGCCATACATTGCCACCTACATGGTTATATTTAATGGCATTTGAACAAAGATTTTGCACAGCTTCTTCAAGCATACGAGGTACACCGCTTGCAATTACATCTTCTGCCTTAACATGGATTTTAACTTGCTTTTTCTCGGCATAGTCTTTCATTTGAAGGCTGACACTTTCAAGTAATTTTTTCAGGTCAACTTTTTCAAACTGAACGGTCATAGGTGCTTTTTCATCTAATTGAGATAATTTAATAATATCATCAACCAACACAAGAAGTCTGCCCGCTTCTGTATGAATTTTTTCGGCAAATCCAGCTACATCTTTTGGCTGAGCCATACCATTAGAAATCATTTCTGCATAACCAGAGATAGAAGTCAAAGGAGTTTTAAGTTCATGTGATACATTAGCAGTAAATTCTCTGCGGCTCTTTTCAGCAGCATATTTTTCTGATATATCAACTATAAGCAGTACACAACCTCTAACTTGGTTATCACCCCGAACAGGATTGCAGAAAATTTGTAATTGTCTGTCGTTTTGGTTTTCCATACGATGCTCGGTTTTTCTGCCTTTTATAGCTTCGCTTGCTCTGCGGTTTAGCACTTGGTCACGGTTAAGAGCTATAAGGCTTTGACCTGCGAAGTCTTGAAAAGCAGCACCAAGAAGTCTGATAGCAGCTTGATTTACAGATAAAATTCTAAGCTCTTTATCTAATATAACCATACCTTCTGACATATTAGAAGTTATAGCCTCAAGCTCAACCTTTTGGTGACGCATTTTATCCATTTGCTTTTGAAGTTCTTCATTTTGTGTATGAATTTTGTGAAGCAGCGGAGAAATTTCCTCATAGATATCATTTTCTAAAGGATTATCAAGTTTTAAAGTATTTATTGGTCTAACAAGTCTATTAGTTAAATAAGTTGCAAGCCAAATACTAAAAGCTATAACTACTATTATAATAAGCAAAAGTGGAGCGATTGCTCGCTGCAAATCATCTGTTACAAGGTCGGTTGTGTTTGAAACACGCAGAATTTGACCATTATCTAAGAGCTTTGCAACATAATAGGTTTGCTGTCCCAGCGTTGCAGAAGTTCTTGATGCCTCACCTGTACCATTGTTAGTAGCTTCTTGTACTTCTTGACGCTCCAAATGGTTTTCCATTTGTGAATGGTCATAATTTGAGTCATAAATAACTGTACCATCAGGCTCAATAAGGGTTACACGAGAGCGGTCACTTTTACCTATTGCTTGCATATAAGCCTTCTGTTCATCACTATCCAAGGCATCTATATGTTCAAGTCCGGCTGCAACCAGAGCTGCCTGACGCATGGTTTCGGTTTCCATTCGTGCAAGTGCAGCTTGATAGCTTATAGTAAGTGTTGCCACAAAAGTAACTATACAAGTAGCGATTGCGAGCAAACACATACATAAATTTATGCGTTTTTTCATAGCTCCTCCTTTTCCTATAAAGCGTTAATCATCGCCACTGATTTTATAACCGACTCCACGAACAGTTCCAATCATACTACCCGCATCGCCAAGTTTTTTTCTCAGTGTTTTAACGTGCATATCCACAGTTCGGCTTTCCCCCTCGAAATCGAACCCCCAAACCGCAGCCATAATTTTTTCACGAGAAAGTACCAAACCTGCATTTTGCATGAAATATTGTAAAAGTTCAAACTCTTTAAATGTAAGTATAACTTCCTCTCCATCAACACTTACATTTCTTCTGCCTGCATCAAGCGAAATTTTTCCAAGTGTTAAAATTTCAGGAGATTTAGTTTGTTCTGTTCGACGTAAAACAGCCTTTATGCGAGCCATAAGCTCCATTACACCAAAAGGTTTTGTAACATAGTCATCAGCACCATGGTCAAGACCACAAACCTTATCATATTCAGTGTTTTTAGCTGTTAGCATAATAACTGGCAAACTCGCAAAACGTGCATTTTTACGAATTTTACCTAGCACAGTCATGCCGTCCTCACCTGGTAGCATAACATCAAGAAGCACAAGTGAAGGAACTTGTTGTTCTATTCTTGCATAAAATGAATTTGCATCTCTAAAACCTTCTGCTGCAAATCCACTTGCTTTTAATGCATAAACTACGAGTTCTCGAATATTTTCATCATCTTCCACACAAAAAATTATCTGCATTTAGTACTTTCGCCCTTTCTCAAATAACAGGAATTTTTTATTCCTCATTTTTAAGTTTTCCTGTTAAAGAAAACTCAACCCATTCCGCAATATTTACAGCATGGTCGCCAATACGCTCAAAATATTTAGAAATCATCATTTCATCAATAGCGTGTTCGTCAATATTTTCGTTTTCACGAATACTCTTCATGAGCTTTTTACGAATATCATTAAACTGCTCGTCAACCACATCATCATAAGCGATAACTTCATGAACAAGCTCAATATCTTTACGAACAAATGCATCAATAGCACCGCTTACCATTTTAATAGTAGCCTTTGCCATTTCTTTAAGCTCATTAGCAGTAATAAGCACAGCATTTTGCTCACAAAGCATAACAGTAAGCTGAGCAATATCAGCCGCTTGGTCGCCCACACGCTCAATATCTGTAATCATTTTCATAGCAGCAGAAATCATACGAAGGTCTGATGCCACAGGCTGCTGCTGCATGAGCAGTTTAAGACAGATATGCTCTATCTCACGTTCTTTTTCATCGATTGCATTATCTGACTCAGCCACCTTAGCAGCAAGTGCAATATCACGGTTTGAAAGTGCACGAGCAGCCGAAGCTATGGCTGACTCTACCATTGCACCCATAGTAATAATTTGTTCATTTAAGTTATGTAATTGTGCTTCAAAACGATTTCTCATAATTATATCACCCGAATCTTCCTGTAATATAGTCCTCTGTACGCTTATCCTTTGGAACAGAGAAAAGTGTGTCTGTGTCATTCATTTCAACAACTTCACCCATAAGGAAAAAAGCAGTTTTATCAGAAATACGAGTTGCCTGCTGCATATTATGAGTTACTATAACGATAGTATAATCTTTTTTAAGCTCTAACACAAGGTCTTCTATTTTAGCGGTAGAAATTGGGTCAAGAGCAGATGTTGGCTCGTCCATAAGCAAAACTTCAGGAGTGGTTGCAAGAGCACGAGCAATACAAAGACGTTGCTGCTGACCGCCTGACATGCCAAGAGCGTTTTTATTAAGTCTGTCCTTAACTTCGTCCCAGATAGCGGCTTGTTTTAAGCTTCTCTCAACGATTTCATCAAGTTTAGCACGATTTCTAATACCATGAGTTCTAGGACCATAAGCTACATTATCATAAATAGACATTGGAAATGGGTTTGGCTTTTGGAAAACCATACCTACTCTACGTCTAAGTTCGCTTACATCTACACTTTTGTCATAGATATCCTGACCATCTAGTTTCATACTGCCTGTTATAACACAGCCTTCTACTAAATCATTCATACGATTAAGAGATTTTAAAAGTGTGGATTTACCACAACCAGATGGGCCAATAAAAGCTGTAATTTCTTGTGATGGAATATTTAGTGATATATCTTTTAACGCATGAAACTTACCATAGTGTAAGTCAACGTTCTCAACTGTAATTTTATCCATAATTCTCCTCCGAGTTGGTTATTATTTATTTACACCTATTTTCTTTGCAGCGATATTACTTAAAGCATTGATTGCAAATACCATTATAAGTAATACAACACCAGTTGCATAAGCTTCACCTGTATGGAAACCTTCGCTTGAAAGAATGTACATATGTACAGCAAGTGTACGAGTAGAGTCTAAAAGGAAATCGCTGCCGACAGCAATTTCTGCAACAGTACCCGCAGTATAAATAAGAGCCGCTGTTTCACCTACAATACGACCGATAGCAAGAATTACACCTGCTAAAATACCTGGGATAGCACTTGGAAGAACTGCTCTAAAAACAGTACGCAGTTTACCTGCACCCAGACCAAATGATGCCTCACGATACATCTGAGGAACAGAAATAAGTGCTTCTTCTGTTGTACGAATAACAAGAGGCAAAATCATAATTGCAACTGTTAAAGCACCAGAAATAAGTGACAGACCCATTTGCAGACGCTGAACAAAAAACAGCATACCAAACAGACCATAAACAATAGATGGGATACCAGAAAGGGTTTCCGCAGTCATACGAATAACTTCTACAAATTTACTGCCCTTTTTAGCGTATTCAACAAGATAAATAGCAGTAAACACACCTAAAGGAACTGCAATAACAAGTGCAAGAAGTGTCATAAGCAGTGTGTTTATTAAAGATGGAAACATAGAAACGTTATCCGAATTATATTCTAGAGCAAACAAAGAAGGTTTTAAATAAGGAATACCATTTATAAGAATATAAGCTATAAGAAAAATAAGAGCTGCAAAAGTTATTAAAGCTGCCGCTACAACTAAAATCTTTAAAATTATGCTCAGTGGTCTTTTGCGTTTTGATTTAATCTCAGCCTGCATTTGGGTCCCTCCTCTTTAGGATAGAGAATGATATATTTATAATAAGGATAAATACAAAAAGAACTACACCAGTTGCAATAAGAACTTCTCTATGCAGACCTTCTGCATAAGCCATATCCATAACAATATTACCAGTAAGTGTTCTAACTCCTTGGAAAATACTTTCTGGCACTCTTGGCTGGTTACCTGCAACCATGATTACTGCCATAGTTTCACCGATTGCACGACCAACACCTAAAATTACACCTGCAAGCACACCAGACTTAGCAGCTGGAAGAACTGTACGGAAAATAGCTTCTTCATGGGTTGCACCAAGAGCAGTAGCACCCTCATAATAGGACTGAGGAACAGCTCTAAGTGCTGATTCAGATACACCAATAATAGTAGGTAAAATCATAAGACCTAAAAGTATTGATGCGGCTAAAATTGATTGACCTCTGCAACCATGTTCCCTAAATAAATCTCTTAAAAGTGGAACAATAACAACAAGACCAAAGAAACCATAAACAACAGAAGGAATACCAGCTAGTAATTCTGTCGCAGATTTAAGAGGACGATATAATTTTTTAGGGCAATAAAAAGCCATAAATACAGCAGTAAGTACACCGATAGGCACACCTATAATAATAGCACCCGCAGTTACATAGATAGAGCCGATAATCATTGGAAAGATTCCAAATTCAGGATTACTCGCAGTAGGTTTCCAACCAGTACCGCCTAAAAACTTTAAAAATCCCACTTCCTGCATTGCAGGTACACCACTTGCAAACAGAAATACACAAATAAGCACTACGGCAAAGATGGAAGTTAATGCCGCAAGTGCGAATACGCCATGCATAATTTTTTCTTTCATCTAGACACCTTTTTCTATACACAATGTTAGGGCGGTAAAAATGCCGCCCTAACCGAATTTTAAATTTCCTTATTCAGCAACTTCAGACCAGTCGGTGATTTCACCAGTATAAATCTTCTGAACCTGCTCGCTAGTCAGACCAGAGATTGCATTCTCATTATTTACAATAACTGCAATACCGTCATTTGCAATTACAGTACCAGTAAGCTGAGCAGCTTCATCGTCCTTAAGTGCACGAGATGCCATACCAATGTCAAAAGTACCATCAGCAGCACCGCTCATGCCAGCAGTAGAGTCAGAGCTTTGAACTTCGATTTCAGCCGCACCATTGATTGCTTCGTAACCTTCTGCAAGCTTTTCCATTAGAGGGAATACAGAAGAAGAACCACCTACAACAATCTTACCAGAAGAACCATCTGTTTCAAAATCAGCTGCATCATCACTTATAGAGATATAGTCCTCAGAAACAATCTTCTGACCGTCAGCGGAAAGAATATAGTTGATAAAGTCCTTAGCAACACCAGTTGGTTCGCCCTTAGTAGCAATGTTAAATGGACGAGCTACCTTATAAGTACCGCTCTTTACATTCTCAGCAGTAGCTTCTGCACCATCAATTTGTAGAGCCTTTACATTATCATTTAGAGAACCTAATGACACATAACCAATAGCAGCTGGGTCACCTGCGATAGTAGACAGCATAACGTCTGTTTTGTTAGTAATCATAGCATCAACGGTTGTCATATCAGTTTTATTTCCGTCAGCGTCCTTTTGCTCAATACCCATAAGCTCAATGAAAGCACCACGAGTACCAGAACCATCTTCACGGCTTACAACTGTAATCATACCAAGGTCGCTTCCGCCGTATGCTGCTGAACCGCTGCCATTGCCAGAGTCATTTGAAGAACCACAGCCTGCCATCATTGCGGTAATTGCTGCCAACGTTAAAATTGCGAAAATTCTCTTTTTCATGTTCATGATTTAAAATCTCCTTTTGTTTGCGTGTTTTTCATCACTGAAAATAGTCTATAATAGTTTTGTAAAGTGTGCATGCGGTGTTTTGTAAAGCCTTTGTAAAATACTTTACAAAACAAAATAACTGATTTTACAAAAGAAAAATCCCTCTGTTTAAGGATATAAACAGAAGGATTTGTATATTTTCAGCATTTTTATTAACTTTTAGAGATTACTCGTAATAATCAAATGTAACAGGAACAGTAGTTGATTTGATGTTTTCAAAATAGTATCCGTTCTTTCCAAGATAATTAAGCATATATTTAACCGCTCTTGCAGTCGAGCTGTTGTCCTCTGAATCATGCATTAAAACTATGGCTTGGTCATAATCTTTTATATCATTTGATACATCTTGAACGATAGCTTCCCAATCTTCCTGATTGTCACCATTATCATCACTATTTACGTTCCAGTCAAAGAATACAAAACCACGTCTTGTCATCTCGGCTATAAGCTGTCTGTATATATTGCTGTTATACTCATTTATAGAGCCGCATGGAAATCTAAACACTGTTGGATATACACCACATGCATCATATATAGCAGTATAAGCCTTATTGAAATCTGCAAGGAAAGCATCTACTGATTCATATATTGTTTTATAGTCTGTTGAAAAACTGCACACGCCGACTGTATGACCTTCATCTGTCATGCGTTTTATAATCGCTTCATTGCCAGATATATTTTCACCAGTTATAAAAAATGTTGCTTTTTGCCCAGCATTTTTTAAGTAGTTAAGAATATCCTCAGTATTTTCTGATGGACCACCCTCAAAGGTTAAATAAATAGCTCTTGTGTCTATTTCGTCTAGAGCCTCAGGTCTTTGAACAACCATCTCAGGATATAGCTTTTGATAAGCAAGAGCAGTTTCTGTTGTACCTTCTAAAATGTAAGCAGGCACATAATCTTGTACGGTTTTGAGTTTTGACTGCAGACTAGCAACTTCATCTTGAAGTTTTTTTTCATTTAATGCAATTTTTTGTGCACGAGTAGTTTGAATTACAGCTAAAGCAACAGCCGCAATAAAAATAATCAAAGTAATCAACTTAAATATTACCTTTGGATTTCCACGACGATAACCACTTCTGTAACCGCCACGTCTACCATAATAAGCCAACTGTATCACTCCATTTCAATAAAAATAATATCATAAACAGTCGTATTCTATATTATTATACAAGATTTTAAAAAATAAGCAACATAAAAAAACATCTGCCAAATGAGTGGCAGATGTCTAGCACAAGCATAGATAAGCTATTTTTTGTGTTTTATATATATGACAATTATTTCATGTCATATGCTTACCTATTTTCAGGTAGTATGTTACTACATATTTCTTAAATATATCTGAAATTTTTTACTTTTATTTATCAAATAACCAATTTTAGCGTTTTGTTATCATAAAAGATATTTTTTAAGGTATTTTCCTGTATATGATTTTTCACATTGTACAACTTGCTCTGGTGTACCTGTGCAAACTATATTTCCGCCACCATCGCCACCTTCAGGACCTAAATCAATTATATGGTCGGCTATTTTTATAACATCTAGATTATGCTCAATAACAACAACTGTATTTCCTTTGTCTACAAGCTGCTGTAAAACTTCAACTAGCTTGTGAACATCAGCAATATGAAGTCCAGTTGTAGGCTCATCTAAAATATAAATAGTCTTACCCGTTGAGCGTTTGGAAAGTTCGGTTGCAAGTTTAACCCTTTGAGCCTCACCACCAGAAAGAGTTGTTGATGACTGACCAAGTTTTACATAACCTAAACCGACTTCTTGCATGGTTTTAAGCTTTCGTGCAAGCTTTGGCACATTTTCAAAAAACTTTACTGCCTCATCTACGGTCATCTCTAATACTTCATAGATGTTTTTGCCTTTATATTTTACTTCAAGTGTTTCTCTGTTATATCTCTTGCCTTTACATACATCACAAGGAACATAAATATCAGGTAAGAAATGCATTTCAATTTTTAACAGTCCATCACCTGTACAAGCCTCACAGCGACCACCTTTCACATTAAAGGAAAATCTGCCCGCACCATAACCCCTAGCTTTTGCATCTGCTGTTTGAGCGAAAAGCTCTCTTATATCACCGAATAAACCTGTATATGTCGCAGGGTTTGAGCGTGGAGTGCGTCCTATTGGTGATTGGTCTATACCGACAACCTTATCGAGATTTTCAAGACCTAGCATTTCTTTATGTTCACCCGCTCTGGTTCTTGCACCATTTAGGTCAGCGGCTAATCTTTTATAAAGCACCTCATTAACAAAAGATGATTTACCAGAACCAGAAACACCAGTTACACAAGTAAGCGTACCAAGCGGGATAGTAAAATCCACATTTTTAAGGTTATTAACATTTGCACCTTTAATTTCTAATGTTTTACCGTTACCCTGTCTACGCTCTTGTGGCACAGGGATTTTCTTTCTACCCGAAAGATAAGCACCAGTTTGAGATTTTTCGCATTTAAGCAAATCCTCAACTTTACCCTCAAAAATGACTTCACCGCCATTTACACCAGCCGCAGGTCCTATATCAACTATATAGTCAGCTGCATACATAGTGTCTTCATCATGCTCTACCACAATAAGAGTATTGCCTAAATCTCTTAGATGTCTTAGTGTATCAAGCAGTTTGTCATTATCACGCTGATGCAGTCCAATAGATGGCTCATCAAGAATATAAAGCACACCCATAAGTGATGAACCTATTTGAGTTGCAAGCCTAATTCGTTGAGCCTCACCACCAGAAAGCGTACCAGATGAGCGTGAAAGAGTTAAATATTCAAGACCAACCGAATTTAAAAAGCCTAGTCTGTCAAAAATTTCTTTTATAACTCTATCGCCTATTTTGTGCTGCATTTCGGTAAGCTCTAGTGATTTCATAAAATCAATGGCTTTAGAAACCGACTTTTCACAAAACTCTATTATATTAAGTCCGCCAACTGTTACTGCTAACACTTCTTTTTTTAGTCGTCTGCCCTTACAGTCTGGACACTCCACTTCGCTCATACATTCTTCAATTTCATTTCTAGCATATTCGCTTGAAGTTTCTCTGTATCTGCGTTCAAGATTATTTACAACGCCCTCAAAAGGCTGTTCCATTTTGCCACCAGAAAAACGACTAACAGAAAGAGTAAGTTTTTCTTCTCCAGTGCCATAAAGCAGAGCATTTAATGCCTCATCTGAAAAATCTTTTATCGGAGTATCAAGTGTAAAGCCATATTTTTTACCAAGAGCAGTATAATACATATGAGCAATACTACCTGCTTCTACATTGCCCCAACCGCTTGCCTTTACAGCTCCCTCATTTAAGGAGAGTGCAGGATTTGGAATAACACAAGCTGGGTCAATTTTCATTTGCATACCAAGACCAGTACATGTTGGACATGCACCATAAGGATTATTAAATGAAAACATTCTAGGGGTTAATTCTTCCATTGATATTCCGCAGTCCTCACAGGCATAATTTTGTGAAAAACTGAGCAGTTCACCGCCTATAACATCTACAAGTACTAAACCACCAGTTAAAGCTGATGCTGTTTCTACTGAATCTGTAAGTCTGCCTCTTATATCATCTTTTATAACAAGTCTGTCTATAACAATTTCTATTGTATGTTTTTTATTTTTCTCAAGACTTATTTCCTCTGATAAATCATAGATATTGCCATCGACACGCACTCTAACATAACCAGATTTTCTGGCATCATCTAAAACCTTTTTATGCTCGCCTTTTCTACCTCTGACAATAGGTGCTAAAATTTGTACTTTTGTACGTTCTTCAAGCCCCATAAGTTTGTCTATAATTTGGTCTATTGTTTGTTGATGAATTTCTTTTCCGCATTTTGGGCAATGAGGAATACCAATTCTCGCCCATAAAAGTCTTAAATAATCATAGATTTCGGTTACAGTTCCCACTGTTGAGCGTGGGTTTTTAGATGTGGTTTTCTGGTCAATAGAAATAGCTGGGGAAAGTCCTTCTATATAATCGACATCTGGCTTTTCCATTTGTCCTAAAAACTGTCTTGCATAAGATGACAGCGACTCTACATATCTTCGCTGACCTTCTGCATAAATGGTATCAAATGCAAGAGAAGATTTACCCGAACCAGATAAACCAGTAAAAACAACAAGTTTATCTCTAGGTATTTTTATATCTACATTTTTAAGATTATGTTCTCTTGCACCTTTAACATAAATATGCTCGTGCATAATTAACTCCTTTTATATAAAAATTTCTGGTTCTGCCCTTCTTGTGTATTCGAGTTCTAATTCGGTTTTATGGTATAAGTATCCCTCATCATCAAAATATTTTGCACCTGTCGGGCATTTTTTCTCACAGGCACAGCATTTAATACAAATGCCTACAATTTCTGACGGATTTTCTTTTGATATAGAACCCATTGGGCAAGCATTAACACATATTCCGCAGTTATTACAAAGCTCAGGTTTAGTTTTTGGCTTTACTTTTAGAATATTTATAAAATTGCCCGCTCTATCCCTTGGTTTATAGTATTCTCTTATAGGTGTAAAACCATTTACCTTTACGCTTTTTAGATTATTACTGGCGTTTAACTTGTCAAATATTTGCTTTCCAAAATCGCTAGCTTTCGCCAAATCATCACTATCTGGGCGATTTTTCGCCAAAATCCTAGAAAAAGCATGTTGAGCAATAAAAGCACCGCCTGCAATAGCACAAAAACCATTGTTTTCAAGTATAGTTTTTAGTTCTATGAGTGCATCATCATAGTTTCTGTTGCCATAAACGACCACTGGTACACAAAGAGCATTTTCACCCTTTATCTTATCTAAAAATTTCAAAAGCACATTAGGCACTCGCCCCGCATAAACGGGTACACCAATAACAATTAAATCTTCACTTGAAAATCTATACTCATACTCTCTAAATTTGGGAAGTGTAAAATCTATAACTTTAAAATTTTCATCTATACTTTTTGCAATGGTGCAAACAATATTTTTTGTGTTGCCGTTAGGGCTGAAACACATTGCAGTTATGTTCATATTATTTCCCCTCTAGCTGTTTTATCTGGTCACGAATTTCTGCTGCAAGCTCAAACTCTAACAGCTTTGCAGCCTCTTTCATTTGACGTGTAAGACGAGCAATTTCAGCCTCTTTTTGTGTTTTGGTGAGTTTCTTTGTAGGCACTTTACTCTCACTGGATATTTCAATAATATCCTTAATACTCTTTTTAACAGTCTTTGGAGTTATACCATGCTTTTCATTAAATTCCTGTTGAAGTTTTCTTCTTCGTTTGGTTTCAGTTATAGCTCTGTGCATAGATGGCGTTTCACTATCTGCATACATTATAACCATACCATTTTCATTTCGTGCGGCTCTGCCTATTGTCTGAATAAGTGAGGTTTCTGAACGTAAAAAGCCCTCTTTATCAGCATCTAAAATAGCAACAAGAGAAACTTCTGGCAAATCAAGACCTTCTCTTAAAAGGTTAATACCTACTAACACATCATAAACACCAAGGCGTAAATCTCTTATAAGCTCCATTCTCTCAATAGTTTTAACATCATGGTGCATATAACGCACTTTAATTCCTACACCTTCTAAATATGCGGTTAAGTCCTCTGCCATTTTTTTAGTAAGAGTAGTAACTAGCACACGCTCTTTAAGCTCTATACGTTTGTGAATTTCGGATAATAAATCATCAAGCTGACCTTCAACTGGTCTAACAGAAATTATAGGGTCTAAAAGTCCAGTAGGTCTTATAACCTGCTCTACAATTTGACCTGCACGTTCTTTTTCATACTGAGCTGGTGTTGCGGATACATATAAAACTTGATTTAAACGCTCATTAAATTCATCAAAATTAAGCGGTCTGTTATCCATAGCTGATGGAAGTCTAAAACCATTTTGCACAAGTGACTCTTTTCTAGCTCTATCACCATGATACATAGCTCTAACCTGTGGGAGCGTTACATGGCTTTCATCTACTATTAATAGAAAATCATCTGGAAAATAATCTATGAGTGTATAAGGTGAAGAACCTGCCTCTCTGCCCGAAAGTACTCTAGAATAGTTTTCAATACCCGAACAAAAACCTATTTCTTGTAACATTTCTATATCGTAACGTGTACGCTGTGCAATACGCTGAGCCTCTACAAGTTTGCCCTGTGAATTAAAATACTCAACCTGTGCATCAAGTTCCCTTTCAAGTTCTTTTATTGCAGCTTGCAGTTTTTCTCTGCTTGTAACATAGTGACTTGCTGGGAAAATCGCTATATGTGAAAGCTCTTTTATCGCTTTGCCTGTAAGCGGGTCAATTCTGCTTATTCGGTCTATTTCATCACCGAAAAATTCAATTCTAACACAATCGTTATCAGAATAAACAGGCCATATTTCCACTGTATCACCACGCACTCTGAAACGGTTTCGTTCAAAAGCGACATCATTTCGTTCGTATTGAAGCTCTATGAGTTTTTTTATTAAATCATCTCGATTTTTTTCCATATTAGGGCGAAGTGAAATAACCATATTTTTGTAGTCAATAGGGTCACCAAGCGAATAAATACAAGAAACAGATGCAACAATAATAACATCTTCTCTTTCACTTAAAACAGCGGTTGCCGAATGTCGAAGTCTGTCTATTTCCTCATTTATAGATGAGTCTTTTTCTATATAGGTGTCAGTTGATGCAATATACGCCTCTGGCTGATAATAATCATAGTAACTTACAAAATATTCAACCGCATTATCTGGGAAAAACTCTCTTAGCTCTGAGCAAAGCTGAGCGGCTAATGTTTTGTTATGAGCAAGCACAAGTGTAGGTTTTTGCACTCTTTCTATGATATTTGCCATTGTAAAGGTCTTACCAGAGCCAGTAACACCAAGTAAAACCTGTTCGTCTATACCATTTAAAAATCCATTTGCAAGTTTTTCAACTGCCTCTGGTTGGTCACCTGCCATTTTATAAGGACTTTTAACTTTAAATTCCATTTTATTTTCACCTCCGATATATAATCTGCCACTATTTCACCAAGAATTATACCATCATATATAAAAAAAGTATAGCAAAAACAGAACATTTGTTCTTATGAAAACATACAAAAAAGCCATAGTTTAAAACTATGGCTTTTATGGTTTTTCTTTATTTATATCCAGTATGTTAGATGCACATTTTTGAGATGGTCTTTTATATAATATATGTCTTTTATGAACATCTGATTGCAAAATACTCACATATTGCATCATATTGCTATCTTTTAAGGACACAAAATCATTACCAGCTATAATTATATGGTCTCTTACAACTATATCCATTGGCATAAGTGCCTCTTGAATTATCCTAGTTGCATTTAAGTCATCATCTGATGGAATAGCCAGTCCCCCAGGGTGATTGTGTGCTAAAATTATACCTGATGCATTGTATTTTAAAGCAAATTCAACCAGTTTTCTTATATTTATATTGGTATTTCTTATACTTCCCTTGCTTATTTCCTCTACTCCAAGCACTTTACCTTTTATGTCAGTAGCCATAGCAACAAGATGTTCTTCTGTTTTATCTATAAAACGAGGTTTTAAATATCTGCCGATTTTCTCTGATGTATCCATTGCAGCAAATTTAAGGTCATATTCCTCCTTATCTGTTGCATATCTAGCCATAAACTGACGAAAAAAGGTAATCAGTGCAATAGAATTTTCACCTATTCCCTTTACTTCCCTCAGAGCCTCTGCATTTGCCTCTATAACTGCATGAAGGCTGCCGAATTTATCCATAAGTTCATGTGCAATAGGGTTAGTATCAATTCTCGGAACAGAAAAATAAAGCAAAACTTCAAGCACTTCATGGTCATGGAATGACTCCAAGCCATGTTTTAATAAACGCTCTTTCATTCTTGCTCTATGGTCTTTATGTGTAGTATCACCCATTGTTTATCTCCACTTTTTCATGTATTTTTGTTGCTGCTGATTTGAATATTCTATCACAAATTGGTGTATTTTCTATGTCCTTGAATGGTATAGTTGGCTCAGGTGCTGTTTCATGTGCTCTAAGCTCTTTACCCATCCATAATACATCACGCCACTGACCGAATTTATACATACTGTTTTGATATGCACCCGAAATCAAAAAGCCCATAGATTTATGGAATTTCATACTTCTCTCATTAGGTGAAGTTATACCCACATATATATTATAGTACCCTTGAATATGTAAAATTTCAAAAATAGCTGAGTATAAAGCACTAGCCACACCATGACGGTGAAACTCTTGAGATACATAAATAGAGGTTTCAACCGACCACTTATATGCAGCTCTTGTTCTATGTGGTGCAGCATAGGTATAACCTGCTATTTTGCCATCTATTTCACATACAAGCCAAGGAAGTTTTTCAGTATAAGTGTTTATTCTTCGGCAAAACTCCTCAATGGAAGGCACATCATATTCTGATGACACAGTTGTATGTTTTACATATGGAGCATATATATCTAGCATTTTTTGTGCATCAGATAAAGTAGCTGGTCTTATTTTAATTTCCTTCAAGCGATTTAACCTCCAGTTTTTTAATTTAATTATACGCTCTTTAAATTTATGTTACAATCTTATTTTTCTAACAATAATTTTTTGCTGAAAAAAGGCTCGTTTTATGTTATAATTAATTTATAGCATAAAAAGCCCCTAATTCGGAGGTATTCTCACTATGGCACGACATGGATTTATTAAAACTAAAGAAGAAATTAAGTTTTTAATTCTTTATGCAACGGGATTTCTGCCTTTTGCAGTAGATTTAGAAACTATTGTTGATTTGTGTACATGGTGTGATGATGGTTTTGGTTATTTTGAGCTTAAAGAAGCTTTTGATGAGCTTATAAATACTGGTCATATGAATAAATTAAATGATGAGCTTTTTGAAATAACCGAAAAAGGCAAAGAAACAATGGAGCTTTTCAAAAACCATCTGCCATATACTGTAAGAGAAGCCGCTGAACAATCTGCACTCAGAGTTGTGCAAAAACTCAGACGAGATGCAGCAGTTACAACATCGGTCAAAAAACTGGAAGATAACGACTTACTTGTTAATATGACAATGGAAGATGTATTTTCTATACAAATGCATGTTGTAAGCCAAGGTCAAGCGGATATTTTACGCAAAACATTCAAAAATAATGCGGAAAAAATATATCAGGTACTGCTTAAAGCAATGACTGAGGATTATAAATGATAAAAAGGTCTGGTTTTTCCAGACCTTTTATTTTTACTCTTTTAAATCCCAGTTAATAGGCTCTAAACCTTGCGACTGTAAAAATTCATTGCATTTTACAAAATGCCCACAGCCAAAAAAGCCATTGTATGCTGAAAGTGGTGAAGGGTGTACAGTTTCTAAAATCAAATGATTAGGATTTGTTATAAATTTCTTTTTATCCCTTGCATTTTTGCCCCATAAAAAGAAAACAATAGGCTTTTCATGCTCATTTAATTTTTTAATAATATTGTCTGTGAAAGTAGTCCAGCCTATATTTTTATGACTATTTGCATGACCCTCTCTTACAGTAAGCACAGTGTTTAACATTAAAATTCCCTGTTTTGCCCATTTGGTGAGTGTGCCATTTTGTGGCGGAGTAATTCCAAGCTCATTTTGAATTTCTGTAAAAATATTTCTAAGTGATGGTGGAATAGCTACTCCTTCTTTAACAGAAAAACATAAACCATGAGCCTGACCTAAACCATGATATGGGTCTTGTCCTAACATAACCGCTTTTACATTTTCATATGGAGTATATTTTAAAGCATTGAAAATATCGTCCATAGGCGGAAAAATTGTTTGCTCATCATACTCTTTTTTAAGCCAATATCTGATTTTTTTATAATATTCGCTTTCAAATTCATCTTTTAATATATCGTCCCAGTCATTACCTAAATGCACCATTTTTATAACCTCCAAGTGATAAAACCCGCAATGTATTCATATATTTTTATATATTCTATCATAATATATCATATTAAACAATTATTATTTTTTATAGCTTGACATATAATGCATCAAAGGTGTATACTAAGTGTACTAGATATGCTAGTACATCTCATACAATTATGAAAGGAGGATTTTCATGCTACGCATAGATTTTAGAGATTCAAGACCAATTTACGAACAGGTCGCTGACGGTATTGAAGATATGGCAATGCATGGCATTTATCAACCCAATGACCAACTTCCAAGTGTTAGACAACTTGCAATGGAGCTTTCAATAAATCCTAACACTATACAAAGAGCATATGCAGAGCTTGAAAGCAGAAATATAGTTTATTCGGTAAAAGGTCGAGGAAGTTTTATTTCAAGCGACTGCCAAGGCGTAAAAAATAAACGTATAGATGAAATAGGTGAGCAAATTAAAACTCTTGCACAATCGGCAAGAGAACTCGGGGCAACTGATACTCAAATTGTATCATGGATAAACGGGAAAAAGGAGGATTAAATCATGATTTGTTCTACAAATGCAACCAAATACTTTGATTCACTCTGTGCAGTAGACCATGTAAGTGCAGAAATTCAAACAGGTTCTGTATTTGGTCTTATCGGCTCAAATGGTGCGGGTAAATCTACCTTCCTTCGTATGCTTTCGGGCATTTTAAAACCAGATGAAGGAAGTATCACCATTGATGATGAAGAAATTTTCGAAAATGTGCCACTTAAAAACCGCTGTTTTTATATTTCAGATGAACAGTTTTTCTTTTCTGGTATAACCCCTCTTGAGCTGCAAAAGCATTATAGTCTTTATTATCCTTTATTTGATAAAGAGCGTTATAAAAAACTTATGAATGCATTTGAGCTTGATGAAAAACGCAAAATACGCACTTTTTCAAAGGGTATGAAAAAACAGGTTTCTGTTATTATGGGGCTTTGTTCTGGTGCTGAATATCTTTTCTGTGACGAAACATTTGACGGACTTGACCCAGTAGCACGTCAAGCGGTTAAATCTCTTTTTGCAGAGGATATTGCCGAGCGTGGCATAACTCCTATTATTGCAAGCCATAACCTAAGAGAGCTTGAGGATATTTGCGACCATATTGGTTTACTGCATAGAGGCGGCATTTTATTCTCTCGTGACCTTGATGATATGAAGCTTGGTATTCATAAGGTACAAGTAATTTGGAATAAGCCATTTCCAGAAAGCAGTCTTTCAGGTCTTGATATTATACATAAAGACCGCAGAGGTTCACTTTACACCTTAACTGTTCGTGGTACTCGTGACGAAGTTCAAAATGCAATATCACAAACTGAACCTACTTTCTTTGAACTTTTACCACTATCCCTAGAAGAAATCTTTATCAGTGAAACGGAGGTAATCGGTTATGACATCAAATCGCTCCTTCTTTAAGTTACAGCGTGAGCTAATTAGAAGAAATTTAATTTTACCAGTGCTTTCTGGTGTAGGATTTTTCTTTGCTTTGCCTCTTTTCACGCTAATGATGCTACAACATCAAGTATCTATGAGAACTCATCTTCCAGAGTCAGAAGTAAAAGATTATATCTCATCTATTGCATCTAATTCATTACTCTCTGACATGTACCCTGGTGCTAAATTAGGTATCATCATAATGGCAAGCTTAGCTGCATTTATGCTATTTAGATATTTACACAGCGGAAAGCAAGTGGATTTCTTCCATTCACTGCCTATAAGCCGTGGAAATTTATTTGTGCAGCTTTACTTAACTGGTTTTATGTCAGTTATCCCATTTTATGTGATTATGTATTTTGCTGCTGTTGTCTGTGCTGTTACTATGAGTGCTGGTCTTTATATAACCGCAGGTTTAATTTTTAAAGCTCTTGCAGTAAATATTGTATATTTCTTACTATTTTATTCTATCGCTGTACTATCGGTTATTTTATCAGGTAATACTTTTATATCAGCTTGTATATATGCACTTTTAAATGTTATAATACCTGCAACAGCTGTTATGCTTTCTTCTCTATATGAAATTTCATTTGACACATATATGTCAAGTCCAGTTTTAAACTATATTGCTCGTACATGTTTCCCTTTCGCTTCCTATTTTGACATTAGCACTGGAATTAGAACAGTAATATTGCTTATAGTTACATTTATTGTATCTGTTATATTGTTTGCTTTAAATAAAGTATTGTTTACTATTCGCAAAAGTGAACGTGCAGGCTCTGCCCTTTCGTTCTATAAAATGAAAACTCCACTTAAATGCTATCTTGTTTTGATGTGCGGATACGGCTTTATGTTCTTATTTATGGGCATTGCTAGTTACTCATGGCGTTATGTAGGCATATTCTTTGGCGTTATACTTGCACATGCAGTTTTTGAGGCACTTTATAACTTTGATATTCGCTCCCTATTCAAAAACTGGAAAACTATGATTGCACTTTTAGTAGTTACTTTCGGATTTTTGACACTCCTAAAGGCTGATATCTTAGGTTATGACAAAAAAATACCTAATGAGGCAAATATAAGCGGTGTTTCTTTCAGTGCTGATTATCCAGGTCGTAATAACTATGGTAGTTTTTTAAGTACTTTTGATGATTTAACAGATGCAAAAAACATCTCAACTATTTTAAAGATTGCTAAGTATGGTGTTGATAATCTGGATAATGAGCTTTATAATCAAACAGGTTTTGTTCAAGATGAAAACAACACATATATAAATATACACTACACTCTAAAAAATGGCAGCAGAATGTCAAGACATTATAATATCCCTATAACAGATGAATATATCGGCTATTTAGATGATATTATTTTCACAAAAGAATTTATAGAAAATCAAGACAATTCTATATTTGATTTCCCTATTGATAAACTTATAGGGGCTGAAATTGATATTCGTACTCAAGCAACAACCTCAAGTGATATTTCAGGCACTGTTATAGATAAAAACAAAGCAATCGAAATTATTAAAACTCTTAGAGAGGAAAGTTTAACTCTCACTAAAGAGCAAGCTAAAACTGATATCCCTGTTTTAAGACTTGATGTTAACGTAAACTATTACAATGAAGATGGATATACAAACGGCAGCTCCCTTCAGTATGTACCTGTATACTCAACTTACACAAAAACACTTGCACTTATTGATAAATATGCAAACGTAAAACCAGAACCTCTTACTGTGGATAATGTTGCTAGTATGGACATATCTATTTATGATATAATAACATCTGATAAATTATCAGATGAAACACGTCAAAAAATTGAAGCTTTATTTACTGATGACTCTGAAGGCAGTACAGTACGTATAGATGATGTGAATATTATGTCAAAAATACTTGAAAATGCTATGCTTGATGAAGTTAGTATCAGCACTAATACTGTTTTCAAGTTTGGTAATAATTATCCATTCAGCATACAGGTTAATTTTAAAAACAATACTCAATCAAACCTTGTTTACCCTGATGGCAAATTCCCTCTAGAGCTTTTAGTAAATATTATTTTGGGTAGCAATCAATAAACTAGCAGATGCCTTCGGGCATCTGCTTTTACTCATAAAATGGAGGGGTTAAAGTGACTAAAAAGATATCTTTTAACACAATGCATTTAAAACTTATAGCCTGTTTTTGTATGCTTTTAGACCATATAAATAATCTTTTAAATTCTCCTATAAGACAGTTAACAGATTTTAGTATATCATATATTAGATTTACATATACTCAGGGTGGAGAACAAATAGGTTTTAGCTTTGATATTCTATATGCTCTTGGTCGAATAGCCTTTCCTATATTCTGCTTTCAGCTTGCAGAGGGCTGTAAATATACTAAAAATATAAAAACTTATTTTTTCCGTTTACTTATTGCTGGATTTATTTCTCAGCCTATTTTTGCATGGGCACATGAACAAAGTATCACTGATGACCTTAATGTTATATTTACACTTGCTTTTGGTGTGTTGTGCATTGGAATTATTAAATTTATAAGCAGTAAAAATATAAAAGATTATGTTAAATACATACTATATACCTTGTCTGTATGTTTGATATATTTTGTTACTCTACTGTTTCAAATGGAATATTGGCAATTTGGTATACCGTTTATTTTAGGTTTATACTTATTAGATGACCGTAAAAAGCAAGCTATTTGGACATTTTTATTTTTATTTGTGCTTTATTTCTTATATTGTGGTTGGACTGGCTTTGACTTTCAATGGTCAGAACGTTTTACAATTTTTTTAGACTTTGTACTTACACTTGTAATTGCATCAGCCTCAATATTTTTTATAAAGCACTATGAATATGCTAAAATTAAGTATAATAAATATTGGTTTTATATATTTTATCCAGCTCATTTACTTGTGCTGTGCATTATTCGTCAGATTTTAAATAGTTTTATTTAAGCAGATACTTTGAAGTGAACCCCAAAGTTTAGACAAAAATAAATATTAAATTTAAATTGCAAGTGAATGAGTTCTGTACTGTACAGGACTCATTCCTTTTAATTTTATAGAAATCCTTTCGTTGTTGTAGTAATCTATA
>DXIE01000045.1 GCA_019113005.1 Candidatus Butyricicoccus avistercoris | reverse complement strand
AGAAAAGGCGGTACGCTACCCCTCCACGGGGCGCATACCGCCTTTTCTTGTTATCCAGCCCTCCGGCTGTATCGGTTGAGCAAAAGTCAGCGTGGGATTGATGTGGTATCTTTATCTAAGTGAACCCCCTTGCTCCCACTTAGATATTGTTTGTCTAACCACATTTAGTTTGATAGCAAGCTCTTGTTGTGAAAGTCCTTTTGATTTTCTTATTTTTTTAATATTCTCATTTAACATTATAGATAACCCCTTTCTTTTAGTTGTTACCACTATTGTATGAGAAAATATCCGTTGCCACAAGCAACGCATATTAACATTGCTTTATTTTAAAGCAAAAAAATAATCCCGTGAAAACACGGGATTATTATATCAACAAAAGGAATTACTTGTTGTCAACTTCAGCCATATGCTCGATAAGCATTAGAAGCTTGCAAGAGTAGCCCCATTCGTTATCGTACCAAGATACAACCTTAACGAAAGTATCGGTCAGCTGGATACCAGCCTTAGCGTCGAAGATAGAAGTGCGAGGATCGCCTAGGAAGTCAGAAGAAACAACGTCTTCATCAGTGTAACCTAGAACACCCTTCAGACCGCCTTCGCTCATTGGCTTCTCAGAAGCAGCCTTCATAGCAGCACAGATTTCTTCATAAGTTGCTGGCTTAGCAAGATTACAAGTTAGGTCAACAACAGAAACGTCCAGAGTAGGAACACGCATAGACATACCAGTCAGCTTGCCGTTCAGCTTTGGATATACCTTACCAACAGCCTTTGCAGCACCAGTAGAAGATGGGATAATGTTGCCAGTAGCAGCACGACCACCACGCCAGTCCTTCTTAGAAGGACCGTCACAAACCTTCTGAGTACCAGTTGCAGAGTGAACAGTAGTCATCAGACCTTCAGTGATACCGAAAGCTTCGTCAAGAACCTTAGCGATTGGAGCTAAGCAGTTAGTAGTACAAGAAGCGTTAGATACGAAAGTCATATCCTTAGTGTAGTCGTTCTGGTTAACGCCCATAACGAACATTGGGGTGTCGTCCTTAGAAGGAGCAGACATGATAACCTTCTTAGCACCGCCGTCAATGTGAGCCTGAGCCTTTTCCTTAGTTAGGAATACGCCAGTGGATTCAACAACGTAATCAACGCCGTCCTTGCCCCATGGAATGTTCTTTGGATCCATTTCAGCGTGGAACAGAATCTTCTTGCCGTCAACGGTGATAGAGTTTTCATCATACTCAATGGTGCCGTCGTAACGACCGTGCATTGTGTCATACTTCAGCATGTAAGCCATGTAGTCTGGAGTCATGAAAGGATCGTTTACTGCAACGAACTCGATGTTTGGGTTCTTCAGACCAGCACGGAAAACCATACGACCGATACGGCCGAAACCATTGATACCTACTTTAATAGCCATGTTAATAATTCCTCCTAACAGCTCTTTTTGGGAACTTTATGGATATATTATAAACCATAGTGTACCATTTCTGCAAGAGCAATTTGTGAAAAGTGTGTCAAATTTCTTTCTTTTTTTCCACAATATTCTTTGCAAACTATACAGCGATGATGTTATAATAATAATATCTTGGCACATTTTTGGTCAATTATGTATAACTCTTTTGAGAATTATGTCAGATAAAAATAAATTAAAAAGGTGCTTTATATGTCAGATTTCACAAATTTCCAGCTTTCAGAGCTGATGCTAGACATGATGTGTGCAGAAAGTGCCATTTTTGTGCTTGTTTCTGCACATGGAGATATAATAACACAAACTCCCGCAGCAGAAAAAGTGCTTAAACAGCTTAATTTTCGCTCTATTTTTGAAGTTTTAAGTACATCAGCAGTAAATTCAATTAAAACCACACTTAAAACTGGTGACTCTATACAAACAATAGAATCTATTGATTCCAATATGTATAGACTGGATATAAGAGCATGTGAACAAGGTGCTTTGTTATATTTTATGCCCACTGAAAATTTATTTCAGGGTTTGCCTGCACACACAAAATATGAACTATCAACTGCACTTTCACGTAATTTTATAGCGTTAAACCTTATTGCTAACCGCAAAACATTTGATTCAGAACTGCTAAACAGCATTCATAAGAACACTTTGCGTATTCATAGAGAAATAACCCATTTACAAATGCTTGAAAATAATGCCGATTTAAATATATCTATGAACCCCACTTTAAATGATTTAGTGACATTGTGTGTTGATATTTTAAGTGAGTGCAGAAAAGTTTCATTTAATATAAATTTTACTATAAGTAGCCCTAAAGAATTAACATCGGTTTTTGATAAAAATCTTATGACACACGCCATTTTAAACTTGCTTTCAAATGCGATGACAACACAGAATGTGACCGAAATCAGTCTTTCGTTGTATAAAAAAGATGGTATGGTTTATATAGAGGTTTCTGATAATGGCATAGGCATAGCCGAAGAATGTATAGAGCAAATTGGTTCTGAATACTTTTTTCATCAAGATATGGATAGTTTTAGATACGATAAAAGTCATGGCACTGCCTCTGGTTTTGGGCTTTCGGTTGTTAAGCGTATTGCAAATGTTCATAGCGGAGTATTTAGGGCTTTTGCAAATGAGGATAATGGCAGCACAATGCAAATTATTTTTCCAGATAATATACCAATGCCGAATTTAAGAATGGGGCAAATGCTTGAAATTGATGGTCTTAATATAATAGAAACCGAACTTTCTGTGCTTTAAAACTCAATATACTCAACAAATGGTGAAATTGTGAAAAATTTCACCATTTATTTATGGTTATATTTTGGGTAACTTTTGTATTTCTTTTGTTAAAACTTCTATATTTTATCTTTTGTTTTTATTTTTACACAAGAAATATGTTGATTATTACATATGAAAATAAGTATAATTTATGTTGAGTAAAATTGCATTTTACTATATTACTCTGATACTGCTTTGTTTTTTATCGCAGTATTTATTATTTTTTGTACACATAATTTAAATGGAGAGGTGAAATTCATGGTGTACTCGTTTCGTGGCGGTATTCACCCAGGTCCGCATTCTGACCCAGGTTATAAATCCGCAACAAACACTAAAGCCATAGAAATCCTGCCGACACCTGATGTGGTGATTCTGCCTGTTTCTATGCACATCGGTGCTCCTGCAAAGCCTATTGTTAAAGCTGGCGATGTTGTTGACCTTGGTCAGCCTATTGCTGAAGCTGGCGGTTTTGTTTCTGCACCAGTTCATGCAACTGTTTCTGGTAAGGTAATCGCAGTTGAGCCAAGACTGCACCCAAACGGAACAAAAGTAATGAGCATTGTCATTGAAAATGACAAAGAAGACCGTTTACATGAGTCTGTCCACCCTTATGACTTTGCAAACATGACCAATGAGGAACGAATTGAGACTATTCGCTCTGCTGGTATGGTGGGTCATGGTGGTGCTACATTCCCAACTCATGTAAAAATTCAGTCAGGTATTGGCAAGTGCGATACTATTATAGTAAACGCTGCTGAATGTGAACCTTATATCACATCTGACCACAGACTGCTTTTAGAGCGTCCAGAAGAAGTTATTGGCGGACTTAAAATGCTCGCTGATATCATGGAAGTTCCTAATGCTATTATCGCTATTGAGGAAAATAAGAGCGATACATTTGCTAAAATAAATGAGCTTATCGCTGATGACAGCCGTTTAAAGCTGTATCCTTTAAAATGTAAATACCCACAGGGTGCAGAAAAACAGCTAATTAACGCTTGTACTGGCAGAGAAGTTCCAAGCGGTAAACTTCCAGCTGATGCAGGTTGTGCAGTATTCAATGTAGATACTACTGGTGCTATTTATCGTAGATTTACAACTGGTATGCCTGTTGTACGCCGTATTGTTACTGTTTCTGGTTCTGCTATCGTTGAACCTAAAAACCTTGAAGTTAGAATTGGTACTCAAGTCGAACGTCTTATTGATGCTTGTGGCGGCTTTAAAGAAGCTCCAAACAAGCTGATTATGGGCGGCCCTATGATGGGTGTTTCCCAGTTCTCTCTTGAAATCCCTGTTTTTAAGGGTACAAATGCATTCTTAGCTTTCTGCGGAGATGAGGATAAGCGTGAAGAAAATCCAAGCTGTATCCGCTGCGGTAAGTGTATAAACGCTTGTCCAATGCATCTTATGCCTATGATGATGAATGCATATGGCAATGCAGGCGATTATAACACATGTGTTTCTCTAGGTGCTATGGACTGTATCGAGTGTGGTTCATGTTCATATGTATGCCCTGCTAGAATTCAGCTTGTACAGCGTTTCCGCCTAACAAAAGCTCGTGTTATGGCAGAGCGTGCAGCAGCTAAGGCAAAGGCTGACGCTGAAGCAGCCAAGGCTAAAGCAGAAAAAACTTCGGAAGAAAGCAAATAATGGGGGTAAAAACGAATGTATGATTTAAGTAAAGTAGTTGTCACCTCCTCGCCACATATTAAAGCTGAGGACAGCACCAAAAGCTTAATGCTTGATGTTGTTTTAGCTCTTATTCCTGCACTTGCCGTTGCTATTTTTACATTCGGTTTCCGTGCATTAACCATGACAGTGGCAACTATTATTTCCTGTGTTGTTTTTGAATGGCTTTACTGCAAGGTAAACCATAAAAAGGCTACCATTGGCGATTTATCCGCCGTAGTTACTGGTATTTTAATTGCATTTAACGTACCTGTTGCAGCTCCTATCTGGATGCCTGTTATTGGTGGTGCATTTGCAATTATTGTTGTAAAAATGCTGTTTGGTGGCATTGGTAAAAACTTTATGAACCCAGCTTTAGGTGCTCGTGCATTTATGATGGCATCTTGGCCTGCACTTATGACCACTTGGGTTCAGCCACATCAAAAGCTGCCTTTATTCGCTAGTGTTGAGGTTACAGATGCAATTTCAACTGCTACACCACTTGCCTCTCTAAAGGCAAAAACTCTGCCAAGCGAGAGCATACTTGATTTATTCTTTGGTCAGCATGGTGGCGTTATTGGTGAAACCTGTGCACTTGCTCTTCTAGTAGGTGGTATTTATCTGTTAATCCGCAAGGTTATCACCATAAATATTCCAGCTGCTTATATTTTAACTGTTGCTGTTTTAACATTCCTGTTCCCAATGGGCGATGTTGACAGACTTCAGTGGATGCTTAGCCAAGTTCTTTCTGGTGGTTTAATGCTTGGTGCATTCTTTATGGCTACTGACTATGTTACAAGCCCTGTTACTCCAAAGGGCCAGATTGTATTTGGTGTAGGCTGTGGCGTACTTACTGTATTTATCCGTTACTTTGGCGGTCTGCCAGAAGGCGTTTCCTACTCCATTCTGATTATGAATGCTCTTGTATGGATGATTGACCAGAAGTGTCTGCCAAGAAAGTTCGGTTATTCTGACGCTAAGGAGGGCAAGTAATCATGACAGAATCTAAAAAAGAATCCATGGGCATGCTTGCTCTGGTACTGTTTTTAATCACATTTATAACTGCACTGCTGCTTGGTTTTGTAAATCAGGTTACAGCTCCACAGATTGAAAAGAATAAAGAGGCAACTCGTGCAGCAGCTATGGCACAGCTAATTCCAAATGCTGAGTTTGAGCCTGCTGAAGTTACCGAAGTTCCAGCTCCAGATAAAAACACACCTGCAATACAGAATATTTATAAAGCTGTTATTGATGGTGAAACTGTTGGCTATTGTATGGAAGTTCTGCCTTCTGGTTTTGGTGGCACACTTACTGTTGTTGTTGGTGTAAATCTTGATGGCACAATCGCTGGTGCACAGGTTACAAGCCACGCAGAAACCCCAGGACTTGGTGCTAAAGCACAGGCCGACCCTACTTGGATTCCACAGTTTGCTGGCAAGCCTGCTGATGGCTCTCTGGCTGTTACTAAAGATGGCGGCGATATAGTATCTATCACAGGTGCTACTATTACTTCTCGTGCAGTAACACTTGCTGTAAACACCGCTGCAAATTATGTTTTAAGTCTTGAAGGCTAAGGAGGACAATTATGAAATTCAAAGATAGATTAAATTCAGCTGTCCTTCTGGACAATCCTGTATTTATGCAGACTATCGGTCTGTGTCCAGCATTAGCTACCACAACTTCTCTGTCTAATGCTATCGGTATGGGTTTAGCTGCTACTGTTGTACTTATTTGTTCAAACATTGTTATTTCTCTGCTGCGTAAGTTTATCCCTGAAAAGGTTCGTATTGCAGCATTTATAACAATTATTGCAGGTTTCGTAACCATTATTGATTTAAGCCTTCAGGCATTTATCCCTTCACTGGCTGCATCTCTTGGTCTGTTCCTGCCTCTTATCGTTGTTAACTGTATCATTTTAGGTCGTGCAGAGGCTTATGCATCTAAAAATAAGGTTCTGCCTTCCGCTCTTGATGGTGTTTGCATGGGTATCGGTTTTACCTTTGCTCTTGTGCTTATGGGCTTTTTCAGAGAGCTGCTTGGTGCAGGCACAATTCTTTCTGGTTATGTAGGTGCAGATAAGCTTGGTATTAAACTACCATTCCTTTATGAAAACCCAATTTCAATGATGATTCTGCCAGCGGGCGGTTTCCTTATGATGGGATTTTTACTTGCTGCAATCCAGTACTTTATGAATAAGAAGGGGGATAAGTAAATGAATTACTTTGCTGCTGTGCAGGCAGGTTTGCCTGATGGCATGGCACTGACTGATATAATCTTCCTTGCTATTTCAGCTGTGCTTGTAAATAACTATATCCTTGTACAGTTTTTAGGCTGTTGTTCATTCTTCGGCGTATCCAAAAAGACCGATACCGCAGTCGGCATGGGTATGGCTGTTATTTTCGTTATGGCTCTTGCATCTATTGTTTCTTGGGCTGTAAACTATTTTGTGCTTGTTCCACTAGAGCTTGAATATATGCGTACAATCGCATTTATCTTGGTTATTGCTACACTTGTACAGTTTGTAGAAATGTTTATGAAAAAAGCAATGCCATCTCTTTATCAAGCACTTGGTATCTTCCTGCCACTGATTACCACTAACTGTGCTGTACTTGGTGCAGCTATCACCAATATTGACAATCAGTATTCACTGCTTGGCTCTATCGTTTACGGTGTATTTGCAGGTGTTGGTTATTTAGTTGCAATCGTTATTTTTGCATCTATCCGTGAGCGTCTGGAAGTTACCGCAAAATGTCCTAAGTGCTTTGAAGGTTTCCCAATCGCACTGGTGTCTGCATCTCTGCTTGCAATGGCATTTATGGGCTTCTCTGGTCTGAAAATCTGGTAAGCAAAAGGAGAGCGTGAGAAATGGATTTTACAAATATTATCTTTGCAGTAGCATCTCTTAGTATAATGGGTTTGCTATTTGCAATACTTCTGGGCGTGGCAGCGAAAGTTTTTGCTGTTGAAGTTGACGAGCGAGTGCCACTTGTTCGTGAATGTCTGCCTGGTGCAAACTGTGGTGGCTGTGGCTACCCAGGTTGTGACGGTCTAGCTTCTGCAATCGTTGAGGGCAAAGCTCCTGTAAACGGTTGTCCTGTTGGCGGTGCTGCCTGTGCAGAGAAAATTGCTGCTGTTATGGGTGCTGAGGTTACTGCTGAAGAACCAAAGGTAGCTCATGTGCATTGTTCTGGTGGCTGTAAGGCTATTGACAAGACTAAGTATGAAGGTCTTCAGGACTGTAATGCAGCTATGCGTGTAGCTGGTGGCCCTAAGGAATGTGCTTTTGGCTGTATGGGCTTAGGTTCTTGTGTTTCCGCTTGTGTATTTGATGCTATCCACATTGTTGATGGTAAGGCTTTAGTTGACACTGAAAAATGTGTTGCTTGTGGCAAATGTGTAAGTGCTTGTCCTAAGAAACTCATAGATTTACTTCCAAAGTCTAAAAAGGTTCATGTTAACTGTACAAACCAAGACAAGGGTGCTGTTGCAATGAAGATTTGTGAAGTATCTTGTATTGGCTGTAAGAAGTGTGAAAAGACTTGTAAGTTTGATGCAATCCATGTTGAAAATGGTGTTGCTAAAATCGACTATGACAAGTGTAAAAACTGTAAGATGTGTGCTAAGGCTTGTCCAAGAAGTTGTATCGAGCCAATTCCTACCCCAGAAGAAAAGGAAAAGTTTGAGGCTATGATGAAGGCTCAAGCTGAAAAGGCTAAACAAGCTGCTGAGGCTGCTAAAGCTCAGCAAAACACAGCTGAATAAAATATTAAAAATCCGTCTTTTTTATAAAAAGACGGATTTTTTGTATATTCCATAAATTCCCGTCAATAATAACAGTAACACTAATAAATAATAATGCATACACTTTAAGTGTATGACTAATCTATTTTGAAAGGTGGTTTTTTTGTGCAAAGTTTTTCAAGTACGGGAATTTGGACTCTTGAAAAAACCGATATAATTTACCCGCTAGTAAGATTTGTTATGCAGCCAAACGATGAACTTTTAGAACCTTCTCCTGCACAGCTTTTATTTGATGTTACAAATAAATTATTATCTGGCAAATGTGTAGGTGTTATGGCAGATGGTGCATCTCCACAAACCTTGTCTACTCTTTCTGAAATCTGGCACGATGGCAGACTTTTAAGACGCAGTGACGGTTGTTCTTTTGTGTGTATTGAGCCTTGTTTTGAAACACCAACTCCAGCTCTTAAAAATGCTTATTTATCAAATATAGCATGTTTTCATTTTGCACTTTTCTCCAATACCACTCCAGAAGAAACTATGTTTAATAGAATGTTAAATACACACACTGATGCACCATTGAGAATTGATATACCAGAATCATCAGATAAAATGACCATTGTTGTCCATACCAATCAGCTTAAAGAGAGTGATTTTTTAAACAAACTATCCGAAGCTGTTTCAGCAAGTGGCAGAAACCTAGAATACACTGCATAAAAAATAAACCCGCAATTTGCGGGTTTATTTTTGTTTGTTTACAAGCAGTATACCAAGGCACACAAATATAAGTGCTATTAAATTTTTAACTGTAAATACATTTTCATTTAAAATAACTGCACTTAAAATAGAGCCAAACACTGGCACTAAAAACATATAAACGGTGACTTTTGCAACTGGTTGATATTTAAGCATAACAGTCCAAAGAGAGAATGCAACAGCGGATAAAATGGCGAGATATAAAAGCAAAATAAAGCCTTTAGGTGTAATATTTATCTGTCCTTTGCCTAAAAGACCGACAAGTGATAAAAATACACCGCCTATAAAAAGTTGCCAACCAGTAAGCAGCATAGCATCTTTACCTTTTGCAACTTTTCGGCTTACTACTGCACCTATTCCCTGTCCGACTGCACTCATAAGCATAAAGCCTTCACCTGTTATTTTGACTTTCTCATAACCAAAACCACTACCAGAAAGCACAGCTATAACACCTAAAAAGCCAATTATACAGCCTATTGTCTTTTTTAAAGTGAGTTTATCTGTTACAAATACAAAATGTGCAATTATAACTGAAAAAAATGTTGATGTTGCACTTAAAACTGAACCTCTAACACCTGATGTATTGCCCACACCCAAATAATAAAACACATATTGCAGCACTGTTTGCACTGCACATATCATTAAAATTGCACTCCATGCACTTTTTTCTGGTTTTATAGGTTTATTTTGCACTTTCATAAGTAAAAGAACCAAAATTCCCGCTAGTGCAAAGCGATAACCTGCAAATGTAAATTTTGCAAAAGTATCTGTTATACTTAAAAGCTCATAACCTGTTTTTACAACAGGTATAGCACTTCCCCATAAAATAGTGCAAATAAGTGCTGGGATTAATGTATTTTTCTGTATAAATGATTTATTCATTAAATTTTATGTAATCCTTTTTCAAAAAACTCTGCATGTGCTCTTTTGCCACCTGCTAAGATTGAACACTTGCCATCTAATTTCATAGGTGAACCGTCAATCTGAGTCATAATACCGCCTGCTTCTTCAATTATACATTTAGCGGCTGCAAAATCCCATGGACACACAACCCACTCGGTCATTAAATCAGCTCTGCCACAGCCAACCGCACACAAGTCTAGTGCTGCTGAACCTGAACGGCGTAAATCAAGTGCATTATCAAATAAAGCTCTCGCAAGAGCAAAAGTTCTGTCTGTATATTCAGCATAATAAGGTGCAGTACCTACGCAAACCATACTGTTTGCAAGAGAACAATCAGAAACATATACACGCTTTCCGTTTACATATGCACCTTTGCCCTTTTCTGCATGATACATTGTATCTGTATAAGGGTCATAAACTACACCGCAAATAATTTCTCCATCTTTTGCAACACCAATACTAACCACACTTACTCTATAACCCTTGATAAAGTTTGTTGTGCCGTCGATTGGGTCAACTATAAATGCCATGCCACTATGTACATCATCTTGCTGACCATCTTCCTCACCATAAAAATGAGCCTCTGGGTAAAGAGATAATAATTCTTTTTGCAGTGTTTTTTGAACTAATACATCATATTTGGTTACAAAATTCTTTTGACCTTCCTTTTCAGTTATGTTTCGCTCGATATCCTCGGCAGAAAGCATAATTTCACCGCATTGTCTTGCGATTTTCTGAAGATTTTCCATCATTTCCATTTTACATACTCCTTTTTATCAAAATTAAAACCGCCGCATTAAAGCGACGGTTAAATTTAACGAAATTGATTTATTTCCGACATATACTCATAGCCCACAGTCGCTAAACGATGTTCAATTGCACTTTTAGCAAGATTTTCACCGTCACACAGTGCATCAAGTGAGTTATATCTGTCACGCAGCATGGTATTTACCACGCTTAAAAGCATTATTGGGTCATTTGGTAGTGACATCGGTTTCTCCTTCTTTTTGTTTTTTAGATTTAATAAAATCAAGTATCTTTACATGTTCTATCTTATCAAGTTGTTTGATGTATAAGAACTTTCTAACTAAGTAAAGCAATGCAATACCTATAACTGCAAATAGGTTTTCAAGCGGTGATGTATGTTCGGTTATCATTTGGCGAGCGATTGCAAGCGACATTATATCAATTACCGAATCTAAAGTATGTGTGGAAAGCATTTTTACAAACTCCACACCAATAACTATTGTTGATGCTATACCAAGATACTCTGAAAATACAGTTGGGTTTGTAAAAAGACTTGATGGATTTATCATATAAACAAGTCCGCCAAGAGCTGCAAACAAAGCAGCAAGCATTAAAAATCCAACTAAAATTTCCAAAAGGTATGATAACCTATGCATTATTTCTTTGATTTTTGACTCCATATTTTACCTTTCTTTTCTGTAAATTTTTCTTTACAGCTAATTATATCATAAACAAGTGTCTATGAACAGATGGCAAAATCTTAAAGTTTTATTCCAGTTCTTCCATAGAAAAAGATATATTGCTGAATTACACCAGCATATCCTTTATATCTCTCGACAGGAAAACTACCATTATAATATTTATCACAAATTTTTTTAATCCAAGTATCAATAGGAAAAGATGATAAATCATGAAGACCAAATAGCTTAATGCAATTTGCTACTTTTTTTCCTACGCCAGTTATTTTGCATAGTGCTTTTTCTGCTTCATCTATTGGCATATTTTTAATCGAATACACATCAAATTCGCTGTGTGCAATTTCAAATAAATATCTGTCACGATAACCTAAACCACACGCTCTTAGCTCCTCAATGCTCGCTTTTGCAAGTTCATCTTTAGTTGGAAATGTAAAATACTTATTTCCCCTGTTATCGGTCTTTTCTCTGCCGAATTTCTCACAAATAGCCTCTACTGACTTTTGTATTCTTGGAATGTTATTATTTTGTGAAATCATAAAGGTTATTAGCATTTCCCAAAGCTCTTGCTTTAAAATTCTCATTCCGCTACCATATTCAACTGATGCTTTTAAAAACTCATCATTTTCATCAACTGAATCACATATTTTTTGATAATCGGTATCGAAATCAAAATAATCTCTCCAAAACTCATCAAATTCCTGCTCACTGCATTCTAAAACCAAATTCTCTCCCTGCATATGAGCATAGGTACATTTATCTGTTGCTATAATTTTATATGTATTATCATCTTGTTTTGTCATTCTAAAGCATTGACCTGAGTCGGCAATTTGCCCTAAATCACATGGAATTAGCTTTTTTTCTACCACTTTATAATATCCTCCTTTAGACATATCAAAGATATTATAATATATATGTGATAAAAAGTGAAAATTTTTTTGCTAAAAATATATTGAAATTTATTACAAAAACAGTTATACTATTACTCGGTTAGAAATGTTAAACATTTAACAATATTTTTGCTTTTATCATCGGGGTTTATTAAATCCCACCTCGTGTTCTCTCTTTTTGGTGAAAGCCACAGCTAAAAAGCTGTGGCTTTCGCATTTTATTTTGGTATTATTTTCGTGTAATTTTGGTTAAATTTTCGTATAGAAAATTGTCAATAAAAATTGTATTTTTTTTGTCTGCTTGATATAATATCTATATAATACATTTAATGTCCGAAAATCTTTTCTTTTTTCGCTGTATATCAAATTTAAAACGCAGCGTTTGGTTTTCGATATCTAACCTAATTGCTGCCACACTTTTCTGGCGGCTTTTGTTATGTTTGTAAAAAAGGAGAATGCGAATGTTCACAATAGATACCTATGTAAAAGCTGAAACCTTAGAACAAGCCTATTCGCTAAATCAAAAAAAATCTTCCACTATTTTAGGTGGTTGTGGCTGGCTTAAAATGGGCAATCGTTCGATAAAAACAGCTATTGACCTATCAGGACTTGGTCTTGATAAAATCGAGGAAACTGACACCGAATTTAAACTTGGCTGTATGGTAACTCTGCGTGAAATCGAAACCAATGAGGCTATTAACAGCTATTTTGGAGATGCTATTAAAGAGAGTTTACGCCATATTGTAGGTGTGCAGTTTAGAAACTGTGCAACTATTGGCGGTTCTATTTGGGGCAGATTTGGCTTTTCTGACCCGCTAACTTTAATGCTTGCTTTAGGTGCTGAGGTTCAGCTTTATCATGCAGGCAAAGTTAAATTATCTGATTTTGTAAATATGCCTCATGATAGAGATATTTTAACACATGTTATTCTGCCAAAAAATAACCAGAAAACTCATTATATAACCCATCGTGCAACCGAAACCGATTTCCCTGTTATCGCTTGCTGTGTAAGCAAATTACCAGAAGATTTCAGAGATAATGGTTTTAGAATTGCTATCGGTGCAAGACCACAAAGAGCTAGTCTTATTTTGGATAACGATGGCATATTAAATGATGGCATTACTGAGGAAAGTGCAAACAAATTTGCAGATTATGTTGCAGACACCTTGAATTTTTCAAGCAATATGCGTGGCAGTGCAGATTTTAGACGTCACCTTACTAGAGTGCTTGTTCGTCGTGCATTACTAGCTTTAAAGCAGGAGGTTTAATTTATTTATGGCAAAGATTTTAATTTCTTTTACTCTAAATGGCAAAAAAATCGAAGATGCTGTAAGCCCTGACCAGCCTCTTTTAGAGTATGTGCGTGAAAAAGGCTGTAAATCTGTAAAGCGTGGCTGTGAAACATCTAACTGTGGACTTTGCACCGTGCTTATGGACGGAAAACCTGTGCTTTCTTGTACTATGCTTGCAGTTCGTGCAGATGGTCACGATATTATAACACTTGAAGGTAAACAACAAGAGGCTGAGGAAATCGGTTTGTTTTTAGCTAAGGAAGGTGCAGAACAATGCGGTTTCTGCTCCCCAGGGCTTATTATGAATATTATCGCAATGAAAGATGAGCTTACAAACCCATCAGAAGATGAAATCAGAGAATATTTATCTGGTAATCTTTGCAGATGTACAGGTTATGTAAGTCAGCTTAGAGCTATTAAAGCATATCTTGTGAGCAAGGAGGATTGTCAATGAATAAATATGTAGGTACAGGTGTTGTAAAATCTGATGCTAAGGCATTAACCACTGGTAAGCCAGTTTACACTGATGATTTAGCCCCTGCTGATTGTCTCATCGTTAAGGTTTTACGTTCTCCTCATGCTCATGCTCTTATAACTAGCATTAATACCAATATCGCAATGAAAGTTCCAGATATTGTGTGTATTTTAACACATGAAGATGTGCCACAAAGCCGTTTTACTATGGCAGGTCAGACCTATCCAGAGCCATCTCCATATGATAGACTGATTTTAGACCGCAGAGTTCGTTTTGTAGGCGATGCAGTAGCTATTGTTGCAGGTGAAACAGAGCAAGCTGTTGATAAGGCTTTAAAACTTATTAAAGTTGAATATAAAGTGCTTGAGCCTGTTTTAGATATGTGTAAGGCTAAGGACAATAAAATACTTGTTCACCCAGAGGAAAGCTGGAAATCTCTTTGCCCTGTTGGTGCAGACAATATGCGAAACCTATGTGCATCTGGCAGTGATAGCCATGGTGATGTTGAAGGCACATTTGCAAAGTGTGATGTTGTAATCGAACGCACTTACCGCACAAAGCAAAATCAGCAAGCTATGATGGAAACATTCAGAACTTATACTCAGCTTGACACCTATGGCAGATTAAATGTTATTTCTTCCACTCAAGTTCCTTTCCATGTTCGCCGTATTTTATCACATGCTCTTGATATTCCAAAAACCCAAATTCGTGTAATAAAGCCTCGTCTTGGTGGTGGTTTTGGTGCAAAACAAACTGTTGTTACCGAAGTTTACCCTGCTATTGTTACACTAAAAACTGGCAGACCTGCAAAAATTGTTTACTCACGTTATGAGTCTATGATTGCATCTTCTCCACGTCATAGCATGGAGCTTACTGTCCGTATGGGTGCTACAAAAGACGGTATAATTAAGGTTATTGACTTATATACACTGTCTAACACAGGTGCTTTCGGTGAGCATGGTCCAACTACTGTTGGTCTATCCGCTCATAAGCCTATTCCTATGTATGGCAAACAAGAGGCTTTTAAATTCACTTGGGACGTTGTATACACAAATACACTTTCTGCTGGTGCTTACCGTGGTTATGGTGCAACACAAGGTATTTTTGCGGTAGAATCCACTGTAAATGAACTTGCTGAAATTTTAAATATCGACCCTGTTAAAATGCGTGAAATAAATCTTGTGCGTGAGGGTCAGGTTATGCCTGCATATTATGGCGAAACTGCTACTTCATGTGCATTAGACCGCTGCGTTGAGCGTGTTAAAAACATGATTGATTGGGATAAAAAGGCTAAACCTATTACTCTGCCAAATGGTAAAATCCGTGCAGTTGGCATTGCAATGGCTATGCAAGGTTCTGGTATTTCCAATGTTGACGTTGGTTCTGTAACCATTCGTATGGGTGATGATGGCGATTATAATATGCTTATCGGCTGTACCGATATGGGTACTGGTTGCGATACCATTCTTGCTCAGATGGCAGCAGATTGTCTTGACTGTGATATGAAAAATATTGCAGTTTATGCGTCAGACACAGACGTTTCACCTTATGACTCTGGTTCTTATGCATCAGCTACAACTTATGTCACAGGCATGGCTTGTGTTAAGGCTTGTGAGGAGCTAAGAGATAAAATTTTATTAACTGGTGCTGAAATGCTAAAGGTTAATGTTGATGATGTAGACTTTGACGGTCAAAAGGTTTATGTTGTTGCAGACCCTGAAAAATTTGTAACCAGAAAACAGGTCGGTTATAAAGGTCAGTGCTTTAGCAATAGAGAGCTTGCTGCAACTGTCAGCCATTCCTCCCCTACTTCACCACCTCCATTTATGGCGGGTGCAGCTGAAATTGAGCTTGACCCAGAAACAGGTAAAGTCGAACTGATTGACTACTGTGCAGCGGTCGACTGTGGTACACCAATCAACCCTAATCTTGCAAGAGTACAGACCGAGGGCGGACTTGTTCAAGGTATTGGCATGGCTCTTTATGAAGATGTTATCTATGATGATAGAGGCGTGAACTATTCTAATTCCTTTATGCAATATAAAATCCCATCTCGTCTTGATATAAACAAGGTTCGAGTTGAATTTGAAAGCAGTTATGAGCCATCTGGCCCATTTGGTGCTAAATCTATCGGTGAGGTTGTTATTAACACTCCATCACCTGCTATTGCATCTGCTGTTGCTACCGCTTGCGGTGTTAGAATTAGAGAATTACCTATAACCGCTGAAAAGATTGTTATGGGCTTAAAAAATAAATAAAAAAATTAAACGAGCTGATTTTTATATCAGCTCGTTTTTTGTTTATAACTGGTTTACAACTCCAATAAATAATGGCAAACCGTCATCGCTTATTATAGTAAATAAAAATGGTCTATCAAGCACAAAATCAATTTCATCATCTGGTGGTGGTCCAGAACCACATTTTAACATAACTGTATATGCAGCCGCTGTAACACCTTTTTCATCAATAGCAAATCTTACATCATGCTGTGCTTTACCTATATACGTGTTTTTCATATCTGTAACAGGTGAAAAATCTGATTTTTCACTGTCAAATACATCAGTTACTCCCAAGTTCTCAAGACCTTTTTGCAAATCAATTTGTGAAGTTATATCAAATTTTGGCACAGATAAGTTTATAATTATTTCTTTTTTATTTTCCCATTCATTTTCCCAATCCTTTTGAGAGAAAATAAAATCCATAACTTCTTTATCTTTTAAAAGCTCATCTACCCCAACTCCCTCATCTGGAAGAATAAAGTACATTGTTCCTCCATAATTATCTAGTAAATGATAGGTAGCACTAAAATTATTTCCCCAGAAATAATTTCCTGTTTTGCTTGCGTTCATAAACTTACAAGTTGTATCACTTGTAGCACCATGAAACACATCGGCTTTAGTATCTTCAAACTCCTGATACCATTTACTTCTAAAATATATTGTTGTAGCCAGTGCCATAATAGTGTCTGGTGTAAACTTTATGCCCTCAATTTGGTCGTCAAGCAAACCGCCTGTTTGTTCACTAAGCCACGCTTTGAAAACTTCATTAAACTCACTTGAACTCATATCACCTTTATAAGAAGATGCATAATAGTTTTTTGCAAGTATATCCATGACTTGCTGATTAAATTTCACACCATCATCAAGCCATAATGAACTTGCTAAAATGCTTGTAGTTGCACCATCATTCATATAATGTGTGTTCCAAATATCATTTGCCTGTGCTCTTAGGCTTTCTATGCTGTCACTTGAAAGCAGGTCTAAAATCTGCTGTCTGCTGTCTGAACCCGTAATCTCTGCAAGCATTGCAAGTGCCATATATACATTAAGCGGTGAGTAAACTTTATTTTGCTCTGTATCAGATAAAAATTGCTGTGCTGTTTGCTCTACAAATGGCTGAACACCGTTTTTATAGTCGGTTTCTCGTTCTTGCTCCTTAATTGACTCCCACCATTTGTCATAATCATCATGAAAAGTTGGTGAGTTTTCATCTGGATATTTTGCCATCTTAGGATAATTTGCTTCACTTATTGCATATGCTGTTGTTACAACTGGATTTTGACCACTATTAAACACTGTACCCAGTCCAATAGCTATTACCAAAGCTGCGGCGGTTAAGCCTATCCACCATGGTTTTTTTGTTCTTTCGCTTCTTTTAAGAATATTATTGTCTATATTTTCAATAGCTTCATATATATCATGCTCATTCATATAAATAACCCTCCTTTATCAAATGGAGTTTTAATTTTTGACGTGTTCTGCTTAAAATAACCATGGTGTTATTAGTTGTAATACTATATCTTTTTGCTATTTGCTCGATTGACTCGGTGAAAAAATACCGTCTAGCAAAAATATCACCCTCTCTAGCAGGCAAATCACGCACAAAAACCCTTATACATTCGCCTAGCTCTTTTGTTATAATCTCATCTTCAACATCTTTTGTGTTATCTGATACACATTCACTAAGCTCATCTAATACCGCTTCTATTTGTCCACCACCACGCTTTTTAGCACCAATAAATTTAAAACGATTGAATGAAATTCTTCTTATGAGCTTTGCAAAAAACATTTTAAGTTCACTCGGTTTATTGGGCGGAATTATATTCCATGCTTGAAGCCATGTATCATTTACACATTCCTCTGAGTCCTGATTATTACTAAGTATATTTTTTGCTATTTTAAAACAATATCCACCATATTTTTTATTTGACTGCACTATTGCCTCTGAATTTCGTTTCCAATAAAGCTCAATAATTTTGTCATCATTCATTTATTGCCCCTCCCCTCGTTTTAAATTATCCTCTACCCTATATATAAACAAATAGCCTTTAATCTTACAAGTAATATAAAAAATTTTATAAAAAAAGTGTCTGCTTCTTAGCAGACACTTATCTTTTATTAGAAGTGCATTGGAGTCAACTTGCAATAATCCTCAAGAGTACCACCATTACGGAAACAATCAATGATTTGCTTACCTAGTGGGTCAAGGTCATCTGTATAGAACTTCTCAAGCTCCTTAGCAAAGAAGTCGGTTAGAATCTTCGCACCTGCGTCGTAACCGTCCTCACCCATACGGTCTTGAAGCTCTGTTCTCAGATACTTAGAACGGATAGACTGACCTTCAATGGTCATCTCAGTCATAGCATAACCGAGCAGTGGGCAACGTGCTGGAGTTAGCTTTTCAGTCTTTACATGACCGTTATGACGGCTCAGCCATTCACGGCTAATCCATTCAGCCGCAAAGCCTACTTTGTATACGCCGATATGCTGGTTAGGGATAAGCACATAACGTGTGTTAGGATTATCAATAATTTGTTTTAGAAGCAGATTAGCTTGCTTTACACGCATACCAGTAGCAAATGGCCAGTAAGAACCTACGCCCTCACTCTTTAGGTCGCCGCCGCCTACGATAGATGGGTTTTTAAATCCACGAGGAGCAACTAAACGCCACATCCAAGCAAGTGCTGGTGGAATGAAGTGAAGCATACCCATAATACCATAGTTAGGGTTTTCACGGGTTGAAGGTGGCATACGAGTACCGAAAGAACGGATATCAACTTCAACAGGCTCTGTTACGATATGTGGAACTTTCGCACGAGGTACAATAGCACGAGGGTTAGGGCATGGCTTGCCGTTAGAATCCAGAGTATGCTCCCAGATAAGGCTAGTCGCACCAACTACACCCTGAATGTTAAAGAAGCAAAGTGGTTCATCTGGCTCTGTGCAGATGCGTTCGTATACTGGGTCACAGCCATAGTGTGTAACACCGTCCATACGCAAGAACCAGCCATCCTCACCATCAACAAGAGCAAGTTTGCCGCTGCCTGTTTGCAGTTTTGGATAGCAAGTAGCCATATCATCACATACAGGCTCAATCATAGCAGTTCTGCCCATGTTTAGCAGAGTTTTTTCGCCTGTAACAGTGTTTTCAGAAAGCAGCACACGACCGTCTTCTGTACGAGCTATGTCTTGTAACATTTCGCTCTTACCGCCACCAGATGCACCCTCATGCATGATAACAAGCTCGTTATCATACTGAGTTGTTAAACGTGCAGCAGATGCGTGAGCAGTTACCCAGTCTTCTTGCTCGCCGATATCGAGAAGAACAGAATATACGCCCTTCTTAGCAGATGGCCCTGGGTAAAGGTTATAAGAGAATACTTCATGGCAATCATCAAGGCGGTTATGAACAACAACCTGCTTGCCATTGAAATGAGTATGTCTAAATGGTGGAGCAACATAAACGATTGCACGAGGTGCATAACCATCGGTTTCCTCAGCGGAAACAAAGCCCTGAAGGTGAGCTAGTGCAAAAGCAAAGAATGCTGCATTTCTTGGGCAGATAAGCATAGAGCCATAGCCGTAAACATTACCGCCAGAATTAAATGGCATAAAGATAAGCTCTTGAGTTTTTAGCCACTCAAGTGTAGTTTTCTTCATATCTGAGAATGGGAAACCATAAACATCAGCAAAACGTGGCTTATCGGTAGGCTTATCATCACCAATACGCATACAGTCAGGGTCACGGCGACGCATATAGTCCTCAACATAATTGACTACTACACCATTTTTTGCACGAACAACGGTTGCCTCAACAACCTCACCCTTTTCAGGAACGTCGTATACAACATCATATTTACCAGAGCGACCTGTACCAAATACCATTTCGTACAGCTCTTGCTTAGTTGTTGGGATAAAAATTCCCTTACAGTTTTCGATTACGTCCACAATTTCTGGTGAAAAGGTGAACTTTTTAAGCAAACGGTTCATGTAAAATCAATTCCTCCTTACGGCTACAAGAAAAGGTGCTTTGCACCCCACATATTGCCAAATATAACTTAAATCCAAAGTTTAGATTATAGTTCAATTTCTTTCTTATTATACTATACTACGTTTTATTCACTTCGTCAATGCATTAACAAAAATTTTTTGCAAGATTTAATTTGTAATCTTGCAACTTTAACACCTTTTCCCTTTTAACCAGTTTAAACTTGCAGTTTTATTTTTTACCCCTTGCGTTACATACGCCTGTCTACCCAGCAAATACACAGGCTTATACACGTTCTTTACATTAAACATGCAAATAATACTAATTTTTGATTGTTTTTTTATTATTTTCTTTTTTATTACACAATTGTTTGTTGACACTGCACCATTAGGGTCTTATACTGTATTATACAGTATAGTACAGTTGTTATTTAAATGCTGTGCACTCATACGGATTTTTAATGTCCGTTTTTGGAGGTATATAAATAATCATGCTTCATTATATTCCGTTTTTAGAAAAATTGCTTTGGATTTTAAGCTCTGTGTTTTTCATATATATGGTATATTACATATTTTTTGTACCATTCGCCTTTCGCAAGCAAAATCCATATCATGTTCACTCGCCAAAATGCAGATTTGCTGTGCTTGTTGCCGCTAGAAATGAACAAGCTGTTATAGCAAACCTTGTAGAAAGTCTTTTGGCTCAAGATTACCCAAAAGAACTTTTCGATATATATGTTATACCTAACAACTGCACAGACAATACAGAGCAAGTGGCAAAAGCTGCTGGAGCAAATATTTTGCATTGTCAAGGTAAGGTTTCAACAAAGGGTGAAGTTTTAGACCAGATAGTAAATCAGCTTTTAAAGGAAAACAAACACGATGCTATTTGTGTTTTTGATGCTGATAATGTTGTTGATTCTGGTTTTCTAAGTGCTATGAACAATGCATGGTGTGAGGGTGCAAAGGCTGCTCAAGGTTTTAGAGATAGTAAAAACCCTAAGGATACATATATATCATCAAGTTATTCTATTTATTACTGGATGGTAAACAGATTTTACAGCCATACCCGTTCACATGTAGGGCTTTCTGCTATTATAAATGGCAGTGGTTTTATGGCTGATTTATCTCTTTTAAAATCTATGGGCGGTTGGAAAACCAAAACCATGACAGAAGATATTGAATTTACTACAAAATGCATTTTATCAAATATCCCTGTTTCATGGGTACCTGAAGCTTTAACCTATGATGAACAACCTCTCACTTTTTCTCAATCATGGCATCAGAGAAGCCGTTGGTCTACTGGTATTTATCAGTGTTTACACTATTATTCCATACCTCTTATAAAAAGTATGTTTAAAAGCGGTTTTAGAGGTCTTAGAATGAGATTAGACCAACTTGTATTTCTTCTTGCACCAATTTTACAACTTGCGTGGGTTTTAACTATGCTTTTAGGTCATATAGTGCGAACATTATCTGTGCATTATCATATTTCTGTTGGCACTCCTATTCTTTCAAGCATAGCACTTTCTGTTGTTCTTTCCTTTTTATTAAGCTGTATAACATCAGTAATTGTTATGGTTCTTGAGAAAAAACAGGTTTGTTCAATGAAAATAGGTATTTTAAGTTATTGGTTCTTTATTGTAAGCTGGCTTCCCATAAATGCAGTATGCCTATTCTTTAGGACAAAGGAATGGAAATCAATATCACATACAAGAAGTGTAAGTGTAAGTGAACTCAAATAAATGGCAAATGCTTAAAGCATTTGCTTTTTTTTAACTAAAAAACATATTTGTAAGTTTATTACTTAATGGAATCGTGTACATAAAGGCAAAATGTCCACGAAAAGCAGTGTATACTTGCACTATTTGACCCAAAAAATTTCTATCTTTTTTGTGATAAAAAAAGAAATTGCTTTTATGTTATTGCACTAAAATTTATTATATGGCATAATAACCTTATCTGTTTACATTTTGCATTTTAGCTCAATGTTTCAGGAAATACGCAGGCTCTAAAGCCCGCAGAAAAAGGGGTATATATATGAACAAAGAACGAAGCAGCTTTTCAAGCCGTATCGGTTTTGTCCTTGCTGCTGCTGGCTCTGCCGTAGGTTTAGGTAACTTATGGCGTTTCCCATATCTTGCTGCAAAATATGGCGGCGGTATTTTCCTTTTGGTTTATATCATTCTTGCAATCACATTCGGTTTTGCTCTTATGATAACTGAAATTGCAATAGGCAGAAAAACCCGTCTGTCCTGTATAGGTGCTTACAAAGCTCTTGATAAGCGTTTTGGTTTTCTAGGTTGGATTGCAGCTTTAGTACCTGTTATCATTACACCTTATTACTGTGTAATCGGTGGCTGGGTTATGAAATATCTTTTTACTTTTTTAACTGGCAACGGTCTAACTGCTGCTGATGGCGGTGATTTCTTTAGTGGTTTTATCGGCTTTGATGCGGGTACTATTCCAGCTACAATGCTTGATTTTAGTGGACCTACACCTTGGTTCTTAATCTATGTTATTTTAACCACTGTTGTTGTTGCATTTGGCGTTGAAAAAGGTATAGAAAAAGCAAGCCGCTTTATGATGCCTGTACTTGCTATACTCGCTATCTTTATTGCTGTTTATTCTCTTACCATTGATGGTGCTTTAGAAGGTCTTAAATATTATATAATGCCTGACTTTTCTCAGTTCTCTGCATCAACTGTACTTGGTGCTCTCGGTCAACTTTTCTATTCCATGTCACTTGCTATGGGTATTATGATTACTTATGGCTCTTACATGAAAAAAGAGAATTTACTTGAACATTCAGTAGCTCAAATTGAAATTTTCGATACATTATTTGCTTTTGTTGCAGGTCTTATGATTATTCCTCCAGTAATCGCATTTAATGGTGGTGACCCTAGCAAAATCAATGCTGGCCCTGGACTGATGTTTATTACACTGCCTCAGGTATTTGAAAAAATGGCTTTTGGCTCTATTATTGGTACTGTATTCTTTGTACTTGTACTATTTGCAGCATTAACTTCTTCCATTTCTCTTATGGAAACCATTGTTTCTGTTGTAATTGATAAAACAAGTCTTAACCGTAAGACTGCAACAATCTGCGTTACAGTTGTTGTTTTAATTATCGGTATACCATCTTGTCTTGGCTATGGCCCATGGGCTGGTATCACAATCATTGGTATGCAGTTCCTCGACTTCTTCGACTTTATTTCTAACTCTGTAATGATGCCTATTGTAGCATTCCTAACATGTATTCTCGTTGGTCATGTTGTTGGCACTAAGGTTATTGCTGATGAGGTTGAAGCTGAATCAGGTGTATTCCACAGAAAGAAAATGCATGAAGTAATGGTTAAATGGATTGCTCCTGTGCTTTTAGTTTTAATTCTTGGAAGCGAACTTGCAACTAAGGTATTTAAAATCTTTACAATCTAAAAATTTAAAGCTATCGCTTTTGCGGTAGCTTTTTTATTTCCTCAGCACATGCACATTAGCTTTTTATGTCTATAATAAGCGGTCAATTTGCAAAAGTTTTTTAAAATAACTGGACAAATATTCATTTTTGTTTCATAATAATTTGTATTCAGAAATATTTTAGCATTTTATTATTTTATCTATATAAAGGAGAGTTTACCATGAAATATGTAATTATTCTTGGTGATGGTATGGCCGATGAGCCAATCGAAAAGCTAGGTGGTAAAACCCCTCTGGCTTATGCTAATACACCTACTATGGACTTTTTAGCTGATATGTCTGAAGTTGGTCTTGCTCAAACTATACCTAATGGCATGAAACCAGGTAGTGATACCGCAAACCTTTCTGTGCTTGGATATAACCCAGAAGTTTATTATTCTGGTCGCTCACCTCTTGAGGCTCTCAGTATTGGTGTTCCTATGCAGGCTGATGATATCGCTCTTAGATGCAATATTGTCACCGTTTCCGAAGAAGATAATATTCCTTATTCCGAGCGTACTATTATTGACCATAGCTCTGATGAAATTTCCACTGAGGACGCCGCTGTACTTATCGAGGCGATTAAACCCGTATTTGAAAATGAAATCTTTAAATTTTATGTTGGCACTAGCTACCGTCACTGTCTAATCTGGAAAGGCGGAGAAGTGCAAGATATTACCCCTCCACATGATATCTTAGGCAAGGTTATAGGTGATTATCTACCAAAGCAAGCTATACTTCGTGAAATGATGGAAAAAAGCTATGATATATTAAACAATCACCCATTAAATATTGCTCGTGCGGCTGAGGGCAAGCGTAAAGCAAATTCTATTTGGCTTTGGGGTGCAGGCACTAAACCTCATCTTGATGATTTTACCGCTAAGACTGGAAAAATCGGCACTATGATTTCCGCTGTTGATTTATTAAAAGGCATTGCTGTCGGTGCTAAAATGAATGTAGTAAATGTAGAAGGAGCAAATGGCGGACTTCACACCAACTATGAGGGCAAAGCAAACGCTGCTGTTAAAGCTCTTTTAGAAGATAACAACGATTTTGTATATATTCATGTTGAAGCACCTGACGAAATGGGACACCAAGGCAGTATAGAAAATAAGGTTCAATCCATAGAGTGGCTAGACAGTAGAGTTATAAAGCCTGTATACGAGGCTTTAAAGGCATCTGGCGAGGATTTCAGAATGTTAATACTACCTGACCACCCTACCCCAATTCGTCTTAGAACTCATACCGCTGACCCTATTCCATATATGCTTTTCGATAGCAAAAAAACCGATAAAACAGGCAATATTTATAATGAAGCTCATGCTCAAAAAACAGGTATCCTTGTAAAAGAAGGTCATAAACTCATAGATAAGCTATTATTTTAATTTTACTGGCAATCTGAACAAAATTCAGATTGCCTTTTTTATATATAATAAATAAGTTTGATAATCATTATCACTTGACATCAAAGCAAAATATATTATACTTAAAATATGTAATTAGTCCGCATAATTATTAAAAAAATAGGTTTTTTGAATTTTTTACCTATTTAATTTGAAACAGGAGAGTGATACTTATGAAACACATGTCTTTAGATGTAAGAGTTCCTATTGAACAAGATAACCCTAGTATTATGAGAATTGAGGACAGATGCGTTAAATGTGGTATGTGCAAAAATGTCTGCACTAGCCCAATCGGCGTTTTAGGGACTTATACATTAGAACAAACAGATAACAAGGCTATATGCATAAACTGTGGTCAATGTGCTAACGTTTGCCCTGTTGACAGCATCATAGAAAAATATGAATTTTACTACATTGAGCAAGCTATAAAAGACCCAGACAAAATTGTTGTAGTAAGCACTTCCCCTTCTGTAAGAGTTGCTCTTGGTGAGGCTTTCGGCTTACCTGCTGGCGAATTTGTAGAAGGTAAAATGGTTTCTCTTTTACGCAAGCTCGGCTTTGACTATGTACTTGACACAAACTTTGCAGCTGACTTAACCATTGTCGAGGAAGCAAGTGAGCTTATAGAGCGAATAACTAAAGGTAATCGCCCACTTCCTCAATTTACTAGCTGTTGCCCTGCTTGGGTTAAATTTGCTGAAACTTATTACCCTGATATGCTTGATAATATTTCAAGTGCAAAAAGCCCTATTGGTATGCAAGGTCCTACAATTAAAACCTATTTTGCAAAGAAAATGAATATTGACCCAAGCAAAATCGTGAATGTAGCTCTAACCCCTTGTACTGCTAAGAAGTTTGAAATTCGTCGTGAGGAGTTTCATGCTGCTGGTGATTATCTTGGAATTGATAATATGCGTGATATGGACCATGTTTTCACAACAAGAGAACTCGCTTTATGGGCTAAAAATAAAAATATAGACTTTAACTCACTAGAAGATTCAGCTTATGATGACCTAATGGGTCAGGCATCTGGTGCTGGTGTTATCTTCGGCAACACAGGCGGCGTTATGGAGGCTGCTTTAAGAACCGCATATGAATATATAACAGGCGAAAAAGCTCCTGATGAGCTTTATAAGCTTGAGCCTGTTCGTGGTGCTGAAAGCATTAGAGAAGCTACAATCAAAATAAATGATATGGATATAAACGTAGCTGTTGTATTTGGTACTGAAAACGCTCGCAAGATGATTGATATTATCAAAAATAGCGATAAGCAGTATCATTTTATCGAGGTTATGACCTGCCCTAACGGCTGTATTGGTGGCGGCGGTCAGCCTAAGGCTTTTGGCGATACAGAGCCAATAAGAAAGGCTAGAGTTGCATCACTTTATAAGAAAGATGAACAAATGACCGTTCGTAAGAGCCATGAAAACCCTTATATTAAAAAGGTATATGAGGAGTTTTATGGCAAGCCACTTAGTGAACTAGCTGAAAAAATGCTTCATACATCTTATAATGATAAAAGTTCTATATTCGTAAAATAAACAGAAAAAACCTCTCCTAAAAAGGAGAGGTTTTTTTAAGGCATAAAAAAAACGACCTACCGAGTCGTTAAAATCGTTGGTGCAGATGGAGGGACTTGAACCCTCACGTCCTTGCGAACACTAGCACCTGAAGCTAGCGCGTCTGCCATTCCGCCACATCTGCGGATTAGCATGGTGCGGGTGACAGGACTTGAACCTGCACATCTCGCGATACCAGAACCTAAATCTGGCGCGTCTGCCAATTCCGCCACACCCGCATATCCCTGCGTAACGATGATTATTATACAGCATTATTTTTCATTTGTAAAGCCTTTTTTGAAAATTTTTTATAAAAAATTTTTAGATGCTTATTTGTGTATAAATTCATTGTTTTACAGGTCTTTTTATGATAACATTTTACATGGTATTTATAACAAAAAAACAACTCCGCTAGCAATCAGCGAAGTTGTCTGAGAAGAAGAGAAAAGAGGTGATATGAGCTATTTTATGTGAGTCGTCCACTGCCGAAATCTCAGCAGGGTTCTCATTTAGATGTTATTTGTTTGTTTCACTGTAATAAGAATACTCTTATTTCACAGCAAATTCAAGTATATCATTGTACTAAATATATAAATAAGTTTAGCTTAAAATATGCATATTGCACAATCATAGGTTTTTGCAAATTTTTTCACTGTTATATTGCTTTTTATACTTGTTAAATTTTGTACTTTTTATATTACAGATAATCTAAAAACAACATTCTCACTGTTTTATTTTCCGAGGTGACTATATGAATTTTAAAGAAATTGAACAAACACTTACAAAAGAATTTTCTAAAACGCTTAGAGATAAAACCATAAAAGCTATAAAAGAATTTCAAATGATTGAAAAAGGCGATAAAATAGCCGTATGTATTTCAGGCGGTAAGGACTCTATATTACTTGCGAAATTATTGCAAAATTATCAAAAATATAGTGGTATAGATTTTTCACTTATTTTTCTTGCAATGGACGGCGGTTATTCCAAAAATGTGCGTGAGCATATAGAACAAAATGCAAAAGTACTAAATATACCAGTTGAGTTTTTTGAAACCGATGTGCTAAGAATAATAAGTAATCATAGTGCTAAGCACCCTTGTTTTTTATGTGCGAAAATGCGTAGAGGTTATCTTTATAGTGAGGCTCAAAAAAGAGGCTGTAATAAAATCGCTCTTGGTCATCACTATGATGATGCTATTGAAACTGTTCTATTAAGCATTATTTATGGCGGTCAAATACAAGCTATGCTCCCAAAACTTAAAAGCAAAAACTATCAAAATATGGAGCTTATTCGCCCTTTATATTTTGTGCGTGAAAAAGATGTCACAAACTGGGTTAATACCTGTGAGCTTACCTTTCTTCCTTGCGGCTGTCCTGTATCTGAAAAAAAAGATGACACCAAACGAGCTGAAATAAAAAAATTAATTGCAAGCCTTTCTGCATTAAACCCACAGATAGAAGCTAATATTTTAAATGCTGTTAAAAATGTTGATGTTGATAAAGTTTTAGGTTGGCGTATTGGCAAGAGTGAATTTCACAGCTTTTTAGATAAGTTTAACTCTTGACTAAATTTATCTACTAAAGTATAATCTTAAACGAGGAATGAAGTTCTCCTCTGGGTTTTCACCCTAAACCGCTGAAATTTTTAGCTGATAACTTCTGCAAATTTATTTTTGCAGGCAAGTTGTCGGCTTTTTTATTTGCCTGCACATATGAAAGGATTGTTTTTTTATGTTATGGAATTTAGCCCTTATTTTTCTTTTAGGTATTATACTTGGTCGCATATGTATAAAACTTAAACTTCCTGCACTCGTCGGCTATTTAATCGCTGGTTTACTGCTTGGTGATGTGACTAATTTATTATCAAGCGATTTTTTAGCTCTATCATCAGATTTAAGACGTTTTGCTTTGATTGTTATTCTATTTCGTGCTGGTCTTGCTCTTGATTTAACCGAACTTAAAAAAGTTGGTCGACCTGCTGTTATGCTTTGCTTTGTTCCCGCTTGTTTTGAAATTTTAGGCTGTACCTTGCTTGCACCTATGCTACTTGGTTTATCTTACCTTGAAGGTGCTTTGCTTGGCTCGGTTATTGCCGCTGTATCCCCTGCTGTTGTTGTACCTCGTATGTTAAATCTTATAGAAAAAAATCTTGGTACTGAACACGCTATACCTCAAATGATTTTAGCTGGTGCATCGGTTGATGATGTTTTTGTACTTGTTATGTTCTCTGCTTTTTGTACTATGATTGAAGGCGGTACTTTCTCCCCTGCTGTACTGCTTGATATTCCTGTAAGTATTATTCTTGGAATAATATTTGGTATTGTCATCGGTCTTTTATTAATCGCTATATTTAAACACACAAATTTATCAAATATACTTATGCTGATTATTCTTCTATCAGTTGGCTTTTTATGTATGACACTTGAAGATATATCACCAGTTCCATTTTCAGGCATGCTTGCCGTTATGACAATCGGCATTGTTATTTTCCGCAAAACTCCTGATATTGCAAAAAGCATTTCACTCCCGCTTGGCAATGTTTGGGTGTTTGCAGAAATTATATTGTTTGTGCTTGTAGGTGCTGCGGTTGAGCTTTCTTATATTGTAATGTTTGGTATAGCTGCTGTAATTATGATTATTGGTGCATTATTATTTAGAATGGTTGGTGTAGGTGTGTCTGTTACTAAAACATCTTTAACAAAAAAGGAAAGACTGTTTTCAATGATTGCTTACTGCCCTAAAGCTACTGTACAGGCAGCTATTGGCTCTGTTCCTTTATCTTTAGGTTTTGCATGTGGTCACACTGTTTTAACCGCTGCTGTGCTTGCTATCTTAATAACTGCCCCTTTTGGTGCTTTTCTCATTGACACCCTAAGTCAGAAGTTATTACAAAACAATTAAATTTTATATCATTATCAATATAGAAAAATGGCATTGAATTAAAATGTCATTTTTTTATTTTTATTGGAACTTTTTTATTTTATACTACGTCTAACATTACAAAACCTAACACCAAAAAATTTCTTAAAAGGAGATTGTTTGATATGAGTAAAAAAACTTTTCTATCTCGCTCGGCAGCTATCGCTATGTCTGCTGTACTATTAAGCAGCTCTATGTCTGCTTATGCTGTAAGTGATATTTCTAACCACTGGGCCAAAGATAATATTCAAAAATTTATTGATGCTGGTATTATTAACGGTTATCAAGATGATACATTCCGCCCTGATAATAATATGACCCGTGCGGAGTTCGCAACCATTCTTTCTAAACTGCTTGATGACCCAAACGTTCCTACTGAACACCGTTACACTGATGTACCTGAAAACGCTTGGTATTTTGATGCAGTTCAAAAACTTTGCACACTTCAAATTGTTTCTGAAGATGAGAAGTTTAATCCTCAAAACAATGTAACCCGTGAACAAGTTATGGTTATGCTTGCTCGTGCAATGCGTCTAACTGCAACTGACACAACCGTTGTAAATAAATTCTCTGATGCTGATAAAATTTCTGACTATGCTTTAAATGCGGTTGCCGCTTTTGTTGAAAAGGGTTACACCAATGGTTATGAAGATGGCACTATCAGACCTAAAAACAATATTACTCGTGCTGAGTGCGTTAAGCTTATTGATTCTTTGAACCTTGTGCCTAATGCTAATTCTCTTGAAGGCATTATGAAATCTATATATAAAGGTGTAACAGCTGAAATACCTGCAACTGATATAACCGCTATCACAGCTGATAATGTTCAGTATTATCTAGGTCTGAAAACAATGGACGGTATTGAAGAAGCTATTGCTAGTGAACCTATGATAAGCTCTGCTGCACATTCTGTATGTCTTGTTCGTGTTAAAGATGGTACAGATGTAACTAAAATGATGAACGATATCAAGGAAAATGTAAATCCTCAAAAATGGATTTGCGTAGGTGTTGACCCTAAAAATGTTATGGTTGCAAACCAAGGAAACTTAATTTTACTTGTTATGGACGATACTGCCCCTCAAGGTTTCGTTGATAGCTTTAATGCTATTGAACTTGGTGGTGACACCGAAGAAAAGCCAGAAGAAAAGCCAGAGCAAGATAAACCTGTTGTTACTGCTGACGGTTTAATTCAGTACAACGATTTCTACATGGATTCTATGGGCACTATTAATACACAATATGTAACCAATTTTGCAAGTAAAATTGAAAGTATTTCTAATGAGTATTTAAAAGATGCAGCTAATATATACTATGCTGTAATTCCTAGCAAACAATATTTCATCAATGATAAAGTTGAAACTCCTTTTGATTACACATCTATGATGAATATTATTCGCTCTGGTATAAAGTCTGCTAAGGAGATTGATTTAACTGGCACTCTTGAGCTTGAGGCTTATTTAAAAACTGACCCTCACTGGAAACAAGAAGGTTTACAGGAAGTTTTAAATACACTTGGCAAAACAATGGGCTTTACCGTTGACCTATCCACTTACACAAAAAATTCTGTTCCAAATTTCACAGGTCAACATGGTTATAAGAAAGAAAACTTTGCACATGAAACTATGACCTATTTAACTAATGATGCAATAAATAATGCTGTTGTTGATAACTTCGTAGACAAAACTTTTACTAAGGTTTACAACACCGCTAAACTTGAAAGCGACACTCCTTATGATATGTTTTTATCTGGCCCTACTCCTCTAACTACAATAACTAATGAGTCTGCTAAGACTGATAAAGAACTTGTAATGTTTAGAGACTCTTATGCTTGTAGTCTTGCTCCTCTTTTAATCGAAAACTATAAGACAATAACTCTTGTAGACCTACGTTATATGGCAAGCTCTTTACTACCTCAGCATGTTGATTTTACTGGTAAAGATGTACTGTTTATGTATAACGACCAAATCATCAACACTGTTGTTTTAAAATAATATTACCCTTATTCCCTTGGAAATATCTCCCTATTATTTCCGAGGGAATTTTTTCTTTTTTATGATATAATATTTAATAAACTGGTTATACTAATTTTTAAAAAAGGAGATTTATTATGGCAAAATTAAGAAATGAAATACAGTCAGAATTCACTTGGAATTTAGCCGATTTATTCGCTAGTGATGATGCTTGGGAAAATAAACTCACCGAAACCAAAGAATATATAAATAAAATAACTGCTTACTCTGGTCATCTGTCAGATGATGCTAAAACACTTTTGGAGTTTTTAAAACTTCAAGATGAGCTTTCTGTTAATATGGATAAGCTCGGAAATTATGCTTATCGTAAATCTGATGAGGACACCAGAAATTCTGTATATCAGCAAATGAAAAGCAAATACTCTGCTCTTGCTGTTGAAATAAACCACGCATGTGCATTTGAAATTCCAGAACTTCTTTCTATCGATGAAGAAAAACTTCAAAGTTTTTATAAAGAGCTTAATAAGCTTCAACATTATCGTCTAATGCTTGATAGAATCAGACGTCAAAAAGACCATATTCTTTCCAAAGAATGTGAGGAAATCTTAGCTGCTACTGGTATGCTAAGACAAGCTCCTGATGAAATCTTTTCTATGCTAAATGACGCAGATATGACATTTAATGATGCTACCGACTCAAATGGTAATAAACATTCTGTAACCCATGGAAGTTTTGTTCCTCTGCTTCAAAGCCCCGACAGACAACTTCGCAAATCTGCTTTTGAATCGCTTTATGGAGAATATAGAAAATTTAGAAATACCTCTGCTGCTATTTTAAATAGTCAAATGCAGTCACTAAAATTTATGGCTGATATGAGAAAATATAATTCTCCTCTTGAGGCGTCTTTAGATGACACCGAAGTTCCTACTTCTATTTATCATAACTTAATAAAAACCGTTCACCAAAATCTATCAAGTATGCATGACTATGTAGCACTCAGAAAAAAACTATTAGGCTTAGATGAGCTGCATTTTTATGATATGTATACTCCGATTATCCCAGATGAGGATTTTAAAATCCCATATGATGAGGCGAAAAATATAACTCTTGAGGCTCTAAAAACTCTTGGTGATGATTATATTTCCATGCTCAAAGAAGGCTTTAACAATAGATGGATTGATGTATATGAAAATGTGGGAAAACGCTCTGGTGCTTATTCTGCTGGTGCTTATGGTGTTCACCCTTATGTGCTTTTAAACTATACTGATACACTTGATGATGTGTTTACTCTTGTGCATGAAATGGGTCATGCATTACACTCATATTTATCCAATAAAAATCAGTCTTCAACTTATGCAAGTTATGTTATCTTTGTAGCTGAGGTTGCCTCCACATGTAATGAGGCACTATTAATGCAATATCTATTAAGCAAGACATCTGATAACAAAAAACGTGCATATTTAATAAACCATTTTCTAGAACAATTTAGAGGTACTTTATACCGTCAAACCATGTTTGCTGAATTTGAGCTTTGGTGCAGTGAAAGGGTTAAAAATGGTCAGGCTTTAACGGCTGATGCATTAGATGAAAAATATGCTGCTCTAAACAAACAATACTATGGCGAAGAAATTCATCTTGATAGTGAAATCGCTTTGGAATGGGCTAGAATACCTCATTTCTATTATGATTTTTATGTATATCAATATGCTACTGGTTTCTCAGCTGCTATTGCGTTATCTCAAAGGATATTAAAAGAAGGTAAACCTGCTGTTGATGATTATTTAAAATTCCTGTCTGGCGGTTGCTCAAGTGACCCTGTTTCACTGCTTAAAATCGCTGGTATAGATATGAACTCCCCTGAGCCGATAAACAATGCTCTTAAACTTTTTAAATCTTTAACCGATGAATTAAATACTCTTTGCAAGTAATGTTTCACATGAAACAATTAAACCGCACTCATATTTTTGAGTGCGGTTCTTTTATATATTCCAAATAACAATTATAGATATAATCGAAAATATCACCATAAACAATGCAACTATGCTTGTTAATATAAGCGGGTGCTCTGTTATATGAAATTTACTTTTATATTC
>DXIE01000044.1 GCA_019113005.1 Candidatus Butyricicoccus avistercoris | reverse complement strand
CTTGAAAGTCCACGTTTTGCACCATACAGAATCACACGAACAGGACTGCATAATTCTAAAATTGATTTAATAATTACATTTTTTTCATTTTCATTCATAAGCTTTACCCTCCTTAAAGATTTTTATTTTATCTTAAAATAGCACTTATAAGCATTGTAAATGCACCCATAAAGCTATTTATCTTTTGTTCATCTGGAAATGCGTTTTCAGGTATGGTATCCGGTGCGGTTTTATACCAGTTAATTAAATCTTGTTTTAAACCATCAACAACATTAAGTGACTGATAACGGAAATAAACCTCGCCATAAATACCTGTTTTTTGTGACATATACTCCAGTGAGTCTAAAATTGGCTTTGTGCTTGACCATGTAGGCGGTGTAGCATCATGACATTTATAAGCAGCTAAACCTATGTACAGCTTAACATCAGTATTCTGGGTGTTAGCAATCCACCAGTCAACCAGTGTTGCAAAATCGGCAGCTGAATGACCTATTTCCCAATAAATCTGAGGCATAATATAGTCAATAGTGCCCGACTCAATCCAAGCAAGGCTATCTGCATAAGAACTTACATAACTTTCATTGCCCTTTGTATCAGAACCTCTAGGGTCGGTTGATTTATTTGCCCAAATACCCGCTGGACTTATACCAAACTGAATATCTGGTTTTGCTTTGTGAAGTTCACTGTCAAGCATTGCAACCATCTTGTTTACATTATCTCTACGCCAATCTGCAATATTGTTAAAACCAGAGCCATATTTTTCAAATTCCTCTGCGTCATTAAAATCCTGTGCTGGGTAGAAATAATCATCAAGATGAATTCCATCAACATCATAATTATTAACTATTTCAAGTGCACCATCAACAATCAGCTGACGAACTTCTTCGAGTGCAGGATTATAATAATAGTTTCCGTCTGAATACTGTTCTACCCATTCTGGGTGAAGTTTAGCAGGATTATTTGAGTCTAATTGCTCCCACGTTAAGCCTCTGCTTGCTCTATATGGGTTAATCCATGCGTGAAGCTCTAAACCACGCTTATGAGCCTCATCTACCCAATAAGCAAGCGGGTCAAAATTGTTTTCTGGAGCTTTTCCCTGTGTGCCTGTGAGCCAGTGACTCCAAGGGAAAATTTCAGATTTGTAAAAAGCATCTCCTGAAGGTCTAACCTGTAAAAATATAGTATTAAGACCTGTTTGAGCTGCATTATCTAAAATATCATCAGCTTGTTTTTTAAGCTCACTTTCTGATACTGTTTTCTTTGTAGGATAGTCAAGGTTGTAAACAGTTGATACCCAAACACCTCTCATTGGTGTTACTTCGGTTTCATCTGCTGCCTGTGCCATAAAAGGCATGGTCATAATAAGACACATAAAAATAGAAATTATTCTTTTTTTCATAGATATTCCTTTCTTTGAGTATATTCTGTTATCATGGTATCATTTTGCTAGAGCTTATGCAATAGGTATTGACTTCCAATTATAAAAATTGTACCATAATAATATTTCGAGGTGATAAATATAATGAAACAAAAAACCGTACTTGCACTGCATGATTTAGCGTGTTTTGGTCGTTCTTCGCTTATTCCTATAACATCGGTTTTAAGTGTGCAAGGTCATCAATGTGTACCACTTCCGACCGCTGTTTTCTCAACTCATACAGCTATAAATGGTTGGGTTTGTACTGACCTTACAGAAACTATGCCAAATATGTTAAGTCATTTTGAAAATTTAGGTTTAAAGTTTGATGCTATATATTCGGGTTTTTTAGGCTCTGAAAAACAAATTGACTGTGTTTTACAGTCTGCAAAATTAAAATCAAATGATGGATATTTTTTAGTAGACCCTGTTATGGGTGATAATGGGAAAGTGTATAAAACCTATACATCAGAAATGACAAAACGAATGAATGAGCTTTGTCATATAGCCGATTTAATAACACCAAATGTCACAGAGGCTGCAATTTTGCTTGAAAAATCGCCAGCTAGCAAGCCAGAAAATAAGCAAGAGGCTAAAAACTGGTCAAAAAATCTAGCTGATAAATTCGGTTGTGATGTAGTGCTTACAGGTATGCATTTTACCGAAAACACTTTAACTGTGGCTTGTACAGAGGGCAGTAATACCAATTTTATAGAGCATGAATGTGTAAATGCCTTTTTCCCTGGGACAGGTGATATTTTCGCATCGGTTTTACTTGGTCAAATCTTATGTGGTAAATCACTTATAGATAGTGCATCAATAGCTGCTGATTTTGTAAAACGTTGCATAAGCTATACAGCAAGCAAAAATACCGACAAAATGCATGGTGTACAGTTTGAGCCTTTGCTACATACACTACCACATATTTAAACTATATGAAAAATAGTTTCCGCCTATTCATTAAGTTATGAACAGGCGGAATTTTTTATATACTTTGGAGTTTAAGCTCTCCATCTTGTGCTGTAATATGAATACCGATAATTTTATTATCTGTAAGAATTTCGTTTGCAAGTGCATTTTCGACTTCTTTTTCAATAAGTCTTCTAAGATTTCTTGCACCAAATTTAAGTGAATAGGACTTTTCAACAAGATAATTTTTAAGACTATCGTCCCAAGTAAGACGGATTTCACGTTCCTTAAGATTTTTAGCCAAATCACCAAGCAGAATATCTGCAATTTTTGCAAAATCTTCTTCTGATAGCTGATTAAATGCTATAATCTCATCAATTCTGTTTAGGAATTCTGGACGCATAATGTCCTCAAGAGCCTTCATAGCCTTTTCTTTGCCTTGCTCGCTTGCAGTCTTGCCAAATCCTAGAGATGTAGTTTTATGACTGCTGCCAGCATTTGAAGTCATAACGATGATTGTATTCTCAAAGTTAACCATTCGACCGTGTGCATCTGTCAGTCTGCCATCATCTAAAATCTGAAGTAAGATATTTAATACGTCTGGGTGAGCCTTTTCGATTTCGTCCATTAAGATTACAGAATATGGTCTACGACGGATTTTCTCAGTAAGCTGACCAGCCTCATCATAGCCAACATATCCTGGAGGAGAACCGATTAAACGAGCCACAGTATGCTTTTCCATATATTCAGACATATCCAGTCTGATTAGAGCCTCTGGTGAGTCAAACATATCCTCTGCAAGAGTTTTAACAAGCTCGGTTTTACCTACACCAGTAGGACCTACAAACAGGAATGAAACTGGCTTTTTCTTAGGACTAATACCCGCACGATTACGGCGTATAGCCTGTGAGATAGCGTGTATAGCCTCATCTTGACCGATAACTCTTGTTTTGATACGGTTTTCCATATCGCTTAGACGCTGCATTTCCTGTGCTTGAACCTTGCTTGCAGGAATATTAGTCCAAAGCTCAATTACAGCCGCAAGGTTGTCAAGTGTTAGCACTGGACGTGGAGCAGCTTCTGCCTCATGCAGACGGCTTTCAAGCTGTAATTCTTTAGAGCGTAGCTCTGCAATTTTAGCATATTTATTGTCAAGTTCTTCTGTTGTCATCGCCTGACCATCTGGAGTTTGGTCACTCATCATGCCCTCACGCTCTAAGGTTACGCTTTTAAGCTCGGTTTTGAGGTCTGCCGCCAGTGATAACATCTCATTTTTTAGATTGAGGTCAGAACAAGCCTCGTCTATAAGGTCAATCGCCTTGTCTGGTAAAAATCTATCAGTTATATATCTTTCGGAAAGCTGAACAGCCTTACGACACATTTCATCAGAAATTGAAACTAAATGATAATCTTCATAATAGGATTTAATACCCATTAAAATTTCTGTTGCATCATCAAGAGATGGCTCTTCAACTGATACAGGTTGGAAACGACGTTCTAAAGCAGAGTCCTTTTCAATATGTTTGCGATATTCGTTAAAAGTTGTAGCACCGATAACCTGAATTTCGCCACGAGATAATGCAGGCTTTAAAATATTAGCTGCATTCATAGAGCCTTCAGAATCACCAGCACCAACGATATTATGAACCTCGTCGATTACTAAAATAATATTGCCGAGTTTTTTAACTTCCTCAATAAGTCCCTTCATACGGCTTTCAAATTGACCTCTAAACTGAGTACCTGCTACAAGTGAAGTTAGGTCTAGCATATAAATCTCTTTATCTCTCAGCTTGTAAGGCACTTTACCCTGCACAATTCTAAGAGCCAAACCCTCTGCAACAGCGGTTTTACCTACACCTGGTTCACCGATTAAACAAGGGTTATTTTTCTGACGACGATTTAAAATCTGAATAACACGCTCAGTTTCTCTCTCACGACCAATAATCTGGTCAATTTTACCGTTTCTTGCTTTACCAGTTAAATCCTCGCAATAGTTTGTTAAAAACTTGCGTTTTTTATCTTTTTTAGGCTCTTTGCTTTTCTTTTTGGTTTTATCATCATCAGATTTGGAAGAATTTTTGTTTCCGAAAAGTGGGAATGGGAATGGCATTTTCTTTGATGTGCCTAAGTTTTCCTCATCTTCTGATTCATCATCGTCTGATTCGCTTACGGTAGGCATTAGGCTGTTTAAATCGCCAAAAGCACCGATTTCACCTGCAAGTGCATCTAAATCGTCCTCGGTGATGCCCATTTGCTCCATTAAATTATCAATAGGCTTTATGCCCATTTCCTTTGCACATTTAATGCAAAGTCCCTCTTGCTCAGAGTTGTTACTCTGGTCAATTTTTGTTATAAACACAACTGCAACATTTTTTTTGCAGCGTGAACACATTGGCATATTCATGTAATTCTCTCCTTAAAAAAATCATACACTTGGCAATAAGCCTAGTAAATATGCAGTTATACTTGTTTTAGCCACATTTTGTGGTGATAAATAGCCGTTTACACCAAAGATTTCAGGTGCAAATTTTTTAAGCAAGTAAAGAGCAGCTATACATAGTATTATAGCGACTGCTGCACCTAAAACCAAACCGCAGACTCTATTAAGTGTGCTTATTACAGGTATTTTTGTGAGCATATTCATTGTTCTTGTAAATAAGCTAAGCACAAAGTTAATTATAAACATACTGATAAAAAATACAACTGAAAAAGCAATACTTTGTGCGATAGGTGTAGCTATTTGAAGTATATTATTTTGAATTTGAGTCGCAATTTCAGGTGCTAAATTAGTTACCTCACCTAATTGAGTTTTAAAAACCTCGTTTACAATAGGTGTTACAATTTGCGGTGCAATTTGTGGTGCAATTATTCTTGAAATTATAGTTGCACCAAACATAGAAACAATTGCCCTAATACTGCCGACAACAGTTCTGACTAAGCCTTTTTTATAACCTATAATAGCACCATAGATTACAACCAAAACAATTATAATGTCTGTTAGATTTAATATATTTTTTAAGAAACTTAAATTATTTATTAAATCTAAATTATTAAAACTCTCTAAAGATAATTCATTCATGATTTTAAATCCTCTGAAGTGTCTGATGATGTAGAAACGTGTTCAGCTTGTTTAGAATATATCAGCCATACACCGCCATCATTTGCCAAATTTATCATTTGTGCACCAACTGCACTTTCATTTCGCCATAAAGCACGCATAGATGAATTATAAACTGTAAGTCCGCTTGAAGTAAGCAGGGCTATTCTAGAGCCATCATAGTCCATTGCTTGAATTTCCTGTGAAATTTCAAGTTTATTTTTGCTTACTCCATGAGAGCCTATAATATAAACCGCAGTTCGTGCATTGGACGAATAAGAACGTACTGCAACTGCAATTTCATTTGTGCTATATGAGAATGCGATTAAATCATCTGGTGCATATGTAAGCTCAGATACAATTTCACCTTTTTGGTTTATAACACTTGTTGAATAATCGCCAATTACAACAACAGATGCATTATCTAAAAATCCTACTGCAAGTGGCACATTAGAATTAAGTGATACCTCTTTTATATTTTTTTCGTTGCTTAAATCTCTCAAGAACAGTTTTCCTTCAAGCTTTGCATCTTTTGTACTGCCAAAAGATGCCACAGCAAGCTTACTGCCATCTGGAGAAATTGCACATGATACAAAATAATAATCAGGAGTAGCCCACTTAAAACGCTGTTTACCACCACTTGTATAAACGGTTATAGCGGTTTTATAACCCGATTCATTTGTTATAAGGGCATAATCACCTGTTTGACCAAGTGCAGCTGTTAAAATAGACGATTCGGTTTTTTGTCTGCTTGCTTCAGCTACATTTGAAGTTAAAACCGCCCCATTTCCATTTTTATCATATGCAAGCACATAGCGTTCAGATGTCAAAACCGCAGGTGATGTGTAACCGAGATTTGTTTTAAGTCTAACTCCGCCAGAGGTTACAATACTTATAGAGTCGTTATCGGCTACTACAACGCCTTGATTAAATGGTTTTACAACCGATACATTTAACGCTTGATAATCAATATAAGTTCCTTCCTGTGAATCATCAATACCTGCCCAGAAATAGCTCATAAATTCAGATATAGAATTTGCATTTATTTTAGGGCCGTTTATTGTGATAGTAAGTGCACTTATAACAATAATCATTACACCTACCAAACGACGCAGTTTTGCCACAACTCTAAGTCTGCGGTCTGGTGAGTTTCTAATCTTTCGTCGGCGTTCATTTCTTGCCATACGAAGTGATTTTGCCTTTTGTGGCATCTCTGAGCCTCCTTTTATACATCTAGCTTATATGATTTTAACTCATCTGTATCATTATACCAAAGTCTGTTCATATAAAGCCCATGAGCTGGAAGTGTAGGCCCTGCACTTGCTCTGTCACAAGAGAGTAAAACCTCTTTTATCTGCTCTGGTTTTAGTTTGCCACTTACAACATGCATAAGTGTGCCTGAAATTGCACGAACCATATTATATAAAAATCCATCTCCACAAACTCTTATGCGGATTAATTTTGCATTTTCTATAACAAAATTATGGTTTTCTACATATTCAGCCTGACAATGAAAAATGGTTCTCACAGTTGATTTAACAGGTGTGCCTACCGAGCGAACGGACGCAAAATCATGTGTACCTACAAAAAACTGTGCACCCTCATTCATTTTATTTACATCTAATGGATAAGTTGTGCGGTATGCTCTTTTAGATAAAAACGGGTCATTTATCTTTGATGAATATATATAGTAAGCATATTCTTTTTTAGTGCAGTTAAATCTTGCATCAAAGTCATTATTTACCTCTACTGCATTTAATACTGTTATATCCTCTGGTAAAATCGCATTTATAGCAAGCGGTAAACGCTGGAGCGGGATTGTGCAATCTGCCTTAAAGTTTGCAACATATTTTCTTGCATGAACGCCTGCATCTGTTCTGCCTACACCAGAAACATAAGTATCAC
>DXIE01000043.1 GCA_019113005.1 Candidatus Butyricicoccus avistercoris | reverse complement strand
CATGCAGTAAATAATGGTTTTGAATATGTGACTATTTTTGAAAATAGAAAACCTAATCAGATATATATCGGAAAGGAAAAAATATGATTTTAGAAAAGGCATATGCAAAAATAAATTTAACCCTTGATGTAACTGGTAAACTTCCAAATGGTTATCACTCGGTTAAAATGGTTATGCAGTCAGTAGAACTCCATGACGATGTTATACTATCTGAGGGCAGTCAAGATGGCATAAAAATTAAAACTAATCTCAAATTTTTGCCTAATGATAACACAAATTTAGCTGTTAAAGCGGCAAATGCATTTTTTGAATATACAAATATTAAAAATCCATCGCTTGAAATAGAGCTTGTAAAACGTATTCCAGTAGCGGCAGGACTTGCAGGCGGTTCATCAAATGCAGCAGCTGTACTGCGTGGACTTAATAAAATGTATAATACAAACTTAAGCATAGATACACTTTGCGAAATTGGTGTTAAAATCGGTGCTGATGTGCCTTACTGTATAAGGGGCGGCTCTATGCTTGCAGAGGGTATAGGTGAAATTTTAACGCCACTTGCAAAAATGCCTGAATGTTTTGTGGTTATTTGCAAACCAGATTTTTCAGTTGTAACAGCTAAAATTTATGCTAGAATGAATGGCGGAGATTTACCAGTACACCCAGACACAAACGGTATGATAGATGCACTGGAAAAAGCTGATTATTCGGGAATTTGCCATAGACTTTATAATGTTATGGAAGAAGTTACAGGCTCAGACCATGAAGAAATATCCATTATTGAAGATATTATGCTTGAATGTGGCTGTGATGGTACTGTGATGAGCGGTTCAGGGCCTACTGTTTTTGGTTTATTTAGTGATGAAAACAAGGCAAAAAATGCTGAAAATACTTTAAAAGCAAAATTTGATGAAACTTTCTTAACAAAAATAAAAAATAATTTCTAAAATAATTATATAATAATCGTATAAACAAAACAGTCTTTGTCAAAAATTAAATTACAACTATGATGGAGGCTGTTTTAATTATGAAATTACGTCGTTTAGAAGTTTGTATTTTGATTTTTATAAGTTTACTTTTTACATATTCAGCATTTATAAGTGTAAAGCAAGATAATATAGCAAATGGTTTGTTAAGACTTCATGTGCTTGCAAATTCTAACACTGCACATGACCAACAGATAAAACTTTTAGTGCGTGATGAAGTTTTGAAGTTTTGTGAGCCAATTTTAAAAAATGCTGATGATAGAAATGAAGTATATGAAATAATGAACGAAAATATGCAAACTCTTGCAAATATTGCTCAAAAAACACTTTGGGATTTGGGCGAAAATCGAAGTGTTTCTGTAAGCTTAAAAGAGGAATATTATCCAACAAGAGATTATACCGATTTTTCTTTACCTGCTGGTGAATATTTGGGGCTTAGAGTTATAATAGGTGAGGGTGAAGGTAAAAACTGGTGGTGTGTGGTATTCCCTCCAATGTGTAATGAGCTTGCTGTAAGCGAAAAAACCGACTATTTGCCTAAAAAATGTACTATAAGATTTAAAACCGCTGAAGTTATTGGCGAAATAAGAAATTATATATTCGGTTAAAAAAACTATTGTTATATAATAAGGCTTGTGGTATGATAAAAAAGTTAACGCTAGATAAAATAAGGATGTGAAACTGTGTCTGAAAAGACTAAAAAGCTAGAGAGATTTTTTTGGTTTTATTTGATTTTAAATCCAATTTTGGATATTGTAAGTGGTTTATATATCCAGTTCATAACAGGTGGAGATGTTTATAACTCTGCAAGTTTAGCACCTGTTACACCATCACTTATAATCAGAATGTTTGTTCTTTTGGTTATGGTCGGCTACATAGTTATGATAAAAGACTGGAAAGCTGTCAAAATTGCAATACCTATGGGTATAGCTTGGCTTTTAAGTATAGTGTCTGAGTTTATAACCTTTAATTCAGTATCTATTTTTATAGATATACAGTATTTTGCAAAATTTGCTTATAATATTGCAGTATTTTTTGTTTATTGCCATTTAATGAAGCGTTCAGGGCTAACTAAAGAACAAGTCATAGAAAAAATAAATAAATATATTATGATTTCACTGTTTTTACTGACAGTTGTTATCGTTATTCCTTATATTTTTGGTGCAGGTCATTATACTTATGCTGACCGTTATGGTTATCGTGGCTTTCGTGGATTTTATTATTCAGGAAACGATATAACAGGTGCACTGATGATTTTGTTCCCAATCGGCTCATGTTATTATTTATCGCTTTCTGAAAAAATCAGCAAGAAAACACATGTGTTCTATGCTCTTACACTGGCGATGACCTTGCTTAGTATGCTTATGATAGGCACAAAAACCGCATTTCTTGCAATAGGCGGAACTATTGTAGCGGTTGTGTTATATGCACTTATAGAGCTTATCAGAAAAAATAAAAAGGCTGCATGTCGTGTGCTTATTGTAGCTGTGGTTTTTGCAATATTATATGCAGTTATATCTGGTCTTGCAATGCTTGTAACAGGTTATGGTATGGGCAAAACATTAGGAGATACCCTTACAGGATTTGGTCATATAAATGATGAATCAGCAGAGGCATTATTATTTAATGGCAGACTAAACAAACTTATACCAACATGGCATGATTATCGTGATGGCGGTATTATAACTTGGATTTTTGGTGTAGGTCGTGGTTCTCAGCTGGAAACAGTTGAAATGGATTTATTTGAAGTGCTGTTTTACTATGGTATATTTGGCTTTGCTACTATGTTATGGCTATATTTCAAAGAAGGTTTTATATTTGTATACAGATTTATACGCAAATTTAGCTTATTAGGTCTTGGTGCATTTGTTTCTCTTGGTCTTTGCGTAGGTTATCTAATAATTGCAGGTCATGTATTATTTACTGTTACTTCAGGTTTCTATTTTGCAGTTATTTTGGCATATGCTAAGTTTATAACAAGTTGTGATTTGAAAAAGTAAAATAAATGGGAACGGGTTTTATTTGCCTGTTCCCATTTTGCTTATAACAAAGGGGAATCATCGTGAAAATTGTAAGTTTTTCTGTGAAAAATAGCAAATATCCTAGAAAAAGACGTAGAAATATACGAATATTTTTAGTGTTATTAGTTCTGGTTTTAATGATTTCAGCAATAGGTATGCTTATAAGCCTTATTTTTAACGCTTTTACAAATGATGAAGATGCAAATATAAAATATGTAGGGGATATACCTGTATATGAGGATTTTTTGCCCGAAACAGCTATGGCTAGAACGGGTGAAGAAAGAAAAATATTATATGTGGTTATACATGAAACAGATAATGTAAATGAAGGAGCTGATGCAAAAGCTCATAATAATTTTATACATACTAACGGTGTTGATAATGAACTAAGTTGGCATTATACAGTAGATGACCATGAAATATGGCACCATTTGCCAGATAATGAAACCGCTTTCCATGCGGGTGACCATATGGAGGATAAAGGCGGAAATAAAAATGGAATAGGTGTTGAAATGTGTGTTAATGCCGATGGAGATTATGAAAAAACACTCCAAAACGCTCAACTTTTAGCCGCACAGCTTTTATATGAATATGATTTAGATATAGATGCACTTAAAAAACATCAAGATTTTTCAGGTAAAATTTGCCCTTCTAAGCTGATAAATGCAGGCAGATGGGACGAATTTGTTCAAAAAGTAGAGAAAAATCTGGAGGCATTAAGACTTGCAGAAAGTTAAAAAAATTTATATATATAGAAAGGAATAGAAAATCATGATTTTAATTCTCAAACCAAATCCTGATAAGGAAAAAATCGAAAAACTAATGCAGCATATCAAGGATAGAGGCTTGTCAATTAACTATTCTGAGGGTTCAAGAACTACAATTTTAGGTCTTTTAGGTGATACATCTGGAATTGACCAAGCAGATTTTGAAGTTTTTGATATTGTTGAACGTGTGCAGCGTGTATCAGAGCCATTTAAGCAGGTAAACCGCAAAATGCACCCAGAAGACACTATTATAGAGGTTGCAGGCAAAAAAATCGGTGCAGGTTATTTTAATGTATTTGCTGGCCCTTGCTCTGTTGAAAGTGAACAGCAAATTCTTGAAGTTGCTGAACGTGTTAAGGCTGCTGGTGCATCTTTCCTTCGTGGTGGTGCTTTTAAGCCTAGAACTTCACCTTATTCATTCCAAGGTTTGGAGGCTGATGGATTAAAGCTTTTATTAGAGGCTAAACGTCAGACAGGTATGCCAATCGTTACCGAGATTATGAGCGAAAAACATCTTGACTTATTCTCTGATGTTGATATAATTCAGCTCGGTGCAAGAAATATGCAAAACTTTATGCTTTTAAAGGAACTCGGCAGAAGTAACAAGCCTATTTTATTAAAACGTGGTCTTTCTGCAACCATGGAAGAATTTTTGATGGCTGCTGAATATATTTTTGCAGGCGGTAATCATAATGTTATGCTTTGTGAGCGTGGTATCCGAACATTTGAAACCATGATTAGAAATAACCTTGATATTTCTGCTGTGCCACTGGTTAAAATGCTAACTCATTTACCTATTATCATTGACCCAAGCCATGCAGCAGGCAAACGTGAAATGGTAGCTCCACTTTCTCGCTCTGCTATTGCAGCAGGTGCTGATGGTCTTATGATTGAGGTACATAATAACCCAGAATGTGCATTATGTGATGGTGCTCAGTCGCTCAATATACCAATGTTTGACGATGTTATGACAGATATTAAACGTCGTGTAGAATTTGAAAACCGTCAGCTTGAGACAAGAATTTAAAAAATTAAGCCGCATTATCAATTTGATAATGCGGCTTTTTTATGCGTCTACAAGCTCATAAAGTGAGCCAAAACGATAGCCCATCTGTTCATATTTTGTTAAAAGCTCATCTAAAATCTGTGCATTTGTACTTGAAGTTGAATGTAAAAGCACAATAGCTCCATTGTGAATACGAGGTATAAGCTTGTTAAATGCTTCATCTGATGTAGGCTGATTGTCTGCATACCAATCTACATAAGCAAGACTCCAAAAAATAGTTTTATATCCTAGTTCCTGAGCCTGTTTTAAATTTTCCTCACTAAATTTACCCTGTGGTGGTCGATAAAATTTAGGTAACTCTTTACCTGTAAGTGTTTTAAATTGCTCCTCAACTCCTTTAAGCTCTTTTTCAAAGGCAGTTTTATCTGAGATTTTGGACATATCAGGGTGAGTGGAAGTATGATTTCCAACTATATGCCCTTCATCGACCATTCTTTTTATAAGCTCAGGTGCAGTTTCAATATAATTACTTACAACAAAAAAACATGCAGGTGCATTATGCTTTTTAAGTGCATCAAGTATAGCTGCTGTATCACCGCTTTCATATCCAGCATCAAAAGTTAAATAAATAACTGAGTCGCTTGTATCACCTACATAATAGGCATCATACTTTTTAAGTGCATCACTTGTAGCATTGCCAACTGGTGCAGAACCTTGACTTTGAAAGGATAATCCCCAGTCGGTAACTGATGCGGTTACGGCTAGTTTATTATGAGCCATAACACCTGAAAAAATGAATAATGCAAATATTCCAATAATAACTGGAATTTTATGTTTTAAAAGCCACAATTTTATCACCGCCTAAACTTATTTACTTTACTATATTAGACGATAATAAAAAATATGATTATATTTAACTGCCATAATCTTCTAGAAAATTGCTTATTGCTGTTTCATCACTTAGAATTATGCCTTGCTTTAAAAGCTTTTTATCGGCCTCTGGCAAGGTTCTAACGTCAATATCTGTGGTCATCATTGGCTCTGTATCACCATCTTTATATATTACAACATAATTTCCTATAACAGTGGCATAATATGTTATTATGCTGGACTCGTCACTTACAGGTGCGGCTGTTGTCTGTGTTTTAGGTGCTGCATGAACAGAGTGTACAGATAGACAGGTGCTTATAATTGCGGTCAAAATAAAGGAATATAAAATCGCTTTTTTTACAGGTGATAATTTGGTATACATAGAAATAACCTCCTTTTATATGCAATATAATGCACAAAAAAACCATGAAACATACAAAAAATAGTTAATAAAGTAGAAAAAACATGCTAATATATGCACAAAGCTTAAAAATATTTGGCTTTTTTCTTTCATTGTGGTATAATAAATAGACTTATTGGATATTGGTAGGCTGCTTGACTAACCTATATCCCACAAGGAGGTATATAAATATATGGCAAATCGAAAGAAAGGAAATGTCGGTACTGTTTTCAGACGAATCCGTTTTTTCTTGGTTTCCCTGATATTAGTTGGTGTGATGTGTGCAAGTATTTGTGGCGTTGCACTTGCTATATACCTGCGTGTGTATATTGAACCTAATTCCAAAATCGATATGAATGAGCTTATATCAGGAATGAATATGACAAGCATGGTTTATGCTTGGGATTCTACTCAGCAAAATTATGTCGAATATGAGGTACTTCGTGGTCTTCAAAACCGTATATGGGCAGATTTAGATGAAATACCAAAAAATTTGCAAAATGCTTTTATTGCTATTGAGGATAAACGCTTTTATGAACATAAAGGTGTTGACTGGGCAAGAACTGCAAACGGTGTTTTAAACTGGATTACGGGCAGAGAAGGCGGCGGTTCAACTATTACACAGCAGCTAATTAAAAATGCAACACAGTTTGATGATTATTCGGTTAAACGTAAGCTTACCGAAATTCTTAGAGCTTTACAGCTAGAAAAAGATTTAAATGATAAAGATATGATACTAGAAACGTATCTTAATATTATCTATTTAGGTCAAGGTGCTTATGGCGTAAATACCGCCGCTATTACTTACTTTGGTAAAGAACTTAGCGAGCTTAATCTGGCTGAATGTGCGATTATAGCGGGTATTACTAAAAACCCTTCGCTTTATGACCCATTTAACCACCCAGAGAATATAAAAGAACGTCAAGAAGTTATTCTAGATGAAATGTGCAAGCAGGGCATGATTACAGAAGCTGAAAGAGATGCTGCAAAAGCTCAGCCGCTCGAATACAAATACGAAGAAGCTCAAAATGCTTTGAATAACACCTATTCTTATTTTACTGATACAGTAATCCAAGATGTTATAAATGACCTTGTTGAGAAAAAGGGTTATTCTGAACAAATGGCAAGTTGGAAAGTAACATCTGGCGGTGTGCAAATTTACACAACTGTTGACCTTAACGTTCAAAATGTACTCGAACAGGTTTATGAGGAACAAGTAAAATTCCCTAATGTATCCAAAAATGGTGCTGTGCCAGAAAGTGCAATGGTTATCTGTAACCAAGCAGGTGATGTTGTCGGTATAGTGGGCGGACGTGGAACTAAAACGGGAAATCGTGTTTTGCTCCGTTCTGAAACCGCTCGTCAAGCTGGTTCAGCTATTAAACCGCTCTCAGTATATGCACCTGCAATGGACGCTGGTATAATTACTCCATATTCTGTTAGAGATAATGAGCCTTTTATGCAGCTTAATGGCAAAGACTGGCCTAGAAATGACAGTGGCGGATATACTGGACCTATGGTTATTCGTACTGCTGTTGCAAAATCTGTCAATGCAGTTGCTGTTCGTGTGGTTGATGAGCTGACACCTAAGGCTGCTTTTGAGTTCTTAACACAAGATTTAAACTTTACTCATCTTAACTATCCAGAAGATGTTGACCTTAGCCCTATGGCACTTGGTGGCATGAATGGCGGTGTTACCGTTAGAGAAATGGCAGCAGGCTACTCTATATTCCTAAACAATGGTATATTTAATGGAGGTAGAACTTATAGCAAGGTTCTTAATGCTGATGGCACTGTACTTCTTGAAAACGAGCCACTTAACAGACAAGTGTTTGAAAAGCAAAGCACTGTTTATTATATGCGTGAGGTAATGCGTGCGGTAACTACTGAAGGTACTGCGACAAGAATCAATATCCCAGGTATTGAAACAGCTGGTAAAACAGGTACTTCACAGAATAAACGTGACCTTTGGTTCTGTGGTTATACACCATATTATGTAGGTGCTACTTGGTTTGGTTACGATAGCGATTATAATTTAACAGGTATAAGCGGTAATCCTTCTGTCACAGTATGGAATGAAGTTATGAAAAGAATTCATCAGAATTTACCTTCTGCTGACTTCGATCGTGGAGATAGTAGTAACTTTGAAACAGCTTCATATTGTAAAGTGAGTGGACTTGCTCCTACATCTGCATGTAGGTCAAGAGGTAATGTTGCAACAGGTCGTTTTTGGGTTGGTGATGCTCCAACAGAAAGCTGTGATGTTTGCAGTTATTATAGACCAAATAATAACAACAATAATAATGATAACGATGATGATAAAACAGAAACTCCAACCACTCCTGAGACAGGTGAAAACAACGGCAACACATCTGATAATAATAACAATAATCAGACAAATCAAAATAATAATAACAACAATAATAATGGCTCTAACACAGTTGAAACTACTACACCAGTTGACCCTGAAAATGCAGCATAAAATTTGCTTGCTATTTTAAAAATGTTATAGTATAATAATCCTATCTGCAAAACAGCATCGCACAAGGCCGTACTAGTCGGGGAGGTAGCGGTGCCTTGTAACCTGCAATCCGCTCTAGCAGGGATTATGCTAAGGGCAAGGGGCGGCATCTTGATGTGTGCAGCCAGTCAAATAATGATGACAGATTGGTACTACGCAACGGAGGACTGTGAACCATGTCAGGCGGGGAACCGAGCAGCATTAAGCAGAAACCATCGTGTGCCGTAGAACTGCCGATTTCGAGTTATTTCATCGGACACGCCGTTGGGAGCGTCGTTTCAAACCCTTGGTGTACGGTCTTGTGGGGTGCTGTTTTACAGCAAAAAAGGATAACTAAGCAGGCAGATATTATTTCTGTCTGCTTTTTCTTTTTTAGAAAAGAGGTAAACTAATGTATCAGGCATTATATCGTAAATGGCGACCGCTGAAGTTTGCCGATGTTATTGGTCAAAAACATATAACAGATACTCTAAAAGCTCAGATAACTACAAATAGATTATCTCATGCTTATTTATTTTCTGGAACAAGAGGCACGGGAAAAACTACTTGTGCAAAAATTTTAGCTCGTGCTGTAAACTGTCAAAATCCTAAAGATGGAGACCCTTGCGGCGAATGTGAAGCTTGTAAAAGTATTTTAGACGGTTCTGTACTTGATGTAGTGGAAATAGATGCTGCATCTAATAACGGTGTTGATAATATTCGAGATATTCGTGAAGAAACCCGTTATGCACCTGCTGCTGTTAAAAAACGTGTGTATATCATAGATGAGGTGCATATGCTTTCGGTAGGTGCTTTTAATGCACTGCTTAAAACGCTTGAAGAACCTCCAAGTCATGTGCTGTTTATCTTAGCTACAACTGAAATTCATAAAGTGCCTGCAACTATTCTTTCAAGATGTCAAAGATTTGATTTTAGAAGAATAACTCCAGACGATATTGCAGTGCGTCTTTGTGAGGTAGCAAAGGCAGAAAATATAAACCTCACAGATGGCGGTGCTAAACTTATTGCAAGGCTTGCTGATGGTGCAATGCGTGATGCTCTTTCTATGCTTGACCGCACAGCCGAATGTGAAATAGTTGATGAAAATGCTGTTAGTCAATGTATTGGCATTTTAGGTTCTGATGATGCGATTTCGCTTATGAAAGCCATAGAGCAAAAAAATCTTGCTGAGGCTGTTCAGATTATCGGTGATGCATATGATGCTGGTAGAGAGCTTTCGGGTGTATTTGACCAGCTTTTAGGGCTTATTCGTGATATGCTACTTGTCAAAACATCAAAACAAGATGTATCAAGTATGATTTCACCAGCTTATACTGTTCAAGATGTAACCGTTTTGGCTGAACCTGTGGCAGCATCAACTCTTATTGCTTGGTCGAATATTTTACAGCAAAGTCAGTCAAGACTTAAATCTGCTGCAAACCGCAGAGTAGAGGCAGAGCTTACGATAGTAAGACTTTGCAATATGAGCGGTGAAAATTATGACACGCTCACAGGCAGAGTTGAAGCTTTAGAGAAAAGCTTGCAAAGTGGTGTTATAGTAAAACAAGCAACACCAGAAAAAAAGCAAATGCCAAAACCTAAGAAACAACAGGTTGAGGAGATAAAAGAAAAGCCAGAGCCAAAAGCAGGCGAGCCTTGGCAGCATTGGTCAAAGCTTTTAAATCAGCTTGCTGGTAAGATAAACATAGGTACACTTACTTGTATGAAATCTGGTTATGTTCGTGCACAGATAGATGGCGATAAACTTTTGTTATTCTGTGACGATGATATAACCGCAGGACTTTTAAAAGCTGAACCTACTAAAACAAGAGTGCAAACGGCTGCAAGTGAACTTGAAGGCAGTCAGTTAAGGCTTAGAATTTATGAACCTAATCAAAAACAAATAAAACAAGAAGATAATAAAAGTATAGATGAAATCCTGCAAAAAGCACAGGATTTAGATATTGAAATTACCGAACTTTAAGGAGGAAATTTTATTATGGCAAAGGGTAAATTTGGCGGCATGGGCGGCATGAACATGCAGGCAATGATTAAGCAAGCTCAGAAAATGCAGCAGGATATGCTAAAGGCTCAGGAAGCTATCTCTGAGATGGAAACAGAAGCTAGTGCTGGCGGCGGTGCTGTTAAGGCTGTTGTTCAAGGCACAAACACACTAAAAGCTCTTGAAATTAAGCCAGAAGTTGTAGACCCAGATGATGTTGAAATGCTTCAAGATTTAGTGCTTGCAGCAATCAATGAGGCTTTCCGCTTAGCTAGTGAAAAGTCTGAGAAGTCTATGAAGCAAGTAACTGGCGGTATGGGCAGTATCCCAGGGCTGTTTTAAAAAATGCAGTTTTTTGCACCACCAGTAGAACGTCTGATAGAGGAGTTTGCCAAACTCCCAGGGATAGGTCAAAAAACCGCACAACGTCTTGCATTTTATATTATGAACCAGCCTAAAGAAACCGCAGAAAGTTTTGCTAAAGCTCTTTTAGATGCAAAAAGCAATGTTTACACCTGTAAAATCTGTCAAAACCTAACCGATAGTGAAATCTGTCCGATTTGTAAAAATGCTAATCGTGATAGAAGCGTTATCTGTGTTGTGACAGACCCAAAAGATGTTATTGCTTTTGAAAGAACTAGAGAATTTCGTGGGCTTTATCATGTACTACATGGCACAATTTCACCGCTTAACGGCATAGGCCCTGATGATATTCGTATCAAAGAGCTTTTAAAACGTGTTGCAGATGAAAATGAGGACGTTAAGGAAGTTATTATCGCTACTAATCCAGACACCGAGGGCGAAGCTACTGCTATGTATTTGTCCCGTATTTTAAAGCCTTTTGGTATTAAAATAACTCGTTTAGCTTATGGTATGCCTGTTGGCGGTCATCTTGAATATGTAGACGAGGTAACTTTAATGCGTGCACTCGAAGGCAGACGTGAAATTTAAAAAAACACCGCACAATAATATATTTGTGCGGTTTACTTTTGAAGTTTTAATTTATGAGTTTATAAAAATGGAGGTATTATTTTGTCTGATTTAAGACAGGAAATTGGCAACAGACGTACATTTGCCATTATTTCTCACCCTGACGCAGGTAAAACCACAATTACAGAAAAATTCTTGCTCTATGGTGGAGCAATTCAGGAAGCAGGCATGGTTAAAGGTAAAAAAAATAGCCGTCATGCTGTTTCTGACTGGATGGAAATTGAAAAACAACGTGGTATTTCGGTAACTTCTTCTGTTTTACAGTTTAGATATGGTGATAAATGTATCAATATCCTTGATACTCCTGGACACCAAGACTTCTCAGAGGACACATACCGCACACTTATGGCGGCTGACTCTGCTGTGATGGTTATTGACGCATCTAAAGGTGTCGAAGCACAAACAAGAAAATTATTTAAAGTTTGTGCAATGCGTGGTGTGCCTATCTTCACATTTATTAACAAGATGGATAGAGATTCAAGAGACCCTTATGAGTTGCTCGAAGAAATCGAAAATGAGCTAGGTATTGGCACTTTTGCTGTAAACTGGCCTATTGGTTCTGGTAAAGAATTTAAGGGTGTATATGATAGATTAGATGATGAAGTTATTGCATTTGATGGTGTAGATGCTCGCCATGAGGTTGCAGCAACCCATTTAAAATTTGACTCTCCAGAGCTAAAGCAGTTATTAACTGATGAGCAATACAGCACATTATCAGATGATATTGAACTACTAAGCGGTGCAGGTGATGAATTTGACATAGAAGCTGTACATCACGGCAAATTATCTCCTGTGTTCTTTGGTTCTGCTCTTACTAACTTTGGTGTAGAGCCATTTTTAAAAAAATTCCTTGTTATGACACCTCCACCAACTGCTAGACAGTCTGATATTGGAGTTATTGACCCATTTGAAGATAATTTCTCTGCATTTGTATTTAAAATTCAAGCTAATATGAACAAGGCTCATCGTGATAGAATTGCATTTATGAGAATTTGTTCTGGTAAGTTTGAACGTGGTAAAGAAGTTTGGCACGTTCAAGGCGGTAAGAAAATGCAGCTTGCACAGCCTCAACAGCTTATGGCTCAAGACCGTTCTATTGTTGATGAAGCATATGCAGGTGATATTATCGGTGTATTTGACCCAGGAATTTTCTCAATCGGTGATACTGTATGTTCTCCAGCTAAAAAATGCACATTCTCTGGTATTCCTACATTTGCACCTGAGCTTTTTGCAAGAGTTCGTCAAAAGGACACTTTAAAGCGTAAGCAGTTCGTAAAAGGCGTTGAACAGATTGCTCAAGAGGGTGCAATTCAGATATTCAAAGAGCCTAACTCTGGTATGGAGGAAGTTATTGTAGGTGTTGTAGGTCAGCTACAATTTGAAGTGCTAGAATATAGACTTAAAAATGAGTATAATGTTGAGATTATTCGTGAAATGTTGCCTTATGAGCATTTACGTTGGATTGAAAATGTAGACGAGGAAACCTTTGATTATCATAAACTGACACTGACAAGTGATACTAAGGTCGTTCAGGATATGAGAAATAATTATCTTCTGCTATTTACTAGCCCTTGGAATATTACTTGGGCATTAGATAGAAATGAAGGCTTAGAACTTGCTGAATTTTCTGAAAACACATAAAAAATAAAGGGTATGGACTTAAAAATCCATGCCCTTTTTGGTTTTAAAGCACACTATTCTCTTTATCATGAACTGCTTGCAAATACTCATAAAGAAGCCACAGCGAGCATACACTGCAAACTGTACCAATAATTAAAGCCTGCACGATTGCACCTGTATTTACAAGAGAACCCGAGATTAAAGCATTGATAATACTAAACCAAAATATCCATTTAATTTTTCCTTGCGGATAGTTATAGCCATTTTTAACTATAAGTTCATCAAGTCCCCATATAAATTGAAAGTCTGCGACAATAGAAAAACAAGCAAAAACAAACATTATAATAACTGAAACTAATGCCAGCTGTATATTTTGTTTGAAAACACTTAAAATAGTGATTATAAGTGTTATAATCATGCCAACAAGACTTAGTATAAAAAAGTTAAATGATTTTTTTATACGTTCACAAGAATTACGCATAGCATATATGGCTTGAATTTGAATAATAGTAAAAATTATAGATGCAGCCGAAATAGCTATTGCTATAACATTATTGAAAATTATATATGAGATAAGAGATAAAACAAGTGTAAAAAATAAAGAGAAAAAATAACGTTTTAATGGCGAATAAATCTTTGTCATAAAAACCATACCTTTCCAGATAGAGAAAAACCCCTATGCCATAAAGACACAGGGATTTTTAACATATTCTTAGTTATCTAGATAGTAAGAAACAAGCTCCTGCATCAATTCATCACGGTCAATTTTGCGGATAAGACTTCTCGCATTATTATGATTTGTGATATATGTTGGGTCTTCAGAGAGAAGATAACCAACAATTTGATTGATTGGATTATAACCCTTTTCTTTAAGAGCATCATAAACTGTGGTCAGAATTCGCTTCATTTCAGCATTTGAATCGTCCACAAGATTAAACTTTCTAGTGCCGTCTAGCATATATCCCGTCCTCCTTATCATTATATGCTTACTACTGATATAATAATACAGAAATTACAAAATGTAAAGGGGAAAACTTCGGAAATACTGCAAAAAACATTCAAAAAACACTTTAGCTTCTAAGAGTTGCACCAAACTTTTCTTCAAGAGCCTTAATTGCCTTTTGCATTGCAGAATCACATTCTTCGTCTTTTAATGTGCGGTCAGCAGCACGAAGGCTCATGGAGTAAGCAACAGATTTTTTGCCTTCTGCAATACCCTTGCCCTTATATACATCAAACAGTTTAACAGATTCTAAAATATTACCTGCTGCTTGCTTAATTGCATTTTGCATATCAGCAGCTGGGATTTCATCATCAACAATAACTGCGATATCACGAGTAGATGCTGGGAATTTTGGAAGTGGCTGATATAGTTTAACTGGGTCTGCACATTCAGCCAGTGCGTCCATAGAAAGTTCAGCTGCTAAAACTTCAGTGTTAAAGCCGTACTTCTTAGCAACGACTGGGTGAATAGTACCAAATGTACCAAGCAGAGTTTCACCAGAGTAAACTTTTGCACATCTGCCTGTGTGATAAGATGGGTTTTCCTTATCGGCTGTAAAGCTAACGTCCTTGATATTTAGCTTTGTTAAAATAGCCTCAACAAGTCCCTTGAGCTGGAAGAAATTAAACTTGCCATATGTGCCGATTGTTAAAATCTTTTCTTCATGTGGCAGTTTATCAGCATCAACTGTACCATCTTCCTTAAGTACAGGTGTGTAAATTGTGCCAAGTTCATAAAGTGATGCGGTAGCGTTTCTGTGTGCATTGTTATGAGCAAGAGAATCTAGCATACTTGGAAGTACAGTTGTTCTCATAACAGAGAAATCTTCACCAAGTGGATTTAAAATAGTGGTTGAAATTCTACGCTTATCATCTTCTGGCATATTGATATTATCATAGAACTTAGGACTAATGAAAGAATGGCTCATAGACTCGTCAAAGCCTGCGGACAGACATACATCAGTAGCCATACGCTCAAGTAACTGACGAGGAGACAGACCGCCTTGAGTTGTATCGCCTGCATATAAACGCACTGGGATATTATCATAACCGTAAATACGAGCAACTTCTTCTGCAAGGTCACACATACGCTCAATATCAATACGGAAAGATGGAATAATAACCTTATCGCCATCAACCTTAAACTCTAAACGCTCTAAGTATTCCTTTTGAGTTTCAGCGGATAAATCAGTACCAAGTAAAGCGTTGATTTTCTGAGGCTCGAAAGGCAGGGTCTTTGGAGTTAAATCAGCAGAGCAAACATCGACAATGCCGTCGATAACTTCACCTGCACCAAGCATTTCAACAAGCTCACAAGCACGCTCAAGAGCTGGCAGAGTTAGAGATGCATCAAGACCCTTTTCAAAACGACCAGAAGCCTCTGTACGCATACCTAGAGCCTTTGCAGTTAGTCTAACAGTTGTGCCATGGAAACAAGCAGACTCAAATACAACAGTCTTTGTGTTTTCGGTGATTTCAGAGTTAGCACCACCCATTACACCCGCAATAGCAACAGGCTTAGAACCGTCACAAATTGCAAGCATTTCATCAGTGATTGCTCTGTCCTGACCGTCAAGGGTTTGGATAGCCTCGCCAGCCTGTGGACGTCTTACAACGATTTTTCCATCGGACAGACACGCATAATCAAATGCATGCATTGGCTGACCATATTCAAGCATTACATAGTTTGTAATATCGACAATATTGTTAATTGGGCGTACACCTGCTGCAAATAGACGCTCACGCAGCCAAGCAGGGGAAGGCTCAATCTTAATGTTTTTAACAATTCTAGCGGTATATCGTGGGCAAAGCTCTGGCTCGTCTACACGAACAGATACATAATCGTTGATGTTTTCACCGCAGCCATTAACAACTGGAGTTTTAACATTAAATGGACGATTAAAAGTAGCAGCGGTTTCTCTTGCAAGACTGATAACACTTAAACAGTCTGGACGGTTTGAAGTGATTTCAAACTCTGCTACATATTCGTCAAGACCAAGAACGGTTTTAATATCCACACCAACAGGAGTGCCCTTAGGTAAGAATAAAATACCATTTTCACATGCATAAGGCACACAGCCGTGGTCTAGCCCTAACTCTTGGAATGAACACATCATACCATTTGATACAACGCCACGCAGTTTGCCCTTGGTGATTTTAACGCCACCAGGAAGTGTGGACTTATGCAGACAAACAGGACAGATTTCACCAATAGAGCTTTCAGTTACATTTGGTGCACCTGTTACAATCTGTATAGGCTCATCTTTGCCAACATTAAGCTGACAAATAACTAAATGGTCAGAGTCTGGGTGTTTTTCAACAGATAGAATTTCACCTGTTACTACATTGCTTATTTCCTCGCCAAGATATTCCACACATTCAACCTTAGAGCCAGACATGGTCAGACGAGCATCATATTCTTTATTGCTAATACCTTCTATATCGGTATAATCTTTGAGCCAAGAAAGAGGCAGCTTCATTGTTTATAACCCTCCTAAATTAAAACTGATGTAAGAAACGTACATCATTTTCATAGAATAGACGAATGTCATCAATCTTAAATCGTCCCATTACAGTACGCTCAAGACCGATACCGAATGCATAACCAGAATAAACCTCTGGGTCAATATTACAGGTTTCAAGCACCTTAGGGTGAACCATACCACAGCCGAGAATTTCAATCCAGCCTTCGCCCTTACATAGACGGCAGCCTTCACCATGGCACTGATAACACTGAATATCCATTTCAGCAGATGGCTCAGTAAATGGGAAGTGATGTGGACGGAAGCGTACAACGGTATCTTCACCATAAAGACGCTTTGCAAATAATTCCAGAATACCCTTTAAATCGCTCATAGTGATGTTTTTATCAACTACAAGACCTTCAATCTGATGGAATAGAGGTGAGTGAGTAGCATCAACCGCATCAGAACGGAACACTCGTCCTGGGGCAATAATTCTGATTGGAGGCTTTTGGTTTTCCATAACACGAACCTGCACAGGAGAGGTCTGTGTACGAAGTACAACATTATCAGAAATATAGAATGTATCCTGAGTATCACGAGCAGGGTGGTCCTTAGGAATATTCAGAGCCTCAAAGTTATAATGGTCGTATTCAACTTCTGGACCTTCTGCAACTTGGAAACCAAGACCGATGAAAATATCCTTGATTTCATCAAGCACAATAGATAGCGGGTGCTTGTGACCTAGTGTAATTTCTTCGCTAGGCATTGTAACATCTAAAGTTTCACTTTTGAGCTTTTCTTCAAGAGCAGACTGCTCAAGTTTTTCGGCTTGCTTTTCGAGAGCTTTTTCAAGCTCTGCACGAACATCATTTACTAGTTGACCAATTACAGGACGCTCCTCTGGTGCAACATTTTTCATTCCTTTTAAAATTGCAGTCAATTCGCCCTTTTTACCTAGATACTTAACACGAACCGCATCAAGCTCACGAGCATTTTGGGTTTGGCTGAGTTCGTTCTTTGCATTTGAAAGAATCGCTTCCAGCTGTTGTTTCATATTTTTAACACTCCTTAAAATAATAAAAAAAGGTTTCCGCCCTAATTATAGGACGAAAACCGAAATTTCCGTGGTACCACCTATGTTCATTATGTAAAAAAACATAATGCACTTAAAAAGCCTTGTAACGTTGGCAAAACGGACACGCCTACTGGAAAAAATCTTTTCAGCATGTCTGCTCACAGGTGAACTTCATATATTTACCTTTGAGGCAGCTTTCAGCCGACGACTGCCAATCTCTGACAAAGAAAAAATATATTACTTTTCCTGCTCATCGCAGATGACATATAAACACATACTTATATATAACATGTAAATATAAAAATTTCAAGCACAAAAAATATTTTTTTAAAAAATATAAAAAAATAATTGACAAAACGTATAAAAATAGTTATACTATAAAAGCACTGATTCGGTACCATAGCCAAGCGGTAAGGCGTGGGACTGCAACTCCCTGATCCTCAGTTCGATTCTGAGTGGTACCTCCAGAGCGTCAATGCCGTCGGATATAGTTCCGACGGCATTTTTTCATATTATTTTTTGGGGCTAAATTTTAGAAAGGAAGTGCGTTTATGAAAAAACGTCTATTTTCCATTATCGGTGCAGGCAGTGGACAGCCTGACGGTCTTACAAGAGAGGCACTGGATACTATTAAGCTGTGTGATGCTCTTATCTCAACCGAGCGTTTAGCAAAAGATTTAACTTCTATTGCTAAAATCACAGCTTATGAAACATCTAAGCTTGCACAAACTGCAATATCAATCAAAGAAGAACATATAGGTATTTTGGTTTCAGGTGATACAGGCTTTTTCAGTGTTGCAAGCAGTTTAAATGAAAAACTCAAGGAACATGGCAAAGTAGAAATGATTTGCGGTCTTAATAGCATGCAAATGCTCTGTGCTAAGTTTGGTGTAAGTTATCAAGATGCATGTTTTTTAAGTCTTCATGGTAGAAAAGGCAGTTTGCTTGGTGCAGTAAGCTACAATAAAAAAGTAATAGCACTAACAGGCGGAGAGCAAAACGCACAAAGGTTATGTCAAACACTAGCTGCTGCCGGTCTTGGTGATATAACTGTATCAGTAGGCGAAAATATAGGCTCTGAACATGAAAGAATTTTAACAGATACAGCTAAAAATCTATCTGAACAAAAATTTGATGATTTAGCGGTTATGCTTGTTTTAAATCCAAATGCTGCTGAACGCCATTTAGCAGTTTTAGATGCTGAAATGGAGCGTGGCAAAGTTCCAATGACCAAACAAGAGGCTCGTTGGACTGCTGTTAAAATGTTAGATTTAAAACCATCAGATACCGTCTATGATATCGGGGCAGGAACAGGCTCTATATCTATGGAAATGGCAAGAAAAGTATATAATGGCATGGTTTATGCTATTGAGCGAAAAAAAGAGGCAATAGAGCTCATAGAAAAAAATCGTAAAAATTTAGGCAGTTTTAATGTGTTGCCATTTGAAGGACAAGCTGCAAACATTATTGATAAACTGCCTGTGCCTGATGCTGCATTTATAGGCGGCAGTGATGGAGAAATGAGCGAAATAATAACAAAACTATTAAATAAAAACCCAAAAGTCAAAGTTATTATTTCGGCTGTATCGCTTGAAACCCTTTTAGATGCTAAAGAAGCAATAAAAAACTTTGATGAGCAAAATATAGTTCAAATTCATTCTATTCGTGGACATAGAATAAACGATACAACCGAATTTACAAGTAATAATCCAATTTATTTACTTTATGGCAAAGCTAAAGCGTGATTTACCTTTGGAGGTGAATTTATTATGATGCTAATTTTAGCTATATCATTAGGCTTTTTCCTTGATGCACTTGTTGGTGACCCAGAAAAATTACCTCACCCTGTTTGTTTGATAGGTGCTATCATTTCTAAAATAGAAAAGTTTTTTAGAAGTTTACCACTTTCTAAATCTGGTCAGCGTTTTGCAGGAGTTTTACTTTGGATAGCTGTTTGCAGTGTCAGTTATTTAGTGCCATATATCATTTTGGAGTTTTTGTTCCGTATACACCCTTGGGTGCATTTTGTAGTAAATGTTATCTTTTGTTATCAGATTTTTGCAAGAAAGTGTTTGGCAGATGCGGGCAGACATGTGCAAAGTGAGCTTAAAAAATCACTTGAAGATGGCAGAAAAGCAATAGCTCGTTATGTTGGGCGTGACACAAGCGAGCTATCAAAAGAAGGTGTTATAAAAGCAGCAGTTGAAACGGTTGCTGAGAATACCACAGATGGGGTTATTGCACCATTTATCTTTATGTTAATAGGTGGTGCACCACTTGGATTTTTATATAAAGCTGTTAATACACTTGATTCTATGGTCGGTTATAAAAATGAAAAGTATCAATATTTAGGTTGGTTTTCAGCTAAAATGGACGATATATTCAATTTTTTACCCGCTAGAATATCGGCTGTATGTATGATGGCAGCGGCAGGTATGCTTAAATTTGATACAGTAAACGCTAAAAGAATATTTCAGCGTGATAGATTTAATCATAAAAGCCCAAATTCTGGACAAACTGAGTCAGTTTGTGCAGGTGCACTTCATATACAGCTTGGCGGAGATGCCAAATATTTCGGTGAATATGTCAAAAAGCCTACTATTGGCGATGATGATAGGCAAGTAGTTATAAGCGATATAGAAAGAGCAGTTGATTTAATGACAACTGCAAGCGTTTTCGCTATTCTTTTAGGAATAGCAATCAAGCTTGCACTTACAGGAATATAAATTAAAAGGTCTGAGAAGTTTAATTTCTCAGACCAATTTTTTTATCTTTTACGACCTTTTTTGGAATGTTTATTTCCTTTGCCACGTCCATGACCATGACTAGGTGGGGTTCTATGTCCATTTCTATGGTGATTTCTGCCTGTTTGTGATGATTTTTTAGAAGAACGTTTATTGTTTGTGTCCTCTTGATACATTCTAATATCGGCGTTAAATCCACCGACAGGCATGCCAACCATATCCTTGACTATACGCTTTGATAATTCTTCTGGCACTTCAACAAGAGAGTAATCACCAAAACATTGAATTTTGCCAATTCGTTTTCCAGATATACCAGTACCTTCTGCAATCGCTGCAACAATATGGTTTGGTGCTACCTTTTGGTTTCTGCCAACAGAAACTCTTAGACGTACACAGCCTTCCTTGAGTGCTGCAAGTGGCTTTTGTTTTTGCATTTTTGGTGCTTTAACCTCAGGAATTCTTGCCATTTCCTGAGTTAACAAATGCTCAAGTGCAGCTTCGGCAATCTGTTCATGTGAATAACCATTTTGACCAAGCTTTTCAAGGATAGAATGTACACAAAAACGCTGTTCTATGCCGTTTGCTTTTTCAAGAAGAACACCTTCAATCACATCGCCTAGTGATTGGCTACGCTGATTTGCAATAGTGTTATAATCTGGAAGTGGTAACTGCTCAATTTTAGCTTTTGTAAAGCGTTCAATGCTACGTACAACAGCCGCTTGTCTTGGTCCATCTATAAGAGTGTATGAACAGCCACTTCTGCCTGCACGACCTGTACGACCTATTCTATGGATATAATATTCAAAATCTTGAGGAATATCGAAGTTATAAACGGTGTCTACATCATCGACATCAATACCTCTTGCCGCTACATCAGTTGCAATAAGTATAGGTGTTCTGCCAGATTTAAAGCTATTCATAACAGCTGTACGCATATCCTGTTTCATATCACCATGAAGTGCAGACGCTTGGAAACCATGTTCGCCAAGATATCTTACAAGCTCATCTACCATCTTTTTTGTGTTGCAGAAAATAATGGATAGCTTTGGCTGATGTGCATGAAGTAAAAGTGTTAAAGCTCGCTCTTTTTCACCTCTAGGCACTTCGGAATAATACTGTTTAATTGTGTCCATTGTGCGTTCGGTTTGACTGCCAGCCTCAATAAGCACAGGGTCTTTTTGATATTCGCCTGTGATTTCCATAATTTCTGGTGGCATGGTAGCAGAAAACAGTATTGTTTGACGCTCATTAGGTGTGGACTGTAAAATTGTTTCAATATCTTCTCTAAAACCCATGTTAAGCATCTCATCAGCTTCGTCAAGCACTGCAATTTTAAGTCCTGTAAGGTCTAGGGCATGTCTACGCATTAAATCCATAACTCTGCCAGGAGTGCCTACTACAATTTCAATGCCACGCTTTAGCTGTCTTATCTGGCTTGTTATTGGGTCGCCACCATAAACTGCAAGAACTCTAATTCCTTCTAAGTATTTGCAGATTTTACGAATTTCGCCTTCTGCTTGCTGTGCAAGCTCACGGGTAGGGCATAAAATTAAAACCTGTGTTTCACCAGTAGGCTCGGTACACATAACGCTTGGAACACCAAAAGCCACTGTTTTTCCTGTACCTGTATGACTTTTACCAATAACATCTGGACCTGCTAAAATCGCTGGAATTGCACGAGCCTGTATTTCAGTTGGTGCAGAAAATCCCATGTCTTTTAGGGCACGGAGAATAGGCTCGGAAAGGTTTAAGTCAGAAAATGTCGTAATACTCAAATGAAACCTCCTAAAAATTAAAAGCGACACATACCTTGTGCCACTTAGATGTATAAAAAATCCAAATAAAAACGCAGGGAACATTGTGCGTCCCTGCGTTCTGTAATGACTTGAAATGCACCAAATAAGTATATCACGACGATTGCGTGCAAGTCAAAGAAAAGGTTTTATTTTGCGACACTTTCCACATTTTCCATGGTTTCAACAGGCAAAATAGAAAGTTCTTTGTCGATTTTTTTAGCAAAGCCAGTCAAGGTTTTACCAGTTCCGATTTCACAGCCTGTTTTAAGACCAGCCTTGATACCGTTTGCCATAAGAGTTTTCCAGCGAACAGGGGAAACCATATGTGTCTTTAAATGTGAAATCATATCATCTGTTTTTAAAATATCACCTGTTACATTGGTGTAAATAGGCATGGTTGGCTCATTAAACTTAATACCTGATAAAAACTCACCAAGCTCCTCAGCGGCTTCATTTAAAAGAGGTGTGTGGAAAGCACCACTTACAGCAAGAGGTAAAGCTCTCCTTGCACCTGTTGCCTTACAAAGCTCGATAGCATCATTTAATGCTTGACATTCACCTGCAATTACAAGCTGATTAGGGCAGTTATAGTTTACAGGAAGAACAATACCACTTGTAACCTCAGAACATGCTTTTTCTACAACTTCATCTTCCAGACCTAAAACAGCCGCCATACCGCTGTCCATAGAGTCAGCAGCTTTCTGCATAACCTGTCCACGTTTGCGAACGATTTTTATACCATCTTCAAGTGAAACGATGCCAGAGGCTGCAAGTGCAGTATATTCACCAAGAGAGAAACCAGCACAAGCAGAAAAACTAACGCCTGCTTCTTTTAATGCTGCATAAACTGCCATAGAATGGGTGAAAATCGCAATTTGAGAGTTAACTGTTTTGGAAAGCTCGTCCATACTGCTCTCAAAACAAAGCTTAGCTACATCAAGTCCTGCTGTATCTGATGCACATTCAAAAACCTCACGAGCTGCCTTGCTGCCTTCGTAAACTTCCTTGCCCATACCCTCATGCTGAGCACCCTGTCCAGGGAAAAGTGCAAAACCATAGGTCATCGTCAAAATCCTCCTAAAAAGACCAAAAAAGTATATTTATGTACAAAGTTCCTCGGTTAGCAATGCGTATCTTTGCATAGATATATAGGAAACTATTGACATCTAGATATGGCTTTATTATAATATTAGCGAGTTACTTTGTCAATCAAACCTATTTATTTGGGAGATTATAACCCACAATTGGTTGTACGAGGTTTTATTTTTTAGCATTTTAGTTAGGCTTTCAAAATAATTGCGGATCTGACAGGAGGTCGAGCAAAATTTTTAGCAAGATTATTGGAATGGGTGCTTATACACCAGAATACCGTCTGACAAATAGCAGATTGGAACAGCTGGTTGACACCAGTGATGAATGGATTGTCAAAAGAACAGGTATCCGTGAGCGTAGAATAGCTCAAAACGAAACAACATGGCAGATGGCTCTTTCAGCGGCTGAAAAAGCTTTAAGTGATGCCAAAATTTCAGGTGAGGAGCTTGATGTAATAGTTGTAAGTACAGTAACACCAGACAGCTATACACCAACTGTTGCCTGTGTTTTACAGGACAAGCTGGGTGCAAAACACGCTATGGCTTATGATATGAATGCCGCTTGTTCTGGCTTTGTATATGCAACTGATATTGCTGATAGTTATATCAAAGCGGGCAAGGCAAAAAATGTGCTTGTAGTTTCTGTGGAACGCCTTAGCAGTATTATGGATTATACAGACAGGTCAACATGTGTTATTTTTGGTGACGGTGCAGGTGCGGCTGTTTACACTGCAAGCGAGGAAAAAAGTGGTATACTTTCCACTTATATGCGTGCAGAAGGTGCATTAGGTCACTGTCTATTTGCTGGTGCTTTGCCAGCAGAGCAAGACCCAATTACAGGCGACAGAACCATTGACCCAAAACATCGTTTCCTCAAAATGGCAGGCAGTGATGTATTTAGATTTACTGCAAATGCTGTACCAGATTCCATTGATAATGCTCTTAAACGTGCAGATTTAAATGCTTCAGATATCGACTGGTTTGTACTTCATCAGGCAAACCTTCGCATTTTAAAAATGGTTGCTGAAAGATACGGACTTGAAAAAGAAAAAGTTTATGTAAATATTGACCGTTTCGGCAATACTTCTTCAGCTTCAATTCCTATCTGTTTAGCTGAAATGAAGGAAAAAGGTCTTTTAAAATCTGGTCAGAAAATTCTAATCAGTGGCTTTGGCGGCGGTCTTACTTATGGTGCAGCCGTAATTGAATTATAAAATAAAGGGGTAAGTTGTATATGAAAACCAAAATTACCGAACTACTTGGAATTGAATATCCAGTTATTCAAGGTGCTATGGCTTGGATTGGTGATGGTGGACTTGCTGCGGCAGTAAGTGAAGCTGGCGGTCTTGGTATTATCTCAGGTGGTGCAGCACCAGCTGAGTACATAAAAGAACAAATTCATAGAGCAAGAAGTATTACTAAAAAGCCTATCGGTTTAAATATTATGCTTTTAAGCCCTAATGCAGATGATTTGGCTCAACTTGCAATAGATGAAAAAATCGAAGTTATTACAACTGGTGCGGGTAACCCTGGAAAATATATGGAAAAGTGGAAGGCTGCTAATATCAAAGTTATGCCTGTTGTAGCATCTGTTGCACTTGCAAAGCGTATGGAGAGAGCGGGTGCTGATGCGGTTATCGCTGAAGGCACTGAGTCTGGCGGTCATATCGGTGAGACAACCACAATGGCTCTGCTTCCACAGGTTGTTGATGCAGTATCTATTCCTGTTGTCGGTGCAGGTGGCTGTGCTGACGGTCGTGGTATGGCGGCTATGATGATGCTTGGTGCTGAGGGCGTTCAGTGTGGTACTATTTTCCTAAGTGCAGAGGAATGTCCAATTTCTGATAAGTATAAAGAGCTTATTTTAAAGGCAAGTGATATTTCAACCGTTGTTACTGGCAGACCAAGTGGTCACCCTGTAAGAGCTATTAAAACACCTCTTGCTCGTAAATGTATGCAGCTTGAAAAGTTCCCAACAGATGCATCTCTGGAAGAATTAGAGGCGGCAACTGCTGGTGCACTTCGCAAGGCTGTTCAAGATGGCAACTATGAAGAAGGTACATTTATGTCAGGTCAGATTGCAGGTCTTGTAAATGAAAAGTCTAATTGTCATGATATCGTTCGTAAAATCACAAATGGAGCAGAAGAACTTCTGAAAAATGCTGCTTCCCGTATTGGATAAGGAGAAATTTATGTCAGTTGCAGTTGTAACAGGTGGCTCTCGTGGTATCGGTGCTGCCATAGCAAAGCGTCTTGCAAAAGATGGTTATGATGTTGTAATTAACTGTGCATCTTCAGTGGAGAAAGCTGAAAATGTTGCAAAGGAATGTCGTGAATTTGGTGTTAAGGCTGTGGCAATGCAGTGGGACGTATCTGACCATGCAGCTTGTAAGCAAGCACTGGATAAAATTAAAGAGGATATGGGCGTTCCATATGTGCTTGTAAATAATGCAGGTATTACTAAAGACGGACTGATGGTTCGTATGAAGGAAGAACAGTTTGATGATGTTATAAGAATTAACCTAAAGGGTGCTTATAATATGCTCCAGCTTTGTGGTAGCATGATGATGCGTGCTAAACAAGGTAAAATTATTAATATTTCATCGGTTTCTGGTATTGCTGGCAATATGGGTCAGATTAACTATTGTGCAGCTAAAGCGGGCTTAATCGGTATGACTAAAACCGCTGCAAAGGAACTCGGTGCAAGAGGAATTACTGTAAATGCAGTAGCTCCAGGTTTTATTGATACAGATATGACAGCCGTTTTAGGCGATGATATTAAGGAAGGCGCAAAAAAACAAATTGCACTTGGAAGATTTGGCAAACCAGAGGAAATTGCAGCGGCAGTTGCATTCCTCGCATCTGATGAAGCTTCGTTCATCACAGGTCAAACACTTGTTGTGGACGGCGGCATGATTTAAGGGAGGATTCACCAAAATGGAAAGAGTAGTAGTTACAGGTATGGGTGCTGTTACCCCTGTGGGTAACGACGTTGAAAGCTTTTGGAATTCTCTAAAAGCAGGTACTTGTGGTATTGATAAAATCACTCGTTTTGATACAACTGACTTTAAAGTAAAATTAGCAGCAGAAGTCAAGGATTTTGATATTACAAAATATGTTGACAAGCGTGAAGCTCGCAGAATGGACGCAAACTGTCATTTTGCACTCGCAGCGGCTCAGCAAGCAGTAGACCAAGCAGGTTTAAAAGAAGGTAATTTTGACCCATACCGCACAGGTGTTATTTTTGGCTCTGGTGTAGGTGGTCTTCAAGTTGCAGAGGAGGAGATTGTAAAGCTTGAGCATAAAGGCCCTAGCAGAGTTTCTCCACTGGCTATCCCAGAAATGATTGCTAATATGGCAGCTGCTTATATTTCTATGCGTTTCGGCTTTAAGGGTGAAAACTATTGCCCAGTTTCCGCTTGTGCAACTGGTAACCATGCAATCGGTGAGGCAATGAGAGCTATTCGTCATGGTTATCAAGATGTGGTTATTTGTGGCGGTACTGAAAACGCTATTATCCCTATCTCTATGGCAGGTTTCCAGAATATGAAGGCTGTTCATACTGGTGATGACCCAACTTGTGCATCTGTGCCTTTTGATGCTCGTCGTTCTGGCTTTGTTATGGGTGAGGGTGCAGGCTGTCTTGTACTTGAAAGCTTATCTCATGCACAGGCTCGTGGTGCAACAATACTAGCTGAGGTTGCAGGCTATGCGGCAAGCGGTGATGCTTATCATATCACTAGCCCAGACCCACAAGGTGAGGCGGCAGCTCGTGCAATCTTAGGTGCAATTACAGATGCAGGTCTAACTCCAGCTGATGTTGATTATGTAAATGCACATGGTACTTCTACACCAATCAATGAGAAATATGAAACCATTGCTATTAAAAAGGCATTTGGTGATGAAGCTTACAATGTAAATGTATCTTCTACAAAGTCTATGACTGGTCATTTGCTCGGTGCGGCTGCTGCTATTGAGGCTATCGCTTGTATCTGTGCAATAAATGACAGCATTATTCCACCGACAATCGGTTATGTAGAAGCAGACCCAGATTGTGACCTAAATATCACTCCAAACAAGGCAGTAGAAAAGACTGTAAATGTTGCTATTTCAAATGCTCTTGGCTTTGGTGGTCATAACGCTACTGTACTGTTTAAGAAGGTGTAAGTTATGGAATTAAAGGAAATCAAAGATATTGCCATTGAGCTTATGGACGCTGTAAAGGCTAAAGGACTTTCAGAGCTATCCATTGATGCTAAGGATATAAAAATTAAAATAAAGGGTAATGCACCAGCTCCAGTTGTAGTTGCAGCACCTACTGCCACTCCTGCTGCTGCACCAGTTGCTAACGCACAGGCTGTTTCTGCACATCAGGCAGCTCAGACCTCTCAGGCAGAAGAAGAAATTGTTGGCACAAAGGTAACAGCTCCTCTTGTTGGTACATTCTATTCAACTCCATCTCCAGATGAACCTCCATTTATTGAAGTTGGTCAGTCTGTTAAAAAGGGTGATACTCTATTTATTATAGAGGCTATGAAAACTATGAATGAAATTGTAGCTCCTTGTGATGGCACAGTAAGCCGTATTATGGCTCAGTCAGGTGATATGGTTGAGTATGACCAGACTATTGTTGTAATCGTTTAAGGGAGGAGTACATAAAATGCTTAATAAAGAACAGATTATGGAGATTTTACCTCATAGACCTCCAATGCTGCTTGTAGATAAGATTATCGAAATGGACGAAGAACATGCTGTTGGCACTCTCCATTTAACAGGTGATGAATTTTTCTTCCAAGGTCATTTTCCAAATAACCCAATTATGCCAGCTGTTTTCCGTTTAGAGGCACTGGCTCAAGTTGGCGGTGTTGCACTTTTAAGCATACCTGAATTTAAGGGCAAAACAGCTGTTTATACTGGTATTGACAACGCAAAGTTCCGTTCTATGGTAAAACCAGGGGACACTCTGCGTATGGAAGTTAAATTTGTAAAGCGTCGTGGTCCTATGGCAGTAGCTCAAGGCGTAGCTTATGTTGGCGATGAAAAGGCCGCAGAAGCTGAAATCAAATGTATGGTTGTTGACTAATGCAGGGGGCAAATTTATGTTTCGTAAAGTGCTGATTGCAAACCGTGGTGAGATTGCTGTGCGTGTTATACAGGCATGCCGTGATTTAGGCGTAATCTCAGTTGCGGTATATTCACAGGCTGATAAAAATGCACTTCATGCACAAATTGCTGATGAAGCGGTATGTATTGGCCCAGCTCCTGCAAAGGATAGCTATCTTAATATGGAAAATATAATTTCCGCTGCTATTGCAACAGGTTGTCAAGCAATTCACCCAGGGTTTGGTTTTCTCTCTGAAAATTCCGAATTTGCAAATATGGTAGAGCAAAATGGTCTTGCATTTATAGGTCCTAAAGCAGAAACAATTAGAAAAATGGGCGATAAATCCGAGGCAAAACGCACTGCAATAGCTGCAAATGTGCCAGTTGCACTTGGTACAGATGGTGCGGTTGCCGATTTTGATGAGGCTAAACGTGAGGCTGAAAGAATAGGTTATCCTATTATGTGCAAAGCAGCAGCAGGCGGTGGCGGTAAGGGCATTCGAGTTGCATTTACCGCTGACGAACTAAAAAACGCTTATGATGCGGCAAGTAGTGAAGCACAGGCAAATTTCGGTGACTCAAGAGTTTATCTTGAGAGATATGTACATAATCCACGTCATATAGAAGTGCAGATTTTAGGCGATGGTCAAGGAAATGTAGTTCATCTTTTTGAGCGTGAATGTTCTATTCAGCGTAGACATCAAAAACTCATAGAAGAAGCTCCATCTTTCTTTGCTGATGATGACTTTAGGCAGCGTATTTGTACAGCCGCTGCAAATTTAGCTCGTGCTGTAAATTATCGTGGTGCGGGTACGGTTGAATTTTTAGCTGATGAACAGAGAAATTTTTATTTCTGTGAAATGAACACCCGTATTCAGGTTGAACACCCTGTCACTGAACAGGTAACAGGTGTAGATTTGGTATGTGAACAGCTTAAAATTGCATCTGGTGAAAAGCTTTCTTTTAAACAAGAGGATATAAAACTTCGTGGTCATGCGATTGAATGTCGTATAAATGCCGAAGACCCAACAAGAAATTTTGCACCATGTCCAGGAACAATTAAATCTATGCATCTTGCAGGTGGTGCAGGTGTGCGTATTGATACTGCGGCATATCAAGGCTATACAATTCCGCCATATTATGATAGTATGATAGGAAAGATGATAGTTTATGGTGCAGATCGTAACCAAGCTATTGCACGAATGAAACGTGCACTTGCTGAAACTCTTTTTGAGGGCATACAGACTACAACAGACTATCAAATGAATATTCTGTCATCTGAGGCTTTTGCAACAGGCAATTTCCACACAAATTCTATTGCAAATGGTGATTTTGACAAAAAAGATGATGAATAAGGAGGTGTTCGCTTGTTAATCGATTTGTTTCAAAAAACCCGTGATAGCTCTATGCGTATGAAGGGTGAGGAGGAAAAAAAGCCGACTAAGGTTTGTAAAGGCTGTGGGGCAGAGCTTAAAGCTCTAACATTTGGTCGTAACCTTTATGTTTGTCCTGTTTGTGGTCGTTACAGCCGTCTGCTTGCAAGAACTCGTATTCGATTTACAGCGGATACAGATAGTTTCCATGAATTGTTTACTGGTCTTAAAACTTTAAACCCATTAGAGTTTGAAGGATATACCGAAAAGGTTCGTGAGCTAGTCAAAAAAACTGGTATGAATGATGCTGTTGTAACAGGTGTTTGTACAATCGGCGGTATTCAAACTTGTTTAGGTGTTATGGATAGCCATTTTATGATGGCATCTATGGGCAGTGTTGTAGGTGAAAAACTAACAAGACTTTTTGAATATGCTACTGAGCATGAATTACCTGTTGTGTTGTTCACTTGCTCAGGCGGTGCAAGAATGCAAGAAGGTATGTTTTCACTTTTACAGATGGCTAAGGTTTCTGGTGCAGTTCGCAGACATTCCGATGCAGGTCTTTTATACATAACTGTACTTACTGACCCTACAACTGGCGGTGTAACTGCAAGTTATGCATCATTAGGTGACATTATTTTAGCAGAACCACATACAACCATTGGTTTTGCGGGCAGACGTGTTATTGAAGGCACTATCGGCGAAAAATTGCCTGATGATTTCCAAACTTCAGAGTTTTTGCGTAATCATGGTTTCTGTGATAAGATTGTACCAAGAAACCAAATGAAACAAACTCTTACAGCTCTGCTTGCTATGCACCAAAATTCAGCTAAAGGCAAAAAGGGCAGGTGATACCATATGACAGAAACTTCAGTAAGAGAAAAATTACAAATTATCCATGACCCTAAGCGTCCGACTATTGATGATTATGTAAACACTTTGTTTGATAATTTTATCGAGCTTCATGGCGATAGAGCTTATGGTGAAGATAGTGCAATCTGTGCAGGTATTGCCACTTTTGCTGGTATGCCTGTAACTGTAATCGGTCACAGAAAGGGTAAAACTACCGAGCAAAATATTGCAGCAAACTTCGGTATGCCACACCCAGAAGGATATAGAAAGGCACTCCGCCTTGCTCATCAGGCTGAAAAATTCGGCAGACCTGTTATTTGCTTTGTTGATACCCCAGGAGCATTTTGTGGTGTAGGTGCAGAAGAACGTGGTCAAGGTGAGGCTATTGCTAAATGTCTTTATGACTTTATGGCACTTCGTACACCTGTTGTAAGCATTGTAACAGGTGAGGGCGGTTCTGGTGGTGCACTTGCTTTAGCAGTTGCTGATAGAGTGCTTATGCTTGAAAATGCTTTATATTCGGTTATTTCTCCTCGTGGTTGTGCATCTATCCTTTGGAAAGATGCATCAAGAGAAATAGAAGCGGCTGAATGTTTAAAAATCACTGCTCAAGACCTTTATAATTTTGGCATGATTGAAGGCATTATCCCAGAAAATGCAATCATGAAAAATGTGAAAAAAGCATTGACTCTTGTTCTTCGTGAACTTAATTTGCAAAATGATATTGACGAAATGCTTCAAAAACGTTATGATAAATTCCGTAAGATCGGAGTTTTTCAAGAAATAAATCAGATCTAAAAAATATTAAGGAGAGTAATACTTATGTTCGAGAAAATTTGCGAGCTTTTAGCTGACAAGTTCGACGCTGATGCTTCCACAATGACAATGGAGACTTCTATCAAGGAAGATTTAAACGCTGACTCACTAGACGTTGTTGAGCTGATGATGGACCTTGAGGAGAACTTCGGCATCACTATTAGCGATGAAGAAGCTATGAAGATGTCCACTATCGGTGATATCGTTAAGTATATCGAAGATAATCAGTAATTTAATAAAGGCTGCCGCTTAGTTTAGGCAGCTTTTTTTATATTGTGTATCTATGGTGCTTATGATATAATTAGTTTGTCAAATAAACTATTGAACAGGAGAACTATAATGAATGAATATGAAATCATTAATACGTTCCTTGTTGATATCTGGGGACGCATAAATAAAATAGAAGAACGTTCATTAACTACTGCTCTTGGTGAGGATATATCAGTAACTGAAATACATATTATAGAAAAAATTGGTGACGATGAGCCAAAACGCATGAGCCAAGTTTCGAGAGCTTTAGGCGTTACTATGGCAACTCTAACAGTTGCTTGTGATAAGCTTGAATATAAAGAACTTGTAAGCCGTCAAAGAGATAACAAAGATAAACGAGTTGTTAATGTAAGCCTGACCCCACGAGGCAGAGCAGTTTATGAGTGTCATAAAAAATTTCATGAACGTATGGTATCTGCCGCTCTCGCCGATTTTACACCAGAAGAAACAGAAATTTTAGCTAGGAGTTTGCTTAAATTACAAAAGTTTTTATTATCTGAGGCATGATGAATGTTCATCTATTATGTGTTAAGCACAGGAAAGGAGCTAATACATGCAAGATATTGTTGTTATAACAGATTCAAGCTGTGATTATTCACCTGAACAGGCGGCTAACGCTGGTTTCTCTATGGTACCACTCACAGTTTCTTTCGGTAATGAGAATTTTTTAGAAGGTCTTGAAATAACACCTAGTCAATTTTACAGTAGACTCGCTAAAGAAACCGAACTTCCTAAAACATCTCAGCCAAGCCCTGAAATGTTTTGCAGTGTGTTTAAAAAATATAAAGATGCAAAGCATATTGTTTGTATAACTATTTCAAGCGGTTTATCTGGCACTATAAGAAGTGCTACTATTGCCGCTCAAATGCTTGAAGAGGAAAATTTTGTACCTAAAATTCATGTTGTGGACTCGCTTAACGGCTGTACTGCCACTGGTCTTATGGCTGAAACTGCTGCAAAAATGGCAAATGAGGGCAAAAATATAGATGAAATTTTAGCTAGACTAGAGCAAATGCAGAAAACAACAGCCATTTATTTTGTGCCTGATACTCTTGAAAACCTTAGAAAAGGCGGACGAATTGGCAATGTTCGTGCGGCAGTTGGCAGTCTTTTAGGTATAAAACCTATTTTGACCGTTATTGATGGCAAAGCTACTGATATTGGAAAATGTCGAGGTGCGGCTCAAGTTCGTCAAAAGCTTGTTCAGAAATTCCTTGAATGTGCCAAAAGTTTAAAAGAAGTTATTGTTATACACACTGATGCACCTGTTGCTGCACAAGAGCTTGTAAAAGAGCTTAAAAAATCAGTGCCAGAAATTAAAATTAATCTTCATATAGTAGGCTCGGTTATCGGTACTTATATCGGTGCTGGTGCTGTTGGTCTTGCTTTTGAAGAAAAACAACCTAGATGGTAAAAATGCTATGAGCGGCAAAAAATGCTGCTCTTTTTTATTGAAATTAGAGAAAAAGAATGGGGAAATTATGGATAGTTTAATTTACAGTTTAAATGCAACAGTGCCGATATTTGCGGTTATATTTTTAAGTTATTTATTAAAACAGCGTGGATTTTTTAAAGAAAGTTTTATAAGCGGTGCGGATAAAGTTATTTTTCAACTTTTTTTACCTGTTCTGCTTTTTCGAGATATAGCAGAGGGCAGAATAACTGAAACTTTTGACCTTACTTTCTTTCTATTCTGCATGATATCAACCGTTGTTTATGTTTTCGCTATTTGGGGCGGTGCAGAGCTGTTTATGAAAGATAAAACTATGATTGGTGCTTTTACTCAAGGTGCTTTTCGTGGTTCACTTGCTGTTTTAGGTGTCGCTTTTATTCAAAATATATATGGTGATGCAGGTCTTGCTCCATTAATGATAGTTGCAACCGTTCCACTTTATAATATTTTTGCGGTTATTGTGCTAACTGTTCGCTCAAATGAGCCAGTTGCAGGCGGTGACAGTATGATTAGAGCAACATTAAAAGGCATTTTGAGAAATCCTATAATATTGGGTATAATTGCAGGTTTACCGTTTTCACTACTTGAAATTCAGTTTCCAACTATGATAAATAAAACACTTGATTTAATTGCAGCTCCAGCAACTCCGCTTGCACTTGTTACAATTGGTGCAGGTTTTGAGGGTGCAAAGGCAATTAAAAAAATTAAGCCTACTATTATAGCATCGGTTATTAAACTTGTTATTTTACCAGCTATATTTTTACCAATAGCTGTATTTATGGGCTTTAGAAATCAGGCTTTAGTGTCAATTCTTATTATGACAGGTGCACCAAGCACAGTAAGTGGTTATATTATGGCTAAAAACATGAATGCCGATTATGTGCTTTCTTCTTCAATTATTGTGCTTACAACAGCGGTTTCAGTGTTTACAATGACACTTGCACTTTATATAATGCGAAGTTTTGCACTGATATAAAAAAGGAGAGTTATAAATGCTCACTTATCATATAAATAACAAGGGCATTTTGCCGATGTATGAACAACTATATCGTGCAATTAGAGAGGACATAATAAACGGTGTGATAAAAGGCGGAGAAAAACTTCCGTCCAAACGCAGACTTGCAGAGCATTTAAAAATAAGTCAAATAACCGTAGAAAATGCATACAGTCAGCTACTTGCAGAGGGTTATATAATTTCTAAACCTCGCTCTGGCTACTATGCAGAGCAAATTATAGAGCATAATAAAAAAGCTAAGCCTATAAGCTATGAAATCCCAAAACCTAAAAACGAAGATTATCTTTATGCTTTTCATACAAATACGGTTGACACTGAATGTTTTCCGTTTTCATCATGGGCAAAGCTACTGCGTTCTGAGCTTACCGAAAAGGCAAGCAAGCTGTTAATTGCTGCACCTAATCAAGGCGTTTTAGAGTTAAGACAGCAAATTTGCAGATACTTAGCTGAGTTTAGAGGGATTTATGCAATACCTGAGCAGATAGTTATAGGTGCAGGTTCTGAGTATCTTTTAATGCTTTTAATTCAGCTGCTTGGAAGAAATAGAATTTATGCACTGGAAAACCCTTGTTATCCTAAACTAAATAATGTTTTTAAGGCAAACGGTGCAAATGTTAAGCCTATAACTCTTGATAAAGATGGTTTAAAAATAGACGAGCTTGAAAAAAACAATGCAAGCGTTGTATATTTAACACCATCACATCAGTTCCCGCTAGGAATTGTTATGCCCGTTGCAAGAAGAATTAAAATGCTAAAATGGGCAGAGCAAACAGGCGATAGATATATTATAGAGGACGATTATGACTCTGAATTTCGTTATACATCTCGCCCAATTCCAGCTATGAAAGAACTTGACCACTATGACAGAGTTATTTATTTGAATACTTTTGCAAAAAGTTTAGCTCCATCACTTCGTATAAGTTATATGGTTTTACCTAAAAGCCTTTTAAAAAAATATCGTGATGAGTTAAGATTTTATTCTTCTACTGTGCCAAGCTTTGAACAGTATACACTTGCAAAATTTATTAAAACTGGTATGTTTGAGCGTCATATCTCACGAATTAGAAATTTATATAAATCAAGACGTGATATTTTACTTGAGCTTTTAAATAAAAGTGCTTTTTCAAAGTTTATGGAAATATCGGGAGAAGATGCAGGACTTCATTTGATGCTAACACTTAAAAATGGACTTTCAGAAAGACAAATGGTAGAGCTTGCGGCACAAAATGGAGTGCATTTGCATGGTATTTCAGATTATTATATAGCTGAATGTGAAAAAAAGCCTAATTCGACCGTTGTACTCGGTTATGCAGGTCTTAATGAGGATATAATGAAAAAAGCAGTTAAATGTCTTGAAAACGCATGGACAAAATTCGCACTTTGCAATTATGACGAATTATGATAAAATAATTAGTATCGTATATGGAAAAATTTAAATTTTTTTGGAGAAATGATTTTTATGATGGATTATACCTATCTTGCGGATAAGCTATTTCCGCATATCACTGAAACCCCAGAACAAGTGGAGGCTCGCTACCCAAAGCGTGAACTTCCAGAGGGTGCTAAAGTCACTCGTATGGGTCCTAGCCCAACAGGTTTTATGCACCTCGGAAACCTTTATGGTGCATTAGTTGACGAGCGTTTAGCACATCAATCTGGCGGTGTGTTTTATCTGCGTATAGAGGATACCGACCGCAAACGTGAGGTTGAAGGCGGTGTGCAAACAATTATTGATGCTTTTTCTGCTTTCGGTCTGCCTTTCGACGAGGGTGCAACTTTGGACGGCGAAATCGGTAATTATGGCCCATACCGTCAATCACAAAGAGCTGAAATCTATCAAACTTTTGTAAAATGGCTTATGAAACAAGGTATGGCTTATCCTTGTTTCTGCACAGAAGAAGAACTTTCAAAGGCTCATGCTGAACAAGAGGCTAATAAAGAAAACTTCGGTTATTATGGTAAATATGCTGTTTGGCGTGACCGTACATTAGAGGAAATTGAGGCACAGCTTGAAAAGGGTATGCCTTATGTTGTGCGTTTCCGCTCACAGGGCAGCATTGAAAATAAAATCAAACACGAGGATTTAGTTAAGGGTAAAATGGAAGTTACCGAAAACGACCAAGATATTGTTATCCTAAAATCAGACGGTATTCCAACTTATCACTTTGCTCATGTTGTCGATGACCATTTAATGGGTACAACTGTTGTTGTTCGTGGTGAAGAATGGCTTGCAACTTTGCCTGTACATCTTCAGTTGTTTAGAGCTATGGGTTGGAAAGCTCCTAAATATGCTCACACTGCACAGCTTATGAAAATTGATGAGGAAACAGGCGGTAAGCGTAAGCTGTCCAAGCGTAAAGACCCAGAACTAGCTCTCACTTTCTATGCTAAACAGGGTTATCCAGCAGCTTGTGTACTTGAATATTTAATGACACTGCTAAATTCTAACTTTGAAGAATGGCGTCGTGCAAACCCTGAACTTCCTATGAATGATTTCCCATTCTCTACAAAGAAGATGAGCGGTTCAGGTGCTTTATTTGATATTGATAAGCTAACAGATGTATCTAAAAATGTTATCTCTCATATGAAGGCTGAGGAAGTTTATAATCAAGTTGACGCTTGGAGTAAAGAGCATGACAACGAATTTAATGCACTATTTACAAGAGATAAAGAAAAGAGCATTGCATTTTTACAGATTGGCAGAGGCGGAAAAAAACCTCGTAAGGATATAGCTGTTTGGACTGATGTAAAGCCTTATATGGACTTTATGTTTGATGAGTTATTTAACCCAGATTACACAATGCCTGAGCGTTTAAGCAAAGAAGATGCTATTTCTATGCTTGATGATTTTGCACAGGTATTTGATGAAAATGATACTCCAGATGGTTTCTTTGAAAAGATGAAAACTATTGCTGAAAAGCATGGTTATGCTGCTGAAACCAAGGCTTATAAGCAAAATCCAGAACAGTATAAGGGTGCTGTTGGTGATGTATCAATGGTTATTCGTATTGCGGTTGCTGGTCGTCAAAATGCTCCAGACCTGCAAAGTGTAATGCATATTATGGGCAAAGATATGGTTTTAAAGCGTTTAGAGGCTTGCAAAAACGCATTATAATATAATAGGGGAGAAAAATAAATGGAAAATGTAAGCAATTTTCTAACAGAAATTATTGATGCGGATATAGCTGCTGGTCTTTCAGAGCAGATTCATACCCGTTTTCCACCAGAGCCTAATGGATATTTGCATATTGGTTCTGCTAAGGCGATTTACATTAACTGGTCTATCGCTAAAAAATATAATGGTAAATTCAATCTTCGTTTTGATGACACAAACCCAGTGCGTGAAGATGATGAATATGTACAGTCTATTCAAAAGGATATCGCTTGGCTAACTGGTGAACAGCCAAATGGCGGTATTTATTATGGTTCTGATTACTTTGAAACCTGTTATGATTGTGCTGTTGCACTCATTAAAGCTGGTAAGGCTTATGTTTGTGATTTAACTCAGGAAGAAATGCGTGCTCAGCGTGGTACACTGACACAGGCAGGTCAAAACAGTCCATATCGTGACCGCTCAGTTGAGGAAAACCTCAAGTTATTTGAAGCTATGAGAAACGGCGAATTTGCAGACGGTTCTAAAACCCTTCGTGCAAAAATTGATATGGCTTCACCTAATATGAATATGCGTGACCCTGCTATTTATCGTATTGTTCGTGCTTATCATCACAGACAGGGCGATAAGTGGTGTATTTATCCACTATATGATTTTGCTCACCCAATTCAGGACGCTATTGAAGGTATCACTCATTCTATGTGTTCTATTGAGTTTGAAAACCACAGACCACTCTATGAATGGGTTGTTGATAATTGTCCACTGCCACACCACCCAAAACAGCGTGAATTTGCAAGACTTAATGTAACTCACACAGTTATGAGTAAGCGTTATCTAAGAGAGCTTGTATTTGAAAATCATGTTGAGGGTTGGGATGACCCTCGTATGCCTACTCTTTGCGGCCTGCGTCGTCGTGGCTATACTCCAAGTGCTATTTTAGACTTTGTAAAGCGTGCAGGTATTGCAAAGGCTAATTCTCTTGTAGACATCAGACTTCTTGAGCATTGTATTCGTGAGGAACTTAACGAAACCGCACTTCGTAGAATGGCTGTTACCGAGCCTGTAAAACTGGTTATCACTAACTATCCAGAGGATAAAGTGGAATATTTTGAAATTCCAAACAATCCAAGAGATGAACAGGCAGGCACTCGTAAAGTTCCATTTACAGGCACTGTTTATATTGAAAAGAGCGATTTTGCAGAAGTTCCACCTCCAAAGTTCCAACGACTAAAGCCAGATGGTGAAGTTCGCTTGATGGGTGCTTATATTGTTAAGTGTAACGAGATTATAAAGGACGAAAACGGCGAAATCATTGAAATTCGCTGTACTGCTGATATTGAAACCGCAAACGGTATGCCAGCGGACGGTCGCAAAGTTAAAGGTACTATTCACTGGGTATCTGCAAAGCATGCTATTGATGCATCTTGCTACCTATATGACCACCTGTTCACTCTGGAGGACACAGGCAGTGTGCCAGAGGGTACAAACTATCTTGATTATCTAAACCCTAATTCACTAACAAAGCTAGAGGGCTGTAAGATTGAGTCATCTGTTGCAGATGTTCCAGAAGGTACTAGAATGCAGTTTGTAAGAATGGGCTACTTTATTAAGGATAGTGAAAACAGATTTAATAGAATTGTAACTCTAAAGGATAGTTTTGCAAAAACTTTAAATAAGTAAGATTAAGCTAAATGGCTTGTGAACTTGTAATTAAGTTGACAAGTCATTTTTTATTGTTCAAAAAAATATTGACAAATACGACTGTTGTCGTGTAAAATAAAATCAAACATACGACAATAGTCGTAGAAAGGGGTTGCAGATAAAATGAAACATTTTGAAAAAAGACTTCCCGATACTGAACTGGAAATTATGAAGATTATATGGCATAATCCAGTGCCTATATCAACAAGTGAAGTTAAGAGGAAAATTGATGAGGAAACAGAACTTGAGTGGACACAACAAACTTTGCAAACACTTCTTAACCGACTTATTGCAAAACAATATTTGTCAAAAGATAAGCGTGGAAAAGAATATATTTATACGCCGCTTGTAAAAGAAAAAGACTATGTGCAATATGAAAGTGAACAATTTCTCAAAAAAATACACGGAAATTCCATTATAGGTTTGGTTAAAGCATTATTTGACAGCAAAAAAATAAGTGAGGAGGATATAAGCGAGCTTGAAAAAATGCTAGAGGAAAAGAAAAAATGATGGAGCTTATAAAAGAAATATTTTTACAAAATGCTTTTGCTTCATTAAAATCAGCAGTTGTTATATTATTGCTAATTATACTTACAAAGCCAATAACCAGAATATATACAGCTGGTTTTAGATACTATTCATGGCTTGCTGTTATGATTGTTTTTCTTATTCCTTTTTCAAAATTCGGAATAAATTATAATGTCAATATTGTTCCTAGTGTGTCAAATATTCAAATTCAGGATTTTAAAAATTGGTATGATGAAAACGCACCAACTTACTCATTAGAGGAAAAATACACAAGCTATGAACGTATAGAAAATGATAATAAAACAGAATATGTGCCAGTTGTAAAAACACAAACCATAAAAAAACAAGTTGATATACAGGCAATATTATCTGTTATATGGCTTATTGGAGTAATAGCATATTTTATGCTGCACTATGGCAGGTATATTTATTTCAAACGCTCAATAAAACGCTTGTCTGTTTCAGTAAATGATGAAAGAATTATCAATATTTTAAATGAAGAATATACAAAACTTAAAATAGCAAAACCAATTAAAATCAGATTAGCACATGTTGTTGATACACCAATGCTTATAGGGTTTGTAAAACCATATATAATTTTGCCGAGACTCGACTATACAAATGATGAGCTTAAACTTATATTAAGACATGAAATGTTCCATTTTAAACGATTTGATATATTATATCAGCTTATAACACTTATATTTGTATCATTACATTGGTTTAATCCAATAGTACATATTATGTCAAAAATAATTGAGGTAGATGGTGAAACATCATGTGACGAAAAAACACTTGAGGGAAAAAATTATAGTGAAAAAATATTTTATGGTGAAATGCTTATAAAATTCCTAAAAACAGAAACGCAAAAAAAGTCATATATGACAACGACATTTTTTGGAGGTAAAAATGGTATGAAAAAGCGATTAACACTAATAACAAACAAAAAATCACACAGAAAAGGAACTGCTGCAATGGCAGCGGTAATAATGATAGCAGCAACAACATCATTTGGTGCAGCTGCAATGGATAACGAATATTTTAACACTATATTTGATGGGGATACATCATACCTTGCTGACTTTGTGCAAACAGAGAAAAAAAGTGTTGAGGACGATAGATTTAAGTTCACACTCGAACAATATTTAATTGTAGAAAATCAAGCAATTATTATCTGTTCATTTGAGGCAAAGACAGATGACGCAGTAAAAGAAATGAATGAGGTCGATGAACGTGGAAACTCTACGTTTGCTGGTATTGATTTTATGAATTTTGCACCTACTGATTTTAGTAAGGCAAGCCCTACTGGTTATTCAGTTGGTTATCTCGATAAACAAAAATTTGACACACAAAACAAAAAGTATTATGTATTAAAATGCAATGATATTCAAAATGAAGAAAAAGTGGATTTTTATATATCAACAGATAGAATAAAAAATTCTCCTAAAATCCTTATTCCAATGGAATGTAATATGGAAACATATACTATTCAGTTTGATGGCATAACATTAAAGTATAATCCAATATCAATGAATATAAATTATACTGATAAAATTCAAGATAAGTATGATGATTGTAGCTGGAATAATCAATATCTTTATTTCAGAATGAAAAACGGAGAGATAAAAACATTTAATCAATTATATGAATATGATGGAATGGGAGAAAATTCAGTTAGTGCATGGGCAGACAGCGTTATAAAACCAGACGAAATAAAAAGTGTAATTGTCGATGATAAAGAATATCCTGTTGATAATCCATCAAATTCAAAATCAATAGTAATTGATGAGCATTTAAAACCATTTAAAACTAAGGCATATATAAAAGGTCATTTGTGGCTTCCATTGAGAGATTTTTGTAATCGTATAGGTGCAGAAATTGAGTGGAACAGTCAAACAAATTCAGCAGAGGTTAAATACAGAGGTTCAAATTATGTGTTTACTGTTGGAAGTACAAAAGTTCAAATTGATGGCGAAACAGTCGATTTCTATGATAAGCTCAATGATAATAAAACATTTATTGACAAAAATGAGCAAATGTTCATTACACCAATGATTTATGATTATATGAATATAGATATTCATGTGGATAATACATACAATCAGGACGGCTCTGTTAAAGATGTTATGATGCATGTTGTGCCATAAAAGTAAAAAACACCGTAGATTAATAAAAACTACGGTGTTTTAATTTTATTCTTTAATCATATTTCTTTCTTTCATTGCTCTCGCAAGATATACAATAGGTGTATCTGCAAGTGATGTAACAATAAAAATCACATAACTACTCAGTGCAATAGAAACAAGTGTAGGTATATCATATGTTCCCCAGAATGCAAAGCCTGTGAAAAGAAGTGTGTTAAGCAGTTGTGAAATAAGTGTAGAACCGTTATTTCTCAGCCATAAAAAACGATGATGGTCACCGAATTTTTTATCGGTGAGTTGCCACCAAAAATGATACATCCAAACGTCAAACGCCTGAGCGATAGCATAAACAGCAAGTGATGCAAACATCATTCTAGGTGTGTTAGAAAAAATGGTCTGGAAAGATGAAAACGCAAAGTCATTTGCACTTACTGTATATTGTAGCCATGACTGGGATACTACAATAAACAGCAGGGAAGTGCCAATACCTACCCAAACAGCCTTTTGTGCTGCTTGTTTGCCCTCGGTTTCCGATAAAATATCAGTTACTAAAAATGTTGTTGCAAATAAAATATTGCCTAGTGTCATTTCCATGCCGAATGCATCAACTAAAAGCAAAACTTCAATATTTGCCGCAATAGTTGCAAACACTGTGTAACAATACATACCAGTTTTACCAAACAGCTTATACCATAAAAGCACAGAGGCATAAAGCACAACTAGCGATACAATAAGTAAAACTTCATTTGTCATAAAAATTTGTCCCCTTTTTGCTTTAACCCACTCCAAAATCAGTGTTTTCTGTTAAAATATCAACACGAGGATTATTAATATAAAGCGGGTAAAGCTCTTTCATAAATATTTGCAATACTTCATTATCAGGACGAATATTGGTTGTATTTTCTACCATTAGATTTATGCAGATACGCTCGAAATATTTTAGACCAGTTTCTATATCATTTTTCATACTTTCTAAAGTTTGACCTTTTATTCCGAAAAGTAAACAACATTCATCAAATAGCTCGGAGATTATAGCAGGGTCTGTTTCACCTATTCCTTTTATAAGCACATTTTCTCTAAAATCTCGGTCAAATGTTTCTATACCAGATTTTATTTTTACTGTAACACCTATTTTTGAAAATCGAGCTTTAAATGCTGGGATTTCTTTTCTGTGTATCCAATGACATTCAAAATGTAGAGTTTTAATGTTCTTTTCAACACACACTTTTTCAATAAGATTAAGTGTTTTTTCATCAAGGTCACAAAAAGAACCAGAATTTATTACCTCTAAGTGATTATATACACCTGTTACCTTGCTAAGTTCTTTGGAATTTAACTCAAAGTTTGCATTTTCATCTTCGGAAAAATCTGTATGATAATCGCAAAATGCACAGCGTTTCCATTTGCAGCCTGAGCCACGAAGCAGAACAATCTCACGAGGGTTTTTGTCATTTATAACAGAATATCGTACCAACATATATTTTTAATCTCCTTAAATCAAAATAAAAAAAGATGCCAATTTTAAAAAAATAGCACCATCAAAAAGCCCATGACCTCCAAAAGTGTAAAAGCTTTTGACGCATGGTTGTCCTAGTTTTGTTTAAAGACAGGATGGTTACGAACTGTCTGATTAAATTGTATTGCTAAAGCATTATAACATGTAAAAAAATAAAATAAAAGTTTATATTGTAAAATAAACAAAAGAATTGTAAATATCACAAAAATACTTTTCAAAACGAGCAAAATACTGTATAATATTTCTAAGACAACTGGAGTTTTTTGTTGTCCAATGATTTTTCGAGGTGAGTCCAATGTCCAATTATATGAATGAATATGAACGCTGGGTTGCAAGTGACGCTTTAACAGACAAAGAGCGTGAAGAACTAAAGGCAATCGCTGGCGATGAAGAAGCTATCAAAGACCGTTTCTATGCTCCACTGTCATTTGGTACAGCTGGTCTGCGTGGTATACTTGGTACAGGTCTTTTCCGTATGAACCGCTTTACTGTTGGTGCTGCTACTCAAGGTCTTGCTAATCTAATTATTAGCAATGGCGAGGAGGCTATGAAAAAAGGCGTAGCTATCGCTTATGATTCCCGTCACTTTTCTGACGAGTTTGCAAAACAGGCTGCTTGTATTTTAGCTGCAAACGGCATAAATGTAAAACTCTATGATGAATTACGTCCAACTCCAGAGCTATCCTTTGCAATTCGCTATTATGGAACTATTGCTGGTATCAATATTACAGCATCTCATAACCCTAAGGAATACAATGGCTATAAGGTTTACTGGGAAGATGGTGCTCAGCTACCACCAGCAGAAGCTGATGTAGTTGCTAAGGAAATGGGTGCTCTTGATTACTTCACCGATGTTAAAACTATGGACTTTGACAAGGCTCTTTCTGAAGGTCTTATCAAAATGATGGACTGGCAGACCGATGAAGCATATCTAAAACAAGTGCTTGCGGTTTCAATCAATCGTGACTGTGTAAAACAGGTTGCAGACGAATTTAAACTCATTTATACACCTTTCCATGGTGCTGGTTATCGTCTAGTACCAGAGATTTTAAAGCGTCTTGGTTATAAGCACATTCTATGTGTTAAGGAACAAATGGTTATTGATGGCGATTTCCCAACCGTTAAAAGCCCTAATCCAGAAAATAAAGAAGGCTTTAATATCGCAATCGAAATGGCAAAGCAAAATGATGTTGATTTAATCATTGGTACTGACCCAGATGCTGATAGAACTGGTGTTGTATTAAGAGATAAAACAGGTGAGTACATAACACTATCTGGTAACCAAGTTGGTGTACTGCTGACCGATTATATCATTCAGGCTAAAAAGTTAACTGGCACTATGCCACAAAATGCAGCAGTATTAAAATCTGTTGTTACAACTGAGATGGCTCGTGTTGTTGCAGAGAAAAACGGTGTTGCTTGTTTTGATACTTTCACAGGCTTTAAATTCTTAGCTGAAAAGATTAAGAAGTTTGAAACAAGTGGTTCTCATAGCTATATCTTTGCTTTTGAGGAGTCTTATGGCTACCTAGCAGGCGATTATGCTCGTGATAAGGACGCTGTTACAGCATCTATGCTGATTGCTGAAATGGCTGCTTATTACCGCACAAAGGGCATGACTTTATATGATGCAATGCAGACTATGTATGAAAAGTATGGTTATTATGCAGAGCAGACTATTTCTATTGTTATGCCAGGTGTATCTGGTTTAGAGCGTATGCAGGAGCTTATGAAGGAGCTTCGCACAACTAACCCTCTGACCAAGGTTGGTGAAGATGCAGTAGCTTATGTAAGCGATTTACAGTCTGGTACTAAAACCGAGCTTGCAACTGGAAAGACCGAACAGGTTGAACTCAGCGGTCAAAATGTGCTTTACTATGAGCTTGCAGACGGCACAATATTCATTATTCGTCCATCTGGCACAGAGCCAAAGGTAAAAGTTTATATTATGGCTAAGGGTGCAGACAAGCAAAGTGCTGAAAGCAAGGTTGAGGCTCTTGTTAATGCTGCAAAGGAAATTGTAAAGTAATAGATTTTTAAAATTATGGGGCAGGGGAAAACCTCTGCCCTGTGTTTTATAAACAAAAGGGGATTATATGAGTAGTAAAACTTTTAAATGGATTGTTTATCTGAGTGTGATGTCTTTTTTATGGCTTATAAGTGCGGCTTTGGCGGCAACATTTACATATGACTCTGCATTTAAACCTAGTAAAATAATGAGTATAATCTCAGGAGTATATCTTTTTGTTTTGCTTTTAGTTATTATGGTTGGAAATATAGCAAGAGTGCGTATGCTTATGTTTATGACTTCTTTATACTCTATTGGGGTATGTGTAAGAAGTGTATTTGGCGTGCTTATTTCTATACTCATTATAGACGAGCCTCATAATAAACTTTGGTTTTCTATTTTAGATGCTTTGACACTTCCATTTACAGGATTTTACTATATCGCCTCATTGCTTACATCACATTTTGTCACAGAGATATACTGGATTGGCCTTGCATGTATATCAATGATTATATTGTGTTTTTCGCTTGTAGGATTTATGGCTGTGACAGGAAGAAATAAAAAGGTTATATATGCTAGTGAAAATAAAAAGCATATAGATGATATGATAAGACTGAAAACAGAGCAAATAGAGGAAAATAATAAATTCCTTGAAAAAATCTCTTACAGTGATAAAAAACAGTAAATGCCTTGAAGAATAAATTCAAGGCATTTGTTTTGTTTGATTGACAAAAATATAACAAGAGAAATTGTTAAAAATATAACTTTTATAGCTTAATAAAAAATTTGCAAGAAAGCTTGCAAAAGTTATATAAAAATAAAAAAACGCAGCTTCAGGCCGCACTATTGCACAGCCCCGCTGCGTATTTAGCAAATTTAAGACTCAGTCAATATCGTTTCTGACCGAGTTGATGTATAAAATTATAACCTTTGAAGGCTAATCCTGCAAGGTGAATATTTCATAAAAATTCTATGAATTTTTTGTAAACAAATTTACAAAATGCATAATTCGACGGCAAATGCAAAATAATGGTAGTAATATAATTTTTTTCTTTAAAACTTTGTGATAAAACCCTTTACAATATTTTTATAATATGTTAAACTAATTTTAGTTTTGCCCCATGTTTCGTTTCGGGATACAAGATGTGTTTAGCACACCACTTCACCAACCCTTTACGCAGCATGTAGGGGACTACAAAAATATTTTTTATGAGGTGAATCAAATGATTCGTAAGGAAGTTAAGACCTCTGTTATTGAGGCAAACAGAACACATGAAACTGATACTGGTTCTCCAGAAGTACAGATTGCTATCCTGACTGCTCGTATTCAGGAGCTAACTGAGCATTTAAAGGTTCATAAGAAGGATAACCATTCTCGTCGTGGTCTTTTAAAGATGGTTGGTAAGCGTCGTAGCATGCTTGCTTATCTTCAGAAGAAGGACGTTAACCGTTACCGTGAGCTTATCAAGAAGCTGGGTATCCGTAAGTAATTTAGTCTATAAGGGGGGCGAACTATGCCCCCCTTTTGCACATTGTAATTAAAAAATAAAGTGTTATGCAGATATAGTGCTTAGCAGTTGAAGGACAGGCTGTTTATTAAGTACGGCAAGTGCTTCAAGTGCTAATAACTTGTTTGCAAACACAAAGGAGGATATTTATGAGTAATGTAAAACATTTCGAGTTTAAAAACTATCGTAAATTTGAAACCACCTTTGCAGGTCGTCCACTGGTTGTTGAAACTGGTAAAATGGCTCAGCTTGCAAACGGTTCTTGTTTGGTAACTTATGGCGAAACCGCTGTTTTAGTAACAGCTACCGCATCTGCTAAACCTCGTGATGGCATTGATTTCTTCCCTCTAAGTGTTGACTTTGAGGAGCGTTTATATGCTGTTGGCAGAATTCCAGGTTCTTTTATGCGTCGTGAAGGTCGTCCTTCCGAAAAGGCTATTTTGTCTTCTCGTCAGATTGACCGCCCTATGCGTCCACTTTTCCCTAAGGATTTAAGAAATGATGTATCTATCGTTTGTACTGTTATGCAGACAGACTATGATAACTCCCCAGAAGTTGTTGCTCTTTTAGGTGCATCTATCGCTGTTTCTATCTCTGACATTCCATTTGATTATGTTGTAGGCGGCTGTCAGGTTGGTATCGTTGACGGTAAAACCGTAATCAACCCAACTGTTGAGCAACGTAAAGTAAGCGAAATGGACGTTACTCTGTGTGCTACTGCTGATAAAATCGTTATGATTGAGGCTGGTGCTAACGAAGTTCCAGAAGAGCAGATGTTTAACAGCTTAATGGAAGCACACGAGGAAATTAAAAAGGTTGTTGCATTTATTGCTGATATTAAGGCTCAAATCGGCAAGCCAAAGTTTGAGTATGAACAGCATGACATTGACCATGACCTGTTTGACAAGCTAGAGGCTGAATGCAATGACAAGTTTGAAGCTGCTATGGATACAGATGATAAGACTGTTCGTGATGCAGGCGTTCGTGAAATCGTAGATGCTTTTGAAGCTACTCTTTCCGAAGAATATCTGGAGGAACATGGTGCAAATCTACCTGAATGTGTAGACAAGCTACAAAAGAAGATTGTTCGTCGTTGGCTTGCAAATGGTAAGCGTGTTGACGGTCGTGGCATGGAGGAAATCCGCCCACTTGCATCTGAAGTTGGTGTGCTTTCTCGTGCTCATGGTTCTGGTATGTTCACCCGTGGTCAAACTCAGGTATTAACCATCTGTACTCTTGGTACTATGGGCGATGCTCAAGAGCTTGACACTATCTTTGAGGAAAAAGAAAAGCGTTATATTCACCATTATAACTTCCCATCTTTCTCTGTTGGTGAAACCCGTCCATCTCGTGGCCCAGGACGTCGTGAAATTGGTCACGGTGCACTCGCTGAGCGTGCACTTCTGCCTGTAATTCCAAGTGCAGAGGAATTCCCATATGCTATGCGTTTAGTATCTGAGGTTATTTCTTCTAATGGTTCTACTTCTCAGGGTTCTGTTTGTGGTTCTACACTTGCCCTTATGGACGCTGGCGTGCCAATTAAAGCACCTGTTGCTGGTATCTCTTGCGGTCTTATCACAGATGGCGGTCAAGAAACCACTTTCACAGATATTCAGGGTGTAGAGGACTTCTATGGCGATATGGACTTTAAGGTAGCTGGTACTAAGAAGGGTATCACTGCTATTCAGGTTGACATTAAAGTTGATGGTTTAACTCCAAATATCATCAAGGAAGCATTTAGAAAGTGTAAGGTTGCTCGTTATGAAATTCTTGACGAGGTAATGCTAAAGGCTATTGACAAGCCTCGTGCAGATGTGTCCGATTGGGCTCCAAAGATGACCACAATGCAGATTGACCCAGATAAAATCCGTGAGGTTATCGGTAAGGGCGGCAGCGTAATCCAGAAGATTGTTGCTGAGTCTGGTGCTCAAATTGATATCAGCGATGAGGGCGTTATTACTATTGCTGCGGTTAAGGCTAGTGATGCAAACGTTGCTAAACAGATGATTGAGGCGATTGTTAAAGAGCCAGAAGTAGGCGAGATTTACTACGGTAAAGTAGTTCGTCTGATGAACTTTGGTGCATTTGTAAATATCATGCCTAATAAGGACGGTATGGTTCACATCTCCAAGATGGCTGACCATAGAATTGAAAAGGTAGAGGACGCTGTAAATGTTGGCGATATGGTTTGGGTTAAGATTACCGAAATCGACGACAAGGGCAGAATTAACCTATCTATGAAGGACGTTAAGGACGAAGAAAAAGTTCTTTAATTAAAAAAACAGCTCGCTTAATTAAAAGCGAGCTGTTTGTGTTTTATACAGGCATTGCAGGGGAATCTTTAGGAATAGGGAAGCCAGAAAAATATTTATCCACAAACGGTATCTTCTTTACAGAAAATGTTTTGCCGTTTAAATACTGTAAAGCACCTGCATCAGAATTGAACCAAAAAGTTAGCTGATATGAATATAAAAGTTGTCCATTTTCTTTGAAAGGTTTATTTTGCTCATTTTTTCCGTATTTACCATCGCCAAGCAGTGGGCAGCCAATACCAGACATATGCACTCTTATTTGATGTGTTCGACCAGTTAAAAGTGTACATTCAACAAGTGATAATCTATTTCGTGTGCTTAATGTGCGGTAAATCGTTTTGGCGATTTTTGCACCCGCCACCGGTTTGTTAAACTCAAAAACCTGTTTACGTTTTTCATCACGTCTTAAATAGCTTTCAATTAAACCCTTTCTTGGGTTTGGTGTGCCATGCACAACACATAAATAACGTTTAATAAGCTCATGGTGTTTGATTTTATCATTGAGTATTCTAAGAGCTTCGGAAGTTTTTGCGGCGATAACTATTCCTCCTGTGTTTCTATCAATGCGATTGCAAAGGGCAGGGGTAAAAGAATTTTCTTTTTCTGGACTCCACTGACCAGACTGAAATAAATATGCCTGAATATTTGCAATAAGTGTATTCGTATCGCCCTTTTCATCTTCATGCACGACCATTCCAACTGGTTTATCAGCAAGAAGTATATTTTCATCTTCATACACAATGGTAAGATTAGGCTTTTTAATTTTTTTATAAGCTTCTTGCTCGGAAGGGGTTTCAAAAAACTCATCATTGATGTATAATTGTACAAGGTCTCCTTCATTTAGTCGGTAAGCTGGCTCGCTTCGTTTGCCGTTTACCTTTATGCGTTTTAATCTGAAATATTTATGCATCATAGATGGAGGAAGTAGCGGAACAGCTTTTTCTAAAAATTTGTTTATACGTTGACCGCTGTCGTTTTTGGAAATTATATATTCTTTCAAGGTAAAAAAACCTCCTGCTTTTTATACTTATTACAATAGTATAACCTATCGCAGGAAAAAAGAAAATATGCTTTTTTAAACGAAAAAACGTTGACAAATCTCCGCTCGTTGTAGTATACTATCAGATGTACCATGTGAGGTAGGTATGAAAATTGATTTAAAAAAATTAAACGGTATTTATGGCAGTAAAATCACCTTTGAAAATGAGGTTGATTTATCTTCTGAAGACGTTTTTGGAGAGAAACCTTTCCAGACTCCCGTGAAATATCATGGCGAAATCGTTAATCATCTAGGCGTGCTAAGACTGTCTGGCGATATATCCGCAGTTCTAAATACACACTGTGCACGCTGTTTAAAACCGCTCGAAGAAACTATCTCTGCACATGTTGATGCTGTGCTTTCAAGAGATGAATCTGATGAAGAAGATGTTTTCCAAATCACTCAGGATAGTGTGGAAGTTGAAGATATCTTAGTTCCAGAGCTGTTACTTCAGGTGCAAATGACCTATCTCTGCAAGGAGGACTGCAAGGGACTTTGTCCTATTTGCGGTACTAATCGCAATACAAACCCTTGTAATTGCGAAAGCAGGCAAATTGACCCACGCTTTGCCGCACTTGCTGCCCTTTTGGGTGACAAGCAGGGTCATGACTAGGTTGCAAATAATAACAACATAGAGGTAGGAGGTGTTACCACATGGCAGTACCTAAGAGAAAAACGTCTAAGGCTAGACGTGATAAGAGACGTAATTCCCACTGGAAGCTTTCACTCCCTGGAATGGTTAAATGTCCAAACTGCGGAGAGTTCAAGCTGTCCCACAGAATGTGTAAGGCTTGCGGTCATTACAATGGTCGTGAAATCGTTCACACTGAGGCGTAATTAACTCAAAATGAATTATAGGGGAGGCTTAGGCTTTCCCTATTTTCATATGCAAAAAAATGTAAATTTGCGAAAGGAGAAGCTTTATGGAATCAAAAATAGTTTCAGTCGATAAAGGTTCACCATGCGATAGAGCGGGTATTATCTCGGGCGAAACTCTTATTTCAATAGATGGCTCTATAATTCGTGATGTGCTTGATTTGAAATTTTATAGTTATGATAGCAGATTAACCCTTTGCATAGAAAATTCTGAGGGTGATAAAAGACAGGTCATTATTCGAAAAGCCGAAGGTGAGCCATTAGGTTTAAATTTTGAACACTATCTGATGGATAAAATGAAACGCTGCTCCAATCGCTGTGTTTTCTGTTTTATCGACCAATTACCAAAGGGTATGAGAGATACTCTTTATGTTAAAGATGATGATGCAAGATTATCATTTTTAATAGGTAACTATATTTCTATGACAAATTTATCTGAGGCAGATGTTGAGAGAATAATTAAAATGCATATTTCTCCGATAAATATATCTGTTCAGACAACAAACCCAGAGCTTAGAGTTAAAATGCTGCAAAATCCAAAGGCAGGCGAGGCACTTAAACTGCTTGATAGATTTGCCGAGGCTAGAATAACTATGAATTGTCAGCTTGTAGTTTGTGAAGGCTTAAATGACGGTAAAGAGCTTGAGCGTTCTTTAAATGATTTAAAGGCACTTTATCCATCAGTTAACAGTATTTCAGTTGTGCCTTTTGGTATGACTCGTCACAGAGAAGGACTTTATCCTTTAAAGCCTACATCTAAAGAGGGTGCAGGCAATATTATTGATATTGTGGAAAAGTTTGCTGATTGCTGTCTTAATGAATTTGGAACTAGACTTGTTTGGTGTGGCGATGAATTATATCTAAAAGCGGGTAGAAAACTTCCAGATGCTGATTATTATGAAGATTATACACAGTTTGAAAATGGTATAGGTATGCTCCCGCTGTTTTGTGAAGAATTTGAGCTTGCACTTCCGGATTATAAAGGACAAACTGCAAGACCTTTTACTATTGCAACAGGTGCAGCCGCTTATCCAACTATTTCAAAATTAATTGACGAACTTAAAACCGTATGTCATAATTTAAATAGTCAAGTTGTGGAAATTAGAAATGATTTCTTTGGGCATGGAGTTTCAGTTGCAGGTCTTATAACAGGGCAGGATTTACTCGCACAGTTAAAGGGAAAAAATCTCGGTGAGCGTGTGCTTATTTCTGCAAATATGCTGCGTGATGGCGGAGATGTATTTTTAGATGATATGACACCTCAGCAGCTTAGTGATGAGTTAGGTGTTCAAATTGTGCCAGTTGAAATTGATGGTGCAGACCTACTTGCAAAAATTTTTGAAAATCCCCCGATGTAAAAAGGAGGTAAAACTATATGTCTAAACCTATCGTTGCGATTGTAGGCAGACCAAATGTAGGCAAATCGCAATTATTTAACCGATTAGCAGGCAAACGCCTGTCTATTGTTGAGGATACCCCAGGTGTTACTCGTGACCGTCTATATGCAGATAGTGAGTGGCGAGGCAGAAGCTTTTCTGTTATTGATACAGGTGGTATTGAACCTAGAAATGATAATGAAATTCTAAAATTTATGCGTTATCAAGCTGAGGCTGCTATTCATCATGCAGATGTTATTATTTTTATCACCGATTTAAGAACTGGTGTAACCGCATCTGATGAGGAAGTTGCATCTATGCTTCAGCGTTCAGGAAAACCTATTGTTTTAGCTGTAAATAAGTGCGATAAACCAGGTGCACCTGACCCTAATATTTTTGAGTTTTATAATTTAGGCTTAGGTGAGCCTTATGGTATTTCTGCACTTCACGGTTATGGCACAGGTGATATGCTTGATGCTGTGTATGAGCATTTTTCAGAGGAAAGCGAAAATGATGAAGATGATGACCGCATTAGAATTGCTCTTATAGGCAAGCCTAATGTTGGTAAGTCAAGCCTACTAAATAGAGTGCTTGGTGAAGAACGTGTTATTGTTTCCAATGTTGCAGGAACAACTCGTGATAGTGTTGATGCTGATATTGAAAATGAATATGGTAAATTCACATTTATTGATACTGCTGGTATCCGTAAAAAGTCCAAAATTGAGGAAAAAATTGAGAAATTCTCGGTAATGCGTTCACTTATGTCGGTCGAACGTGCAGATGTGTGCGTTATAATGATTGATGCACAAGAGGGCGTAACCGAACAGGATACAAAGGTAGCAGGTGAAGCTCATAATGCAGGTAAAGCTTGTATTATTGTAGTGAATAAATGGGATACTGTTGAAAAAGACGGCAGCACTATGAAGGAATACACATTAAGAGTGCGTGAAGGTTTGGCTTATATGCCATATGCACCAGTGTTATTTATTTCTGCAAAAACAGGTCAGCGTTTAGACAAGCTTTATTCTTTAATTGCTGAGGTTTATGAGCAAAATCATAAGCGTATACCAACAGGTCAGCTTAACTCTATCTTAGCAGAGGCTACTTCCAGAGTTCAGCCTCCAACAGACAAGGGTCGCAGACTTAAAATTTATTATGTAACCCAAGCAGGTGTTACTCCACCTACATTTATTTTCTTCTGTAATGATGCAAAATTATTCCATTTCTCTTACCAACGTTATCTTGAAAACCAGATACGAGAGGTATTTTCTCTCACTGGTACGCCTGTACGCATAGTTGTGCGTCAGCGTGGAGATAAAGAAATGTAAAGGAGTGTAATAATGGGGGTAGCAAATTATTTAATTATCGCCGCAATCTCATATTTGCTCGGCTCGCTGAGTTTTGCAATTATAATATGTAAATTAACTCTTGGTCAGGATATTCGCACATATGGCAGCGGAAATGCAGGTCTTACTAATTCATATCGTACAATGGGTGCTAAAAAAACACTACTTGTACTTGTGGGTGATATAGGTAAAGCTGCAATCGCTCTTGCAATCGGTGGCATGCTTGAAGGCACTATGGGCAAGCTCATAGCAGGTATATTTGTAATTGTTGGTCATGTATTTCCAGTTTATTTTGGTTTTCGTGGCGGCAAAGGTGTACTTGTTGGTGCAACAATGCTTTTATTTCTAGATTGGAGAATTTTTCTTGTAGCTTTTGCACTTTTTGTAGTTGCAGTTGCTATTACAAAATGGGTTTCACTTGGCTCTATTATTGGTGCAATTAGTTTTCCTATTTCTATGTGGTGTTTTTACCACGATACTAAAACAACTATTGTTGCAGCGTGTATGTCACTTGCTGTAATATTTATGCATCGCTCGAATATAGTGAGAATAGTAAAAGGCACAGAAAATAAATTTTCGTTTACATCAAAACCACAGATTAAAAAGAAATGAGGTTTAACATATGAAAATCTTTGTTCTTGGCAGTGGTGGCTGGGGTATGGCTCTAGCAATTAACCTGCATAAAAATGGTCATAATGTTACCATGTGGACATTCTTTGAGGAAGAATGTAAAAAGCTGCAAACCGAGCGTAAAAATGAAAAATTACTTCCAGGAGTTGTTATTCCTGATGACATCGAGATTACAACCTCTATGGACGCAGCAAAAAGTGCAGAGCTTGTAGTGCTTGCTGTGCCTAGCTTTGCAGTTGCTACAACAGCCGAAAATTTAGCAAAGGTGTTACCAGAAGGTATTCCTGTTATAAATGTTGGCAAAGGTCTTGATGCAAAACATGGTTATTGCCGTTTTTCTGAGACAATCAAAAAGGCAATGAATAATAAAAATCCAGTTGTTGCACTGACAGGTCCAACTCATGCAGAAGAAGTATCAAGAGGTATTCCAACTGCTATTGTTGCAGCATCTGAAAGCAGAAACGCCGCAGAGCTTACACAAGATGTATTTATGAATGATACATTTAGAGTTTATACATCTCCTGATATTGTCGGTGCAGAGCTTGGCGGTGCATTTAAAAATATTATTGCACTTGGTGCGGGTATCTCTGACGGTTTAGGTTTGGGCGATAACTCTAAGGCTGCATTTATGACCAGAGGTCTTACAGAAATTGCTCGTCTTGGTGTGAAACTTGGTGCAAGACAGGATACATTTGCAGGTTTATCTGGTGTTGGCGATTTAATTGTTACTTGCTGCTCAATGCACTCTAGAAACCGTCGAGCTGGTATTCTTATCGGTCAGGGTAAAAGTGCAAAGGAAGCTATGGACGAAGTAGGTGCAGTAGTAGAAGGTTACTATGCAACCGAAGCAGGCTATCAGCTTGCCAAAAAAATGGGCGTTGAAATGCCTATTGTAGAAGCTATGTATCATGTGCTTTATGAAGGTGGCAATGCAAGAGATGCTATCGGAAAGCTAATGGGCAGAGCTAAAACTCACGAAAGTGAAGAAGTTTGGATTACTAAGTAAGTTTAAAAATGAGGTCTTTATTTAAGACCTCATTTTTTGTGTTTGTTAAATCTATTTAGATATGCTATACTATAAACTGAAAAATTATATTTTTAATGGTGAGAAAATGAAGTATCCACTTTTTTTTGAGAAAATAAAATCTGTCTATGAACTGGCAGGAATAATAGAAAATGAACCTATGTGTAAACATACAACCTTCCAAGTTGGTGGCAATGCGGAAATTTTCGCAAAACCACGAAATATAGGTGCTTTTATGAAGGTTTTAGGGGCTGCAAAAGAATGTGATTTACCGCTTACAGTTATTGGCAGAGGTTCAAATTTACTTGTTTCAGATAATGGTATTAAAGGTTTAGTTCTTTGTACTTGTGGAATGAGTGGAATAAAAGTAGAAGGCAGCCGAATTATTGCCGAAGCGGGTGCAACTATGGCACAGCTTGCAAGAGCTGCTTATAATGCAGGGCTTACTGGTGCAGAATTTTCAGCAGGTATCCCTGGAACAGTTGGCGGAGGTGTGTTTATGAATGCAGGTGCTTATGATGGTCAGCTTTCTGACTTAGTTGTTAACTCTGTTTTTATGGACGCAGAAGGAAACAGCCGAATAATTACAAATAAAGAACATGAATTTGATTATAGAAACAGCATTTTTAAACATCACCCAGATTGGGTTATAATTCAGACTGAATTTGTTTTAAAGCCAGCGAATAAAGAGGATATCAAAGCTAAAATGGACGATTTTGCCCAAAGACGCAGAGATAAACAGCCGCTTAATTATCCAAGTGCAGGCAGCACTTTTAAACGTCCAACAGGATATTTTGCAGGCAAACTAATAGAAGATGCAGGCTTAAAAGGTGCTAAATTAGGCGGAGCTATGGTTTCTGAAAAACATGCAGGCTTTGTTATAAATACAGGTAATGCAACCTGTCAAGATGTAACAGGACTTATAGGACATATTCAGCAGACAGTTAAAAGTCAATTTAATGTTGATTTAGAATGTGAAGTTAGAATGTTAGGTGATTAAAAAGGAGGTAAAAAAGTGCATTTTTTAATTGTTTCAGGTATGAGTGGTGCAGGTAAAAGCCGTGCAGTTGCGGCACTTGAGGATTTAGGTTATTATTGTGTGGATAATCTGCCAATAGCACTTATTCCGCAGTTTGCAGAGGTTTGTTATGCTGCTACTGAGCGTTATGAACGTGTGGCACTTGTAACAGATGTTAGAGCAGGTGTGGACTTTGACCAGCTTTTTGCATCACTTGACAGCATAAAAAATATGGGGTGTGATTGCAGAATTTTATTCTTAGACACTGATACAAATACACTTATCAGACGTTACAAAGAAACTAGAAGAAAACACCCTCTTATGAAACGTGATGTAAGCATGACTGAAGCAATAGAAAAAGAACGTCAGCTTTTAAAATCTATTAGAAGTCGTGCAGATTATGTTGTAGACACAACTCGTTTTTCTGCAACTGACCTTCGTGAGCGTTTAATACAAATCTTTTCACAAAATGAACAAAATAGCCTTATGCAGGTTACAGTTGAGTCTTTTGGCTTTAAATATGGTATACCAACCGATGCTGATTTAGTATTTGATGTTAGATTTTTGCCAAACCCATATTATGAAATCAGTTTAAGAGAGCATAACGGTACAGAAAGCTGTGTTAGAGATTATGTTTTCCAAGATGGCACAGCAGATAAACTTATGAGCCACCTTACAGCTCTTATGGACTTTTTACTGCCTAAATATATCAAGGAAGGAAAGGCTGCACTTGTTATATGTATAGGCTGTACAGGTGGTAAACACCGCTCGGTTGCAATAACCGAAGCTTTAGCAGACTATATAGGCAAAAAAGGCGGAAATGTAAGCGTTGTGCATAGGGATTACAAACGTGGATAAACAAAATATCTCTTTTTCGGTAAAAGCAAAGGAAGAACTATGCCGAGTGCCAATAAATAAAAATTGCTGTGCAGTAGCAGAGCTTTATGGTATATTTCTTTATGCAAACACATTTGATTTAAAGCAAATACGCATAAAAACCGAGCTTACAAGCGTTGCAAAACGAATTACAATGCTAATAGAAAAGGTATTTAATGTTCATATCGAGATAAAAAATATAGGTCAGCGATTAGTAATAGAAATAAATGATGATAAATTACTAGAAAAGATTATGACCGAGTTTGGATATGATACAAAGCCATATATTAGTTATCCATTAAATCGCAATATGGTTGAACAAGATTGTTGTGCAGCATCTTTTTTGCGTGGAGTTTTTTTGATAAGTGGTTCGGTTGCCTCTCCTGATAAAAAAAGTCATCTTGAGATTAAATGCAGTCATATAGCACTTTGCAGACAGGTTATAAGCCTTATGCTTGATTTAGGGATTGAACCTAAAATGCTTACAA
>DXIE01000042.1 GCA_019113005.1 Candidatus Butyricicoccus avistercoris | reverse complement strand
GTATACTGTCCTCTTACGCTATTTATATACTGACGGAGAATGGTTTCTCTACTCATGGCATTTACAAGGGAAACTTCCATACCAGACAGCTCTATATCTGCTGGCATTAGGTCTATTCCTTCTTCATGGTGAAGTATTCCCTCGCCTTTTATAAGGGACTGGTCGGATAAAATCTTACTCATAATATTTGAAATTGTTATTGGTAATTTATCTGGCTGATGATGACCTAAACTTATACTTAAACTACCTTGTGGGTCACTGTCTATTAAAAGCACCTTTTTATTTTCCCTTGCAAGTGCAACTCCTAAATTAACACAGCTTGTTGTTTTTCCTACTCCGCCTTTTTGATTTGCGATTGCTATTACTTGTGCGTTCAAAATGTATGTCCTCCTTTTGATAAAACAAAATGACGTCACCGTTTTAATTACAGTAACGCCATAATATTGTATGTTTATAATTTTTTTGCTACCAGAATTTGTGTTTGGTAGTATTCTTTTTGCATCGCCAAATCGTTGGAAATGAGTTACCTCTCTTTGACGTAAAAATTTAATAGGGTCTCTAACATCTGGGTCATCAATAAGTCTTAATAAGTTATCATAAGTTGTGCGAGCTTTTTGCTCTGCTGCTAAATCCTCAAACAAATCTGTAATAGCATCACCTTTACACTGTATAGCAGCTGTACTAAATGGTAAACCAGATGCTGACTGAGGAAATATACCTGTTGTATGGTCTACAAAATATGCATCAAAACCATCTCTTTTAATTTGTTCTGGAGTTAGGTTTCTTGTTAACTGATATACAATAGCTGCTATCATTTCTTGATGTGCAAGTTCTTCTGTACCTATATCAGTTAGAATAGCTTTACACTCTTTATATGGCATAGTGTAACGCTGATTTAAATATCTTGCTGCTGCTCCCATCTCACCGTCTGGACCACCTAGTTGTGTCATTATAATTTTTGCTGCAACAGGGTCTGGATTTTTAATTTTAACTGGATATTGTAGTTTTTTTTCATAACCCCACATCAGTTATCAGCTCCTTCCCAAGGCCATGGGTCATCTATCCAAGTCCATTGCAAATTATTATCCATATTTTTCGTAGTAAGAACACCATATTTGCTTTCATACTCCTTAACTGCTTTATTATACTTTTCTCTTGCCTTACGAAAATGGTCTAATGCCATTGCATCTTTAGGGTGAGAATTTAAAAATAATCCTGTATCCATCATTGTAAAGTCATATTCTCTGATTTTTTGAAGCATATTTTCTCGACTAGTCATTGTTATATGCCTCCTCCCCAATGAATGGCTTATCTAAGCATGGAAATACTGTACCCCTCTTAAGTGCAACATCATAATTATATGGTGTCTCCCATGTTTGAGTTGGCACAAATGCCATAGCTAAGGATAATAAATCTGGGTTTATACTATCACTTGGCAAAATACAATTACCTGATGGTAAACTTGGTGTTGGAAGTGGCAATGGTCCAGCATCTGGTGAAGCAGTAACATCATTATTTTGTTTCTTTTTTTCTGAAATTGATTTTCCCGCTTCTGGTTTTATAGGCTTAAGCTGTTTTTCCATAAAATCTCACTTCTCCTTTCTTTGGTCTAACGCAAAGGCGTTGTGCATTATTCTATGATGATTAAATTAAATTGGTGTATTGTTTGAAAATTTATATTTTTTATGTTATACTTAATTGATATAAAATTTATTAGGAGGGATTTTTATGTTTGATTCTATTAGTGAACAAGCAAATCAGATAATAACCGAACTAATAAGCTTATCAAAGCTAAAATCTGGCGATATTATTGTAGTCGGTTGCTCATCAAGTGAAGTTATCGGACATAAAATTGGAACTGATTCCAGCCCTGATATAGCAAAGGCTATTGTAAATGCTATTCTACCTGTTATTCGTGATAATAATCTTTTTCTAGCCGCACAATGCTGTGAGCATCTAAATCGTGCTATAATAATCGAACATGATGCCGCAGTTAAATACGGTCTTACAGAAGTAAATGTTATTCCTCAGCCTAAAGCGGGTGGTTCTTTTGCTACATCTGCATATAATGCATTTGAAAACCCTGTTGCAGTTGAAAGCCTTTGTCATAAAGCTGCTGCTGGTCTTGATATTGGCGGTACACTAATCGGTATGCACTTAAAAGAAGTTGCTGTTCCTTTACGTCTTTGTGTTAAAACTATTGGTGAGGCAAATATAATTGCCGCAAGAACTCGCCCTAAGTTTGTAGGTGGAAGTCGTGCCATTTATAATGAAGATTTACTTTAATATTTGTTGGAGAAAAAGATAAATGACAATTAAAGCTGTATTATTTGATTTAGATGATACATTGTACGGTGATTTTAAAATCTGTGACAAGCTAGGTTTAAAAGCGGCGGGCGAATATCTATCAAGCGAAATCGGCATAGATGCTAAAAAAGCGGCTGATGCTATGAATAATGGTCGAGAGCTTTTGAGAAAACACTGTCCATATGAACCTGAAATGCATAATCGTACACTTTTTGCAAAATGGGGTTTAGAAGCCATTGGCATAAATCCACTAAATTATGCTCAAAATATGAATGATATATATTGGAATACAGTAATTAACAATATGGTTATACATAAAGGCGTTGAAAAACTGCTTACTGACCTTAAAAACGCAAATATTCCTGTTGGTATATGTACAAATATGCTTGCAGATATCCAAATGAAAAAACTCTGCAAGCTTGGACTTGCTGACATATGCGGCACTCTTATAAGCAGTGAAGATGCTGGACGTGATAAACCTCACTCACCTATTTTTGATTTAGCATGTAAAAAGTTAAATGTAACACATGAGCAAACCTTAATGGTCGGTGACAGTATAAAACACGATATTAAAGGTGCTTTAGCTTGTGGCATGAAAGCTATGTGGCTTAACTGGAAAAATGAAACTGTTCCTGAGCTTGACTCAAATTTCTATGTAGCTGATAACTTTGAACATGCAGCCGAGCAAATCCGCACTTTATGTGCTTTATAAATTAAATTAAGGAGAAAATTTCTATTATGACACATTTTGAACTCAAACCAAAGGGAGTATGCCCTAGACAAATTTCTTTTGATTTAGATGGAAATGTATTACACAATGTAAAATTTACAGGTGGTTGCCCAGGAAATTTACAGGCACTTAGCCGAGTTGTTGATGGTATGACCGTTGAACAGCTTGAGCAAATGTTTAACGGCATAGATTGTGGCGGAAAAGGAACTTCATGTTCTGACCAGCTTTCACATCTAGTTCGTGAGGCGTATGAATCACAAAAAGCGTAAATAAAAGGCTGTTGCATAAATGCAACAGCCTTTTTTAGTTGTTTAGTGTGATAAATTTATAGGGGAAAAGATTATGAAAAGAGAAAATGATTTAGCTAATGATGAAATTAAGAAGTTAGTGCTTAAAATAGCTATTCCTAGCATGATTGCACAGTTTGTAAATGTACTATACAGCATTGTAGACCGTATATATATTGGTAATATACCAGAAGTCGGTGATATGGCTCTAGCGGGTGTTGGTGTTTGTGGCCCTATTGTTACTATGGTAAGCTCTTTTGCTTATTTAATAGGTGTTGGCGGTGCACCAATCGCTGGAATAAGTATGGGCGAGGGTGATATAAAATATTCCAGAAAAGTTCTTGCAAACAGCTCACTTCTCGTTATTATTTGCAGCATATTAGTTTATATGTTAATTTTACCGTTTAGAATACCTATTTTACAAACTTTTGGTGCTTCAGATGTTACACTTTCTTATGCAGAGCCTTACTTTTTCACCTATTTACTTGGTACTCCATTTGCACTTATAGCAGTTGGTTTAAATCAGTTTGTTATATGTCAAGGCTACTCAAAAGCTGCAATGAGAGCGGTTATAATAGGTGCTGTAACAAATATTATTTTAGACCCTGTATTTATATTCGTGTTTAATATGGGCGTTAGAGGTGCTGCAATAGCGACTGTTACCTCTCAAATTTTCTCATCATTATATGTTTTAAGAATGTTAACACGCAAACATATGACAATTAAACTTGAACTTTCAGGCTATGATTTAAAAATTATGAAACGCATAGTGATTTTTGGCTTTTGTCCATTTATCATAATTGCTATGGATAATCTAATGATTATAGCAATGAATGCTTTACTTCAAAGATATGGCGGAGTAAATGAAGGTGATATGCTTGTAACCTGTGCAACAATAGTGCAAAGTTTTATGCTGCTTGTAACTATGCCACTTAGTGGAATAAGCAGCGGTACACAGGGACTTATAAGCTTTAACTATGGTGCATGTCTTATTGAGCGTGTAAAAAAAGCTTATAGATTTATAATTTTGTTATGTGCTATATATACATCTATTATGTTTATCTTTGCTTGGACTATAAGCCCTTATTTCGTAGGTCTTTTCACACAAAGCGAAGCTTTAGCAAACGAAGCTATAAAAGCCATTCATATATGTACATTATTTATAATTCCTCTTGGTGTTCAATATGCAATAGTTGATATATTTACAGCTATGGGACAGGTAAAATTTGCACTTTCATTGTCTTTCTGGCGTAAACTAATATACTTTACTGCCCTATTTATTTTACCTGCATTTTTCGGTGCAAGAGCTATCTTTTTCTCTGAGCCAATATCTGATATATTAGCACCTATTGCCAGTGTATTTATATTTATTCATTTTATGGATAAAATTCTAGCGAATAGATTAAATTCTGCTAAAAAGTAATATTGCATAGTTTTATGATATGAATTAAATGTAATATATTTAAAAAAATCGGAATATTTTTCACATTAGGTCTTTTCTTTTATTTTTTTTATGTTATAATATTAATCAATGAGAGTTAATTTTTTAACAAACATTTTATAAGCTTAAAAATACTAAGGAGGCACTCTCTAATGAAAAAGATTGGCGTATTAGGTACTGGCACTATGGGTGCTGGAATCATTCAGGTTCTGGCTCAGAACGGTTATGAAGTTGTAATGAGAGCTAGAAGAGAAAGCTCTGTTGAAAAGGGTCTTGCTACTGTTAAGAAGAACCTTGATAGACTGGTTGCTAAGGAAAAGATGACAGCTGAAGAAGCTGAAACCGTATTTGGCAGAATTTCTGGCTCTACTGATATCAACATCATCGCTGATGCTGACCTAGTAATCGAAGCTGCTACTGAGGATATGGAAGCTAAGAAGGCTCTGTTTGCTGAGCTAGACAAGCTCTGCAAGCCAGAAACCATCATTGCTACTAACACTTCTTCCCTATCTATCACCGAAATCGCTGCTGCTACTAGCAGACCAGACAAGATTATCGGTATGCACTTCTTTAACCCAGTTCCTGTTATGAAGCTGGTTGAAATCATTAAGGGTCTGACAACCTCCGAGGAAACTAAGACCACTATCCTTGCTCTAACCGAAGCTCTTGGCAAGACTCCTGTTGAAGTTGCTGAAGCTCCAGGTTTCGTTGTAAACAGAATTCTTATCCCTATGATTAACGAGGGTATCGGCATTCTGGCTGATGGTGTTGCTGATGCTAAGGGTATCGACACCGCTATGAAGCTAGGTGCTAACCACCCAATGGGTCCTCTAGAGCTAGGTGACCTTATCGGTCTTGATGTTTGTCTTGCTATCATGGACGTACTGTACACTGAGTACGGCGACCCTAAGTATAGAGCTCATACTCTGCTAAGAAAGATGGTAAGAGCTGGCAAGCTAGGTCGTAAGACTGGTGTTGGTTTCTACGACTACTCTAAGAAGTAATTAAATACATAAATTAAAGCCGTCTGATATTCAGTTCTAACTGTCTGTTAGACGGTTTTTTATGTTCATATTGCGAATAATTACTTATATTCTATTATTTTTATACAACTTTTTAGCTATGCCCTAGGAAATATTTATACTATAACAAATTTAAATGCCACAGTATCTTTCTAACTGTGGCATTTTTATACTACTCAATATATAATTTTTCAAAATCTTCAGCACTTATAGGCTTATTATAGAAATATCCTTGACCAAAATCACAACCGAGTTTTTTTATCAATTCTTCATCTTGAGCTGTTTCTACTCCCTCTACAACGGTTGAAATATTCATTTTTCTTGCCAAAGTTATAATCTGTTCCATTATAATTCTTTGTCTATGTCCATCTTTTTTAGATGCCTCTAAAAGGAAACCTCTATCAATTTTCAGCTCATCTATGTCTATTCTTCCCAAAACATTTAGAGAAGAATATCCACTTCCAAAATCGTCCATTGAAAGCCTAAATCCTTTTTGTTTAAGCTCAATCACACGTCTATTTAGCGTATCACTATCACCTAATGCCAAGCCTTCCAATATTTCAAGAGTTAATAACTTTGGTGAAATTCTATATTTATCTGTTATTTGTGTTAGTTGCTCAACGTAATCATTTTCATAGAAAAGAAGCTTAGACTGATTTACAGATATAGGTATTGGTTTTAAACCTTTATCAATCCATTCTCTTAACTTTTGACATACTTTTTCAAACATGTAGAGGTCAAGTCTTGCACAGAAACCATTTTCCTCAAAAAGCGGAATGAATTGGTCTGGAAAAATCATTTTTCCTTCACTGGTAGTCCAACGAACTAATGCCTCTGCACCACCTAATTTATTATTTTTCAAGTTGTTTTTAGGCTGTAAAAATAGACGAAATTCATTTTTAATAAGTGCCTGTTCCATATTGCTTTCAATATAGTTCTCTAGTTGTTCTTTTTTATGAATTTCATTATCATAAAAGCAAATTTTATTTTGTATGCCGTATTTTTCTTGATAAAGCTTTGCCTGCCTTAAAGCGAACATAACCTTTGTTTCAAACTCTTGTATATTCATTTCGTCTTCAGCTCTTATGGTTGAAACGCCGCAATATATAACAATAGGATATGTCTTATATGCATTTAATTTCATTTTACATATTTCGTCCATTATATTATTTATTCTATTAGCTAATTTTGTGCGGTCCTCTTTTTGCATGAATATAAAGAATCTATCAGCCACTTCACGGCAAAAAAACTCATTATCACTTAGGTTTGCAGTTATTACATTTGCCATATGACAAAGTAATTTATTAGACTGTTCCTCACCAAAAATTTCATTTATAAATTTAAAATTTCTTACATCTAATACTACTATACAGCTTTTTTTAAATGCTTTCCTTTCCTTGAGTATTCCTTTAAATTTTGCCATATTGTAAGTACCAGTTAGCTGGTCATAGTATGCGAGATTTACAAGTTCTCTATAACTACCCTTTATTTTTGAATAACCTAAGAGTATAGAAATAACCGTCATTAAAACTAAAATAATGCCCATACCCTGTGTCACTATCATATTATTGTAAAGAGGTCCACTTATGTTTTTCTCCTTATCAATTAGTAAAATATAGATATCTTTTATTTCAACTGGCGACTTTACTATATAGTATGATGTGCCGTCTATCATAATAGAGGTTTTACCTTGCTTATCCCCTAATTCTGATATTTTAGATTTTATAGCATCACTTACATATAAACCATTATTTTTATCATTTACAAATCTATCATCTAAGTCATCTATATTAGATGAACCTATCAAAATTTGACCATCATCATTTATACATGCAACAAATCCATCTTTACTTATGAGGCTTCCACCGTCTAAAACCTCTGTATATCTATACATTTTTTCACTTACAACAAGTGTACCATACTCATTAGGTTGTAATTCCACTGGAACAGCATAAGAAATAATATTTTCATCTATTTTAGCATCATAATATATCCCAGATACTGAAACTTCACCTGTTTTCAGAGATTCATCAATTATATTTTGTAGATTAATATTTAAATCTGATTTATATACTTTGGATTCCATTATACCATTGAGATTTACCCTCATTCCTGTGCCATCATCATTAAAATAACCCATTCTTATAAATCCAGTGTTATTATTAGATGAATATAAACCATATAGGAATTTATCAGTAGATAAATCTGCACCGAACTCCAAAAAACCTGCTAATGTTTCTAAAGTTTTAATGTCTGCTTCAGTTTTTCTTTTCAATTCTTCTTTATATCTTTCTATTTCCAATGAAATTTTTGTGGCAATAGTGTTTCTAAATGAACTATATAACGACCTAGAGGCTAAAAAACCTACAACTAAAATTAATAAACTGGCAATCACCAAAAAAACTGTAAGTTTTTTTATTTTCTTCTCGATTTTTATTTCTGTCATATAATTCCTCCAAAAAGCGTACCTAAACTACAAAATATTATACCATAAAAAGATTGGCAATCATATGACAGAACACTATTTTTAAGTAAATTTACGTTAATAAACCGTTAAATATATTTACAAATGTCTGCGATTATTTTCCTTTAAGCTATAATATTCTCTTTTATCTCTATACATAAGTTCATCTGCCTGTTCAAATTGTTCTTTAAGATTACAATTATTTGTTCTCCAACATGCACCGACAGAACAGCTTATGCCATTTTCTTTCATTGATTCTTTTGTTAAATCTATGGCAGTGTTAAATTCTTCTTTGCTCATCTCATTATCTACTACTACAAACTCATCGCCGCCTGTACGATATACCTTATCGTTAAAAAATTTCCTTAATTGTGTAGCTGTTGAGCAAATAAGTTTATCACCTTCACTGTGTCCAAACTTATCGTTAGTTTCTTTCAAACCATTTAAGTCAAAGCAAGCTACTCCCAAACAATTTCCATATTGTTTAGCATACAAAATTTCATTAAATTTATTTCTATTATATAATCCTGTTAAAGCATCTTGATAGCTCATTTTTTTCTAGGACGAGTGTTTGTTCAAAAAGTTGTCTTTTTTGCAGTTCTATTTGCTCTTGAACATATTCATATGACTGCTTTGACATTTTTATAGGAAAACCGCATATCATCATCTACCATTTCACAATACGGATTAGATATATGGATATGACAACACTTAATATATCCATCATATTCACGGAAAATCATTGTTACACGTTGATGAGCTCGCAGGCTAATTTTAGTAGATTCATCTGTTGCAATCCACATACGTCCACTGCATAAATATGCTTTTGGTGCAATTTTAATAACATGATATTCTTCATCTGAAATATTGCACTTTGGAATTTTCCCTTTAAATTCTTCAAAAACACTGCTTACGTTTTCCAATCCTGTTTTAAATTCATGTTCTGCTGCACCAATCCACACGATATCATTGTCCATCTGTTCTATAATATATTCTGCATCATTTTCGCAATAATGCTTGTGAAACATATAACTTGTTAAATTTATAATTTGATTTTCCACAGAAGTATTTTCTGACAATATAAACACAACTACTCCTCCTTTAATAAACTTTTATATTAGGTTTATTATACTATATATTTTACCCGTTTTCTACTTATCACTATATAAAATTATAACCACAACTAACAATAAATTAGCTGTGGTTATTTTGTTTTATAAGAAGTTTTGCTCAAAATCTTGAACTGATATAGGACGGCTATAATAATACCCCTGACCATAATCACAATTAAGCTGAGATATAATATTTTCGTCTTGTTCAGTTTCAACACCTTCTGCTACTGTGTCAATATTAAGTTGTTTAGCTAATGACAATATACTTGCCATAATCTTACGCTGTATACCCTTTTTATCATTTGTAACACCCATAAGGAATAGTCTGTCCAACTTAAGTTCATCTATTTTGAGTTTACCAAGGGTGTTTAATGAAGAATATCCACTGCCAAAATCGTCCATAGAAATACGGAAACCATGTGCACGAAGCTTTTCAATAGAGCTATTTATACTTGCAATATTATCAATAGCTATACTTTCCAATATTTCTAAAGTGATATATCTTGGAGATACATTATATTTATTAGTGATTGCAAGTAACTTCTCTACATATCCTTCACTGGTGAATAGAAGTCTTGTTTGATTTACTGATATATGTACAGGTGGCAAACCATTATCTATCCAGTGACGAATTTGTTTACAAACCTGTTCAACCATATAAAGGTCAAGCTTAACACAAAAGCCGTTTTCCTCGAACACTGGAATAAACTGGTCTGGGTAAATCATGCCTCTATCCTTAGATTTCCATCTTACAAGTGCCTCAGCACCCATTAGATTTCTATCTGCTAAGTTAATTTTAGGCTGTAAATATACCTCAAATTCACCTTCATCTAAAGCTCTCTGCATATTATTTTCAACATAAGAACGTATTTGCTCTGATTTATGTAATTTTTCATTATAGATACAAATATCATTTTGTTTTTTCTTTTTTGTTTGAGCGAGAGCTACCATAATATAATTCATATTAGCCGTAGCCGAAAAAGGCTCTGGAGATTTATCAGTAAATACAGAACCACAAGACATTGAAATTTTATATTGGTCTAATATATCATTACATTTCTCCTGTATCATTTTATATATTTCATGTATACGCTTTATAAGTTTATCTGAAGAACTCTCATCTAAAGCTAAATAAAATATATCTGCTGATTCTCTACAAAAAAATTCTTCTGGCTTAATAACGCTATCTAAACATTCTTTAATATTGCATAAAACTTTATCTGCTGTCAGCACTCCATATGTTTCATTTATATATTTAAAATTGCGTATATTGAGCACATTCAGTGCTAAAGGCACATGATTATTACATTTTTCTGTTAAAAGTGTTCTAAAATAAACTCCGTTATAAGCTCCTGTTGTTTCATCATAACGAGACAGATGTTCTAACCTATTTTGTGTCATTTTAACTTGATATTTTGTTAACTTATTATTACGATACAAAATATATATACAAATAATAAATATCAACAAAATCAAAATAGTTATAATCAAATATCTATTTACATATAATGATTCAGAAAAAGTATATTCTACACCTTCAGCCATATTTTGATATAGTATATTTTGCATCTGTGATGCTGAAAAAGAATTTGTGTACTGATTCATAACATTTATCATTCTATCGGAAATACGTTCACTGATTCCCATAGAATATGATATATTCTTTTCACTAGACCAATTTACATTAATCTCATCATATAACATTTTTTTTTGAAGGTAATAATTCACAGAATAAAAGTCAAGTCTGGCTAATTCTTTTGAATTGTTACGCATCTTATTTAGAATATACTGTGTATTAGTATAAAATTGTTCTTCACTATTTTTGTTTTTACCTTTATTAGTTGAAACAGAAACAGTGCTACCAGTAAAATATGGCAGAGAAAACTTCATTCCATCTGCAGCTATATATGCCGAACTTGTAGCCGCACATGCCACCATATCAGCCTTACCTTGTTCAATAAGCTCAATACCCTCTTGACAAGAATTAACTATAACTGGCTCATAATCGAGTCCTATTTCTTCTGCAAACTGGTCAAAAAATGTGAAAGCAAGACCTTTTAACTCTCCATCTTTTACATATTGAAATGGTGCATTTCCATCACAGAATAATACTTTAATTTCACCTAATTCCTTTACATATTGCTTATCTTGTTTAGATATTACAAATTGACCATATGAATGAAAATACTCATTGTATAGTTCTGTTTGTAAATGAGGATAAGCTTTATACATATTATAAAGTGCAGTATTTAATGTTTGAAGTAAATCCGCATTTCCTTTAGACAAAGCAAAATAATATGGAGTTGGAGAAAATTGGGCAATCGTTCTAAAACCACTTCTTATTGCAATATCAACTTGTAAAGTTGCATCTGCCTCACCATTTAATACAGCATTTAAAGAATCTTCAAGGGTTTCACATTGTACTAATTCATATGTAAAACCATTTAGATTTGCATATTGTTCTAACTGCTCTAAACGCTTCTGTTGACCTGCATATACTGCCACTTTCATTCCGTCCCAATGTGAGAAATCTTCTTCCATCCATTCTTTGGAATTTTCTTTAACAGTAAGTGCAGTACATGTCGTACCATAGCTTGAATTAGGATACAAAAACATTTCTTCCATAGCAGCACTTCTATTCATAGTGCCAAGCATATCAATTTCACCATCGATAAGCATATTTAAAAGCTTGGAAATTTGTGTATTTGTATCACCTTCAACCAAAACAAATTCATAATCCCAATTTGTGTATAGGCTCAGTTGTTCCAAGTAATCATACATATAACCAGCATAATTTCCATCATCATCTATGTATGATATTCCGTATTGAATAGGAAATCCTACTTTAACAACTCTTTCACTTGACGCATGAGCAATTCCTATACTAGAAAACAAAACAAAGCATATAAAAGCTAATATAAACCGTTTTTTTAATTTCATACATCATTTTCCCTTTATTTCTCTTATTTTGTACATTCTATTACTAAACTATTTACTTTATTATACTCAATTCACTAACAAAAAGCAATCATTCACATTTATTTAGCAAATAAAAATATTATATTTTAGTTTTATTATTACTAAAAATAATAAACTATACTTACAATATCAACAAGCTCCCATTTTGTTTTATTATCATTTTCTTGCCAAGTAATGTTTAAATATTATTATCTGACTTGATAAATTTACAACTTTGTAATATACTTAATTTAAAGTAACATATTGGGAGTGATAAAAATGAAAAAAAGTATCGCTGTATCATATTCTATATACTTAATTGCTTTGTGTGTATTTTTATTTGCAAATATTACATTTGACTTTTTAGGAGCTATTAATTTTTCATTTATAGCTAACTTTTTGGACGTTTATACTATGGTATTTATGTTCATATTTTGCTTTATCATTTTGGCATTTACTAAGTTGTTAAAACCTTTTGCAAATTCATTTATCTTTATGTTCAAAAATTCAACTTACTCCTTTGGACAGTATAAACAATGTATATTATCTATTAAAACAACAATGATTTCATCTTTAATTGGTGGCGGAATTTATGGCATTGCAACAATTATAAATATGATATCTACGTTATCTAATGACTTCAGTTCTGTGGGGATTTATATTGCTTTGGCACTTCTTCCAATATTTTATTCCTTAGTTGTTTGTTCAGTTTTATTACCTATATATATTTTATTAAATAAAGAAATAATGAATTACAAAAATTCTAATACTCATAGAAAAAGCCGAAAATCTCAATGATTTTCGGCTTTTAAATTTAATATATACTATTTTCAGCAC
>DXIE01000041.1 GCA_019113005.1 Candidatus Butyricicoccus avistercoris | reverse complement strand
AGACATCACTAATAATATATCACTAGCATATAATTTTGTATCACCATTTGGTAAAATTTCCTCACTTCCTCTGTGAATAGCTACTATTAGCACATCAGAAGGTAAATCAATTTCACTTATTTTCATTCCGTCGATGGGTGAATTATGCATTATTACATATTCTTTTAACACTTTTTCTTTATTATCTATATTTTGTCCTTGACGTTTTAAAATTCTTGCTAATAAGCTTTCATATATAGGCTCACATTTTAGAAGTGTTGCAATTATATATGATGATACAGATATAAGAAGTAAAGATGTGAGCTGACTTAGTGAACCTGTCATCTCAAAAATTAAGATAATTCCTGTAAGTGGTGCTCTAACAATAGCTGTAAAAAATCCTGCCATAGCTAATAAAACAAAGTTATTTAAATATTCTGATGGAAGTCCAAAGATATTTATACAAATCATTGCAAAAATTCCACCTGCAAAACCACCTAAAACTAACATTGGGAAAAATATTCCCCCTGGTGCACCTGAACCAAAACTTATACCCGAATAAATAAATTTTCCTATAAGCAATAATATTGCAACTACTATACTTAATTTTGTTGTTGTTATCATTTCTATTAAATTGCCACCACTGCCAAGCAGCACAGGCATAGTAAATGCCAAAATACCAGCAACAAAAAATGGTATAATAATCTTTGTTGTTGGGTTTAGAAATTTACATTGTTGGTATAACGCTTGCATTTTTAATGTAAACCAATTATAAAATACTCCAAAAAATCCGAGTATTATACCTAAAACAAGTATTAATCCATAATATTTCATAGGAAGGTCTTGTGTAATTGAAAAATTAAACACAGGTTCATTTCCTAATATCTTAGAAGCTAAATAATCACTTGTGACAGACGCAGTCATAACTGATATTAAAACGGATACCGAGAAATTTTTATGTATTTCCTCCAGTGAAAACAAAACACCTGCAAGCGGTGCATTAAATGCAGCTGCTAAGCCTGCACTTGCTCCACAGGTCAACATATATTTTTCATCAGTTTTACTTAATGATAATAATTTTGATAAACCTTTTCCGCTCATAGCTCCAAGCTGAATAGATGGTCCTTCTCTACCCAATGACAAACCAGATAACAAGCATAAAAATCCACCAATAAATTTAGCAGGCAATACCTTATACCATGTTTGATTTAATTTGCCTGTCATTTCTCCTTCTATCTGTGGAATACCACTTCCTGAAATCATAGGCTCAAACTTTATTATTTTAGCTACAATAACCACTATTACTACTAAAATTGCTATCCAACCCAATGCTTTTATAACCGAACCTGATATAAACTCTATAATAAACTGTAATATATGCTCTGCATACTGTAAGACAAGACGATAAAGCATCACAATAAAACCAGATACAATGCCAACTAATAACCCTCCTATTATAAGCCTTATAGGTAATAGTTTAGCATTTTTTATTGCATTAGCCATACTTTTTCTCATATTTGTTCCCCATTCCAAGATAAATGATATATAAATAAGTATATATTTAAAAATTTTAATTTTCAATAAATCTCGATATGTTTTGTTAAAAAATTTTAACAAAATATTTTTTTTATTTTTTTGAACGGATTTATGTTTGTCAGTCGTATTATATATGAAACCGGTTAAAACACCATTTAATTATTTAGGAGGAATTTATTATGAAAAAGTTATTATCTGGAGTTATAATCTCTGCATTGGTTATTACTGCTGGTACAGTAAGTGCATTTGCATATCATGGCAGACAAAATCAAACCTATAAGCTTAACAAAACAACAAACTTTGTCGATTCAAACAATGATGGTATTTGTGATAATTTAGGCACTTGCCCAAAAGATGGCACTGGTAGACAGTTAGGAAAGCATAGATAATTGGGGGTAGTTTTATGCGGAGCGAATGGGAAATAACACAGGCAATAGAACAGCATGGCGATACAATTAGACGCATATGCTTAATACATTTAAAAAATTATGCTGATACTGAAGATATATTTCAAAATGTATTTTTAAAATATGCCCTTAACTCCGCAGTTTTTGAAAACTATGAACATGAAAAGGCTTGGTTTATTCGTGTTACAATAAACGCTTGTAAAGATTTATTAAAGAGCTTTTTTCGCACTAAAACTGTATCTTTAGATGAAGTTATAGAACAAGCTGATATAAAAAATGATGACAATAAAGAAGTATTAGAGGCTGTTTTATCACTACCTGAAAAATATAGAAAAGTTATATATTTGCATTATTATGAGGGGTACTCTGCACCAGAAATAGGAAAACTATTAAATAAAAATGTAAACACTATATACACATATTTAAATCGAGGTAAACAGCTTTTAAAAAACACTTTAGGAGGTGATGACTATGCAAAATAAAATAAAATCAGCTTTTGATAATATACATGTAGATGATAACCTTAAAAATCAAACTATAACTTTTATCCAAAGTAAAACGCACCATAAACTCAATATTTTACGTCCAATTTGTGCAACTTTTGCATGTTTAGTTCTTGTCGGGTTTGGCGGATATAAAGCATATTTTACCCCTACATCTGTAATAAGCATAGACATTAACCCTTCTATTGAGCTTGATGTTAACCGTTTTGATAAAATAATATCGGTTGATTCTTATAATTCTGATGGTGAAATACTTTATAACTCTCTTGATATCATGTTTAAAAATTATGACTCAGCTATTGACGAAATTCTTAAAAATGAAACCGTTTTAAACTATTTATCTGACGATGAATTATTATCTATTGCTATTATTCCAATAGATGAAAATCAAGGCAAAAACATACTTGAATATGTATCTAATTGCACTGCACAACATCAAAATATGCATTGTTATTCCCTAAACTCTGATGAAGTTAACAATGCTCATAAACTTGGTCTATCATATGGAAAATATAAAGCATATTTACAACTTCAAGAGTTAGGCATAGAATTAACATCTGATGAAATAAATCAAATGTCAATGCGAGAAATTAACGATTTAATTTCCAGTGTAAAACAAAATAGTAGTCAAGATACAAACCAAAGCACTAATTCTGGTAAAGGGCAAAATTGTGGTCAAAACAACAATCAAAATAACAATGGTCATCATCAGTATGGCAATCAAAATGGTCATAAAAACAACTAACAAAAAATAGCAGTAGTTAATTTGATATGCACCCCAAAAGTTAGACACTTTGGAGGTGCATATTTTCATGTCAAAAAAAGGAAGTGTGCAAAAAAGATATAGTGCAGAATTTAAAGTATCTGTTATAATGGATATGAGAAAACACCATTTA
>DXIE01000040.1 GCA_019113005.1 Candidatus Butyricicoccus avistercoris | reverse complement strand
ATGATAACTTTGTTGGCAACTATGGTAACGCATGGTGGTTACAGACAACAGAATTTGAGAGCTTTAATGGTCCAATTCTGATGACTACAAACTGTATTGTTCCACCTCGTGAGAGCTATAAGGACAGAATTTACACAACTGGTGCAGCGGGTTATGCTGGCTGTAAGCATATAGCGGGTGAAATTGGAGAAAACAAGGATTTCTCTGCTATAATTGAACATGCAAAGCGTTGTGCACCTCCTACTCAGATTGAACAAGGCGAGATTATCGGTGGTTTTGCTCATGTACAGGTATTAGCTCTTGCAGATAAGGTTGTTGATGCAGTTAAATCTGGTGCAATTAAGAAATTTGTTGTTATGGCGGGCTGTGATGGTCGTGCAAAAAGCCGTAACTATTATACCGATTTTGCAAAGGCTCTGCCAAAGGATACAGTTATTTTAACTGCTGGTTGTGCTAAGTATAAGTATAATAAATTAAATCTGGGCGATATTGGCGGTATTCCAAGAGTTCTTGATGCAGGTCAGTGTAACGACTCCTATTCACTAGCTGTTATTGCATTAAAGCTCAAGGAAGTATTTGGTCTTGATGATATTAACGACCTACCTATTATCTACAATATCGCTTGGTACGAGCAAAAAGCTGTAATTGTTCTGCTTTCTCTGCTGTATTTAGGTGTTAAGAATATTCATCTTGGTCCAACATTGCCAGCATTTTTATCTGAAAATGTAGCAAAGGTACTTGTTGAGAACTTTGGTATTGCAGGCATCACAACTGTTGAAGATGATATGAAGTTATTTTTCGGTGATGATGTAGTTATAAACAAGGTTTCTGCTGATATGCCTATGGGTGAAATTCTTCGTAAGTATCCACAGGCTGCTGAGGTTCTAATGTCATGTGGTATGCATTGTTTAGGTTGTCCATCTGCACAGGCTGAGGATTTAAGTGATGCATGTGCCGTGCATGGTATTTCTGTAAATGAAGTTATGGAAAAACTTCTTAAGGTTATAGACTAAAGGAGAAAATTTAAATGTATTGTATTGATGTTCTTTTAGAGGAACATGACCGCATTACAGATTTTATAGTTGCAGCAAGAAATGCTTGCTGCAACATAATTGATGGTAATAATATCGATTTAGAAGATTTAAAGAAAATGCTTGAGTTTGGCAAGAATTATGCAGATAACTTACATCATAAAAAGGAAGAAGATATTCTTTTTGATGCGATGGTTAATGAAGTTGGTGGTCCAGCTCAAAAAATGATTCAAAATGGTATGCTTGTAGAGCATAATTTAGGCAGATTGTATTTATCAGAGCTTGAAAAAGCAATAGATAACTTTAAACATTCTACCAAGATTAAACTACAAATTATAACTAATTTATCAGCATACTGTGATTTACTAGAAAGACATATTGTAAAAGAAAATGGAGTAGCGTATCCATTCGGTCAAAGAACATTATCAAATCAAACACTTGAGAGATTAAATAGAGAAACCGAGCAGTTTGAAAATGATACTAAAAACGATAGAGAGTATTATTTAAATGTTTTAAATGAGTTAAAACAAAAATATTGTTAATAAAAAATCACCTGTGAATTTATCACAGGTGATTTAATTTTTTTATAGAAGCTCACTTTCAAGGTCAGAGAGCATATAATCAAGAGCAGTGATACCGCCTTCAGCAGTATACCAAATAGATGGGTGTGCAAGATAAATTATATTATCATTTTTATAAGCATCTGTTTTTGCTACAAGTTCATTATCCATAATTTCCTGAGCTAGTTTAGCACCTTCTGTTGAAATAGCAGCATCTCTATCAAGTATAAACATATATTCAGGGTTTAAATCTACAAGCAGTTCAAAAGAAGACTCGTTACCATGAGTAGATGTTACGTCTTCTGATGCAATATTGGTAAATCCGATTTCCTTACCAATTATAGATAAGCGACCATCATTACCAAGGGTATTAAATGCACCACTTGTACACATACCAATAACAGCATTTTTACCCTTTGCAAATTCGTTTAATTTAGCAATTCTGTCATCAAAATCAGCCATTAAAGTTTCTACTTCTGATTCCTTACCAAAGATAGATGCAATGGTTGTTGCATTTTTTCTAACACTTTCAACAACTCCAAGCTCTGTATCTGTTGAAAGAAATACAACAGGTGCAATTTCGCTTAATGCATCATAAGAACCTGCAAGTCTACCACCAATAAAAATAATATCTGGTTCTACTGACATAATAGCTTCAAGGTCAGCCTCCTTGATTGTACCAAGGTTTTCGGTTGTATCAACATATTCGGTTAAATACTCAATAGAAGTGTCAGCAGTACCTACTACTCTATCTCCTAAGCCAAGTTTGTCCAGAATATCTAATGATGGCATATCTAAAATTGCAATACGCTGTGCATCATATGGTACTTCAACTTGAACCTCCTCTTTATTTGCATTTAAAGATGTAATTGTAATGCTTTGTTTTTGTTCAGCCGAAATACTACTATTTGCTGCTGATGAATTGGTATTGTTATTTGCAGATGAGCAAGCGGCTAAGGAAACTGTTGCTGCAAGTGCAAGGGTTAAGGCGAGAAATCTTTTTACTACATACTTTTTCATAATATAAAATCTCCTTTTCATAAGATGTAATAATTTTTTAATAATAAATGGAAAGTGGTTTTCCATGTATATTCATAATTTCAAAATCAACTTTGTAAATATCTGATAGTGTTTCTTTTGTCATAATTTCTTCTACTGTGCCAAACTTAGCTATTTCACCATTTACAAATGCACAAATATAATCAGAATAAAATGCTGCATAGTTAATTTCATGTAAAACCAAAATAACAGTTTTGCCTAGTTCATCACAAAGTTTTCTGACTGTTTTCATTAAATTTGTTGCATGATAAATGTCAAGATTATTAGTAGGCTCATCTAAAAGCACATATTCGGTATCCTGAGCAATTACCATAGCAATATATGCTCTTTGACGTTGACCGCCAGAAAGCTCATCAATAAAACGGTCCTCAAATTCATCAAGTTCCATATAAGATATAGCTTTATCGATTATTTGCTCATCTTCTTTTGTTGTTCTACCGCCACAATAAGGAAAACGACCAAAAGTTACAAGTTCTCTAACGGTAAGTTTCATTTGAATATTATTGCTCTGTGTTAAAATAGCAAGTTTTTTTGAAAGCTCTTTGCTTTTCCAGTGATGAAGTTTTTGACCGTGAAATTCTACATGACCAGTATCTGGTTCTATTAGTCTTGAAATCATACCCATGACAGTTGATTTGCCCGCTCCGTTTGGACCAATCATGGATATTACTTTACCTTTTGGTATCTCAAAGCTTACATCATTTACAACGGTTTTTTCACCATATTTTTTTATAAGATTGTTTATTTTCATCATTTTATTTAAGCTCTCCTGTTTTTTAAAAGTAAATAAAGGAAATAAAGTCCACCGCTTACAGTTATAAATACACTAATTGGCACAGAATATGTAAATATATGCTCAACAATCATTTGACCGCCTACTAACACTATCATTCCAAAAAATGTAGAGCCAAGAATGAGCTGTGAATGACGATAGGTTTTAAGTAGTTGTCTTGATAAGTTAGCTATAATTAACCCAAGGAAAGAAATAGGTCCAACCATAGCAGTTGCAACAGCTATACAAAGTGTTACACCTAAAAGCAGTCTTCTAATACATCTGTCATAATCAACACCTAGGTTTATTGCTTGGTGTTTACCAAGAGTTATAACATCAAGTAAGGCTAAATCTTTTCTAAGCCAGAAAATTAAAGCAGCTAATAGTACAAGTGATAATACAATAATTTCTGAGTTAATATTATTAAAGCTTGCTACCAAACTTGTAAGAAGTGTATCGTATTCATTCGGGTCCATGACTCTTGTTAAAGTTGTTTGTATGCTTGTAAAAAATGATGTTAAAACTGTACCTATAAGCAGCACATAAAGTACATTATGATTTGTTTTCTTAAATAAATAGCTATATATTATTGTTGCAATTAAACCCATTAAAAGCAAATCGACAACAAATGAAAGATTAGCATTTACAGCAAGTACACTTCCAGAGCCTACAAAAAACACAACTGCTGTATGTATTAAGCTATAAAGCGAGTTCATACCTAAAAGACAAGGTGTAACAATAGTATTATTTATAATTGATTGAAATACAATCGATGCACCACCTATTGCAAATGCAGCGATAAGCATAACAATAAGCTTTGGTGTGCGGATTTTCATTGCATAATTAAATAGCTTTTCATTTGCAAAATTGACTTCTACAAGCATATATAAAGCTGATGCTAGCAAAACAAGTATAAAAAGTGATAAAAGTTTTTTTCTATTTGCATAAATTGCTTTGTTCATTAATTTTCCTCCAGTTTAGGTGTGCAATTACAGCAACTTGTATTGTTATTTGCAGAACCTAGACGAATACTCTTTCTGCCGTTTTTAAGACGATAAAACAGCAAACCAATAAATAAAATACTGCCTAAAATACCGACGATAAGCTCTATTGGTAGTTCATATGGTGCAATAACCGTTCTGCCTATCATATCACATACAAGTACGAACAACGCACCAAAAAGAGCTGTATCTATGAGAGTTCCCTCGATTTTATCACCTTTAAACATAGCAATAAGATTTGGAACAATAAGACCTATGTAAGAAATAGCACCGACAACAACCACGACACTTGCTGTTAAAACGGCTGCAATAGTAAGTCCCATAAACAGCACAGTATTATATGATACACCAAGATTTTGTGAGAAATCCTTGCCCATACCAACAATATTAAAATGATTAGCAAAAATAAAAGCTATAATTACAAGTGGAACAGTTAAATAAACAAGTTCATATTGACCCCTTAGAATAGATGAAAAGCTACCAACAAGCCAAGTTGAAAGAGCTTGCGTCATTTCGTATTTGTAGGATAAAAAGCTTGTTATACCTCCTATTACATTACCAAACATAATGCCTATTAAAGGCACCATTACAGCTTCTTTAAATGTGATTTTCTGAATGAACCACACAAAAAGCCATGTACCTATAATTGCAGCAATAAAAGCAAAAAATGCTCTGCTCCACAGGGTTGAATTAGGCATAAAAAGCAGTGCTACTAAAATACCAAGCTGTGCAGAAGAAATTGTAGCACCAGTAGATGGTGAGACAAATTTATTCATGCAAAGCTGTTGCATTATAAGACCTGCAACACTAAGACCTATGCCTGTACAAATAATTGCAAGCAATCTTGGCAGTCTTGAGATTAAAAGTGTCTCTATTTGCTCAAGATTTCCAGAAAGCAAGCCAGAGACATTCATTTCTAGCACTCCTAAAAATAAAGAACATAACGAAGCTGCTAAAAGCAAAACTAATAAAATTATAGTTGAAAGATGTTTTTTCATAGGTTTCCTTCCCTCTTGATTAGCTACTGCTAACTCATACTTAAAAATTTTTTCCTCAATGCCTAAATATAATAACATGTCAGGTTAGCCATAGGCAACTGGTAATATATATATTCTTTTTAGTAAAAATACAGCACTTTTTGTCAAAAAATACAAAACAGGCTATCTAACATTATGACAGCCTGTTTATAAAAATTATTTACGACTATATGGGGTATTTTCAAGAGGTAATTTGTTTCTAAATATTCCGTCAAGTTTATAATAAGCACCTTGAACAGCTGGTGCAGTTGGAATAGATGTTATTTCGCCTATGCCAACACTACCATATGATAGTTTAGATGGATTTTTCTCGACAATAACCGATTGAACATCTGGGGTTTTATTTGCTCTAAATAATCCTAAAGTGCCGAATTTAGCTGTTGGTTTGCCATTTTCAAGTGGGAACTGCTCAGTAAGTGCATATCCAAGGCTCATTATAACACCGCCCTCAATTTGCCCTTCTACTGACAATGGATTTATAGCTTTACCGACATCATGTGCTGCAACTATCATTTCTACTGTTCCATCTTCATTTAAACATGCAACCTGTGTTGCATAACCATAAGCTACATGTGAAACAGGATTTTTCTTTGGTGCACCCATAGGGTCGGTCACAGCTAAATATTCGCCATAAAATTCTCTGTCATTTAAACTTGATAGAGGTTTATCTCCTAATTCTTCCATGAGCTTGACACAAGCTCTGCGACAAGCCTCACCTGTGATAAGAGTTTGACGTGAGCCAGATGTATCTCCAGAATTAGGTGCGGCATTTGTTTCAGATGCCATATAAATTATATCATCACTATCTAAACCTGTTGTTTCACAAGCAATTTGCACTAAAACTGTGCCTAAACCTTGACCAATGCAAGACGCACCAGCACGAATATGCATTTTTCCATCTTCTATTGTGAGTCTGCAACGTCCCCAGTCCTTTAGACCAACGCCTACACCTGCATTTTTCATTGCACAAGCAATACCCGCTCTAGGGTGTTTTTCGTATATTTCTTTCACAGCCTCAAGAGTTTCTACAAGTGCAGTACCTTCTTCAGCAATTTGACCATTTGGCAGTTCTTGCCCCGCTCTTATAGCATTTCTATAACGGATTTCCCATGGAGAAATGCCAACCATTTCGGCTAAAAGATTTAAATTACATTCAGTAGCAAAACAGCTTTGTGTAACTCCAAAACCACGAAATGCACCAGCAGGAGGATTGTTAGTATAAACAGCTGTACCTTCAATCCAAACATTTTGATAGTTATAAGGGCCAGCAGCATGTGTACACGCTCTTTGAAGTACAGGGCCACCTAAAGATGCATAAGCACCTGTGTCAGCAATTATAGTTGCTTTCATACCTGTTAAGTAGCCGTTTTCATCACAAGCAGTGGTAAACTTCATCTTCATAGGGTGACGTTTTGGGTGAATGAGTATACTTTCCTGTCTGGTTAGTTTAACTTTAACAGGTCTAAGGGTAAGCCAAGAAAGTAATGCTGCATGGTGCTGAACGGTCATATCTTCTTTACCACCAAAGCCACCGCCTACAAGTGCATTTATAACATGGACTTTGTCAGGCTCTAAACCAAGCATCATAGAACATTCATGTTGAGTGGAATAAACGCCTTGGTCAGAAGAATAAATCGTAACACCTTCTTCATGTGAATTGCAAGTAGCAATAGCACATTCAGGCTCTAAGAATGCGTGTTCTGTAAATGGGGTTTCATATTCATTTGTTACAACATAAGCAGAGTTTTTAATAGCTTCATCGGCATCACCACGTTTTAGGCTTTCAAAAGCTAATATATTGCCCTCTTTGTGAACAAATGGAGAACCACGCTCCATAGCTTTGATTGGGTCAAATACAGCAGGTAAAACCTCATATTCAACCTTGATAAGTTTTTTAGCTTTTTCAACTGCTTCTAAATTTTCACCGCAGACAAGAGCAATCGCATCACCTAAATAACGTGTTATATTTCCGACTTTTATAAGTGTTGCCCAGTCACTTTTTATATGACCGATTTTGTTTTGCCCAGGGATATCTTTCTCGGTTGCAATACATACAATACCTTCTACTTTTTCAGCTTCACTTGTATCTATTGACAGAACTCTTGCACGAGGATAAGCAGAGCGAAGTGCAGAACCATAAAGCATATTTGGGAAGTCTTTTTCGTCATAATCATCGACATATTTGCCTTCACCTAACACTTTTTCTCCTACATCTATTCGTGCAGCACGCTGACCTATGCCAGTTATCTTTTCTGGTTTTGGGATAAGTTTGCCTGTGCGTTTAAGCTCGGCTGCAATTTCAACAGCATCTATAATTTTTTTATAACCTGTACAGCGACAATAGTTATTTTTAAGAGTATCAGCTATCTGGGCTCTGGTTGGTGATGGATTGGAGTCTAAAAGTGCTTTTGTGCATATAACCATACCTGGGATACAAAAACCACATTGAACCGCACCCGCTGCACCATATGCATATACATAAAGCTCTTTTTCATAATCAGAAAAGCCTTCAACTGTAAGGATTTTTTTACCTTTAAATCGGGAGATTTTCTGAACACATGCCTTAACTGGTTTTCCATCTACAAGAACTGTACAAGTGCCACAAGCACCCTCAGAGCAGCCGTCCTTGACCGATTTAATAGCTAATTTATTACGCAAAACATCTAAGAGTTTATAATCTTGTTCAAAGGTATAATCTTTGCCATTTACTGTGATGGTATACATTCACAATCACCCCGATTTATATATAGTCCTAAATTATATTTTACTATTTTGCTGTTTTTTACTACATGATGTCCTCTTAAAAAAACATCTCTTACACTGCCAACTGTTTTAAACCCTTCAAAAGGTGTATAATCACAATTTTGGGTTTGATTTTGTGCAGTTATTACTTTATGCTCATTAGGGTTATAAATTACAATATCTGCATCACTACCAACCGAAAGAGTGCCTTTTTTTGGATAAAGACCGAACATTCTTGCAGGATTTTCACTAAGCATTCTGTGCATATCGCAAACTGTTATCTTTCCTGTGCTAACGGCACAGGTATAAATAACAACTGGTCTATGTTCTATTGTAGGCAAACCATTCGGTATTTTTGTAAAGTTATTTAGTCCAAGCTCTTTCTGATGTTTAAAGTTAAAAGAGCAATGGTCGGTTGATACAATATCAATTTCGTTGTTTTGTAATGCATTCCAAAGTGCATTTTGGTCATTTTTGCTTCTAACAGGTGGCGAACAAATATATTTTGCACTTTCAAATCCATCTAGATTATATACGCTTTCATCAAGTGTCAAATACTGAGGGCAAGTTTCAACGTATACATTTTGACCACGTTTTCTTGCAAGTCGAATTTCTTCAAGCCCATCTGAACTTGATAAATGCACAATCCAAGCCTTAGCACCCGCTAAATCTGCAAGCCTTAAAAATCGGCTTACTGCTTCGCCTTCTAAAAGTGATGGACGTGTTTTAGGGTGATAATCTGGGGTTAAATGACCATTATTTACAGCTTGCTGTTGCAAATAGTTTATAATATCCCCATTTTCACAATGCACACCTAAAACACCATTTATTTCTTTCATTATACATAACATCTCATACATTTGACTATCATCTAGTTTCAATGCATCATATGCATAATAGCATTTAAATGATGTTATGCCTTGTTTTTTCATTGTAAAAAGCTCTTTTTTTGTTTGCTCATTAAGGTCTGTAACTGCCATATGAAAACCATAATCACAACTTGAGTTACCATCAGCTCGTTTATGCCAAGTGTCTAAAGCTTCTTTCAAAGTATGCCCTCTATCTTGTGTTGCAAAATCTATAATCATAGTAGTTCCGCCCACAAGTGCAGCCGCTGTGCCAGTAGCGAAATCATCAGCCGTTACTGTGCCAGACACAGGCATATCAAGGTGTGTATGAGCATCTATAAAACCCGAAAATACAAAACAGTTTTCAGCATCTATAACTTCATCACCTGTTAAGTTATCACCTATTTGTATGATTTTCTCATTATCAATAAGCAAATCAGTCTTTTTAGTGTGATTTGAAAACACTAAAGTACCATTTTTTATGACTTTACTCATGCTTTTAGCCTCCCTGTTAAATCGCAAAATAACCTTTTGCAACTCATCAGGTAGTTTGTTTAAATCTTCAAAAACTTCACCTTTATAACGATATTTTTCATTGTTTAAGAAACCATCATTTGTTGAATTTTCAAAGTCAGATAAGGTTTCAAAGTAAGTGAATTTATCACGATAAGGCACATAACCAAATGGGCATAAACAAGCACAGTTACCACATTCATTACAATAAGAATCAATATGGATACAAGCTTTAATATCCTCTAGTGGGAAATTTGCACGGTTTGGGCAAACATCAACACAAGTTTTACATTTAAAGCAAGCATCTTGAGGTATTGAAGGTTCTGGCTTCTGTCTTGCTTGTTTTCTCTGATAGTATGTATCATTACTTAAACTATTACATAGATTGGATAGTCTGTCTATATCGACTTTATCAGGAATATTTTCAGGTACTAACTGAGCAAGTTTGGATAAATTTTTATAACCTCCCGCTTTAAGAAGTAAAGTCGCAACTGTAACTGGAGATATACCGCAAGATAAAACATCATTTATATTATGTGTATCTATTCCACCAGAAAATGATATTGGAAGTGTGCCGTCAGTATCTTCAGATAATACCTTTGCAACATTTATAGCGAGTAAAAATAGTGGTTTGCCAGACATATACATTGTTTCGCCTGTAAGTTCACTGTTTTTAATATCAACAGGG
>DXIE01000039.1 GCA_019113005.1 Candidatus Butyricicoccus avistercoris | reverse complement strand
ACACCTGTTCCCATTCCGAACACAGTAGTTAAGCTCGTTTACGGTGACAATACTTGGCTGGCGACGGCCTGGGAAGATAACTCATCGCTTACACTTAAAGCAGTAACCAATATGGTTGCTGCTTTTTTCTTGTCTATTTCTTTGTAAAATGCATGTTAAAACTATATAAATAATGTTGACAATAATCTTTTTTTGTTATATACTGCTATCAATATAAAAGGAAGTAGCTCACGATTTTTATATCGTAAAGTTTTCCGTCATGCCAGTGATGTTTCACTCGGGATTCTTTGTAAAGTAGCAAGACTTTTATTGTGGTTTTATCTGCAATAAAGGTCTTTTTTTATTGCTTTTGGGCTATCCTATATAAGAATGGAGGAAAAATAAATGATTTCTATTTTATTGCTTGTAGTTGGTTTTGTGCTTTTGGTTTGGGGTGCTGACCAATTTGTTTCTGGTGCATCAGCTGTTGCAAGAAAACTAGGCGTTCCACCACTTGTAATAGGCTTAACTATTGTTGCTTTTGGTACTTCTGCCCCTGAACTCGCTGTTAGCTTAACAGCAGCTTTAAAAGGTGCAAATGAAATTGCTGTTGGTAATGTTTTAGGCTCTAATATCTTTAATTTATTAGCTGTTGCTGGTATAAGTGCGATTTTATGTCCACTTGCAGCAAGCAAGGAGCTAACAAGACGTGATTGGCCTATATCTATTATTGCAGCAGTGCTTTTAGGCGTATTTTTATTAACTGGTATGAGAATTTCCAGAATAGAAGGTCTCATTTTACTTGCTTGTATGGCAGTTCTTTTATATTCACAGCTTAAACCCGCACTCAAGGACAGAAGCAATGTAGAAAAAACAGATGAGCATTTTAAAACATGGCAGATTATTTTTAAAATAGTATTTGGTTTGACTGCTATTGTTTTAGGTGGTGATTGGTCGGTTGATGGTGCTACTGGTCTTGCAAGAATGATAGGGCTTAGTGAAACTGTAATAGGTTTAACTATTGTCGCTATTGGTACATCACTTCCAGAGCTTGTAACATCTATTATGGCGGCTAGACGTGGTGAAAATGATATTGCTCTTGGTAATGTAATCGGTTCTAACTTATTTAATATTTTATTTATATTAGGTGCTTCTACTGCCATAAATCCAATTACAGTACAGTTTACGTCTGTATTAGATACAATATTCTTAATTTTAATATCTATTATATTTTTACTGCCAGCTTGGAAAGGCAAAATATCAAGAAATGTCGGTATTTGTATGACAGCTTGTTATATTGGCTATACTGCTTGGCTGCTTATAAGATAAAATATTACAAGGTGCTTATTTTTGTTAATGTGCAAAGTAAGCACTTTGTATTTTATATGCAAATTTCAATGTTTACAAACTTTTTTGTTTTGTTTATGGACATATTGTGGTATAATGATATACAGTATTGTAAATGATAAGAAATATTGAGAGGCTGATAATATGGCTAAACTTTTAGATAAGATTTTCGGTACTTATTCAAGCCGAGAACTAAAAAAACTATATCCTATTGCAGATAAAGTTATGGCTTTAGAAGAAGAGTATAAAGCGTTATCTGATAAAGAATTAAGAGCAAAAACAGATGAATTTAAAAAGCGTTATCAAGAGGGTGAATCACTAGATGATTTATTACCAGAAGCTTTTGCAACTTGTAGAGAAGCGGCTGACCGTGTTCTTGGTATGCGTCATTACCGTGTACAGATTATAGCTGGTATCGTTCTGCACCAAGGCAGAATTGCGGAAATGCGTACTGGTGAAGGTAAAACACTTATGGGTACACTGCCTGCATATCTAAATGCACTTACAGGTAAGGGCGTTCATATTGTAACTGTAAACGATTATCTTGCAAAGCGTGACTCCGAGTGGATGGGTAAACTTTATCGTTTCCTAGGTTTAACTGTTGGTCTAGTAATTCATGCAGTAGAGCCTTCTAAGCGTAAAGCTATGTATGATGCTGATATTACTTACGGCACAAATAACGAATTTGGTTTTGACTATCTGCGTGACAATATGGCAATTTATATGTCAAGCCGTGTTCAGCGTGAACATGCTTTTGCTATTGTCGATGAGGTTGACTCCATTCTTATTGACGAAGCTCGTACACCGCTTATTATTTCTGGTCAAGGCGACAAATCTACACAACTTTATCAGATTGCAGACCAGTTTGCTGCTAGACTGACTTCTATTGTAGTTAAGGAAGTTGATGCTAAGGAAGAACAGGACGATATTGAAGCTGATTATATCATTGATGAAAAAGCTAAAACTGCAATCTTAACTCCTAAGGGTACAGCTCGTGCAGAAGCTTATTTCAAAATTGACAACTTAAATGACCCAGAAAACTCTACACTTCAGCATCACATTAATCAGGCTATCAAGGCTCGTGGTGTTATGCATCGTGATATTGATTATGTTGTAAGAGAAGGTCAGATTATTATCGTTGATGAATTTACTGGTCGTTTGATGTTCGGCAGACGTTATAACGAAGGTTTACATCAGGCTATTGAAGCTAAGGAAGGCGTAAAAGTACAGCACGAGTCTAAAACACTTGCTACTATCACTTTCCAGAACTTCTTCCGTCTATATCGTAAGCTTTCTGGTATGACAGGTACTGCACTTACTGAAGAACAGGAATTTAGAGATATTTATAAACTGGACGTTATTGAAATTCCTACAAATAAGCCAATCGCTCGTAAGGATAATCCAGACTCCGTTTATAAAAACGAAAAAGGCAAGACAATGGCAATCATTCGTAAGATTGAGGAGTGCCATGCAAAACAGCAACCAATTCTGGTTGGTACTGTTTCTATTGAAAAATCAGAAGAACTGTCCAAGCTATTAAAGAAAAAGGGTATTAAGCATACAGTGCTTAATGCTAAATACCATGAACAAGAAGCAGAAATTATTGCTCAGGCAGGTAAGCTCGGTGCAGTAACTATCGCTACTAACATGGCTGGTCGTGGTACTGATATTATGCTTGGCGGTAATGCTGAATATCTAGCTAAGGAAGACCTTGCTAAGGCTGGTTATCCAGAGGAGATTATTGCAGAAGCAGTAGGTCATGCAGAAACAGATAATGAGCAGATTATTGCGGCTCGTAATATGTATAATGATGCATATAAAAAATATAAGGCAGAAATCGACATTGATGCTGAAAAGGTTCGTGAGGCAGGCGGTCTATATATCTTAGGTACTGAACGCCATGAATCTCGCCGAATTGATAATCAGCTTCGTGGTCGTGCAGGTCGTCAGGGTGACCCTGGTGAATCTTCTTTCTATATCTCTATGGAAGATGATTTGATGCGTCTGTTTGGTTCTGAGCGTATTCAGGCTATGATGGATACACTTGGCATTGAAGATGATGAGCCTATTGACCAGAAGATTTTATCTGGTGCTATTGAAAATGCACAGAAAAAGGTAGAATCAAGAAACTATGCTGTTCGTAAGCACGTTCTTGAATATGACGATGTTATGAATAAACAGCGTGAGATAATCTATGGTCAACGTCTAAAGGTTTTATCTGGTGAAGATGTAAGCAATAACATCAAGGGCATGATTGATGATACTATTGAACGTACAGTAGATGCTGCTATTGGTGAGCAAAAGGTTATTACTGATGAAATGCTTGCTGAGATAAAGCGTCACTTTGTAGGTCTGTTTATCATGCCAGATGCACTAACTTATACAGCAGAGGAGAAAGATGATTTAACTGCTGATAAGATTAAAAATGAGCTTAAAGACAAGGCTCATCAGGTTTACGAAGCTAAGGAAACTGCACTTGGTTCACAAATTATGCGTGAGCTTGAAAGAGTAGTGCTTTTAAGAAATGTAGATACCAAATGGATGGATCATATTGATGCAATGACTGAGCTTAGAAATGGTATTGGTCTGCGTGCATATGGTCAGTATAACCCAGTAATCGAATATAAGCGTGAAGGCTTTGATATGTTCGATGCAATGATTGATTCTATCCGTGAGGATACTGTTAAAATGATTTACCTTGCACAGGTTAGAAAACAGGAAGCTCCACAGCGTGAGCAAGTAGCAAAGGAAACAGGTGCAGTTGGTGCAGATGATGGTTCTGTTCCAAATAAGACTGTAAGAAAAACCGAAGATATCGGTAGAAATGACCTTTGCCCATGTGGCTCTGGACTAAAGTACAAAAAGTGCTGCGGTAAAGATGAATAAAAATGAAAAGCCGTCTTTGAAAAATCAAAGACGGCTTTTTTCATGCTTTGCAAGGCTCATTGCAAAGTTTTTGTATTAAATTATGAACGGTTGTGATTTCAGTTATTTCACCAACACGCTCACCACAGAACACAAGACCACCTGCACCAAGAGCAGAGGTAAAAAGTGCATCAGATAAACAATAACGAGTAGTTTTAGGGTTGCATATACCAGTCATACAGCCATAACAGTGTTTAACAGCTATTCCATCGGTGTCATAAGCTTTTTTAACAAAATCAGTGTTTACTGCACGAGCAGGAAACCCAGTAGGGCTTAAAATAATTCGAGCATCTTCTGGTTTTGCATTTACATATGTTTGTTTGAAATCGTCACTTGCATCACATTCTTCAGTAGCCACAAAAGCAGTGCCTATTTGTACACCAGATGCACCAAGATTTGACACACGCTCTATATCTTCATGTGAATTTATTCCGCCAGCAGCTATAACAGGTATACTTACACTGTGTTTTTGCTCAAAATCCTTAACAAAATTTACAACATCGGTTAAAGCTTCATCAAGAGTTTGCATAGTGCCGTTTTGTAAATCTTCCATTTTAAATCCCAAATGACCACCAGCTTTAGGGCCTTCTACGACTATGCCGTCAGGTATACGGTTGTCCTTTTTAAGCCAGCTTGTAAGCACTAAACGGCAAGCACGAACAGAAGAAACAATAGGCATAATTTTAGTTTTACTGTTTTTAACGAGCTTTGGCAGAGCAAGAGGTAAACCTGCACCAGAGATAATTAAATCAATACCATGTTTAACAGCTTCGGTTACATATTCATTATAATGAGGGTCAATGGACATAAAATTCATACCTATAATACCATTAGGGGAGAGCTTGCGAGCTTTTGCAATTTCCTCACCAATGGCTTTTAAATTGGCTTTTATAGGGTTTTGCTTAAAATTTGGGTCACGAAAACCTATTTGCACACCAGATATAACACCTATACCGCCTTCATTTGCAACAGCACTTGCAAGTCTGGAAAGGGAAACGCCTATGCCCATGCCGCCTTGAATAATTGGCAGTTTAGCGGTTAAATCACCAATAATAAGTGGTTTCATTTTCAACACCTCATAAAAATAGTTAGATTTTCAAAGTATATAAATATATTATATCACTTTAATGTTTGAAAATCAAATTAAATTTACTTAAAATGGAAAAGAAAAATCCCAGTCTTAATGTAGACTGGGATAATTTTATTTAATTGTAAACTGCACATTCTCCATCAGTGTTATGCAGTAAATTTAGACCATGTGAAATAGTGTCCATAAAAACCGCCATGCTTTCGGTTACAGCTTTAGGACTGCCCGCAAGATTTATTATAAGAGTATTACCCCTTATAACACTTACACCACGACTGAGCATAGCTCTTTTAGTTATTTTCATACTCTCTGCACGAATAGCCTCAGCAATACCAAAAGCATTTCTATCAGCAACTGCAAGTGTAGCTTCTGGTGTGATATCTCTAGGGGAGAAGCCTGTGCCACCAGTAGTTAAAATTAAATCACAATGTTCATTGTCACATAGATTTATGAGTGTGCTTTCAAGTAAAGCTCTGTCATCTGGAAGCAGTTTATACACAGCAGGTGCATAATTTTGTGGTAAAAGCTCGGCTATTTTTTTTCCGCTTATATCTTCACGCTCACCCATGGAGCCTTTATCGCTTAGAGTTATTATTGCGACTTTGTAAGCTATATGCATTTGCATACCAACTGAAATTTCGCCACCACGCAGAACTTTTGCAAAAACACCTTGTTTAGGCATTATGCAGTCGCCAACACGCTGACGAATTGCACAATCATGGTGACATTCTTTACCGATTTGAGTTATCTCAAGTACAGCATCACCGCATCTAAGGCAAGTACCAACAGGCAACTTAGCAAAATCTATGCCATCGACAAGCAGATTTTCACCGAAAGCACCATCAGTAACATTAGCACCTTTTTTGTTAAATTCTTCGACTTTGTCAGCACTTAAAAGGCTTATTTGTCTGTGCCAGTTACCCGCATGAGCATCATCTTTTAAGCCCCAATTTTCTATTAAAGTGCCATGTTTAACATTTACTTTTTCTGTACCTTTTTTAGGGCTTATGCAAACAGCAGTAACAGTTGCCATTTTTAGTCCTCCATACGTTTCCAAGTGCCAGAAGCACCGCCAGACTTGTTTTTTAATCGAATATCACAGATTTGCATACCTCGGTCTATTGCTTTGCACATATCATATATTGTCAGCAGAGAGGCAGAGACGGCGTGTAAAGCCTCCATTTCAACACCTGTTTGACCGTTGCAAGCCGTTTCACAGGTGCAGTGAATACAGTGTGTTTCATGGTGAGGTGTAAAGGATATATTACAGCGAGTAAGTGAAATAGGGTGGCAAAGCGGGATAATATCGCTTGTTTTTTTAGCCGCCATAATGCCAGCTATACGAGCAACACCAAGCACATCACCTTTCTTTGCTGTACCGTTTACAATAGCAGAAAACGCCTCGTCATTGACTTTTATATATCCCTCGGCGATTGCAATTCTATTAGTTATAGGTTTTTCACCTACATCAACCATATGAGCATTACCAGCTTTATCAAAATGAGTTAGCATAATTTAATGCCCCTTTCCAAAACCACAGTTAGGGTATGTGCAAGTCTCGCAGTTAAGACAAAGACCACCTTCACCAAGTGCGGCAAGTGTATCAAGGTTTACAGGCACATCTGCCATAAGATAAGGCAAAATTAAATCGAATATAGTGCGTTTAGCGTACATTACGCAACCTGGTAAACCGCAAACAGGGATTTTTTTATCACCATAATAGCTTAGTAAAAACATAGCCCCTGGGAGTACAGGCGAGCCATAACTTATTATATCAGCACCAGTATTTTTAATTGCAAGTGGGGTTTTGTCGTCTGGGTCAACGCTCATGCCACCAGTGCAAACAACAATATCAGCACCCATTTCAATATGTTTTAAAATTTGCTTGGTGGTTTCGGCATTATCATCACCAACTAAAACAGGCTCGAAAACCTCAGCACCAAATTCTTTTAGTTTTTCTGCAACTACACCAGAAAATTTGTCCTCGATAAGACCTTTTTTGACTTCATTGCCAGTTACTAAAATTGCTGCTTTTTTATGTTTAAAAGGTGTGATTTTAAAAATTGGTGTGTTACCTGCAATTTTTTTAGCAGTATCTAGCTTTTTTTCATCTATAACGAGCGGAATAACACGAGTACCGACTAATTTATCACCTTTTTTAACATATGTGTTTCCATGGCGGGAGGCAATCATAATTTCACCAAGACTGTTAAGCTCTTTTAATATTTTTCTGTTAATCTCAAAAAAGCCATCACAATCGGCAAAAAGCTCAATCTTACCTTCTTTTGTCTCACTTCGGGTCATATTGTCATTTTGACAAAGCGAAACAAGTATTTCTACACCTTCATCTTCATGCAAAAAACCTTCTTTTTTCTCCCAAACATAAAGATTTTCTTTACCCATAGAGAGAAGAACAGGTATATCTTCTTCGGTCACAACATGACCTTTGCGAAATCTTGCACCTTTATACTCATTAGGTATAATTTGCGTTAAGTCATGGCAAAGAATATGCCCAACAGCAGAAACGGTTTTCACCTGTTTCATTTACAAAATCTCCTTTTTAACAAGTTCTGTACAATAGTTAAAATATTCATCAAGAGAGAATGCCTCAGGGTCAGCTAAGTATTGAAGTGTAGCACCTTCCATCATAGAAACCATAACCGCAGCTAGCAGCTTGCGACGGTTTTCAGGCAGATTTGAAGCGAACTGAGCGAGCATACGCTCAATTTCCATACGCCAGTTAGAAAAAGAACGACAAACTTCACTGCGTATAACATCATCAATACGAGCTTGAGCCCAAAATTCTATTTCTGCATAGTCATAACGAGGGTCATTTAAAATAAAATCTTTTTTCTGAGCCCAGAAAGTTTCAATCTGACCATCTAAAGTAGAGTTATCACCAGCAAGAGTTTTTCTAAGGTCAATACAGTGCTGTAAAACCTTTTTTTGCACAGCAAGTAACAGTTCATGTTTGGATTTATAGTAATAATGAATATTAGATTGGAAAAGACCAGCTTTTTCGGCAACAAGAGCCATACGCACACCGCTTAGAGTTTTTTCCTCTAAAACATCGAATGTGGCATCTAAAATTCGCTCTTGAGTGCACTCCTCAAGTGGAATATCTTTTCTACGCATTTATTTTTCACCTCATAAAAAATATATGCACCATAAAAGGTGCGGAAAAAGTTTTATATTTACATAAATATTATATCAAATATTAAATGTTTTGTCATCTGTTCAAAGCGGTATAAACATCAAAATAGTTATATATTTTGTTGTATTTTGTAAAAATAAAAAATTAACAAAAAAATTTTCAAATGACTTATTGTAAAACTCGGAAATTTTTATTAAAATAGAAGATGAATTTTAATTTTAGGATATGAATTTTTATGTTGACCGAAGGGGAGTTTTTCGCATGAAACAAATTGGATTTGATAATGACAAATATCTTGCAATGCAGTCTGAACATATTAAAAATCGTATTGCACAGTTTGGTGGAAAGCTGTATTTAGAGTTTGGTGGAAAGCTTTTTGATGATTACCATGCATCAAGAGTTTTACCAGGATTTGCTCCAGACAGTAAAGTGCGTATGCTAACCCAACTGAAAGATGATGCAGAAATAGTAATAGTTATTTCAGCAGGGGATATTGAAAAAAATAAGGTGCGTTCAGACCTTGGCATTACTTATGATGTAGATGTATTAAGACTCATCGATGCTTTCCGTGGAATCGGTCTATATGTAGGAAGTGTAGCAATTACACAGTATTCAGGACAGCCAGCAGCTGATGCATTTAAAAAGCGTTTAACAGCTCTTGGAGTAGATGTTTATATGCATTATCCAATAGCGGGCTATCCAAGTAATGTATCACTTATTGTTTCTGATGAGGGATATGGCAAAAATGAGTATATCAAAACTACAAGACCACTGGTAGTAGTTACAGCTCCAGGCCCTGGTTCAGGTAAGATGGCTACTTGTCTTTCACAGCTTTATCATGAATATAAGCGTGGAGTCAGTGCAGGATATGCAAAGTTTGAGACATTCCCAGTATGGAATTTACCACTAAAGCACCCTGTAAACGTTGCATATGAGGCAGCAACAGCAGATTTAAATGATGTCAATATGATTGACCCATTCCATCTGGAAACATATAATGTGACAACTGTAAACTATAACCGAGATGTTGAGATTTTCCCAGTAGTAAATGCAATTTTTGAAAAGATTGCAGGTGAAAGCCCATATCATTCACCAACAGATATGGGTGTAAACATGGCAGGTAAATGTATTATTGATGATGAGGCTTGTAAAAAGGCATCATGTGAAGAAATTATCCGCAGATATTATCAAGCTCGTTGTGACGTTAGAATGGGCAGAGCAGATGAAAGCTGTGTTCAGAAGATAGAGCTTCTTATGAACCAGATGAAGATATCAGCAGATGATAGACCAGTAATTGCAGCAGCAGAGCAACTTGCAGAGCAAACAGGCAATCCAGCAACAGCTATTGAGCTTGAAAATGGTAAGATTATCACAGGTAAAACCTCATCTTTACTTGGTGCATCAGCAGCAGCACTGTTAAATGCACTTAAGGAGCTTGCAGGCTTGCCAGATGAAATGCATTTACTTCCACCGCTGATTATTGAGCCAATTCAGCAGCTTAAAATCAAAGGTTTAGGCAACCATAACCCAAGACTGCATACAGATGAAGTGTTAATTGCACTTTCTATTTCAGCAGCTACAAACCCAGCAGCTGACCTTGCAATGCAACAGTTATCAAAGCTCAAAGCTTGTGAAGTACATTCATCGGTTATTTTAGCACAGGTAGACGAAACACTGTTTAAAAAGCTTGGTATGAACTTAACATGTTCACCAGTGCATCAAACAAAGAAGCTTTATCATAAGTAAAAATTAAAAGCGAGAGATTTTTTAAATCTCTCGCTTTTGTTTATTTAGTTGATAGTGATTGTATATTTATCTTTTCTTGCTCCTGCAATAGCCTCTATAATAGGTTTAATTGCAGCCTTAGCTTTTTCAGATGAATCGAATAACAAGCCGTTTGTTGTAGCCTTGGTTTGAGCCACAGGTTGTTGAGTGGTTTCAAAACCAGCAAAATCAGTAAGTGTAATATTTTCAAAAGAACCATTATTAGAGTTATAAACAGCAATAGAGTTTTCTGTTATTTCATTTGAATCAACAGTTGCTTCTGGTAGGGTTATGTTAACCTTTGAACCATCAATTTCCACTTTGATTTTAGAAGCATCAACATGAGCAGTAATTACACCATCATAACTAATAGTTAAGCTTGAATAGTCGGAAGCATCAAAGCCATAGAAATCATCAGTACCATCAAACTTAGCTATATTAGTATAATGATAATTGGTTTTTGAGATATCAGAAATTGCGGCAAGACCAGCGGTTATATTATCTTTGGTTAATTTTGTTCCACGACCTTTGCCCCATGAAGCACCCATGGAGAAAATAATGAGGAAAATAGCTAAAATTATGCCAATAACAACAAGCATACGCTGCATAGCTAGTTGTTTTTTATTTTTTCTGCGACGCTGAGGGGGACGAGAACCACTGTTAGTTGGTCTACGATTTGGAGATGGCTGACGTTGTGTTTGACTTAGGTTTGTGGCTGGATTTGGATTTTGAATTTCTACATGACCTAAATGTTGGGTATCCATACGCCCAGTGTTTTGATTTTCTTGCATAAATGCACCTTCAATCCTTTCTTTTTACCTCTTATTAAAATGAAATAATTTTATCACCCATAATAACAGCATCTACCGAGCCAATAAGTTTTTTGCCTGTAAAAGGAGTGTTACAAGACTTTGACTGATAATTAGTGTAAATCTTTTCTTTGTTCCAGTCAAGAAGTACAAGTTCAGCTTTATTGCCAATTTTAATTTCTTTGTTTTTAAGTCCATAAATTTCGGCAGGGTTTTTGCTCATGCACTCAAGCAGTTTTATTTTACTCATTTTACCGCTTTGTACAAGTGCGGTATTGCAAACAGAAAAAGCGGTTTCAAGACCAGTTATACCAGATGGAGCTTTAGCAAACTCTCTGTTTTTTTCCTCTGATTTGTGAGGGGCGTGGTCAGTAGCAATCATGTCAATAGTACCATCTAAAAGAGCATCAATAAGAGCTAATCTATCTTGTTCTTTGCGAAGTGGAGGGTTCATACGAGCAAGTGTGCCATGCTCTAAAACATCATCTTCGGTAAGTGAAATATGATGAGGTGTAACTTCTGCATATATTTTAGCACCCATTTTTTTGCCATATCTTATAAATTCAGCAGAACGAGCAGAGGAAACATGCTGAAAAACAACTTTAGCACCAGTGTCAAGTGCAAGAGCGATATCACGAGCAATCATAACTTCTTCAGAAACAGGCATAGCACCTAAAACACCAAACTTTTCAGCAGCTTTAGAGCCATAGTTTACGCCAGCAGATGGCACAAATTCTGGAGCTTCCTCATGGAAAGAAAGAATAGTGTCATGTTTAACCGCCATTTGCATTGCTTTAAATACAAATTCAGCACTTTTTAGAGGTATACCATCATCAGTAAAACCAACAGCACCTGCTTTAAGTAAAGCATCAAAATCTGTTACTTCCTGACCTTTAAATCCAGTTGAAATAGCACAAGCCTGTAAGACATTTATGCTGTCTTTTTTCTCGTTTATTTTGTCTTTAATATAATTAAGTGTTTCGAGATTGTCACAGATAGGCAAGGTGTTAGCCATACATACAACGGTTGTATAACCGCCCACAGCAGCGGCATTCATACCAGTATGAATATCCTCTTTTTGTGTCTGCCCTGGGTCACGAAAATGAACGTGAGTATCAACAAAACCTGTTGAAATAGTGCGACCCATAGCATCAAGCACTGGGCAGTCACAGGATATATTATCCGCAATATTTTCTATAATTCCATTGTCATTTATTAAGATATCGCTTTTTTTGTCAAGACCAGTGTAAGGGTCTAAAACATGTGCATTTTTAATAAGTAGCATAATTTTTAACCTCCTATTATCACATTTGATGGTCAAGTGTGATTATTGCGTTATAGCGTTTATCATGGTTTTTAATACCAGAGCGAATATTCTTTATAAGCTCCTCAGCTTTTGATTTTTGATAATCAAAAGGTGCTACAACATCAAAAATTATATTTATATTTCTTTCGCCATCAACAATGCGGAAATCATGCATAGTAAGGCGGTCATCAATTTCATTTAAAACTGAAAGAGTAATTTTTTTGAGTTCATTTACATGCTCATTATCAATAGCCACAGGGTCCATATGAATTACAAGGAATACACCTGTTTTTCTCCAGACCTCTTTTTCAGCCTCATCTATAACCTCATGTATCTGTACAAAATTAGCTGTATCAGGCACTTCTGCATGTATAGAAGCAAGTGATTTACCAGCACCATAGTTGTGAATAATGAGGTCATGTACACCAACAACGCCATCAAAGCTCAAAACAATATTTTCAACATTTTTAGCAATATCGGGGTCAGCAGCCTGACCGATAAGCGGACTTAAAGTGTCTTTAGCAATGCCAACACCAGAATATAGAATGAAAAGTGCAACAATAAGACCGATATAACCATCAATAGGCAGGCTTGTAAAACGTGAAGCAATCATACCAACTATAACAACAGAAGTTGTAATGACATCGTTTAAAGAGTCTTGCATGGTAGCCAGTAAAACAGTTGAATTTATACGAGTGCCAAGCTCTTTATTAAAAACACCTAGCCAAAGCTTAACTAAAATAGATATAGCTAAGATTAAGAGTAAAACAGGGGAGAATAACACAGGTTCAGGATTTATTATTCTGTTTACAGAAGATTTAGCAAATTCAAGACCAACAACCCCTATAAAAAAGGCAACAAGTAAACCCGCTAGATATTCTGTTCTACCATAGCCAAAAGGGTGAGCTTCATCGGGAGCTTTATTTGCAAGCTTAAAACCTAAAAGTGATATTACAGAAGAAAGTGCATCAGATAGGTTGTTAACAGCATCAGCAGCAATAGAAATAGACGAGGTTATAAGACCTATTGTGAGCTTAACTAAAAATAAAAATATATTACAAAGAATACCGACAGCACCAGATACAACACCATAGCGTTCACGCACAGCAGCATTTTTAACGTTTTCATAATCGGGTATAAAGTGTTTAATAATAAATTTAGTCATAAAACATAGCCTTTCAAAAAACTAGATATTTATAAAAGAATGTAATAAACCTTTTATGTATAGGAAAATAAGAGCTATAATTTGAATTACAAATATAACGGGAATACCCCACATAAATCTTTTATGTAAGGTTTTATGATGAAAAATTTTCATAGCCGCATAAGTAGCAGGGCAACCTCCTAATATACAGCATATGAAGAAATTACGCTCTGGTATTCTCCACTGATTTTTTTTAGCACGTTTTTTATCAGTGATAACAAATATTACACCGATAAGATTGACTAATAACAAATAAACCGCTAGAAAAAGCACTAAAAAACGACCTCTCAAAATTTTTATGTATTCAGTTTATTATAGCATAGATTAAGTAAAACGTCAGTCTTTTTTGAAAATTTACAGAAATAAGCAAAAAAAAGATACTGCAATAAAAATTGCAGTATCTAAAACAAATATTAAATTGACTCGTGGAAAGTACGACGAATAACTTCTTCTTGTTGTTCACGGCTTAGACGGTTAAAGTTTACCGCATAACCAGAAACACGAATTGTAAGAGTCGGATATTTTTCTGGGTGGTCGAGTGCATCAATAAGAGTTTCTCTGTTAAATACATTTACATTTAGATGATGAGCACCTTGACCGAAGTAACCATCAAGAATAGATACAAGGTTAGCTTCACGTTGCTCTGGGGTTTTGCCAAGTGCATCAGGCACAATAGAGAATGTGTTAGAAACACCATCTTGACAAACATCACGATAAGGGATTTTAGCAACAGAGTTTAGGGAGGCTAAAGCACCATTGATATCACGACAATGCATAGGGTTAGCACCTGGAGCAAGAGGTTCACCGCCCTTACGTCCATCTGGAGTTGTACCAGTCTTTTTGCCATACATTACATTAGATGTGATAGTAAGAGCAGAAAGTGTATGCTCTGCACCACGATAGAATGGGTGTTTTTTTAGCTCATTTGAGAACTTAGTCACAATGTAAACTGCCTCATCGTCAGCTCTATCATCATCATTGCCATACTTAGGGAAATCGCCTGTAATTTCAAAGTCGATAGCAATGCCTTCTTCATTTCTAATAGGCTTTACGGTAGCATAACGAATAGCACTTAGTGAGTCAGCTGCAACAGATAAACCTGCAATACCATAAGCGGTAAGTCTGCCAACGTGTGTGTCATGCAGTGCCATTTGGCTTGCTTCATAAACGTATTTATCATGCATAAAGTGAATGATATTAAGTGTGTCGGTGTAAAGCTCTGCATTGTAAGCTAAAACCTTGTCAAGGTTTGCACGAACCTTTTCATAATCCAGCACTTCATCGGTGATAGGCTCGATATTAGGAACAACCTTGATACCCTTCTTTTCATCTACGCCGCCATTGATAGCATATAGTACAGATTTAGCCATATTACATCTTGCACCGAAGAACTGCATTTGCTTGCCAACCTTCATTGCGGATACACAGCAAGCGATAGCATAATCATCGCCATAGATTGGACGCATTACATCGTCGTTTTCATACTGAATGGAGTCAGTATCAATAGACATCTTAGCACAGTAAGTTTTAAAGTTTTCTGGCAGATGTTCAGCCCAAAGCACGGTTAGGTTAGGCTCTGGAGCAGTGCCGAGGTTTGTAAGTGAGTGCAGATAACGGAAAGAGTTTTTAGTAACAAGTGGTTTACCACAGATAGTCATACCGCCAATAGACTCAGTTACCCATGTAGGGTCACCGCCGAATAATTCATTGTATTCTGGTGTACGAAGATGACGGATTAAACGCAGCTTAATAATAAACTGGTCGATAAGCTCCTGAGCACCTTGCTCGTCAAGAATACCGTTTTCAAGGTCACGCTGAATATAAATATCAAGGAATGTTGAAGTTCTGCCGATAGAAGTAGCAGCACCGTTGTTTTCTTTTGTGCCAGCAAGATATGCGAGATATAAGAACTGTACAGCCTCCTGTGCGTTCTTAGCAGGTTTGGAAAGGTCAACACCATAACGCATAGCCATATTTTTAATCTCGCCTAAAGCACGGATTTGCATAGAAACTTCTTCACGCAGACGGATACGTTCTTCGGTCATTTCTCCGTCTATTTCATCTAAATCGGCTTTTTTAAACTCAATGAGCTGGTCGATACCATAAAGAGCAACACGACGATAGTCACCGATAATACGACCACGACCATAAGCGTCAGGCAGACCAGTCAAAAGACCAGCAGAGCGAGCAAGACGAGTACGCTTAGGGTAAGCATCAAATACACCGTCGTTATGAGTTTTACGATACTCAGCGAAATGTTTTTGAATTTCAGGGTTTAAATGATAACCATATTGCTCAAGAGATGAGGTAGCCATACGCATGCCGCCATATAGATTTACAATTCGCTTTAAAGGTGCATCGGTTTGCAGACCTACAATAACTTCGTTATCTTTATCTATATAACCAGCCTCGAAGTTATCAATACCAGAAATGATATTGGTTTCAACATCTAAAATACCCTTTTTCATTTCTTCTAAAAGCAGTTTCTCACATTTTTCCCAAACTGCCTTAGTTTTATTTGTAGCAGGAGCTAAAAAGCTGTCATCACCAGTATAAAGAGTGTAGTTTTTCTGAATAAAAGAGCGTACATCAATTTCACGCTGCCAATTACCAGCATTAAAGCCATTCCATTGTTCAAAATTCATCATTTGACATTACCTCCAAATTAGCCGAAAAATTCTGTTTGTAGAGCCTTACAAACATCTTTGTCCATAGCGGGTACACCTTCGAGCGGATAAGGCAAACCCATAGATTTATATTTGTTTGCACCTAAAAGGTGATAGGGTAGAAGTTCTACTTTTTTCACATTAGGTAAAGTCTTAATATAGTCCCTTAATCCTTGTATATGCGATTTACTGTCGGTTATTTCAGGAATTACCACATGACGCACCCAAATAGGAGTATTATTTCTTTTAAGTGCATCTATAAAGGCGAAAGTTTTGTCCATCTCACAGCCAGTTAGCCAAAGATAACCATCAGATGTATAGTGCTTCACATCGTATAAAACAAGGTCGGTGTGCTTAAGAATATCATCATAATCTCCAAAGCCAACACCTGCTGTGTCAATGCAAGTATGAATACCATGCTCTTTGCACAGCTTTAGTGACTCGGTCAAAAACTCAGGTTGGAGCAGAGGGTCACCACCAGAAAAAGTAACACCGCCGCCTGATTTATCAAAATAGGGTTTAAATCTAAGCAGTTTTTTTACAAGTTCCTCTGGGGACATTTGAATTTTACCGCATTTAGTCCAAGTGTCAGGGTTATGACAAAACTTGCACCTTAGTTTGCAGCCTTCAAGAAAAACAACCGAGCGGATACCAGGGCCATCTACAAGCCCCATAGATTCAAATGAATGGATAAATCCATTAGCCATAAATTACCTCCTTTTTGGGAATAAAAAAAGCCTTTTGGCGTGTCCAAAAGACCCAAAAGCCGAATGGACACAAAGAAACAATGTGTTAGCCCAGACGGTCGGCATATACAGCAGTCATACTCCATGTGGTAAGCCCCACAAATCCGTCAGTCATATGACCTGTTCACTGCTAATATGATATAAAAAGAATATGTTTTTGTCAACAGCATAAAATAAAACAAAAAATTTTTCAGCACTAGATACAAATAACATATTTATTTAATGCTTGTAAATTAAGCAAGTTTCCAAAAAAGAAACACCACCAGATATTGTGTTTAAACTGGTGGTGAGTTCATATATGATGTGTTTACATTTTAGGTTTAGCCATAGGCTGATGATGAGGCAGATATAATTTATTTATTTCTGGAACAGCTTCTAGGAAACATTTAAGTAAATCAGGGTTAAATACGCCACACTGACCATCTAAAATCATTTCGATAGCAGTACGAGAATCCACAGCACCTTTATAAACACGTTTACTTACAAGTGCGTCATATACATCTGCTATGGAAACAACTTGTGACCAGATAGAGATTTCATTTCCCTTAAGACCATCAGGGTAGCCGTTGCCGTCCCAACGTTCATGGTGATGACGAGTTATATCAAGTGCATAAGGATATGCTTTTAAACGATGCATTTGAGGTATGCTTTCGAGAAGTTCATAACCTTTAATAGTATGGGTTTTCATTATCTCGAATTCTTCTTTTGTAAGTTTAGCAGGTTTATTAAGTATAGAGTCTGGTATAGATATTTTACCAACATCATGCATTATCGCAGCCATAGAAATGGCATCTATTTCGCTTTGGGATACACCTTCACCTAAAGCGGTATGACGAAGCAGATAATATGTTATATCGTGAATACGTCTTACATGTTCACCAGACATAATACTTCTAAATTCGATAGCAGTAGCCAAACATTCAACTATACCATAGTTTAAATCTATAATAGTACGAGATTGCGACTCAAGTTTATCTGTTTGAAGTGAGATGACATGCCGTAACTGTTTTTTTGTTTGAAACAGCTCTATTACAGAATTTACACGCCTTTTAACAACATAAGGAACGAAAGGTTTATTTATAACGTCCATTACGCCCAAATCATAAGCACTTTGAGTTGTATCACTGCTTGATTCGGAAGTTATTAGAAAGATAGGTATTTGATGTGGTATACCAAGAGCATGGAGTTTGCGAAGAACATCTAGACCGCTCATTCGTGGCATCATAACATCTAATAAGATAGCACATATGTTAGATGAAAGTTCGGTTATTTTAAGAAGACCTTCAACTCCATCAAAAGCGTGTTCAATTTTATAAGTATCTTCAAAAAGGGATTTTAAGATAGTATGGATAACAGGGCTATCATCTATTATTAGAACAGTTGCTGGAGCCGTATTAAATGGATTTGAAGCCGGCATTAAGCAATACCCCCTAAATAAAAACAAATTATATTATAATTATATCATCAACTAAGACTAAAAGTAAAGTAAAAACTGGATATAATGTGTATATGCTTATAAAAATGTATTATTTTGCGAAATGATTATAATCACAATTTTACATAAATTTTACATAACTGGCTGATGCTCTAGTTTATATAGTTTTTTCATTTCAGGAATTATGAAACTAGATACTATAAAAGCACTAGCAATATCGGCTATTGGTGCAGAAAAAAGTATACCTTTTAGTCCGAAAAATATAGGTAAAATGATGATAAGAGGCACAAGAAGCGATAGCTGACGAAGTGTAGAAAGTATAGCTGCTTTTAGAGGCTGACCAGTTGACTGGAAGTAGCCACATGATACAATCTGAAATCCTGCACAGAAAGTACCAAACAGATATATATTCATGCAATTTACAGCAAAGTCGGTAAATTCTGCACTTTCTTTACCAAATAAACCTATGATATTTTCAGGGAACATATGACAAATAACCCAACAAATCATTACAAGTGCAGTGGCAAGTGAAATTGCTGATAAATAAGTTTTACGGATACGCATATATTTTTTAGCACCTTGGTTAAATCCTAAAATAGGCTGAGCACCCATGCCGACACCTATTGCAAGAGAGGTCATAATTGTGGAAATTTTCATAACAATACCCATAGCACTAAGGGCAACATCACCACCAATAGATGAAAGATTACCATAATGCATAAGTGAGTTATTCATAACAATTTGCATTATACAAATAGCAGCCTGAGTTATACCTGATGAAAAACCCAGTGATAAGAAATTCTTTATAATAGAGAAATCTAGTTTAAAATATTGTTTTTCAAACTGCAAATGTCTAGGATTTTTTTTACTTTTCCTTGAAAAATAATATGCTAGTACAATAGCGGATATAATTTGTGAGGTTATAGTTGCGATAGCAGCACCTTTAACACCCCAATTCAAAATAAATATATAAATAGGGTCTAAAATAGTGTTAAGACCTGCACCGATAAGCATACTATACATAGCAAGCTTAGGGTTTCCATCGGTTCGAGCAAGGTTTGAAAGGGAAATGGATACAAGATTAAAAGGTGTACCTAAAAGAACAATAAAAGTGTAGTCATATGAATAATTCATAATGACTGAATTTTTTGCACCGAAAAGCCAAAGTAAAGGTTTTAGAAATATAATACCTAAAACCATTATTATAACTCCAAGCAAAAAAGAAAAAACAAAGGAATTATTTAAGCATTTTTTTGCAAGTTTGTCATTGCCTTCGCCTAAGCGAATTGCAGCAAAAGCACTGCTGCCAGCACCAGTCATATTGCCAAAAGCGAGCAGTATCACCATAATTGGAAACGCAACTGTTGTAGCGGCGTTACCTTGATAACCAACGCCTTGTCCTATAAAAATTTGGTCGACTATATTATAAATAGAGTTTATTAAGCATGAAATAATAGCTGGCACAGAAAACTGCATAAGCAGTTTGCCAACTGGTTCATACCCTAAAGGATTTTCATTCATTTTTTTCGCCTTTCTCAGATATTATTTTTTGAATTACATTAGAAGAGGTATAAGAGATATCATCAAGAGTATTAAATAATTTTAAACGTTCATCTTCATCTAAATCTCTTAAAATAGAATTAAGCCATTCATTTCTAACCTCATAAAGCTTTTCTATAACAGGTAAGGCTTTATCAGTTGTGTGAAGATGTCTAACACGTTTGTCATTTTGGTCTGTTGTTACGGTCACATAATCTTCTTCGGTTAATTTTTGTACAGCTTTTGTGACAGTACCTTTATCAAATGAGCCTAGGCGAGATAAATCAAGCATAGTGATATCTTGATTTTCATATATTCTTAAAAGGAAAAATTGTTGACCACTGCCTATTCCATATTCATCAAGCATAAGGTCAAAGTATCTGTTTGTATTTCTTTGAAGTATAGAAATAAACTTTAAAATTGTAACATGTTCTTTGTTCATAGATATCCTCCTAAAGTTGTATTTTTTAATAATTTATTATACGATAGTTATAGTTGAAAGGTCAATCACAAAAATATACAAATAATTTACTAAAAAATAAGTGCTGTTATAAAACAGCACTTAAAATCAATAAGATGGGTCTAATACTCGATGTTTTGCGGGTTTTTCTTGTAAAATCTTAGGGAATAGACTTTCAAAATCAAAGTTTTCAATTATATCCTTAAAAAAAGTATGCATATACAGTATCGAAGAGTCATCAACACCATCATATGTTGCCATATATTCTGCAATTTTCTTATTGATATCTGGAGAAAAATGAACCTCATCAATATAATTATTTAAGTCAAGGATATAAACTTCTGGTGAAAAGCAGTAATATTTTACATTTTCATATGGTGTTAAATCGGTAACAAGTCTGTCAAACAGCTTTAAAACAGCAGGATAAGTGCCGTCACGAGTTATTCTGTCCCAATAAAGCACCGAATAAGGGGGAGTGAATAAATAAAATTCAGTTTCTGGATAAGCTTTTATATAACTTATTATCTTATCCAGATTTTCATTTATAACATCATCATAAGCATCTTCAGAAATAATTGTTTCACTCCACTCAGGGCGAACATATCCCCATAATGCTCGTGAAGAGCCAAATTCATACTGACTATCCCAAGTGAAAGCATCATCTATTGAGGCATTTTCTCCTTTAATTGTTGCAAGAACACTTTCACCACATAACTCAACTAAAACATCTTTATTTAAAATATATTTTCCATCATCTAAAACTGAATTATTATATAAATAGTCGGGCATAGGAGTGGATTTTGCATTGTAGTCACTCATAAGAATTTTTGGGTCTAAACTCCAAAATACACGCTTAATATTTGGATTTTGCTCGAAAGCATATGATAAAGCTGTATCAAAATCAGATAAACATCCCCCTGGGTAGGAAAGTTTTAATGTTTTTCCGCCAAATAATTCATCAAACCATGAAACTCTAAAATTTGATGTTACAGATGAGCCTATAATAACGCTGTCAAATTCAGAATGTTTAATCATACCTGAATTTTGATATCTTTCATTTGAGTATACAGCTTTTATGCCTGCAAACGGCATATGATATTGAAAAGCAGGGTCTATAACAATAATAGTTACTATACAAAGCAAAATAAGCGAGAAAACACCAAAAAGCAGATGTTTTAAATATTTGCGGTAAGACGTAAAACCACCTCCTATTAAAAGTTAAAGTATAAGAAAGTGCTTATACCTGAGAGTGATATAATAGACCAGAATAAAACAAAAATGGTTAAATAACAAAGTTTTGTTGTAGGTTTAAAGTTTTGTATTTTTCGTTGCATATTTTGAGGGAAAATAGCACCTAAACATGCCAAAACTAAAAATACCACACATGCAAGCGTTGCAAAAAGTGAGTCATCAATAGGTATAAACAGCCTAAATATTTTAACCTCGGTTGTTAGGAAACTTTGAGAAATTTCGCTTACAATGAAACCAAATCCGCTTGTAAGTCTTGAAAATAGACTAAAAGCTGATTTTATATTAGGTGCTCTAAAGAAAACCCAACATATATTTACATAAATAAAGGTTAAAAGCCAAGCTAATGGATAAGGTAAATGTCTGTCAGTTTTAGCAGAAATTAAACGGGAGATAACCATAGCTATTCCATGCAGAAAACCCCAAAATATAAATGTCCATGCAGCACCATGCCATAAGCCAGAAACTAAAAAGATAATAAGAGTGTTTAAACAGGTTCTTTTAAGTCCATGACGACTGCCACCGAGTGGAATATATAAATAGCGGGTGAAAAATCTGGTCATAGTCATATGCCAGCGTTTCCAGAAATCGCTTATATTTCGTGCTTTATAAGGTGAGTCAAAGTTTATAGGCAGATTGATATTAAAACAAAAAGCTATACCAGAAGCCATATCGCTATAACCTGCAAAATCAAAGTAAAGCTGTAAAGTATAAGATAAAATTACAACTAAAGCAGATGAAGCATTTAATGAGCTTATATTTGACCAGCCAGCATTTACAGCAGCACCAAGAGTATCAGCCACAACAACCTTTTTAAATAAACCAAAGGCAAAAGCGGTTAAACCTCTTGCAATATTATAGGCTGATGGTTTAAAATTCTTTTCTTTTCTGAGCTGTGGAATAATTTCCGAATGAAAGGCGATAGGGCCACTTGTTACATATGGGAAAAATGATGCAAAAAGTGCATATTCGCTTATTGAATAATCATCAGCATTGTTATTTTTGCAGTCAATAAGATATGAAATTTGTTGGAAAGTGAAAAAACTAATTCCAAGCGGTAAAATTAAACTAATAGGTGTATAACTTTGACCGAAAACAAAGGATATGTTTTCCATAAAGAAGTTTAGATATTTAAATACACCTAAAACAGCAAGGTTTAATAAAATACCAATAACACATAATAATTTTTTATGTGTTTCTGTTTTTAAGATTTGTTTTCCGAGATAGAAGTTTACCAAAATACTAAGAATTAGCACAGGTAAAGAACGGATATCATTTGCAGCATAAAACCAAAGTGATATTAAAAATAAAAAGTATTTTGCAAGCTGTGGTTTTTTAAATCTTTGCAAAGTAAAATATCCGATTACACTTAAAGGGAAAAACAAAAAAATAAAGAAATGGGAGTTAAATAACATAAGCGAAATACTCCATATTTAAAGAATATACAAAAATATTCTAACATATCAGATATTTAAAAACAATAAAAAAAGCAGATACAAGTGATATGCACCCCAAAAGTTAGACACTTTGGAGGTGCATATTTTCATGTCAAAAAAAGGAAGTGTGCAAAAAAGATATAGTGCAGAATTTAAAGTATCTGTTATAATGGATATGAGAAAACACCATTT
>DXIE01000038.1 GCA_019113005.1 Candidatus Butyricicoccus avistercoris | reverse complement strand
TAAAGGAGCAGCAGAGCTTATATACCCAGACAATTTGCGAAAAGTACTAAAAAAATTAGGTCAACAAATTCAAAAACAATATTCTAATTCATGACATACAGGTGTCCTGTTTGGTTTGATAAAATAAATACAACAATCGAAAGGAGCAAAAAGTTATGAAGTATGAAATTGTTAATTTAGAGGAAAAGTTTGTTGTAGGAATATCAGCTCGTACAAATAATAATTCTGCGGATATGAGTAATATAATCACAGGACTATGGACAAGTTTTTTCAAAGATGGAATATATCAAAGTATACAAAACAAGGTAAATCATAAGACATTAGGTGTTTATACAGAATATGAAAATAATGAAAATGATGATTATACTGTTATGGTAGGTTGTGAAGTAAGCTGTGAATCTAAAGAACTGACTTGTGTTAAAATTCCAGCTGGAAAATATGCGAAGTTTATTGCTAAAGGTGATGTTCATTTAGCTGTGGCAGAGGTATGGCAGGAAGTCTGGAAAATGAATTTAAATAGGTCGTTTGTATGTGATTTTGAAGAATATCAAAATGAAGATGTGGAAAATGCAGAAATACATATTTATATTGGCTTAAAAGAATAAAATAAACAAGCTTGTGCGAACTTTCTATTTTTATTGAACATAAGAGGGTTCGCACTTGATTTTTATAGATGATAAACATATATTGATGATGGCTGATATGTATGTCCATATGTTGCTCTATCACATATTACACCGTTTCTTGATAGTACATGTTAGAAGTTAAAGATTTAATAAAAAATAAAACTGATATAAAAATAAAAAAATTATTAAAATTTTCTTGTAAAAACTTTTAAATACTTGTATAGTAATATAGAATATAAAAAAGTGAATTTTATATAAGTGTTATATAAAAAGGAGAATTTTATGAAAAATAAAAAGACGATTTTACTTGTTGCATCACTTATAGTTGTTTTGGTTATTGCAAGTGTTGCATATAATAGCTTATCAAAAGGCAATCAGCCAGATTTGAAAGAACTTGAGCAATCAAGTGAGCAAAAAGAAAAGGTAATGCTTCCAGAGTTTAATCTTATAGATATAAATGGAAATGAGGTTTCAAGTTTAGATTTACTCGGTAAACCTACAATTATAAATTTCTGGGCTACATGGTGTGGTTATTGTATGAAAGAAATGCCAGATTTCCAAACCGCATATGAAACATATGGAGATAAAATCAATTTTGTTATGATTGATGCAGTAGATGGTAAGCAGGAAACCGAGGAAGCGGGCAGAGCATATATTGAGGAAAAAGGATATACTTTCCCTGTGTATTTTGATACTCAAATGGAGGGTGTTATAAGCTGTGGTGTAACAGGATTTCCAAGTACATTATTTGTATCAGCTGATGGCGAAGTTTTATTAGGTTGGCCATCATACCTTTCTGGTGATAGACTTATGGAAATGGCAAAAAGTATGATAGGTGAGTAAAAAAAGACGTTTTACAGTTTACTCTGTAAAACGTCTTTTTCATTTGCTTATGATGTTTCTGTTCCGAAGTTTAAAAATATCTGTGGATTTACAGCAACATCATTGCTATGAACTTCAAAATGTAGGTGTGGACCTGTACTGTTTCCAGTGTTACCAGATAAGGCAATTTGTTGTCCCTTAGAGATTACATCACCTTCTTTGACTAATAAAGAGCTATTATGAGCATATAATGTTTTAAGTCCATTTTGATGGTCAATAACAATATAGTAGCCATAACTATCAGAAAGTTTTGAAGTGGTGACAATGCCGTTGTCGGCAGCATAAACAGGTGTGCCAACAGGTGCAGCTAAGTCAACACCTTTATGCCAACGACCATCACGAATTTTAAAAGCTGAAGTAAATCTATAACCACTGATTGGCACGATAAATTGACCTGAACCTATACCATTGGATTTAGTTCCGACTGCAACAATACAATCGGTAGCAGGAGTTATAATAGAGCGATGTAAAACTGTGCGTTGAGTTTCCTGACCATTGATTGTAACCACTTGCTCACTTACAGAAGCAATACCATTTTTGCCAAACTGCATAGTTTTGACTAAATTTTGCTCTATCTGGTCACTTTCTATTTTTTGGGTTTGATATGGTATTGATTCGGTGTGTTGAACGTTAGAAATGACTTGTACGTCAATGTTTTTATTGTTTTTCAGGCTCTGTAAAAGTGAAGAACTTGTCATGACTAAATCTGTCGAAACAGGAAGGGTCTTAACCTTTACATCTTGTATAAATGACGCATTATCAGATGGATTTGCTTTATATTCATCAAGTAAGCTTTTAAGTACAGAATTTGTGTCATCGGCTATTTCACAAGCACCTATAATTTCACCATTAACAGTTATAGCCGATGCCATGCATATATTTTCGCTTGAATTTGTTATGGCATAGATTAACTCGTCAGTAGTTTTAATATCATTTTCAAGGCAAAAAGAAGATGAGATTTCTATATCATCACTAAGAGAAAAATCAGCTTGTCCATACTGGTCTAAACTGGACTGTATGAGATTTTCTGCGAGAAATAAACTTTCTTTAGAGCTTGCAAATCCTATATGTTCACCATTTATAGTTATATTAAATGCAGGTTTAAAGTTTGCTGCAAAAGGCACTAATAGGCAAGCTGCACATATGGTCAAAGCAGCAAATCTGTTAATTTTTGGGACAGTCGGAATGTTATTTCTTATTTGCTGAGTTTTAAAGTATATATTAAAAAAACATTCACTTGGGAAATTAAGAGACAATGGTTTTTTAATATTTACTGGTTTTTTTAGCTTTTTTAAACTCAGGTTATTATCCATAATTTACCTTATCCTTTCTGAAAAGTTTTACATATTTGTAATGATACGCTTATAAAAAAGATATGTCAAGCGAATAATGTATAAAAATGACGTAGATATAGTGATAAATGCATCAAAGTGGCATCAAAATATGTATAAAAGTTAGCAAAACTCGGAATTTGAATAAAATATAAAAAATTTACAAAATAAAGTCCTTTCATGAGTGAAAATCTGTATGTTTTTTGGGTGAATTGTGTCGTAATTTGCTTGCGAATAACTAAAAAAAAAGATATAATAAATATCTGAAAGGTATAATTTTCAGATTATACTTTTGAATTTTGATATACAAGATATTTGTTTGGAGGAATAAAATAATTATGAAGCTCGGTATTGTAGGATTGCCAAATGTAGGTAAGTCCACTTTGTTTAATGCAATTACAGATGCAGGTGCAGAAAGTGCAAACTATCCATTTTGTACAATTGACCCTAATGTAGGAATGGTATCTGTGCCAGACAGCAGACTTGCACCTCTGGCTGAGCTTTACCATTCAAAAAAGGTTATACCTGCTGTGGTTGAATTTGTAGATATTGCAGGTCTTGTTCGTGGTGCATCTAAGGGTGAAGGTCTTGGCAATAAATTTTTAAGCCATATCCGTCAGGTTGATGCAGTTGTACACGTTGTTCGTTGTTTTGAAAATGACAATATCGTTCATGTTGATGGTTCTGTTGACCCATCTCGTGATATCGAAACAATTAACCTTGAGCTTATCTTTGCTGATATTGAGCACATTGAGCGTCGTATTGAGCGTACAAAGAAAGCTGCAAAGGCTGATAAAAAACTGAATATTGACGTAGAAATCCTTGAAAAGCTAAAGGCACATCTTGAGGAGGGTAAGCCAGCAAGAACTTTCGAAGGTTTTGGCACTGATGATGACGTTGTAAGAGTTATGAATGAGAGCGATTTATTGACCTCTAAGAAAGTTATCTATGCTGCTAACATGGACGAGGCAGGTTTTACAGGCGATAAAGCCGAAAATGCACGTCTTGCAGCAGTTGAAGAAATTGCCAAGGCAGAAGGTGCTATGGTTCTTCCTATCTGTGCAAAACTTGAAGAAGACATTGCAACACTTGAGGAAGATGAGAAGGAAATGTTCCTGTCTGAGCTTGGAATTGAGGAAAGCGGACTTGATAGACTTATCAGAGTTTGTTATGACTTATTAGGTCTTATGAGTTACCTAACGGCAGGTGAGCAGGAAGTTCGTGCTTGGACAATCGAGAAGGGCACAAAAGCTCCTCAGGCTGCTGGTAAGATTCATACAGATTTTGAACGTGGCTTTATTCGTGCAGAAGTTGTATCTTATGATGCACTCATGGAATGTGGTTCTATGGCTGCTGCGAGAGAAAAGGGTCTTGTTCGCTCAGAAGGCAAGGAATACGTTATGCAAGATGGTGACGTAGTTCTATTTAGATTTAACGTATAACAGAAAAATAGAACGCATATCCTAAAATATAAAAGGGTGTGCGTTTTCTAATAAATATTAAATTTTATGAGGGGAGCTATATGACACAAAAAAATTATAGTGCGTTAGGACATACTGGAAATAGTGCCCTTGATGCTATGTTAAAGTCAAGAACAGAGCCAGCAAAACCAGAATATGCTCCTACAAATAATAAAAAGGATATAGTTTCAGAAATTTCCAATAATATAGCTGTAAATGATGAAGCTGAATTTCCAAAGTATGAACCAGAACATAAATCAGATGCAAGTATTGCCAAGAAGAGCAATAAACCAGCTAAAAAAACTACTAAAACTTCAAAGGCAAAACAGCCTAAGCAAGCTAAAAAAACTAAAAATGGCAATGGCAAAAAAATTGCAATCGGTTTAGGTTCGGTTGTTGCCGCTTTATGTCTGTTAACCGTAGGATATACTTATTTATATCCAAATATTCACTTTGGCGTTAATGCAGGCGTTATAGAAATAGGTGGAATGAGTGTAGCTGATGCTCAAAAGCAAATAGAAAAATCAAATGTTCTTAATAATGCAAGCCTTCCAATTAAAATTTATCAAACAGAGTATAAAATAAGTGTTCCAGAAGTTGCAAACGGACTTGACAGTGAAAATTCAGCTAAAGATGCATATGAATTTACAAGAACAGGCGGATTTTTTACCCGAATTGGAAACACAGTAGGTGCATTATTTGGACTTAATGAATCAAAGCTTTCAGTAGATGTAAATAATGAAGCATTAAAAACAAAGCTTGACGAAATTTCTAGTGAGGCTATTACCGAACCAGTAGACCCATTTTGGACTGTGGAAGGTGACTATTTAGTTGTAGATAAAGGTTCGGTTGGTGTATCATTCGACACAAACAAACTTTATACTGAGGTGGAAAACAGAATAAAAACAATGAATTTTTCCACTCTAGATGTAGAGGTAACAACAAAGGAACAAAACCCTATTGATGTGCAGTATATATATGATAATGCACAAACACAGGCTAAAAATGCAACAGTTGATAAAACTGATGGAACAACTATTCTGCCTAGTGTAGACGGTGTTAAATTTGATTTAGAAAAGGCAAAAGAAGTAATTGGTGATGGTTCAGAGCAAACATATAAAATTCCTATTGAGCGTACACCAGCTGCTGTTTCAGCAGACCAGCTCGCTAGAGTTCTGTTTAGAGATACACTAGCAAGCACATCTACAAAATTAAATGCAAGCAATAAATCAAGAACAAATAATGTAAGACTTGCAAGTCAGTTTATAAATGGCACAATTCTCAACCCTGGAGATGAATTTTCATATAATGGCGTTGTTGGTGAGCGTACCGTATCCAGAGGCTTCCAAACAGCGGGTGCATACTCTAATGGTCAAGTTATAGAAGATGTTGGCGGTGGTGTATGTCAGCCATCATCAACACTGTATATGGCTGTACTTCGTGCAGACCTTGAGGTTACAGAAAGACATAATCACAGCTTAACCGTATCTTATACACCTCTTGGAGAAGATGCAACTGTTTCATGGGGTGGACCAGACTTTAAATTTAAAAATAATACCGACTATCCTGTTAAAATTTTGGCTTGGCAAGAGGGTAGTTCTATGTCAGTTAAGATTTTAGGTACAAAAACAACAGATAAAGTTGTTGAGACTAAAACTGAGATTGTAGAGACTCTAGATTATAAAACAGTGGAAAAAACAGATTCATCATTGTCTGCTGGTCAGAGAGAAACTTCACAATCTGGTATAACAGGTTATAAAACGGTGACATATAAGATTATCACTGAAAATGGTCAGACAACAACTGTTAAGGCTAATAACTCATCTTATAAATCAAGAGATAAGATTGTACTTGTTGGGCCAGCTGCTACACCTCAGACAAGCGAAAGCACAACAACAAGCACAACCACAGATACAACAACTACTACACCTACAACAGAAAACACTGACTCAGAAACAGCACAATAAGAATTAAAACCGATGCATTTTTTGCATCGGTTTTTTATACGCTTTTAAAGTGTTTGAGTGATAGCAGTTAATAATAAAGTTGATGTTTGAATTACATCGTTTACACTGCACATTTCATTTGGTGTGTGAATATAACGTGTTGGAATAGAGATAGCTCCAACCTCAACACCTGCACGAGAACGCTGAAAAGCTGCGGTATCAGTTCCGCCAAACTGTAAAATCTCACGCTGTACAGGTATAGCAGCTACTAAAGCAGCTTCTTCGAGTGCAGAGCGAACAGTTTGGCTGCAAAGTACAGAGCGGTCCATAACTTTAATTGCAGGACCTTTACCCATATGACATGCCATAGGATATTTATGCTCTGGAAGGTCGCCTGTATCTGTAACATCAATAGCTATTGCGATGTCTGGCTCAAGAGCATATGCAGCAGTTGTAGCACCTCTAAGACCTACTTCCTCTTGAACGGTAAACACAAAATATAAATCATGGTTTACAGTTTGAGGAAGTTTCATCATTGTCATTAAAAGAGCTATACAACCTATTCTATCATCTATATAAGCACCAGAAATAACACCATTTTGTTCAAACATAGGTGAGGTAAACACCGCAAAATCACCTATTGAAACCATTTCTTCAGCTTGTTCACGGCTTTTTGCACCGATATCAATATATAAATTATTGATTTTTAGTTTGGAAAGCTCGGTTTTTTCCTCATGTGATATGATGCCATGTATGCCATTTTCAAAACGAACTTGTGTATGGAAAAAATCTTGAATTTCAATTCCGCCGATATTAGAAAAACGTAAAAATCCATTGTCATCAATATAGGTTACAACAACGCCTATTGAGTCCATATGTGCAGCAAAAGCGATTTTACGAACATTTTCTTGACTGCCAACAGGTGGACGTTTACGACAGATTAAATTTCCTAAAGTATCAGTATAAACATCATCAACATATTTTTTAGCAATAGAGCTTATAACCTCTCTTACCTTGGTTTCACGACCAGAAGGGCCAAAAGCACTAGCTACTTCTTTATATAACTCAAATACATTATTCATGTAAAAAAATCTCCTTAGATTTAGATAAAATCTGTTTTATCATTGAACTTAGATATAAAAGCTTGCATTAAGTGCAGTACACAGTGAATATCTTGTATAGCAGCTACGCAATTAGCTGAATGTATATATCTAACAGGTGCAGCTACACAAGCACAAGGGATACCCTCAAGTGATTTATGGATTGCACCAATGTCTGTACTGCCTGAAATAGCGGTTTTTGTTTGCCATTGTATTTGCTCATCATCTGCAATTTTACGAAGTAAATTAAAAAGCTTTTCATCATAGATTGCTGACTTGTCCATAAATGGCAGCACAACACCTTTTCTTATAGCACAAGCTCTGTTATATGGCTTAACTTCTGGTAAATCAGCCGCAGCAGTTCCTTCGATATTTATACAAAGAGCAGGGTCTATGGCAAAAGCGGCAGTTGTAGCACCTCTAAGACCAACTTCCTCTTGAACGGTAAACACAAACCAAGTATCAACTGGAGGAGTTTTTCTAAGCAGTTGAAGTAAAACTGTACAGCCTATTCTGTTATCAAGAGCTTTAGATTTAACAAGACCATCGCCAAATTCTGAAAAATCCGAGTCAAAAACGCCATAATCGCTAAGCTCAACCTTGTTTTCAGCCTCGCTTTTACTGCAAGCACCGATGTCAATATATAAATCCTTGACGTCCGGTGTGTGTTTGCGGTCTTCTACACTTGTAAGATGCACAGCTTTTATGCCTACAACACCGATTGTATCACCAAAGCGAACATGTCTGCCTATAACAACACGAGGGTCAATACCACCTACAAAACCGAATTTTAACATACCATCATCGGTTATGCGTTTAATTATAAAACCGACTTCGTCCATATGAGCGGTGAGCATTAACGGTTTTTTTGTTGAGCGTTTACCTTTTCTAAAAACCATAAGGTTTCCCATGGCATCTGTGCGTATATCATCAGCAAAAGTTATAGCTCTTGTGCGGATAAAATCACGCACAGAGTCCTCAGCACCTGAAACACCAGAAAGAGAGCAAAGTTTATTTAATAATTCGGTCATAAGCAAATACAGCCTCCGTCAAAATTCTTTAAAAATGCAGCTATTAGGTCTGCGGTGGCATCAATATCGCATAGTTTAACCGTTTCTATTGGTGTATGCATATATTTAAGCGGTATGGACAGCAGAGCTTGAGCTGTACCACAAGCAGAAATTTGTATGTTCCAAGCGTTAGTGCCAGTGTTACCCTCCATAACCTCAAGTTGATATGGAATACCTTCTGCACGAGCCAAACGAATAAGTGATTTTGTAAGTTTAGTGTTCATATTTGGCCCCATACCAATCATAGTGCCACCACCAAACTCAAAGGTTTCGCTAGAAGGTGCATCAGGTGTATGAGCATGACTTACATCAACAGCTATGGCTACATCTGGACGCAAACGAAAAGCACCAGTTATAGCACCAAGCGAAGTTATCTCCTCTTGAGCAGAGAATAAAACCGCAACATTTACCTTTAAATCCTGTCTGCGTAGCTGTCCTAATGCTTGCAAAATCGCCTGAATACCTGCTCTATCATCTAAACATTTTGAGCATACTATGCCCTTTGAAAGATTTGTAAGCGGTTTTTTGAAAACAATAGGTGTACCAATAGGGATTTTAGCATCTAAAAGCCCAGTATCAATCAGCATTTCATGTACAGGCACAGCATTTTTGCGGTCTTCCTCGCTTGAAAGGTGAGGAGGAATAGAGCAAATAATACCCTCGATTGGATTGTTAGTTAAAATAGTAACTTCAGAGCCAAGTAACATACGAGGGTCTACTCCGCCAACCGATGTAAAGCGTAAAAAACCGCCTTCAAGAGTTTCGGTTACAATAAAACCTATTTGGTCAAAATGTGCATCAAGCAAAACGGTTTTAGCATTTGGTACAGGGCAGACTAAAAGTCCAGTAACCGTGCCAAAAGCATCAATATCGACTTTATTTACTAGAGGCATAAGCATTTCAGCAAGAGCCTTAGCACTGTTTAACTCAAAACCTGTGACCGCAGGAAGTGAGCACAGTTTTTCTAGAGATTCTATTTGGTTCAAAAAAACAACTCCTATTCTGTTTTATAAATATTATAACACTGAATTGGTGAAAAGATAGCTTTTGTTATTAAAAAAACCAAAATATTTGACAGAAAATATTAAAGCCTGTAAAATCAGATTAGGTAAGGAGAGATTTAAATATAATGAGATGTGTTACATATAAAGTTGAAGAAGAAAATGATATAACAGTCGAAAAATTTCTTAGAAAAAAAGGTGTTTCAAGACGAGTTATAATAGATTTAAAAAAAGAACCTGATGGAATAACTGCAAATAATGAGCATATAAGAACAATCGACAGGCTAAAAACAGGGGATAACCTCACAATAAGAGTGAGAGAATGTGATTTTATAGAGCATATTATACCACAGGATATAGAACTAGATATTATTTATCAAGATGAGGATATGACCGTTATTTCAAAAAAAGCGGGAATAGCTGTTCACCCATCGCCAAGAAACAGAGAAAATACAGTTGCAAATGCACTTGCATTTAAAACTAAAAAGAAAGAATTTGTGTTTCGAGCGATTGGCAGACTGGATAAAAACACATCTGGACTGCTTGTAGTTGCAGAAAATCCGCTTTCAGCGGCTATGTTATCTGATATGTCATCAAAAAAGCTAATGCGTAGGGAATATATAGCCGTATGCACAGGTAATATTCCAGACAGCGGCACAATAGATGCTCCTATAAGGCGACAAGCAGAGTCGGTAGTTACAAGAATTGTTGCAGATGATGGTGAAAGAGCAGTAACTCATTTTAAGAAAATAGCATATAAAGATGGATTTTCACTTGCTCATATTTGGCTTGAAACAGGAAGAACCCATCAGATAAGAGTGCATATGAAACATATAGGACACCCACTTCCAGGAGACTTTTTGTATAATTCGAACTATAATATAATTTCAAGACATGCTTTGCACGCAGCGTTCCTGAATGTTACTCAACCGATAACAGGTGAAAAATTAGAGTTTTTCGCACCACTTCCAGCCGATATGCAGAGGTTTTTTCCAGAAATCACATCGGACGAGTTAAAAATTTTATGTGGCAAATAAAAAAGCGTGATACAAGAAAATTTGTATCACGCATTAATTTTTTATGGCTGTGGTTGCTCAAGCACCATCTGATTATATGCGAGCCTATTAAAACCTAAGCCTTCATAAAGTTTAGCAGCACGAGCATTTGCACTTGTAACCTCAAGACGAAATCTTGCAGCATTTGGATATGCCTCACCAACGGTTGCAATAAGCATTTGACCTATGCCTTGACCACGCATAACTTCATCAACCATAAGCTCATCAATCCACACACAAATTCCACCAGCTTCATTTGACCATGTGATAGAACACAGGCAATAACCTCTAGGTATATTGTTCTCATCAGCAGCGACAAAACAACGAGCATAAGGTGTACTACTCATTAGCAGCTTAAATGTTCTTTGTGCATATGAGTCTGGTATTTTATGGTCAACAGCAGGGCTGTTATAGAACTTATTGACCATATCATAAAAATATTTTTCGTCCCATGGCAAAATATCACGGATTTCCATAATTTCACCTCACAAATATTTAAATCTGTGCAAGAGCTTGGTCTAGGTCTGCGATGATATCATCAACATTTTCAAGACCAACAGAAAGACGAACAAGTGCAGGAGCAACGCCAGCTGCTACAAGTTGTTCATCAGTGAGCTGACGGTGAGTTTCACTTGCAGGGTGAAGTACACATGTGCGGATATCTGCAACATGAACTTCATTACAAGCGAGCTTAACACTGTCCATAAACTTCATTGCAGCCTGTCTGCCACCCTTAATGTTGATTGACATAACACCAGATGTGCCAAGTGGCAAATATTTTTTAGCTCTCTCATAGTATTCATCGCCTTCAAGAGCAGGATAACGAATACTTTCAATTTTCTCATGGTTTTTAAGGTGATTTGCAACTTTAAGTGCATTCTCGCAATATTGTTTCATGCGAACTGGTAGTGTTTCAAGACCAATATTTAATAAAAATGCAGAGTGTGCAGCAGGGTAACAGCCAAAATCACGCATAAGTTGCATTCTAGCTTTGATAATATAAGCCATATTACCAAAATCACGAGTATAAACAACACCATGATAGCTTTCATCTGGTTCAGTAAAATCAGGGAACTTGCCAGACTTCGCCCAGTCAAAATTACCGCTGTCAACAATTACACCGCCACATTGTAAAGCGTGACCGTCCATATACTTAGAAGTTGAATGAATAACAATATCAGCACCAAACTCAAATGGACGGCAAAGGTAAGGAGTTGCAAAAGTGTTGTCTATAATAAGAGGTACATTGTTTTTATGTGCGATATTAGCCCATTTTTCAATGTCAAATACGCAAAGAGCAGGATTTGCAAGGGTTTCACCAAAAACAGCCTTGGTATTATCCTTAAATAGCTTTTGAATTTCTTCTTCGCTTGCCTCAGCATCAGCCCAAATAACTTCAATGCCAAGCTTTTTCAGTGTAACACCAAAAAGATTGATTGTACCACCGTAAATTGTAGATGCCGCAATAAAACTGTCACCAGCAGAACAGATATTTAAAATAGAAATCATAGATGCAGCTTGACCAGAGCTTGTAAGCATTGCACCCACACCACCTTCAAGGTCTGCAATTTTCTTTTCAACCGCATCACAAGTAGGATTTGCAAAGCGTGAATACATAAATTCGGTTGGCATATCGAAAAGAGCAGCAATATGCTCGGTTGAGTCAAAACGATATGTAGTAGACTGCACAATAGGCATTACCCCTGGAGCACCATTTGCAGGTTTATAGCCTGAGTGCAGACATTTGGTTTCAATATTCATTATTAAACGCCCCTTTTTTGGTTAAAATGATGTTAAATTTATTGTATCACGTTAACCAGATAAAGGTCAAGAAAACTTGTATTTTGTTTATTTTAGGGCTATAATAATTAAAACAAATTTTTTATTTTGAAAGGTTAATTTAAGTTATGGAACAGAAAAAAATTGATAGAATAAATGAACTGGCTAAAAAGGCTAAAACTGAAGGCTTGACAGAAAAAGAACAGGCAGAAAGAAAGGCTTTAAGAGAGGAATATATTGCAGAATTTAGAGGAAGTTTAAAAGCACAGCTTGATAATACCGTTGTTATCAATCCAGATGGGACTTCCTATCGTTTGACACAAAAAGATAAGGAGAAAAACTGATGTATTTACCAAACGAGGTAAAATATACATTAGACAAGCTAAATAAAGCGGGATTTAGTGCTTATGTTGTAGGTGGTGCGGTTAGAGATGCACTTAGAGGGCAAATTCCACATGATTATGATTTATGTACGTCAGCAACACCAGAACAAATGAAAGATGTTTTTAATCGTGAACGTATAATCGAAACAGGAATTTCACATGGTACAATCACTGTTTTAATTGATAATAAACCGCTTGAAATCACAACTTTTCGCAAGGAATCAGAATATACAGATTGCAGACGTCCAGATAGCATAAGTTTTGTTAAAACAATAGATGAAGACTTATCAAGACGAGATTTTACTGTAAATGCTATTGCATATTCTCCTTATGATGGCTTTATAGATTTATTTAATGGCAGAAGTGATTTAGAAAATAATGTTTTAAAAGCGGTTGGCGATGCTGATAAGCGTTTTTCAGAAGATGCTCTTAGAATACTGCGTGGACTTCGTATGATATCAGAGTATGGCTTTGAAATAGAGCCAAAAACTAAAAATGCACTAAAAGAAAGAGCTAATCTGCTTTTAAATATTTCAGTCGAGCGTATTTCAAGTGAGCTTATGCGTATTTTGTGTGGCAGATATGTCGGCAGAGTGTTAAGAGAATTTACAGATGTATTTGGTGTTGTTTTACCCGAAATTTTGCCAATGAAAGGTTTAGACCAAAAAAATCAATATCATATATATGATGTTTTAGAGCATTCAATAAGGGCGGTTGAGCAAGTGAAAGCAGAGCCTGCTTTAAGATTTGCAGCTCTTTACCATGACACAGGCAAACCAGACTGTATGAGCATAGATGAAAACGGCAGAGGACACTTTTACGCACACCCTAAAATTAGCAAAAAACATACAGAACTTCGCACAGAAAAGCTTAAATTATCTAATGCTTTAAGCGATGAGATTATATTTCTTGTAGAACATCACGATAATTTTATAAAAGATGAACCGCACATTATAAGAAGAAAACTTGTAAGATTTGGTGAAACTCGTTTTAGAAATTTAATAAGACTGAAAAAAGCGGATTGCATTGCACGAGGAACACATGAGGAATATTTAACCTATTTTATAAGACTTGAGAAGCTAGTAAATGAGGTTATAAATGAAAAGCCATGTCTTACAGTTAAAAGTTTGGCTGTAAATGGTTATGATTTAATAAATCTTGGTTTTAAAGGCAAGCAAATAGGTGATATATTAAATAAAATGTTGGGATTTGTTATAGAAAATCCTCAAGATAACAGAAAGGAAATACTTTTAAAGTTAGTAAAAGAGGGCAAAATATGAAAGAAAAGTTTTTGGAGATTTTCCGCAGACAGGTTACAAGGAGGGGAGCAGATAAACTGCTTGAGTGGCTTGAAAGCACAGATTTTTTCACAGCTCCCGCTTCAACAAAGTTCCATGCGGCTTATGAAGGCGGTTTGGTAGAGCATAGCTTAAATGTATATGAGGTTATGATTGCAAAACATTTTGACATAGATAAAGATGACCTTGAAAGTTTTACTATTGTGTCTTTACTTCACGATATATGTAAAGCGGGATTTTACTCTGTTGATTACAGAAATAGAAAAAATGAAAATGGTGAATGGGAAAAAGTGCCTTATTATACTGTTGATGATAAATTCCCATATGGTCATGGTGAAAAATCGGTGTTTTTAATAGAGCGTTTTATGCGACTTAAAAACGATGAGGCAGTTGCGATACGTTGGCACATGGGTGGATTTGATGACTCAGCAAGAGCTGGCAGTTTTGCAATAGCAAACGCTTATGAGAAATACCCAATAGCAGTTAAACTTCATTTATCAGATTTAGAAGCTACATACCTGCATGAAAATCGCTCATAAGCCTTAAAAAGTTTGGTTGGTTAGACAGTAAAGGGCGGTTTGCATAGAAAAAGGGTGAAAAAGTTCATATTTATGTAACAATGTTAGCCTTTACTTTATATGCATTTAGGTAGTATAATATTACAAACACAAATTGCAGATTTGGTCGGAAAAGGAGAAACAAACATGGCATTTTATTTTTCAGAACCTTCCCGTACATTTAGTGAATACCTTTTAGTTCCAGGTTATTCATCTTCAGAGTGTATGCCAGCAAACGTTAGCTTGCGTACACCTATTGTAAAGTATAAAAAGGGTGAACAGGCATCTTTATATGCTAATATTCCACTGGTTTCAGCAATTATGCAGGCTGTATCAGATGACAACATGGCAATCGCTTTGGCGAGGGAAGGCGGCATCTCCTTTATTTATGGCTCTCAGACAATCGAAAGTGAAGCTGCTATGGTAGCTCGTGTAAAGGCTTATAAAGCTGGTTTTATCGTGTCTGATTCTAACATTACACCTGATATGACTCTGGCTGATGTTTTAGCACTTAAGGAGAAAACAGGTCACTCTACAATGGCAGTTACCGATGACGGTACTGCAACAGGTAAGCTGCTTGGTATCGTTACAAGCCGTGATTATCGTGTGTCTCGTATGGATACAACCGAGAAAGTATCAACTTTCATGACTCCATTTGACAAGTTAATCACTGCTCCAGCTGATACAACTTTAAAGGTTGCGAATGATATCATTTGGGAAAATAAGCTCAATGCTCTGCCACTTGTTGATGAAAATCAGCACCTTGTTTATATGGTGTTCCGTAAGGACTATGACAGCCACAAAACTAACACTCTTGAGCTTTTAGATGATAAAAAGCGTTATGTTGTTGGTGCAGGTATTAACACTCGTGACTATGAACAGCGTGTTCCAGCTCTTGTTGAGGCTGGTGCTGATGTGCTTTGTATTGACTCATCTGAAGGTTATTCAGAATGGCAGCTTCGCACACTTAAATGGATTCGTGAAAAGTATGGCGATAGCGTTAAAGTTGGTGCAGGTAATGTTGTAGACAGAGAAGGTTTCCGTTTCTTAGCTGAGGCAGGAGCAGACTTTATTAAAATCGGTATTGGTGGCGGTTCTATCTGTATCACTCGTGAGCAGAAGGGTATTGGTCGTGGACAGGCTACTGCTACTATTGAAGTTGCCGCCGCTCGTGATGAGTATTACAAGGAAACAGGTGTATATATTCCTATCTGTTCTGACGGTGGTATTGTACACGATTATCACATTACTTTAGCTTTAGCTATGGGTGCAGACTTTGTAATGCTTGGTCGTTACTTCTCAAGATTTGATGAGTCACCAACAAACAAGGTTAAAATTGGCGGCACATTTATGAAGGAATATTGGGGCGAAGGTTCTGCAAGAGCTAGAAACTGGCAGCGTTATGATATGGGTGGCGATAAAAAGCTATCTTTTGAGGAAGGTGTAGATTCTTACGTTCCTTATGCAGGTTCTCTGCACGATAACGTAACCCTAACTCTTAATAAGGTTCGTTCTACAATGTGTAACTGTGGCTCACTATCTATTTCTGAGCTTCAGGCAAAGGCTAAGATTACTCTTGTATCTGCTACATCTATTGTTGAAGGCGGTGCACATGACGTTGTGCTTAAGGATTCAACTTTAGCAGCTCATAACTAAATGAGGGCAAAACAATGAAAAGAATTGCAAGTTTTGAAGTTAACCATGATGTACTAACACAGGGTATGTATACATCAAGAATAGATGGTGATATAACAACCTATGATATTCGCATGGTTATTCCAAATGGTGGTATATATTTAGAGCCAGCAGCAACACATACTTTTGAGCATTTATTTGCAACCTATACAAGAAATAGCGATTTTGCAGAAAATATAATTTATTGTGGACCTATGGGTTGTCAAACTGGATTTTATTTTCTAGTTCGTGACCTTGCACCACAAGATGCTATTAAGCTTGTAAATGAAAGTATGAAATTTATTGCTGATTATGAAGGTGAAATCCCAGGAGCAAGCAGAATAGAGTGTGGTAATTATCTGCTTCATGACCTTCAGGGAGCAAAACAAATGGCAGCTAATATGATTCCGATTTTGAAAGATTGGACAGAGGCTGACTTGGTTTACAAGAAATAATAAAAATGCAGCTCGTTTGAAGTGAACCCCAAAGTTTAGACAAAAATAAATATTAAATTTAAATTGCAAGTGAATGAGTTCTGTAGTGTACAGGACTCATTCCTTTTAATTTTATAGAAATCCTTTCGTTGTTGTAGTAATCTATATAATTCTTTAATTCATCAATGAAAGTGTTAACACTTTCAAATCTTTCACCATAAAACATTTCAACTTTAAG
>DXIE01000037.1 GCA_019113005.1 Candidatus Butyricicoccus avistercoris | reverse complement strand
ATCATCATCTTCATAAATAATATCAATCGGTATATTCTCTGGTATAATTTCTACCTCTTTAGGCTCTGGCAGTAACACAGTAAATACTTCTGAACCTGTTAACTTATAATTTTTCTTAACAGGTTTATTGTTTATAAATACTTTTTCTTCTAAAAGCAAATTTTGCACAGCATTTCTGGTCATTTCTTCAAGCTGTTCTGATAAAAATTTATCAACACGCTTGCCAGTATCCTCTTTCTGTGCTGTAATTATTAGTTCGGTCATTTCTTACCTGCCTTTTCTGCATATTTATCATGCTGAAACATCATATAATAAACAAATAATATTCCACCACAAACAATACAAATATCAGCTACATTAAAAACTGGAAAGTTAATCAGTTTAAAACTAAACATATCAATAACATAACCATGTGTTATTCTGTCAATTAAATTGCCTATTGCACCTGCACATATTAAAACAAGTGATATTTGACCAAGCTTTGTATAAATCATTTTTTTATAAAAAGCGTAAGCTATAAGTGCCAAAATAATAACCGTCATTAAAATAAAAAACCAGATTTGATTTTCAAGAATTGACCAAGCCGCACCTTTGTTTTCAACATAAGTAAGCTCAAAAATATTTTCAATCAATACAATAGGTTTAAGCATTAAATGAGTAACTGTAAGATATTTAACAAACTGGTCTAAGGAAACAAGCACAACAATAGCTATTATACTTAATATCAGCATTTTTTCACCTCTTTACTTAAAAAAGGGACAATCTTAAATGACTGTCCCTTTATTATATTTAGCCTACAACCTCTGCACAACGTGCACAAAGAGTTGGGTGTTTTTCATTCTTGCCGATAGAATCAACATACATCCAGCAGCGTTCACACTTATCACCAGAAGCACGTTCAATCTCAACAGAAATATCATTTTCTGCATCATCAAGCTCTGCATTATAAACAACACGCAGCTTAGATACAACAGAAAGTGCAGCAAGCTCGTCCATGTTAAGACCACAGTTATTTAAAAAGTCTGATGTTGTCTTGCTTGCATTAACAGTAACCCAAGCCTCAAGTGGCTTACCGATTACCTTTTCATTTCTTGCATTTTCAAGAGCCTTGTTAACCTCGTCACGAAGTTCAGACAGACGGTTCCACTTTTCTCTAGTAGCCTCGTCCATATCATACTCAGCACAAACAGCAGCCATATCATTTAACATGATGTTGCCCATGTCATCGCCCTCAGTGTGAGGCATAGCCTTCCAAATCTCATCAGCAGTAAAGCATAGAATTGGAGCAATCATACGAACAAGTGCATTTAAGATATGGTAAATAGTTGTCTGAGCTGCAAGACGGCTTACACTGTCCTTACCATCACAGTAAAGTCTATCCTTGATAACATCAAGATAGAAGTTAGACATATCAACAACACAGAAGTTATGAACCGCATGCATAACGGTATGGAACTCATAAGCATCATAACCCTTGCGAACACGAGTTACAAGGTCGTTAAGTTTCATAAGTGCCCATTTATCAAGCTCGGTTAACTTTTCATAAGGCACAAGCTCATTCACATTAAAGCCCTGAAGATTACCGAGGATATAACGAGCAGTGTTACGGATTTTCAGATAGTTCTGTGACAGATGCTTAAACATATCCTTAGAGATACGCATATCCTGACGATAGTCAGCAGATGCAACCCATAGACGAAGAATATCTGCACCATACTGCTCGGTCAGCTCTTGAGGGCTGATACCATTACCAGCAGATTTAGACATCTTTTGACGTTCTTCATCGACAATCATACCATGAGTGATAACGGTCTTGTATGGAGCAATGCCCTTAGTAGCGATAGCAGTCAGCATAGAGGACTGGAACCAACCACGATACTGGTCATTACCCTCAAGATAAATATCAACAGGAATTGGCTGACCTTCACGCTCACCGATAACAGCCGCCCAGCTTGAACCAGAGTCAAACCAAACGTCCATTGTGTCGGTTTCCTTATCGAAGCTTGTGCAGCCACACTCACACTTGATATCGCTTGGTAACATTTCAGATGCGTCCATCTCAAACCAGCAGTTAGAGCCATGCTCCTTAAAGAGCTTAGACACGATTTCGATTGTCTGCTCATTTACAAGTGGCTTACCACAATCCTTACAAATAAAGATTGGAATTGGTACACCCCAAATACGCTGACGAGAAATACACCAGTCGGAACGCTCTTGAATCATAGAGGTCATACGCTCCTCGCCCCAAGCTGGCAGCCAAGTGATATCATGACAAGCCTTAACAGCATCTTCCTTAAGGGCATCAACAGAGCAGAACCACTGCTCAGTAGCACGGAAGATAATAGGGTTTTTACAACGCCAGCAGTGTGGGTAACTATGCTCAATTTCCTCGATAGCAAGTAGAGCATTGCAAGCCTTCAGGTCATCAAGAATAACTGGAGTAGTCTTTTCATAGTACATACCAGCATACTTGCCTGCCTCTGCGGTTGCATAACCCTTGCCATCAACAGGAACAATAATATCAATTTTATATTTCTGACATACAGTAAAGTCTTCTGCACCGAAACCTGGGGCAGTGTGTACACAACCAGTACCAGCATCAAGAGTTACATGCTCACCGCAGATAACAACGCTTTCACGCTCCATAATTGGGTGCTTAGTCTTAATCATTTCAAGGTCAGAGCCTAAAACTGTTCCTAAAACTTCCCAGCTTTCAATGCCTGCACTATCCATAACAGACTTTGTAAGCTCCTTAGCAAGAACATAAATCTCACCATTTGGAACTTTAACAAAATCATATTCAAAGAATGGATTTACAGAAATTGCAAGGTTTCCTGGTAAAGTCCAAGTTGTAGTTGTCCAAATTACAAAATATACATTTTCTGTTGTGCCGATAGCCTTGGAGATAACTCCCTTGTCATCAGTAACAGCAAACTTAACGAAAATAGATGAACACTTTTCGTCCTGATACTCAATTTCAGCCTCAGCAAGAGCAGTTTCATCATGTGGACACCAGTAAACTGGCTTTAGACCCTTATAAATATAACCTTTCTTAGCCATTTCGCCAAAGATTTCGATTTGTTTAGCCTCAAAATCATGTGTTAAAGTTAGATAAGGACGCTCCCACTCACCTAAAATACCAAGACGCTTAAATTGTTCTCTTTGAGTGTCAACATGCTTGCGAGCGAACTCCTCACACTTTTTACGGAATTCACTTACAGAAACTTTATCTCTGTCCATGCCATAAGCCTTAATAGCTTGACGCTCAATAGGCAGACCATGGGTGTCCCAACCTGGAACATATGGAGCTTTAAAGCCAGCCATATTTTTATAACGCACAATAAAGTCTTTAAGAACCTTATTAAGTGCGTGACCCATGTGCAAGTTACCATTTGCATATGGAGGGCCATCATGTAAAACAAATAGAGGCTTACCCTCATTTTTTTTCATTACATCGTGATAAAGTTTGTTTTCTCCCTGCTGCCAGCCTTCAAGAAAAGCTGGTTCACGCTTAGGAAGACCTGCACGCATTGGAAAATCCGTTTTAGGCAGGTTAATTGTTGCATTGTAATCCTGCGGCATTGTACCGTTTCATTCCTTTCATGATTTCTATATAAAAAGTATTACTTTTCAGCCTGCTCACTGCTTGCGAGCGGAACTTCCATTATTTTAAAACGACCATCTTTCTTAGCATTTTTCACTAATTTTTTACGGTCTTGTTCGGTAAAACGTTGAGTATCCTCAAGTTTTTCCTCTGTTTTATCATAGTTATCATTATTTTGAGCATAATCATCGTCGTATTTAGGGTCAACATAATTTTGCTCATCTATGTTTATAGGCTCGGTGTTCATATTTATAGGTTCAGTTGGATAAGCACCAGCATTTTGCTCTACTAATATATCTGATGCAGAAAGAGCAACAAGAGATTTAAGCTGTTCCTCATAAACAGCAGAAAGTTGAGCTACAAACTCTGCATTTTTAGCTTTAGCCTCTTCAAGACGCTTGCTTTCATTTGCAATTTGAATACGATAGTTTTCGATACGAGTTTCAGCCTCTGTTCTAGCTGTGGTAAGTAATTGTTCTGCCTCAGTTTTAGATTTTTCTAGTGTTTCCTGAGCTATATTTTGTGCAGAAACAAGAGCTCGACGCATGCCATCTTCTACGCTGCGATATTCTTCTATTTTATCTACAAGCACTTTCATTTTGGATTTAAGTGCTGCATTTTCCTTTTGAAGAGTAGCTATTGTTTCTGTTATCTGTTCTACGAACTCATCTACACTTTTCATATCATAACCGCCAAAAACAGCTTTTTCAAAGCTCATGGCCTGTATTTCCTGAACGGTCAACATATAAAGTTATCCCTCCTATATTAAGACAAATGGTCGGAGAGTTTCCCCGACCTTAGCTTAAGCATTTATTAGTACAAGTTATACAGCATTAGCTGGATAAATTCAAGCAAGATAAAAGTACAGAAAAATGCCAAGTCAATCGGCATCATGCGTATACTAGGAATACGGTTAAGCAGTCCTCTTACTGGCATAATGACCGGTTCTGTAACCATATACAAAAACTCTACAATGGACGAATTTTGCATTTGAGGAAACCAAGAGAAAATAGCTCTTGCAAACATCATAAACTGTAAAATTCTTATAAGTGTCGCTACGATATCAATTAGAAAATAAACCATGATAATTATAGATATAAGCCATTACTTTCAAGCTCGTCTAAAAGGTCGCCTAAAATATCGACATTATAAGGTGTTATAATATAAGTGCTGTTAGCGACACGTTTAATTTTTCCCTCATTTGCATAAGCCACACCGCTTAGGAAATCAACCAAGCGACGAGCGACTTCCTTATTAGTTTGCTCAAGATTTAAAACAACAGTACGCTTTTCCTTGAGATGGTCTGCAATTTCTGCTGCATTTTCGAATCTATCAGGCTTTACAAGCACAACTGCGAGCTGAGTTGTAGAGTGCATACTAACCACCTTACTATTTTGTTTTTGTGAGTCTGAAGTGCTATTATAATTAGAATTATTATAATTAACGTTTGAGTTATAAGAAAAGTTTTCTTCCTGAGCAGGCTGTGACTGCTGTGGCTGCTGATTTATATTTGGAACAGCTTGAGCAGTTTGTTGGGGTTGTTGTTGGGTGTTAGGTGCATAGTCTTCGTAATCGTCCTCCATGTCATCACCTTTAACCCAATCTAAAAATCCCTTTAAAGATGCCATTCTATTATTTCCTCCTTAACGGTATTAGATAAATCCGTTTTATTACTTAATCATATATGGACGGGCTCCGAAAATTGCTGTACCGACACGAACCATATTAGAACCGCAAGAAATTGCGTCCTCAAAATCGCCAGACATGCCCATTGATAAAAAGTCTATAGATACATTATCGTATTTTTTTTGTGATATGTCAATAAATAGTTGTCGCATTTTATCAAAATGATACAAATTTTCACCTGTAAAATGAGAAATTGGCGGAATTGCCATAAGACCCCTTATACGCAGACCATCTATATTGCACAAATTTTCGATAATTTGAGGTAATACTTCTGGATATATACCGCCTTTAGATGCTTCCTTTGCAATGTTTACTTCAAGTAAAATATCTTGAGATATCTTATTTTTCTGTGCATATTTTGCAATAACTCCAGCTAATTTTTCCGAATCAACAGACTGAATAAGGCTGACCTTTCCAACTAAAAATTTTACTTTATTAGTCTGAAGACTGCCTATAAAATGAAGTTCTGCACCATCATAAGCCTTTTGCTCATATTTTTCCACAAGCTCTTGCACCCTATTTTCGCCTGCTATTTTAATTCCAGCTTTAATAGCAGCTTTAACACATTCAGCATCATTCATTTTAGTTGCAGCAACTAAATGAATGTCCTCTGGGTTTCTACCTGCTTTTTTAGCGGCATTTTGTATACGTTCCTTGACAGCCTGTACATTTTCATAAATTAACTGCTGTTTTGTCATTTTACCACCTTCAAATCTTCTAAATCTCGTCCTTTCACAATAATCCTATCTCCAACAACAAGCCCTGTATTTTGAGTAGTTGTGCCTTGTTTTACTATGTAATAATTTCCAGTTTCGTATAAAACCTCAATCGGTTTAAATCGGCTTATTGAATCTGGTAAAATAAACACACCTTGAATACTATTTCCTTCGCTATCAGTTTGTATTCTGACTGCATTTTTAGGAACTTGTATACCTGTGTATATTTCTTTAATTACCTCAACTGATTGATAACGCATACTCAAAATCTCTGGTGTTATCTCCATACCACTGACTATTAAAAGTGCATTTTCATCGTTTTTTTGCTTGCGTATATCGTTTACAGAAACCTGTATATCACTGCTTACCTGTGCAAATCTAAGAAGTAATGAATCACCGACAGATAAATCTTCTACATTTTCCTTTGGCACAAACATAGCAAAATACCAACGAAAATCCTGAACAACTTTGCCAAGTGTATCTGATGAAGTAGTAGTTATTTTACTAGGGTCAAGATTTTCAAGCTCAGATGCAGTCATAGTATCAAGTGAAGATATGGTGAGTTTTGACTCAAAACCATCTACAACTTCAGAAAAAAATCCAGAAGCTGGTGAAGCAATAGTAATACTGCTATTTCCTATCTGCTGCTGCAAATAATTTCTTTCCGATGTTAATGACTGTGCCTGTTCGAGTAATGTTTCCTTATCAACAGAATCTATTGCTCTACGCAAACATAAATTTCTAAGCTCTGTAACACTAGATTCCATACCTGAAACCGAACTTTGTTGCATCTCAGATGATAACTCTGCTATTTTATTTGTAATCATGCTTTCAATTTTAACAGAATCACTTCCATTTGTTATCATCTGTGCAGCACTTTCCAAAAGCTCTATCTGGTCATCTAAAACACTTATCTTCTGACTATTTTCCAAAGCACTGGCATTTGTATAAACAACAGCAAGGGCAGCATTTTTTTGTACTTTTTCACCGCCCTGCACAATATGCTTTACTGTATCGCCTGTTGTACCTTGTACCATAACTTCATTTCTGAAAAACCAACCGTTTGACATAAACGAATCGTTTACTGTAACTTTTACTGCCGTTTGTGTTTCTGTTTTATTGACCATAATTTGCCATAAAACAATAGACAGCATAATAATCATAAAAAGAATAATTCCCAAACGGTGAAAATTAAATTTATTTTTTTCTTTCAAAGCAATCATCATCCATTATACATAGATGAAAAACAACTTATTTTTCATCTTTCCTTGTGTAAAATTCCACTTTATGCTGTGGAACAACAGTAGAAATTGCGTGTTTATAAATCATTTGTTGTTTGCCTTCTACCTCGAATATAACAACAAAACTGTCAAAGCCACGAACTATGCCACGCATTTGAAAGCCATTCATTAAAAATACTGTAACTGGCTGACCCTGCTGTCTTACCACATTTAAAAAAGCGTCCTGTAAATTGATTTCTGTTTTCATGATATTCCTCCGAATTTCTAAATTATGGAAATATCATAAACCATACTCATGTAAAATTTTTGTCGAACTGTGAAAAACCTCGTCAAAACTAGAATTTGAATTATAATTTATCCAGTGAATTGAGTTATCACGTTTAAGCCAAGTTATCTGACGTTTCGCATAATTTCTTGAATGTCTTTTTAAAACCTCTATACACTCATCAAGTGAGCTTTCACCATTCAAATATGGCAAAAACTCCTTGTAACCTATTGCTTGAAATGCGGTTTTGCTGACTTTTTCGCCGTTAAACACCCATTTAACCTCGTCAAGCAAACCTTCTTCTAGCATAATATCAACACGTTTATTTATTCTTTGATAAAGAATTTCTCTATCAGTTGGGCAAACGCCTATTTTTAATGCTTTATATTTAGGCTCAGGACGTTTATTTTTAGCATTCATTTCATCAATGGTCATGCCTGTTTGATAATAAACTTCGAGTGCTCGAATAACACGTTTTCTATTATTCGGGTGAAGTCTTTCAGCACTGACAGGGTCAACTTTTTCAAGTTTTTCATGAAGTGCCTCATTTCCATTCTCATTTGCAAAGTTTTCAAGCTCTGTTCGAAGTTTATGGTCGGTTTCATCACCAGAGAATGTACTACACTCTATAAGTGAATCCATATAAAGTCCTGTTCCGCCTACTACAATAGGTATTTTACCTCTTTTTAATATATCTTGAGCTACATTATCCGCCATTTCCACATAGCGAGCAACAGAAAAATCCTCATCTTTCTGGCAAATATCAAACATATGGTGAATAACCCCATCACGTTCTGAAAGACTTGGCTTTGCAGTGCCGATATCCATACCTTTATAAATTTGCATAGAGTCAGCGGAGATAATTTCTGTATTCATATACTTTGCAAGAGCAACCGAAAGAGCAGTTTTACCGCTTGCAGTTGGACCTACTATGCATATAAGCTGATTTTCTAGCATAAATTACCTCCTTTTTATTGGTTTACACGTTTAAATAGTTTATCAATTTCATATTTTGTGAGTCTAACCATAACAGGTCTGCCATGAGGGCAACAATTTACTTCATTATCATTGCTAACTTTATCAAAAAGTTTTTGCATTTCCATTTGAGTTGTTGCTTTTCCCGCTTTAATAGCCGCTTTACAAGCAACAGTGTGAATTAAATCGTCAAATTCATCAGGAGTCGGAGTGCAATAGTTTGATAATTTTTCAGCAATCTCTGACAGTATAACCGTTATATCTGCCATATCAATATAAGCAGGTACTGCACGAACAGCAAAGCTTTTTTCACCGAAAACTGAAATATCAAAACCAAGTTTACTTAGTGTTTCCCTGTTTTCCTGTAAAACTTCAAACTCATTTATATTCATTTCAGCAATATAAGGTGTTAAAAGCTGCTGAACAGGAATTTGAGTTGTTTTTTTAAGCTCATTGAATAAAATTCTCTCGTGAGCTGCATGTTTATCAAGTAAAATAAAACCGTCTTTATCCTCAGCAATTATATATGTTTTAAAAGCCTCACCAATGACCTTAGCACTAGGCTTAATTTCTTGTTTTACTTCTTGCTTTATTTCTGGTTTTGCTTTTATAACAGTTTCGGTTTTGTATTCTACTTTTGCCATATCAACGACAGGCGAGCAAACTTTAACCTCATTAACTGGAGTATCAAAATCATCATCACAATCTATTATAGGCGGTTTGATAACAGGTGATAATTTAACTTTATTTAGCTTAAAAATAGGGTTTTCTATGGGTTCTTTTTTAATTTCTTCTTGAACTTTTGGCTTTTTTGGCTCTATGACCTGTTGCATGCCTGTGATATTATCTTCTTTTGGCTTTTTATTTAGAACAGGTATATTGTCATTTTGCTCTAGTGCATTTTTACATGCTATATAAATAGCTTCAAAAACAGGTTTTTCCTCAGCGAATTTAACTTCGGTTTTGGCAGGGTGAACATTTACATCAACCAAATTAAGCGGTAAATCAATAAATAATGCACAGCTTGGATATTTGCCTGTTATAATTTGATTTTTATAAGCCTCCTCTAATGCTGCCCCCATTAGCTTGCTTTTTATATATCGACCATTTACAAAGAAATGCTGCATACTGCGGTTTGGTCTGCATAAATGAGGTTTAGTTATATAACCCCAAACGGTTATATTTCCACGCTCAAATTTGCTAATTTCTATCATATTAGAGGTGATTTCTCTACCAAAAACGCTAAAAACTGGAGTTATAAGCTTATTATCACCTGATGTGGCAAAAACCTGTTTGCCGTCACGAATCATTGAAAATGATATTTCTGGGTGAGAAAGTGCGGCATGTTCAACCACGCTTATAATATATCCCGCTTCGGTAAAATCCTTTTTTAGAAATTTCATTCGTGCAGGAGTGTTAAAAAATAAATCACGAATTATAATCGTTGTTCCATCTGGACAACCTGCTTCTTCATTTTCGGTTATTTTGCCTGCCTCTAAATGGAGATGAAGTCCAACAAGACTTTCACGTTTTTTTGTGAATAAATCTATACGAGAAACCGATGCAATCGCCGCAAGAGCTTCTCCACGAAAACCAAGTGTACCTATTTTAGATAAATCGTCCTCGGTTGATATTTTGCTTGTGGCATGACGTTTAAAAGCTACTGGTGCATCTTCTTTTGTCATGCCACAGCCATTATCCATAATTCTAAGGTATGTTATACCGCCGTTTTCTATTTCGACTTGTATTCTTGTTGCACCAGCATCAATAGCATTTTCTATAAGCTCTTTTGCAACAGATGCTGGTCGTTCAACAACCTCACCTGCCGCAATAAGATTGGCAAGATGAGGTGAAAGCTCTTTAATAATCATACTTTTACCTCTCTTAAAAGTTTTAAAGCATTTTCTTCAGCTCATAGAGTGCATTCATAGCTTCTATTGGTGTCATAGTGTCCACTGATAGAGTGCGTAAATAATCAAGAGCTTTATTATTTTCCAATGTGCCTATTGTGAGCTGTGTTTGCTCATCATCATCGACTTTACGCATTTCTATTTTAGGGCTATCGCTTTCTAAATCATTTAGTATGCTTTTAGCACGTTTAATAACACTGCTTGGCACACCTGCAAGCTTTGCTACTTCAATACCATAGCTGTCATCTGCACCGCCACGAACGATTTTTCTAAGGAAAGTTATATCATCACCACGTTTTTTTACAACGATATTATAGTTATGAATACCGTCCATTAGGTCTTCAAGTGCGGTCAGCTCATGATAATGTGTAGCAAATAAAGCTCTTGCACCAAGCTTTTTAGTATCTGCCACAAATTCAACCACAGCACGAGCGATTGACATACCATCATAAGTAGATGTGCCACGACCAATTTCATCTAGAATAAGAAGGCTGTTTTTAGTTGCATTTTTAAGTATATCCGCCACTTCACTCATCTCAACCATAAAAGTTGATTGACCACTTGCAAGGTCATCAGATGCACCAACTCTTGTGAAAACCCTATCAGCTATGCCTATATGAGCGGCACTTGCTGGAACAAACGAACCCATTTGAGCCATAATAGTTATCAGTGCAACTTGACGCATATAAGTCGATTTACCCGCCATATTAGGGCCTGTGATAACTGCAACTCTATTTTGTTTATTGTCAAGTGTTGTGTCGTTTGGCACAAAAAAGCTGTCTTTTATAACCTTTTCAACCACAGGGTGACGACCATCTTTGATATGAGTTTTACCAGAAAAATCTACTTCTGGACAAACATAATTGTTTTCATAAGCAAGCTCTGCAAGTGCACATAAAACATCAAGATTTGCAAGAGATTGTGCAGTTCTTTGTATTCTGTGTACTTCTGCTGCTATATTCTCACGAATTAAACAGAAAAGCTCATATTCTAAAGCTGTTAAACGCTCCTGAGCACCTAAAACGGTTTTCTCCATTTCCTTGAGTTCTTCTGTTATATAACGCTCACAGTTGGTTAAAGTCTGCTTTCTTATATAATCATCAGGCACAAGGCTTATATTTCCCTTTGAAACCTCAAGGTAATAACCAAATACTCTGTTATAGCCAATTTTTAAGTTTTTAATTCCTGTACGTTCACGCTCACGTTTCTCTATACCTGCAATCTGTCCCTTGCCACCACTTGCAAGGTCACGCAGCTTGTCAACTTCCTCACTGTAACCTGCACGAATAAAACCGCCATCTTTTACAGATACAGGAGGCTCATCACAAATAGCACTTTGAATAAGTGTTTTCACATCTTCTAGAGTATCAATTCGTGAGTGTAACTCTTTTAACAAAGGTGCTTTAAGGCTTTGTGTTATAGCTAAGACTGATGGAATTTGCTCAATCGCTGAACCCAAAGCACATAAATCACGGCAATTAGCCGAGCCATAAACCACACGACCAATTAAACGCTCTATATCAAAAATCTTTTTGAGCTGTTCGGATAAGCTATCTCTTGTTATTATATTATCCACAAATTCTGAAACAGCCTCTTGACGTTTTCTGATATGTATAGGGTTTAAAAGCGGTTTTTCTAGCCATTTTCTGATTAAACGAGAACCCATAGCCGTTTTGGTCTTATCCATAACCCATAAAAGTGAGCCTTTCTTTTCACCATTACGCATGGTTTCACAAAGCTCTAAATTACGTCTTGCGGTCATATCAAGCTCCATATATTGACCTTGACGGTAAACATTAAGAGTGTTTATATTTGCAAGACTTGTTTTTTGAGTTAAAGATAAAAATTTAAGCATACCGCATATGGTTTTTACTGCAAGCGGTATTTCTTCTAAACCAGAGCTTTGAAAATCCTCAATATTAAACTGATTTATAACAAGCTCTTTACTATACTCAAAATATTCATCATCAAGCTCAGAATATATACCCTCTAAACGCTTTTCAATAAAGTTTCTTAACTTTATTGATGCATTACCACCGATTAAAACCTCTTTAGGCAAAAATCTTCCAAGCTCACTGAAAAGTTCGTTTTCTCCTTGTTCGCTTGATACTTCAGTTAAATAAACCTCACCTGTTGAAATATCGCAAAAACAAACACCCCAGCCACTTTCACCATATAAAACAGTAGCCAGATAGTTATTCTCGTTTTCATCAAGCATAGATGCCTCTATAACTGTTCCAGGGGTTATCATTCTAACTATATCACGTTTAACAATGCCTTTTGTAGCTTTTGGGTCTTCAATCTGCTCACAGATTGCAACTTTGTAGCCTTTTCTAACCAGTTTACCAACATAAGACTCATAAGCATGAAAAGGTACACCACACATAGGAGCTTTTTCTTCTTGACCGCAATCACGCCCTGTGAGTGTAAGTTCAAGCTCTCTTGATGCTAAAATAGCATCTTCAAAGAACATCTCATAAAAATCACCTAAACGATAAAAAACAATATAATCACGGCATTTATTTTTGATTTCAAAATATTGTTTCATCATCGGTGTAAGTCCAGCCATAGATGCCCTCCCTAAATGTTACTGTCTTGCAAATAAGCAACGTAAACTTGTTTTATCAATAGTTACTGTTGCAAATTCACCGATTTTAATATTATCACCATTACAGCAAACTAATAAACCGCCTTCAGTTCTAGCTGTGTATGGATATTCACTGTCTTTGCTGTTGCCATCTACAAGCACACGAAGTGTTTTTCCCATATATGCATTTTGCTTTGGAAGTACACATTCGTCCTGTGCTTTGAGAAGTCTTTCAAAACGCTTTTGCTTTTGCTCTTTTGTGGTGCTGTCTGGATATTCAGCCGCTGGTGTGCCGCTTCTCTTTGAGTATAAGAAAGTATAAAGCACATCAAAACCAATTTCCTTAACAAGCTCTAAAGTTTTCTCAAAATCCTCATCTGTTTCATCTGGGAAACCTACAATAATATCACTTGAAAGAGTGATTTCAGGCATTTTTGAGCGAGCATAAGCGATAAGCTCTTTATAATGCTCGGCTGTATAACCTCTGTTCATGCGTTTAAGCACAGTATCAGAACCAGACTGGAAAGGTAAATGCAGTTGTTTTGCGATTTTATCACATTCCGCCATGGTATCAAATAGCTTTTTAGATGCGTCTTTAGGGTGGCTTGTCATAAATCTAAGCTGAAAATCACCTTCAACATTATTTAAACGTCTTAAAAGGTCTGAAAAGTCGATTTCTATTCCTAAATCCTTGCCGTATGAGTTTACATTTTGACCAAGTAAAGTTATATCTTTATAACCCTGCTTTACAAGCTCAAGAAGTTCATTTTCAATATCCTCTGGGCTACGGCTACGCTCACGACCTCTAACATAAGGCACAATACAGTAAGTACAGAAGTTATTACAACCATACATAATAGATAGCCAAGCTCTAGCACCCTTGTTACGCTCTACTGGTAAACCCTCAGCGATTGTACCCTTAGCATCACCAGAGATATCAAAAACTTTTTTCTCATTTTTAACAACTCGGCGATACATAAGTTCTGGGAATTTCCAAAGCATATGAGTGCCAAAAAGCAAGTTTACCTGCGGATAGCTTTTTCTGATTTTATCTGGTATATGCTCTTGCTGAACCATACAGCCACAAAGACCGATTGTGATTTCTGGGCGTTCTTTTTTAAGGTGTGATAACGCACCGATATTGCCTAAGGCTCTCGACTCAGCGTGTTCACGCACTGCACAAGTGTTATATATTAAAACGTCTGCATTGTCAGTTTGTTCGGTTTTTTCATAACCCATCTCATGGAGCATACCAACAATTCTTTCGGTGTCAGCCTCATTTTGCTGACAGCCGAATGTTTGAGTATATGCCTTAGGTTTTCTGCCGTTTTGCTGTTCAAAATCACGGTTATAAGCGGCAATTCTATCAATATAAGCAAGCTGCTGCTGTACTTCCTGTTCGGAAACCGCAGTAGGTACTGTTTTGCTCATTTATTATTTTCCCTTTCTATTATCTAAACTCTACCATATCATCTGTGTAAACACAAACTCTATGGCATGCCTCATCTGTTATATCATACTGAGGTAAATATTCTCTAATAGCTTTTGTAAGATATTCAGGGCTCATATTGTTATTACCAGCACCAGTTATAACTTCACAGATAACAGTGCCATCTTTTTCTGTGATTTCTGGTGTTTTCATAAGCTCTTTCATATTAACCATTTTTTCTCCACGCTTTGAGCGTTTTAAAATCTGAATATCATCTTTTGCAAAAAGCTCTGTTACATCTTTTATAAAATCCTTTGGGATTTCGCTTTCAAAACCCCAAGTAATTCTGTATTTACTCCAAGCAATATTTGCAATTTTCATACCGCCATCACTTAAAGCATAGATTTCTTGTGCGGATAAGCCTTCTGGGAATACACTGTTTATCATTTCTACGGCATTTTCTGGAACAGTTTCGGTTAAGAAATTAAAGTCAAGAAATTCATATTCACCCGAATAACCAGTTGAGAGCGGAAGTGCAACAGATACATACGCATGTTGGTTAAATCCCTCTGTAAACCAAATAGGCATATTACAGCGAGCCATTGCTCTTTGCATAGTGTGCATTAAATCAAGATGAGAAATATATTTAGCCCTTCCAGTTTTGGAAAAACGCATACGAGCCTTAAACACAACAATGTCCTCCTTCAAGAAGTGAATTTGAGCCACAGCCTGCACATTTTTTCATACAGTCTGGTGTAATAGCGGCATCTCGTGAGCGTTCCCATTCACGTTTTAAATGCTGTTTGGTTGTACCACAGCCGATATGGTCCCAAGGGAAAACTTCATCTAGTGGACGCTGTCTTGATGCATAGAAATCTGGGTCTAAACCGCAGTCTTTGAAAGCTTGAATCCATTTATCAAAATCGAAATGCTGTTCCCAACCGTCGAATTTACAGCCACGCTGCCATGCTAAATAAATAGCCTTGCCCTGTCTACGGTCGCCACGAGCGATTACACCCTCCATAACAGAGGTTTTAGCATCATGCCAGTTATAAGTCACATTTTTGGTTTTCATAATCTTACGCATATATTCTTGCTTACCTTGTAACATAGCAAGAGTGTTTTGTGCGTCCCATTGGAAAGGAGTTTGTGGCTTTGGAACAAAACAAGATGCAGAAGCAGTGATTTTAACACCTCTTGCTCGATTGTTTGTATTCATTCGCCAACAATAAGCGACTTTCTTACAAATTTCAGAAATTCCGTCTAAATCCTCAGATGTTTCGGTAGGCAATCCCATCATAAAATAAAGTTTTACATTGTTCCAACCGCCTTGGAATGCGATTTCACAAGCACCTAAAACATCATCTTCGGTTATATTTTTGTTTATAACATCTCTTAAACGCTGAGTACCCGCTTCACAAGCGAAAGTTAAGCCGCTTTTTCTAACCTTTTGTACTCTCTCCATAAGCTCGGCGGAAAAACTATCCGCTCTAAGTGATGGCAGAGAAAGGCTTATATGTCTAGGCTCGCAGTAATCTAGCATACACTCGGTAAGACCAGAAAGCTCGCTGTAATCGCTTGTGGAAAGTGAAGAAAGTGAAATTTCCTCATAACCAGAGGACTCAAGCACCTTTTTAGCTTGATTTAAAATGGTTTCTTTTGATTTTTTGCGAAGTGGTCTATATGTGTGACCAGCTTGACAGAAACGGCAACCTCTTGGGCAACCTCTAAACAGCTCAACCATAGCTCGGTCAAAAACAATGTCTGTTGATGGTACTACAAAGTATTCAGGATAATACATTGTGTCTAAATCCTCAACAATACGCTTTTGAACCATTTCTGGTGCATTTTCCTTAGCTGTTACCTTTTTAACAGTGCCGTCCTCGTTATATTCAACCTCATAAAGAGATGGAACATATATACCCTGTATCTGTGCTGCACGAACTAAAAACTCATGCTTTGACAAATTTTCATTTTTTGCGGTGCGGTAAAGGTTTACAAGGTCAAGCATAACCTCCTCACCATCACCAATCATAAATAAATCAACAAAATCACAAAGTGGCTCTGGGTTATAAGCACATGGGCCACCCGCTACAACCAAGTTTTTAAGCTCTTTTCTCTCCTCGGCAAGCACAGGCACACCGCCAAGGTCAAGCATATTTAAAATATTAGAGAAAGATAATTCATATTGTAGAGTAAAACCAATAATATCAAACTCAGAAAGAGCATCGCCACTTTCAAGACCGTAAAGCGGAATATTTTCCTTTCTCATATAGTCCTCAAGGTCAACCCAAGGAGCAAACACACGTTCACACCAAACGCCGTTTTGGTCGTTTAGCAGTCCATAAAGAATACGAGAACCCAAATGGCTCATACCAACCTCATAGACATCTGGGAAACAAAATGCAAATCTAACATCTACTTCATTTTTGTTCTTAGTAACAGAACCCCATTCACCGCCAACATAACGAGCGGGTTTTTGCACTTTTGGCAAAATTCGTTCTAGCTTTGCAGAAAGCATAAATTCCTCCTAATTAAAAAGTGCTGTGTAAAACTGCACAACACCTAACTGCAATCATAAAAATAAAAGACACAGTAAATTCTGTGTCTTTCATTATAACATAGTTCGCTCTAAATTTACACGAAAATTTTTCATGCATAAATGCTATGATTATTGATGATATGCACAATAAAGCTTAATCTTCTTTTGGTAAAATAATGTTTAAAAATACCGCAACAATAGTTGCAATAACAACTGGAGATTTACCAAAAATCATAATAAAGCTTTCTGGTAGCTGACCGATAGATGCAGATGCCTGAGTAACACCAACACCAAGAGCAACAGCAAGACCTACAACAGTTGTATTTCTAGCGTTTAGTTTTTGAGATGCGATAAGTTTCATACCAGTCATAGCGATAGTTGCAAAAACTGTAAGTGTAGCACCACCAAGCACACACTGTGGAATAGTGGTTAAAATAGCTGCAAATTTAGGTGAAAAACCTGCAATTAAAATAAATACACCAGTTGTTGCAAATACAGTACGGTTAATAACCTTGTTAGTGGTAACAATACCAACATTTTGAGAATATGTTGCCATTGGCAGGCCACCGAAGAAAGATGCAAGGGTATTTGAAATACCATAAGTGATAATACCGCCCTTTAATTCTTCCTTAGATGGTTCTCTGTTCATACCGCCGATAGTGGTAGCAGTAAAGTCACCGATTGCTTGTACAGCATTAATTGCAAATAATAGACCAATAGCAATACAAGCTGCTGGGTCAAAAACCATACCAAAAGGCAGAACCTTTGGAGTTGCAATCATAGATGCACTTGCAACATCAGAGAAAGAAACCATTCCGAAAGCTGCTGCAACTGCATAGCCTACAACCATGCCTATTAGTATAGATGCAAGTTTAAATACACCCTTACCCTTTTGGTTAAGCACTAATACCACAACAAGTGTGATAATAGCTACAAGCCAGTTTTGCCATGAGCCATAAACTAAAGCCTCGGTAAGACCCTTTGTTTCAACTACAAGCTCATAAGTGTTAGCTGTACCACCTGCCATATAGTTAATAGCAGTTGGATAGAGTGATAAACCGATTGTAAATACTACTGTACCAGTGATAAGTGGAGGGAAAAACTTATGGATTTTATCAACCATAAAACCTACTATTGTAGCAACAATACCACCTACCGCAAGTGCACCCATAATAGCTGCAATACCGTTTTCAGTTACAGCTATCGCTTGCATACTTGGAACATATGCAAAGCTAACACCAAAAATCACAGGTAAACCTGCACCAAATTTAATCCACTTATTGCCTATTGGGAAAAGCTGAAGTAAAGTTGTAACCGCAGCCATAACAAGAGATGACTGGATAAGCAGCACTCTTAAATCCTGTGCCATGCCAGTTACATTTGCAATCATAATAGCTGGTGTTACACAACCTACAATCATTGCAACCAGATGTTGAAGTGCTAGAGAAATTGTCATCGACCAAGGCGGTAAACCTGTCGGCTCAAATAGAGTTTTTTCACTTCCTGTTTTTAAATTCATTTTGCTTTGGCAGCTCCTCTCATTTTTCGCTTTTTTCATTCACAGTAAATGTACAGCTTTAGCTGCCACTGTGTTTAAACCAGATATAGCATAACATATTTTCGGCAAATTGCAAACTATTTTCTATATTTATCTTATTTTTTTGGTCGTTTGCCCAAAAATATTATACATTTTTTGATTTTAAAAACCTTTAATTTTAGTATAATATGTGTTATCATAAAATTAAGTTGCGTTTCTTTAAGGTTATATAGTCCAGCTTATCTGCATATTATTGACCAAAGAGGAAAGGCAGGTATACCTATGAAGGAACGTATTATAATAATTATAACGGCTTTAGTTTTAACATTTAACATACCACCTGTCAGACAAATTTTAACAGTTTTTTCACCGGCTGAAACAAATAATAAAACCTTGGTTATTGATGCGGGTCACGGTGGTTTTGATGGTGGTGCAGTAGGTGCAAGCGGAGTAACTGAACAAGATATAAATTTATCTATCTCTCAAATGGTATATCAGCTTAGTTATTTTTTCGGTCAAAAGGCTGTTATGACCCGAACAGATACAAATGCACTTAATTATGATGCAAATTTAAGCATAAGCCAAAATAAAATAAACGATATACATGCAAGAGAAGATATAACAAACAGCACTGAAAACCCCGTTTTTATGAGTATACATCTAAACAAATTTGAGCAATCTAAATATTTTGGTGCTCAGGTTTTTTATTCCAAAAACAATGAAGATAGCAAACTTTTTGCTGAAAACATACAATCAAATTTAATTTCAGGCATAAAAAACGATAATATCCGCACAGCAAAACAGGCTGCAAATACAATTTATCTTATGAAAATGCTAAAATGTCCTGCTATTGTTGTTGAGTGCGGTTTTTTATCAAATCCTAAAGAAGAACAACTTCTTTGCAGTCAAGATTATCAAAAACAGCTTGCTATTTGTATTTATAGCGGCTATGAAAACTATTTAAACGGAGAAAATAATGAAACAAAAAACACATTTTCTATGCAGTGATTGTGGTTATGAAAGCCCTAAATGGTTTGGCAAATGCCCGTCATGTGGTGCATGGAATACAATGATCGAATTTAAAGTTAAACCTGAAGTAGCTACAAGAAGTGTGCTACAAAACACAAAATCCCTAACTGGTTCTAAACCTGTTAGAATGAGCGAAATTGAAACCGAAAACGAAACTCGTTTTCAGTCTGGTATAGGTGAGCTCGACCGAGTGCTTGGCGGTGGTGCGGTGCATGGTTCATTTGTGCTTGTAGGTGGTGAACCTGGAATAGGCAAGTCTACTCTGCTTTTACAAATGTGTCAAGAAATGTGTAAAAATGCAAGGGTTTTATATGTTTCTGGCGAAGAATCGCTAAGACAAATTAGGCTTAGAGCATCACGCCTTGGAATTTCCTCTCCTGAGCTTTATGTGCTTGCTGAAACCGATATGGAAAATATCATCTCAGAAACCGATATATTAGAGCCTGATATACTTATTATCGACTCTATACAGACCGTTTACCGCTCAGAACTTCAATCTGCCCCTGGTGGAACAACACAGATTAAAGAATGTGCAATGCTGCTTATGCAATATGCAAAACGTCACAGCGTAACTATTTTTATTGTCGGTCATGTCAATAAAGAAGGTACACTTGCAGGCCCTAAAATTTTAGAGCATATGGTAGACTGTGTACTATACTTTGAAGGCGAACAAACAGGGTCGTTCAGATGTTTAAGAGCAGCAAAAAACCGTTTTGGCTCTACAAATGAAATAGGCGTATTTGAAATGAGTGACCATGGACTTTTAGAAGTTCAAAACCCATCTGCCGCTATGCTTTCTGGTCACCCAACAGGTTCTCCTGGTAACTGTATCGCCTGTGTTATAGAAGGTACTCGCCCACTTCTCGCTGAAGTGCAGGCACTCGTTGCAAAAACGGCTTTTGGTGTGCCAAGAAGAACGGCGGCTGGTGTTGACTATAACCGAATGGTTTTACTTCTTGCTATACTTGAAAAACGTGCAGGATTATTTTTATCAAATAGTGATGCATATGTAAATGTTGTTGGTGGTATGAGGTTAGATGAACCAGCGGTCGATTTGCCTATGGTGCTTGCTATTGCCTCTAGCTTTAGGGACAAGCCACTACCAGAGGGTGTAATGAGCTTTGGCGAAGTTGGTTTGACTGGTGAGCTAAGAGCGGTTAGCTGTGCTGCACAACGCATATGGGAAGGTTACAGATTAGGTTTTCACACCTGTATTATGCCTGAGCAGGATTTAGGAGATAATATCCCAAAGGATATGAACATAGTCAAAGTAAAAAGTGTTGCTGATGCACTTAAAATGGTTTTATAAACGAAAAAAATCGAGCTGAAAACAGCTCGATTTTTATTTATGCTTTCTTTTTGCCTATTATAATAAATGCAAGTGCAGAAACTGCCATAAGCATTGGATAATAACAATATGCAATTAAATCTACTGGACTAATCTCCAGTGCTGTGCCTACTGTAAAGCTAACAGCGGTTAAAATTTGTGCACCATAAGGAATTAAACCTTGACAAACAGATGTGAAAATATCGAGAAGTGATGCTGTGCGTTTTGGCTCAATGCCATATTCCTCTGCAATTTCTTTTGCAACAGGGCCCGCAATAACAATAGCGATTGTATTATTAGCGGTTGCACAGTCTACTGCGGCAGAAAGTGCTGCAATTCCCACTTCTGCACCTTTTTTACCACGCACAAGCTTGCGAATAACATATAAAATCCAATCAATACCGCCATTCATACGGATAAGTGCCACAACACCTGCAACAATAATTGAAATTACAGTTATATCATACATGCTTGTTATACCGTTACCCATAACAGTGAAGATATCTTTTAAGCCAAAATCTCCATAGTATAGACCAACGCCCAGAGATAACACTGTACCGCCTGCTAAGAGCATAATAACATTTGCACCGATTAAAGCACCGATAAGTACAACTAAGTAAGGTAAAATTCTAACTATATCATAATGAAGATTTTCGGTAATTTGGTACTCTGAACCCATAGTTTTTACAAATAAAATAACTATTGTAATAATAGCCGCTGGAAGTACAAGCTTTATATTCTCTCTGAATTTGTCCTTCATATCACAGCCTTGTGTACGAGTTGCAGCAATAGTGGTATCAGAAATCATAGATAAGTTATCACCAAACATTGCACCACACACAGCCGCACCTAAACAAAGTGCAACAGGAAAACCTGTTTTTTCTGCAATACCGATAGCAATAGGTGATAATACGGTTATAGTGCCAACCGATGTACCCATTGAAGTAGAAATAAAACAGCCGATTAAAAATACACCTACAACAGCAACATTGCTTGGAAGTATAGAAAGACCGAAGTTTACTGTTGAATCTGCACCGCCTGCTGCATTAACTGCACCTGAAAATGCACCTGCCATAACAAACACAAGACACATTATCATTACATTTTCGTCAGCCATACCTTTTGCAGCAGCTTCTAATTTTTCATGAAAGGTTACTTTTCTGTTTAATAAAAATGCAACTACTAAAGCGGTTACAAAGCCTGCAATAGCCGGCATTTTGTAAAAATCATTATCATTCCAAATGCCATAGCCGATAAACAGCACTAAAAATACTATAATAGGCGTTAATGCCCATGCATTTCCTTTTTTCATTTTAGCCCCACTTTCATATTTTTTCCTACTTTAAAAATAGGTAATTATATCATATATTATTTTGATTAAAAAATCAAGAAAAAAGCGATGCAGCATAAGCCACACCGCTTTTAAATATGGAAAAATTACTTATTCTTATTTTGAATGTACTCATGCATTGCAGCAGCTGCCTTTTTACCAGCACCCATTGCAAGAATAACGGTTGCAGCACCTGTTACAGCGTCACCGCCTGCGAATACACCTTCCTTAGAAGTAAGACCAGTTTCCTCGTCAGCTACGATACAACCACGCTTGTTGGTTTCAAGACCTGGAGTAGTAGAACGAATTAGAGGGTTAGGGCTAGTACCGATAGAAACGATAACAGCATCAAGGTCTAGAACGAACTCGCTGCCCTCTACTGGAATTGGACGACGACGACCAGAAGCATCTGGCTCACCAAGCTCCATCTGCTGGCACTTTAGACCCTTAACCATGTAAGTTTCCTCATCGCCAAGCACTTCCAGTGGAGCGGTTAGGAACTTGAAGATAATTCCTTCTTCCTTAGCATGATGGATTTCTTCCAGACGTGCTGGCAGCTCGGACTCACCACGACGATAAACAATGTAAACTTCTTCTGCACCCATACGCTTTGCACTACGAGCAGCGTCCATAGCAACGTTACCGCCACCAACAACAGCAACTCTCTTAGCACGAAGAATTGGGGTTGCAGAATCTTCCTTATAAGCCTTCATGAGGTTTACACGGGTCAGATACTCGTTTGCAGAGTAAACACCGTTATAGTTCTCACCTGGAACATTCATAAAGCTTGGCAGACCTGCACCAGAACCAACGAAGATAGCCTCATAACCATCAGCGAACAGGTCATCAATGGTTTCAGAGCGACCAACAACGAAGTTTAGGATAAATTCAACGCCCATAGCCTTTAGGTTATCAATTTCCTTTTGAACGATAGCCTTTGGCAGACGGAATTCAGGAATACCATACATAAGAACGCCACCAGCGGTGTGAAGAACTTCAAATACAGTAACCTTGTAACCCAGACGAGCAAGGTCACCAGCACAAGTTAGACCAGCAGGACCAGCACCTACAACAGCAACCTTATGACCGTTCTGCTCTGGAACAGTGATTTCAGTTGTGTCATTTGCCATAGCGTAGTCAGCAACAAAACGCTCTAAGCGACCGATAGCAACAGGCTCGCCCTTGATCCCACGAACACACTTGCTTTCGCACTGGCTTTCCTGTGGACATACACGACCACAAACAGCAGGGAGTGCAGAAGTTTCCTTGATTTTAGCAGCAGCTTCGATAAACTTGCCTTCTGCAACAAGAGCGATAAACTCAGGGATTTTAACACCAACTGGGCAACCAGCAACACAAGGCTTGTGCTTACAGTTTAAGCAACGCTGAGCTTCTTCGATAGCCATTTCTGGTGTATAACCTAGAGCAACTTCCTCAAAGTTCTTGTTACGAACATTTGGGTCCTGCTCAGGCATTGGACATTTCTTTGGATTCATATTTGCCATGATTACTTGACCTCCATCTTATGCAGATTACATTCGTGATGCTCTGTGGCTTCTTTTTCTTGAGCCTTATACATTGCACTACGACGCATAGACTCGTCAAAATCTACCTGATGTCCGTCAAAATCAGGACCATCAACGCAAGCGAACTTGGTCTCACCGTTAACAGTCAGACGGCAGCAACCACACATACCAGTACCATCAACCATAGTAGCGTTCATAGAAACAATGGTCTTGATACCATATGGGCGAGTTACTTCGCTTACGAACTTCATCATAATCATAGGGCCAATAGCAATAACAGCATCATACTGATTGCCATCTTCAATAAGCTTTTTAAGTGCATCGGTAACAAAACCCTTGTGACCGTTAGAACCATCATCAGTCATAACATAAAGGTTTGTGCTTGCAGCCTTCATTTCGTCCTCAAGAATGATAATATCCTTGTTACGGAAACCTGCAATCAGGTCAACTTCTGCACCCATTTCGTGAAGTGCCTTAGCCTGTGGGTATGCGATAGCACAACCAAGACCGCCACCTACAACAGCAACCTTCTTTAAGCCTTCAAGGTGAGATGCAACACCAAGTGGACCTACGAAGTCGTTTAAGCAATCGCCTTCATTTAATAGACCCAGCTTTTTAGTTGTAGCACCAACTTCTTGGAAAATAATAGTAACATGACCCTTTTCACGGTCATACTCAGCGATAGTTAGTGGGATACGCTCTCCTTCTTCATCTACACGCAGTATGATAAACTGACCTGGCTGTGCCTTTTTAGCAACGAAAGGTGCATCAATCACCATAAGCTTTGTATTTGAATTCAGTGTCTTTTTCTTAACAATCTGGTACATTTCAAACCTCCTCTGCAATTACTCTAATTATACTATCTCTTTTTCTCATTTGCAAGGCATATTGTCAAATGAACCCGATTTTTTGTGAATAAATTCACAGAGTATTTTTTCACTTTATTATGAGAAATGACAAATCACCTATTATATTCAAGTGTCACATATTCTGAGCGAACATAACCTTCTACATTAGAATATTTCACAATATACCAACCGTCATAACTGCCTAAAACAGTTAGTTTTGCACCATTTGGTGCTTGACCTATAACCTGTGCAGAAAGCGAAGGAGTTTTTCTTATATTTAAATTTCCGCTTTGTATATCAACTATTGCGGTTCTAATTGGCTGAGGCTCTACAAAAGGAATACCAAAATATTCAGTAAGTGAAAGAGCTAAATCTCTACCAATAAGACCTATATTATTTCTTATCCATTCAGCATCTTCAGGATTGTCATGATAAGCAAGCTCTACAAGTACAGCAGGAGCTTTTGTCCTGACAACTTCACCAAGTGTGGTTGTAGCTCTTGTGTTTACAAGCTCTGGTTCTAAATAAATTGCTTTTAAATTTGAAGCAATAATATTAGCAAGTCTGGTACTTCTCTCGGAAAATGGATAAAAATATACATCTGAGCCTTGAAGTCTGCCAGAGAGATTTTCAGGTGCTGCATTTGAATGAACTGCTAAATGCACATCATATACACCTTCATTTGATTGACGGATTGAAGATGCAGCATTCATATCTGGTGTATTTCTTTTAAATTCAATACCAGAAGATGTTAAATATGGCTCCATTGCATCTACAATTAAGTTCATATAAAATTCTTCATTACCCTCGCCGTCATAATATGGGTTAAATTCCTGAGTTGATGGGCTTAAATAAACTCGTGGCATAGTTTTTCCCTCCAAAAATGATTTAATAAAACACTTTCTAGGTCAGACTATGCAGTAAAGTAAAAAAATGTGTATAATAAAAGAACCGTCAAAGCATAAAACTTTGACGGTTCTTTTTGTGAAATGAGGTATTATGCTCCAAAGAGCGTGATGAGTGAACTATAAAGCCCAATAGCGGCAAATAGAATCAAACAGATTCCGATAATTAGCATGCTTTTTCTAGCATTACGTTCTAAAATATCGCCTGTATTTTTATCTCTATATAAAGTCAGTTGTTTGCCAACCTTATAACTTGCTGTACTGCTAGAGTTGTAACGACTTCTCATTATTTTTTCTTTGCCGTTTAAAGTATATTTTAAAATAGGATAATAAGAAATGCTAGGGTTTGTCCATTTTTTCTTTTCACCTGATTGCCATTTAAGTATATCAGAAATTTCAGCAGGAATTTCCTCTAAATCTCTTGATTTTGCCTTAACATAAGCCAAAATAAGTCCCAATCCAATTAAAATCAGAAAAGCTGCAAGCAGCATTGACATATAACCATCACCGAGTTTTAACTGAACAAATGGCATACAAATGACTAAAATACCACAAAGAATTAAAATCCAAGGGCCAAAAACAGGTGCTTTGTCATTTCCATAAACACGGTATTGACCACCACGTTCAACATCTTTTATTATTTTGACTGTATCACCTTTTTCATATTGGTCAACACATTTAAGTGTTTTTTGTATTTTTTTGCCCTTATCTTCAAATTCAACTTTTATATCATAATAATTTTGAATCAAATAGCCTTCATCATCTTTTTTAGTTACATGATTTAAGCTAATAATTTTAGCATCTTTTAAAAGCTTTCCCATTTTGTTGCGGATTTGTTTTTTTAGAGCGGTTGTACCAACAACAAAAATAACTGCACCTATAACAATTAGGAAAAAGCTTTGAATAGTAAGACCACCAAACATATTGACATTCGCCTCCAATATGAGTCTATTTAAAATGATTTTTAAGAAAATCAGTATTTTCAAATTTATGTATTATATCCAGACATTCATCAAAGTGATGAATTACAGTATAACCCGATTTTTGGGCTTTTTCAAGTTTTTTTCCTTCAAGACAGCCAGCATATAAAATTGTTTTCATTCCAGCGTTTGCAGCACCTTCCATGTCGTGTTTAATGCTATCGCCTATAAACACACATTCTGAAGGTTTAGCCTGTGCTTTTTCTGCACAAACTTCAAATAATTTTTTATCTGGTTTTTCAACGCTTACCTCTTCACTTGTAACTAAAGCATCTATATATTTTCCAAGACCGAATTTATTTAGCTTTACAAATTGCCAATCTGCGGTCATATTTGTGCCTACTCCCACAAAATAGCCCTGTTTTTTAAGGTTTTGCATTAAATTTTCAATACTTTCCTCAGGTTTTGCAAACTCAATAAGACTATTCCAGTAGCATTTTTCCATATCGTAAGCGAAAGGAAAAAGCGGTTTTTTAAGCATTTCAAGCATTGTTTGAAAACGTATAAGACGGTTATGCGTTGCTGCACAAACTGAACCTAAACGCACATCTACTAGCTTCTTAGCATTTTCGATAGCATTATCAAACTGTTCTGGAGTTAAATCCAGATTTTGTTTGCAATACTCATAAAGTTCCCACATTGCATGTTTATGTGAAGCATCATAGCTGTAAACAGTGTTATCAATGTCGAAAAAAACCGCTTTAATCATTTTTTACATTCCTTTTTTATAAATTACTTACCTTGACCATAGTAAGCATTTGCACCATGTTTTCTGTAATAATGCTTATCTTGTAATTCCTGAGGAGCAGGAGTTACAAGAGGGTTAATCATTTCACAACGAGCTGCCATTTTTGCAACTTCTTCTGCAACAACTGCGTTATGAACTGCGTCATGTGCGTTTTTACCCCATGTAAAAACACCATGGTTTTTGCATAATACAGCAGGCACAGCGATTGGGTCTTTACCTAGTCTTTCAAACTCATCAAAGATAAGAACACCTGTGTTTTTCTCATAACCTGCGTCAATTTCTTCCTTTGTAAGATTTCGAACACAAGGAATTTCACCATAAATATAATCTGCATGAGTTGTGCCATAACATGGAATATCACGACCAGCCTGTGCCCAACTTGTAGCCCAAGCAGAATGTGTATGCACAATACCGCCTATACCTTTAAAACGATTATAAAGCACTAAGTGAGTAGCTGTGTCAGAAGAAGGATTGTAGTCACCTTCTACTTTGTTGCCCTCTAAATCCATTACAACCATATCTTCTGGTTTTAACTTGTCATATTCTACACCACTTGGTTTGATTACAAAAAGACCTTTTTCACGGTCAATTCCGCTAACATTGCCCCATGTAAAAGTTACAAGTCCATAGTGTGGAAGTAACATATTCGCCTCGTAGACCTCTTTTTTTAAGCTTTCTAACATAAAAAGCACCCTCCATTTTTACTTCTCAAAAGTATACATTGCAACCTCATCAATCTCACGGTTAGTGGAAACAAGCACTTCCTCACCATTACGCTCAAACTTAAACACGTTTGCTGGGCCACAATCCTCATCAAGCACAGTAACTTCATACTTAGCCTCCTGCTTATTGTAAGTAAATGCAAGCAGATTTCTAGCACCCTTACGATGACCAATAATTACAGTAGGCTCACCAAGCAGTGTGCCACCATAAATTGCATGTGCAAAATCAGCGGTATCATAAGTATATACCTTCTTAAATTCGCCGTCAATCTTCTTATAGAAATAAATGTTTTCACCATGGAAAGGAGAAATCATAGCTAATTCTTTTTCGCCATCTCCGTCCATATCAACTAAAAGAGCATCACTTGCAGGCTCATCAACTAGCTTTTCAATGCTCCAATTTTGGTCAGCTTTTTCAGGTGGAACAAAGTCATAAACGCCGCTATCACAAGAAATCAAGCAGTGAGCAACATCACCCTCATAAATCTTATAATAACCATGGTTTTTTAGCATATCATCTTTAATTACAGTAAGCTCAAGCTGATTATCATCGTTATATACACTTAAATCGTCTGGAAGTACAGCAGCATAAACCTTACCTGCCATAGACCAGTCTTCTTTAAACTCATGACCAGACTTTAATGCACAAGCGATAAGATAATTTACACCATTACGAGTAACAATATCAAAGCGGTGAACATGAGGAAGGTCTACAAGAGTACGGATTTCCCAGTTTCCCTTTTCGATAGGGGTAGCAATAATAATTTTAGCTTCTTTGGAATCATTAGGAGAATAGAATTTATGAGTTGCAAGGAATACGCCATTACTGTTTGGCACTTGAACCATACTCATAACGCCCCCTGGCTGAGACCAAACAGTATCAACTTGATTGCCTTCAAGGTCAAACAGATAACAAGGGTCTTGCTTTTCCGCAGCAACCAGAATATGCTCCTTACCCTCATATGTCAGTGGTGCGATAGAGTAACATTTTGTAAGATTAGAAATAACTTTTTTATTTACTTTCATGGTGTTTCTCCTTTTATTGCTTGTCTAGAATTTTTGTCATCATAGATACAGCAAAATCCATATCTTTTTCCCATTCTGGATTGCCAGTATACCAAAACTCAGTTACATAACGGCGAACGCCTAAATCCCAAGCTTTTTTAATACCTGCCTCAAAGTCAACATGACCTGTTCCAAATGGAATTTCTCTAAATTTATTTGGAACGGTTTCTTTAAGATGCATAGCAACAAGTCTGCCACGACCAGTTTCAAGGTCATCAAGTACATCTTTACCGTATGTTTTAGCTGCATTTGTTATATTGCCTAAATCTGGATATACATTTAAGTAAACTGAGTCAACCATCTTTACATATTCCATAGATTTTTGAACGGTGTTCATAAACTCTGTTTCCATAGTTTCAAAGCCAAGTAAAATGCCTTTTTTAGCAGCCATTTCGGTAGCTTTTTTTAGGTTTTCTGAAAACAGCTTTTTTGTCTGCTCATTACCTTCTTCATAATATACATCATATCCTGCAAGCTGAATAATACGAACTCCAATGTCTTCAGCAAGCTCTAAAGCTTTCTCCATGATTTCCATACCACGGTTACGGGTATTTTCGTCCATACTGCCAAGTGGATATTTACGGTGACCACTGAGGCACATTGTACGAATAGGCATACCTGTTTCTTCCATTAGGTCAAGAAGTTCTGCACGCTCTTTACGGGTCATTTCAAGTCTTGCAAGTTTATCATCTGTTTCATCTATACTAATTTCTATAAAATCATAACCAGCTTTTTTAGCTGCAAGCATTTTTTCTTTCCATCTTAGTGTTGAAGGCATTGCCTTTTCATAAAGTCCAAGTGTGTATGCTTTCATACCTAAAAATCTCCTTTGTGTACCTGATGAATTTTAACACCCACTGCTCTCAGTTCATTCAATACATCTTCTGGTGCTTTTTCATCGGTAATTAAATGACCAATACCCTGTATAGGTGAGCTAGTAAAGCTGCTATTTTTACCAACTTTAGTATGGTCAGCTAAAACATAAACATTTTTTGCATTTTGTATCATAATCTCATTTATTTTAACCTCGGCTGCATTTTCAGTTGTCATGCCTGAGATTGGCGAAATAGCAGAGCAGCCTATAAATGCTTTTTTAGGGAAAACCGTTTGAAGGTTTCTTATAGCAAAATCACCTACCATAGTTTCTTTCGGGTGTCTAAGCTCACCGCCTGTAAGTATAATGCTTATTCCCTCTTGGTAATCAAGGTCAATAGCTTTCCCATTGTTAGTTATAACCGTTACATTATGACATTTAACATGGGTTAGCATTTGCAGTGCATTACTGCTAGTATTGATGAAAAGAGAATCTCCATCTTCTACAAGCGAAGCCGCATATTGTGCAATGAGCTTTCTATAAAGTTTTACTTCGTTTTCTTCTACTTCTTTTTGGTTTGCATAAGATGCACCGCCATAAAATCTCACAAGCAGTTTTTTATCCTCCAAATATTGAAGGTCACGTCTTATAGTTATAAGTGATACTTTAAATTTAGCTGCTAAATCATCAACACGCACCTTAGGATTTTCTTTCATAATATCCAGAATTTGATTTCGCCTGTTTTCCACATAGGCACGTTCTCTTTTCATCTTTTTTCACCTCTTTATGCCTATATGAATATAGGATTCCCAAACTAAAAGCTCGGGAACCCTACCTTTCATATCATTTACTCAATGATACCAATTTCCTTTAGTTTTGTTTCGATTTCCGGTGCAGACATTACATTCTTAAGACCGATAACCTTAACGCCCTTGCTTTCAGCATCGTCGAACATATTCTTAAAGTTCTGTGCACAAATCAGAACGTCATATTGAGGAGCACTACCCTTGCCCTCAGAAAGTGGGCAGTGATGAACCTTACCAGGTTTAATATTATGTTTCTTAAGAACCTTTTCAAGAGCTAATTGAGCCATCAGGCTAGAACCAGAACCATTTGCACAACATACTAAAAATTTCATATTTTGAGCTGCCATTTTACATCTCTCCTTAAAAAATTGTTTATTTTTCAATTACTTAGCTGCATGCTGTTTTTCACGCAGCTCCTTATAAGCTTCATAATCTTCTGTCATTAGGAAGTAGCCTTCCTTATCATTCCTATATTGAATTTGAGGAATAGCCATAAGCACGATAAATACTATTGCAACACCAGCGTAGCTTAGGAACTTCATAGCTACTGTGAATACTGGCCATACAACTGCCCAGTCCCACATGCCGAGGTAGCCGCCATAAGCTGCCATACCAACCCAGCCTGCGATAAGAGCAGAACCGAATACCTGACATAGACCAGAAATGAAAGGAAGAATTAAAGTAGCCTTTAAACCACCCTTTTCATTTACGAATACACCGATTGTAGCGTTATCAAAGAACAGAGGAACGAATCCACAAATAACAAGTACAGGGCTCTTTAGTACAACAAGTACGATGATAGCTAAAATCTGACCAACAAAACCTGCAAGGAAGCCAAGAGTTACAGCATTTGGAGCACCAAAACCGAAGATAACTGCACAGTCAACGCCTGGAACAGAACCTGGAAGAATCTTATCAGCAATACCTTGGAAAGATGCTGTCAGTTCTGCAACGAATGTACGAACACCAAGCTGCAGGATTGCAAGATAAACTGCAAAGTATAGACAGGTCTGAATTACATAGAATACCATGCTCTGACCTTCCTTTAGGAATCCACCAGCGATTAAGTAATCACGACCAAGTACGCAAAGGATAGCACCAAAGAATACAAGCATTAGGATAGATGCAGATACCATGTTATCGTTAAACATTGACATAAAGCCTGGAAGCTCTATATCTTCAATACGCTTAACTTTCTTATCCTTATTTTTGCCCTCGTTGCCAAATAGCTTGCCAGCTAACCAGTAGAAGAAAGCAACACCGAACATTTGCTGGTGAGCCAGACAGAAACCTGCACCGTCAGTAACTTCCTGACAAGGCTTGATTGTAAGGTTAGAACCAACTGCCCAATAAGCACCTAGAAGCAGAGCCATAACAATAAGCATTGCAACACGATTTTCCAGTAGGAATGGACAAGCAAACATAATCAGCCAGTAAGCTGTTGCAGCCTGCTGAACCTGTACATTACCAGTTGTAAAAAGTGCACGAAGTTTTGTTTGTTTTGTAAAGCGAACCAAAAGAATGTTTACAATAAAAGCAATAAACAGCAAAATCATTGCATCGCCGAAGCCCTTACCGAAAACTTCTTCAACACCTACCGTAACAGCATTTTGACCAAAATAAGGATCAATTACCATTGCGTCCATTTGGAAACGGTCTTTAAGACCAACTAAAACTGGACGGAAGTTGTTTGTCAGTCCACCAGAACCAACGGTCAAAATCAAATAACCTACAATTGCCTTAAGAGTACCACTTAGGGTATCATACCAAGGTTTACCAAGCAGAACATAACCGATTAAAACAATTAAACCAATCATAAACGCTGGTTGTTGGAGAATGTTGGTTGCAAAATAGGTCCATATAGTCATCAAAATATCCATTTTGTCACCCTTGTTCCTTTCCCTTTTCAGACTACCCAGAAGGCTAAAATGCCCTCTGAGTGTCTATTTCTTCTCTATAAATACATATTTAATCAATATATTTTTCTTGAAGCTTTAAAAGGTCCTCTTCATTATTTGCTTTAGCAAGTTCCTCTATAAGCTCATCATTGCAAAGCATATCAGATAGTTTGCTCATATTTTCCAGATGCTGTTCTGGGTTGCAAGATGCAAGAGTAAAGAAAAGCTGAGCATCACATTCTGGATTGCCTTCTTCAAAGCTAACAGGCTTATTAAGTTTCATAAAAGCGATAGCGGTTTTATGTACGCCACCTTCTGCACCCTCCTGAGAGTGTGGCAGAGCGATATTTGGTGCAATTACAATATATGGACCATATTTTTCAACGCAAGCGATGATGTCCTCTTTGTATCTTTCTTCAACTGCACCTGCTGCCTCGAGAGTTTCACAACTCATACGGATAGCGTCTTTCCAGTCTTTTGCCTCATCAGCAAACTTAACATATTTATTTTCTACAAAATACTTAAGCATTTATGTCCCTCCTAAATTATAGTAAGGAACGGAAAGGAATGTTCTGAGGAGCTTCGAAACAATCCTCAAAACCACGCTGATGATGATAAGCACGCTTATCCTTATCAGTTGGGTAAACATACTTGCCGCCAACTTCCCAGAAGAATGGGTGGAACTGATAGCCTAGACGGTCTTTCTTCATATCATAAAGAACCTTAATCTCATTGATATCAGCCATAAAGTTTGTCCATACATCATAATGGATTGGAACTACTACCTTACAACGCAGAGCCTCAGCCATACGAAGAATATCAATAGAAGTCATCTTGTCCTGCATACCGATTGGATTTTCACCGAAAGAACCAAATGCAACGTCGATGTCATAATCCTTACCATGTTTAGCAAAGTAAATGGAGTAATGAGAGTCACCGCTATGATAGATATTACCACCTGGAGTCTTAATCAGATAGTTAACAGCTTTTTCGTCCATGTCGGTTGGGCAAACACCTGTCAGTTCTTCTCTATCTGGACCTTGAGAATCAGTAGTTACCAGACAAGTTCTATCGAAAGAATCAAGAGCAACGATTTCAATATCCTTAATTTTAATTGTATCACCTGGTTTTACAGTCACGCAACGGTCAGCTGGAACGCCCCACTTCTGCCACAGCTCAACAGACTTCTTAGGGCCAATAAATGGAACAGGGATTTCATTACCATTTTCATCAGTTGTGGTCATACCGCTTTTAATAACGTGAGCAGCATATTCAGCACTCATATGGTCTTGGTGGTAGTGAGTAGCCAGTACAGCATCTACATTCTTAATAGCGAATGGGTCAATTACAAATGGAACTGCACGAAGGTTTGGCTGCATTGCACGAGCACCGCACATATTAGCCATCTGGTGACCAACCTTCATTTTGCCATCGCCATGAGTACGCTTACCATTACCACACCATAAATCAACGGTGATATTACAACCTGCTGGAGTCTTGAACCACATTCCAGTACAGCCAAGCCACCACATAGCAACAGTGTTAGGCTTTACCTCTTCGTTTTCAATTTCCTCATTGAGCCAAGTACCCCACTCTGGGAAAGTACCCATAATCCAACTTTCTCTTGTGATTTCGTCAATCTTGCTCATTTTGACTCCTCCTTTTTATTTTATGATTGTTTCTTGTTTGTTGAATGAATCATAACACTTTTAATGAATTATTACAACGCTTTTTTATGTTCTTTTCTCTATTTTATGATTGTTGTATTCTTTTCCGCATTTTAACCAATTTATAAACACAGGTTTTATGTATTTTAGCTCATATTTTGCCTTTAAAACAATCATATAATCCCACAATCATTCATATAATTTGATTATATGCTAAATTTTCTTAACATATATGAATTATTGCTCTATATAAAACATGTATGTATTTACATATTTAATTATTTATGTTATATTGTAAAATTTAATTATGAAAATTCATTGACAAAGCATTTCACTTATGGTATTTTAAATTTGTTAGTTATATGCAACCGCTCTTAAAGGCTAGAAAGGGGGCGTTATGGTGAATTTAACTTTCGCTGAACTTGGTAAAGAATATATTATCAAGGATATTCAAACCGACGACGATGAGTTAAACAGCTTTCTGTTTTCTCTTGGTTGTTATAGCGGTGAACCAATAACCGTTGTTTCTCATATGAGAGGCGGATATGTTGTTTCAATAAAAGACGGACGTTATAATATAGATAAGGATTTAGCAGAAGCCATTCTTATCTAGAAAACTGTTCTTAAATGAACAGTTTTTTAAAGGTATTTAGTTAGCTAAAGCTAATTTTTGTGTACATAAAAAGCATTTTATTAAAATAGGAGGATTTAAAAATGAGAATTGCTTTGACCGGCAATCCAAACAGTGGTAAAACCACTATGTACAATGCCCTTACAGGTCGCACCGAACGTGTTGGCAACTGGGCAGGCGTTACAGTTGACAAAAAAGAAAGCCCAATCAAAAAAATGTACTGCTCAGACCGTGATGACCTAATTGCAGTAGACCTTCCTGGTGCATATTCCATGTCACCTTTTACATCTGAGGAAAGTGTAACAAGTAGTTATGTGAAAAATGAACAGCCTGATGTAATCATAAACATTGTTGATGCTACAAATTTAAGTCGTAGCCTTTTCTTCACAACTCAGCTTTTAGAGCTTGGCATACCTGTTGTTGTAGCTCTTAATAAGCGTGATATAAACGACAAAAAAGGTACTACTATAAACGTAGAACTTCTTTCTAAAAAATTAGGTTGTCCTGTTATACAAACTGTGTCAACTGCTTCCAGTGATAATGGTTTAGCCGAAATCATTTCAAATGCAACCGAAAGATTTGGTGACACTCAAACTGCACCTTACAATCAAGGTGATATAAATCTACACGACAAAGCTGAGGTAGAAGCTGCAGATAGAAAACGTTTTGAATTTGTAAATAAACTTGTTTCCGAAGTTGAAACACGCAAGGTTTTAACTAAGGATACAAATGTTCAAGATAAAATCGACTCTGTTCTTGCAAACAAATGGCTAGGTATTCCAATTTTTGCAGTTGTAATGTGGGCTGTATTTGACATCTCACAGTCAAGACTTGGCCCCCTGATTGCTGATTATCTTGTTGCATGGATTGAAAAGTTCCAAGCATATGTTGGCACACTTGTAGAAGGTGCATCACCATTCTTACAGTCCTTACTTGTTGATGGTATTATCGGCGGTGTAGGTGCTGTTGTAGGCTTCTTACCACTTGTAATGGTTATGTATTTCTTAATTGCTCTGCTTGAAGATTGCGGTTATATGGCTCGTGTAAGTGTTGTTATGGACCCATTCTTTAAGCGTGTAGGTCTTTCTGGTAAATCAATCATTCCTATGGTTATCGGTACAGGCTGTGCAATCCCTGGTGTTATGGCATGTCGTACAATCAGAAATGAACGTGAACGCCGAACAACTGCCATGTTAACTCCATTCATGCCATGTGGTGCTAAACTTCCTGTTATCGCACTGTTTGCAGGTGCATTCTTCAAAGATGCTTCTTGGGTTGGCACACTTATGTATTTTGTAGGTATTCTACTTATTTTATTTGGTGCTGTAATTGTTCTTAAAATTACAGGTCATAAATTTAGAAAGTCATTCTTTATTATGGAGCTTCCTGAATATAAAGTTCCTAGCCTAAAGAGAGCCGTATTCTCTATGTTCTCTCGTGCTAAGTCTTTTATTATTAAGGCTGGTACTATTATTCTTGTATGTAATGCAGCTGTTCAGATTATGCAAACATTTAACTGGCAGCTTCAAGTAGTTGAAGAAGGTATGGAAAATACATCTATTCTTGCAACTATTGCTAGTCCGTTTGCAATTATTCTTTTACCTCTTGGTTTTGGCGTATGGCAACTTGCGGCGGCAGCAATCACTGGCTTTATTGCAAAGGAAAATGTTGTAGGCACACTGGCTGTTGTATATGGCATTACAAACTTTATCGACACCGAAGAATTAGCACTTGTTGGTGGTGCTGGTGCAGATGTTGCAACTGTTATGGGTCTGTCATCTGTTGCAGCTCTTGCTTATCTGATGTTTAACCTATATACTCCACCATGCTTTGCCGCAATCGGTGCTATGAACTCTGAAATACAAGATAAAAAATGGCTATTTGGCGGTATCGGTCTGCAACTTGGCACAGCATATGTGCTTTCATTCCTTGTCTATCAAATTGGCACACTAGTAACAACCGGTTCTGTAGGCACAGCATTTATCCCTGGTTTAATTGTTGTTGCAGCTATTGTTATTTTAGTTGTGTATCTTATCAGTCAAGCTGACAATAAGATTGATGAAAAATATGCACTTAATGGTAAAAACAAACCTGCTGCAAAGGTTTAAGGAAGTGTTATAAACCATGATAGATTTCATTATTATTGCAGTTGTTTTCGTTATATTAGCAGCTGCTATAACATACATTATAAAGGCTAAAAAAAGTGGTGCTAAATGTATTGGCTGCCCATCTGCAAAGCAATGCTCATCAGAGCATCATTGTAATGGTGGTTGCAGTGGTTGTAGTGGCTGTCATGATGATAATAAGTAAAATTAAAACAGGTTGTGAAAAAATCACAACCTGTTTTTTTATTATTCATCACCAAATGAAATACCAATATCTCTAGCAGATTTAATCATGCTGCAATCAAGAGGAACTGTTTTAAGTTTGCCAGCAACCTCACTAAGTGGAACTGGAACAATTTCACCATCTTTTAATGCTACCATATTGCCATAATTGCCATTTGCAATTAAACGTGCTGCATAACTGCCCAGACGTGTTGCAAATGCTCTATCATAAGAGCATGGGCCACCGCCACGCTGAAAATGTCCTGGAACAACAACACGAATTTCTCTATTTGTAGCCTTGCCAAGCTCACGAGCAATTTTATAAGAAATTGCAGGGTCTGTAAGCTCTGCACGAGATTTTTTAAATTCTTTTTTGCTCATCTTAGCTTCTTCAGTAGATATTGCACCCTCTGCTACTGCGATAATAGAAAATCTCTTGCCCTCTTTATCACGCTTATCAAGCATTTTAATTAAATTTTCCATCTTATATGGTATTTCTGGCAGTAAAATCATATCTGCACCGCCTGCAACACCTGCATAAAGTGGCAGCCAACCAACTTTATGACCCATAATTTCAACAATAAATACTCTGCCATGAGATGTTGCAGTTGTATGGATACAGTCGATAACTTCGGTTGCAAGCTCTAAAGCACTGTAAAAACCAAAAGTCATTTCAGTGCCCCATAAATCATTATCTATTGTTTTTGGAAGTGTAACAACATTTAACCCTTCCTCTGAAAGCAGATTAGCAGTTTTATGTGTACCATTACCACCTAAAATTACAAGACAATCAAGCTTCATTTTCTTGTAATTTTCTTTCATAGCTTCTACTTTATCGCCTATTTTTTCATCTGGAACACGCATTTGCTTAAATGGCTGACGTGAAGTACCTAAAATAGTGCCGCCTAGAGTAAGAATACCAGAAAAATCTGATGGTTTCATCAGTTTATACTCACCCTGTATAAGTCCACGGTATCCATCTGCAATACCGTATATTTCAACTTTATCACCAAATTCAACATAAAGTGCCTTTGCGACACCACGAATAGCAGCATTTAACCCTTGGCAGTCACCGCCACTTGTCAATATACCAACACGCTTCATTTATGTTTCCTTCCTTCTAATTGATTTTCAGCTATAAAAGCATAATTAATTATATCACTATTTTGCACAAAAGTATACTAGAATTACATCTACTTTTCATAAATTTTGCAGTTTATACACGTTTTTTATCTATACGGTTTATTTACGCTATTATTTATTCTGCAAACATTGAAATAAAACATAAACTATGTTATAATCGTTATGACCATTTAAGAGGGTTATTAAGCTTTTTTTGAAAGGATGTATTCCAATGAAGACTTTTACTTACACTATTAAAGACGAATTAGGTATCCATGCTCGTCCAGCTGGTCTGCTTGTTAAGGCTGCTGGTGCTTTCCAGAGCGATATCACTATCGCTACTGAAGCTAAGAAAGCTAATGCAAAGCGTATGATGGCTGTTATGGGTCTTGGCGTAAAGTGTGGTACTGAAGTTACTATCACTGCTGAGGGTGCTGACGAAGATGCAGCAATCGCTGGCATGGAGAAGTTCTTAACTGAGAACCTGTAAGATTAAATATTTAAAGCGACAGCTTAGGCTGTCGCTTTTTTATTGCTATTTTTAGTTTTGCTATTGACATACTGTTTATGCTGTGTATACTAAGTATATATAGTATATATACTTTACCTCATTTAAAAAGGAGGGTTAACTTGAATATCATTTTATCTCAAAATAGCTCAAAGCCAATCTATGAGCAAATAGTTGAGCAAATTAAAAAACTTATACTTTCTGGCAGTCTAAATGCAAATGATGCTTTGCCATCTATGCGACTTCTTGCAAAAGAACTTCGTGTTAGCTTAATAACCACTAAAAGAGCTTATGAAGAACTTGAACGCAGCGGATATATTTATACTGTCGCTGGAAAAGGCTGTTTTGTACGCTCTGGAAACCATGAAACAATTTATAACGAACAACTTACACAAATTACAGAAGAACTTTCTGATGTCGTAAGCCGTGCAAAATTAAACAATATTTCACTAGATGAACTTAGAAACTTACTTGTAAAACTGTATGAACAGGAGTGAATATTATGAATAGCATTTCAGTTAAAAATCTCAGTAAAGAATTTGATAAATTTAAACTTGATAATATAACACTTAATTTAAAAGGGGGCACTGTGCTTGGTGTAATAGGTGAAAACGGTGCAGGTAAATCAACACTTATTAAGCTTATTTTAGGCTTACTTCATAAAACAAGTGGTGAAATTTTGGTTTTTGACAAGCCACTAGAGCAAAATGAAACCGAAATAAAAAAAGATATCGGCTATGTTTCCGAGCTTACCGCCCTACCAAGTGATTATAGACCATATTATATTGATAATGTATTTAAAAAAGTCTATCCTGAATGGAATTCTGATGCATATTTTAAATATCTTGATAAATTTAAAATAGACCCAAAAAAGAAATTCTCTGATTTATCCCGTGGTATGCGTGCTAAATTATCACTTGCTATCGCTCTTTGTCATAATGCTCGTCTTTTAATTCTTGATGAGCCTACCTCTGGACTTGACCCAGTTGTTAGAAATGAAGTTTTAGATATACTTAGAGAATTTATGCTAGATGAAACACATTCTATTTTAATTTCTTCGCATATCACAAGCGATTTAGAAAGTATAGCTGATGAAATAGCGTTTATACATAATGGAAAACTGCTTTTCCATCAATCAATGCCAGAAATAAATGAAAATTACGGTTTTATACGTTGTACAAAAGAAGATTTAAAAAACATTCCACAAAATGCGGTTTATGCTACTCGTGATGATTTATTTGGCACAGAGGCTTTAATAAATCCGAAAAAAATATCAACTAATGTTGACATTGCACCTGCAAACCTTGACCAAATAATGCTATTTTTAACCCTATAAGAAAGGAGAATTTTTATGTTATCAGCTTGCAGAAGTGATTTTTATCTAATGAAATCAACAGTACGCTTTTATTTAATAGCACAAATATTTTTGTTTTTCATTGCACATTTGTATGACTCACAGTATTTATATTTATTTTATCCAACACTTACAGCTATAATGCTTTCTTTAAGCACAAATCTCCAATCTGCATCGACAGGTTTTGCGGGAATTTTACTTAGTTCGCCACTCTCCAGAAAAAATATCGTCATAGGAAGATATTTATTTTTATTAGGTTTTTCTATTCCTGTTGTAATATTATCATCTGCTGTTATGTTTATTTTAAAAGATGCAACAGCATATGAAACCATAAGACTTATACTTATCTTTTCCACTATTATAATAACTTTACAGTCTGTTTTTACACCACTAACTTATATGCTAAAGCCTAACTATATTACTATTGCATTTTTTACCATTTTCTTTGCACCAGCAATTATTGTTATGTTATTAAAGCCTTTTCTTGAGCGTTCTAATTTTGATATTGAAAATTTAATATCAACTATCGAAAGCATTTATAACTCATTAACTGCTTTAAGCCTAATTTTGCTTGCAAGTTTAATATTGCTTGCTATCTCCATGATTATTTCTATTGCTGTTTTTAATAAAAAGGAGTTTTAAAACCTTTATTTTCTGCATATAAAAATACTGGGTGATATAATGAGTGGAGAACAACTCGTAACTGCTATCACAGCACTTGCAATAAGTGTTTCAAACACCAGTACAGCAGAAGAAACTGCAATGCTTGCATCAATTTTTGTTCAGCTTGGCGATACACTGGCAACACTTGCAGTAAAAAAAGCCGAAAATCCCGACTAACGTCGGGATTTTTTGCCGTGTTCAAGTTTATATGATGGTATCAAATAACTTAGTATTTGAATTAACCACAGCACACCTACCATTAAAAATATAAATGGACTTAAATCATATAAACTACAAACAAATATCATAATTGCAAACAATATAGGGTAAACCATATTCATAGTTTTACAAGATATATAACATGCCTCGCCTATTATTTGCTTCTCGGCTTCATCACAGCTTGAATACCATTCTTTTTGGAATTTACTATCTAAAACATTACCTCTTTTTTCAGGAAATATCTTTTTTGTTTGCTCAACTATTTGGTATTGAAGTATTATAATCCATGCAAGTTCTAAGATAAATATAATTAAATCCATTAAAATATAAGGAGATTCGATACCAAAATTATATGTAACCGAAAAACCAAAGCATACAAATAGCCATGGCATAAGTACACTTGGAACATATAATGCAAGAGAAAGTGTTTTATGTGTTTTCTCAAACTCATCTTCATCTAAATTATTATTTTGCTCTATAACACTTCTTGCCTTAACCAGAAATACACTGCCAATAATAAGCGGAACTACTCCAATAAACATAAGCACCGTGCTATTTTTGATAAGTATATCGAATATATTATCTATAATATTGGTTAGACTTTGCTCACTAAAATTAACAATGATGCTACACAATGCACCAAACAAAGCACATGCTACCATAGTAAGTGCAAATTTAAGTCCTGTTTTCTTTTTCATATTTACTCCTCCTCTGTTAGATAAAATACTTCTTCTACTGTCTTTTCAAATACACCCGCTATTTTTAGTGCAAGCGTTATAGATGGGTTATAATCTCCTCTTTCTATGAGGCTGATTGTTTGCCTTGATGCACCGACAAGCGAGCCAAGCTCTTGTTGGTTTAGATTTTTTGCTGCTCGAAATTCTTTTACATGATTTCCAAGTGGCATATAAAGACACCTCCTTTTGACAAGTATATCTGTCATAATGACAACTTTATTTGTCATAGTTATAATATCATTGACAACTATATTTGTCAATTCTTTTTTGACAACTTTCTTTGTCATTTTATTAGAAACTAGAAAAACCGCCTGTTTATAAAACAAGCGGTTTAAATTATTTATTTTAAATTTTCAGATAAAGTTGTTACTATTCCGTTTTCATCTGTAATATTTACAACTATGCTTACTTCTTTTATATTTTTGACTTTTAAAGGAGCACCTTGACTAATAATAGATACTTGTTGATAACTTACATTTTCATCATTATCTATTTTTCTGCTATCCTTTTCTATTATTTTTCCTGCTTCCTTGACTTCCCATTCAACTAGAGTTGGATTTCCGCTTATAATCGCCATTGTTGTATTTTCACTATCATATTTAGGAGCATAAGTATTTTCAAAATCCAAATATGCATATATCTTATTACTCCAGCCACTTTCATAAGACATCATAAGTGATACTGAAAATAAATCTTGGCTTGTCACGCCATATATAGGCAATATTTCATTTTCTATTGTTCCATCTGGTTTAATAATTGATGCATTTATAGTTAGCTCTGCTCCCCAAGGCACATTTACAACCGCATTATATGACTGACCTTGTTTTTCTGCTGTTATAACCTGTTCACCCGTTATTGAAAATTCGACTTTTGTACCCTCTACATCGCTTTTCGGTAAAACAGATATGAGTATATCCATAGTTCTATTTTGATAATATTTTTTAGCAGTTATATCCCAGCTTGTAAACAAACTTACGCTTGTGTTTGACTCGCCACCATTATTAGAATTTACATAAACGGTGTTTGGTATTACAGCTATACTATTTTGAAGTCGCTCAAGCTGTTTATATATATTTATCTGAGATATTATAAGTCCTGCTGATATAACAGCTAAAACCCCTGTTAATGCAATCGGCAAAATTTTTATAATTTTATCTTTTTTATCGTTTGTGTTGTCTTTTGTATTGTCTTCTTTTGGCTCTTTATCTTGAATATTTATTTCATTTCCTAAAAGACTATCAACTGAAACATCAAATAT
>DXIE01000036.1 GCA_019113005.1 Candidatus Butyricicoccus avistercoris | reverse complement strand
GTTTATAATGGAATCATATGATTTTCTTTTAAGCCTTGCTGTGATTTTGCTTGTAACAAAGGCAATGGGAGTTTTATCTGAGCGTGTGCATATGCCACAGGTTGTCGGTGCACTTGTTGCTGGTGTTTTGCTTGGTCCATCAGTTTTTGGTTTTGTAAGTGAAACAGATTTCCTTGTTAAGACATCGGAAATAGGTGTAATAATGCTTATGTTCTTGGCTGGTTTGGATACAGATTTAGTCGAGCTTAAGAAAACAGGTTTTGCATCATTTATTATTGCTGTTATAGGTGCAGCTTTGCCACTTATAGGCGGTACAATATGCTATGAAATCTTTTTTAGAGATGTAGTAGACCCTATGGATTTTCTAAAAGCGTTGTTTATAGGCGTTGTTTTAACCGCTACATCTGTATCAATAACTGTTGAAACCCTTAGAGAAATGGGAAAATTAAAGGGAAAAGTAGGAACAGCTGTTCTTGGTGCGGCAGTAATAGATGATATTTTAGGTATAATTGTTCTTACAGTTATAACAGGTTTTGCAGACCCATCAGTTAAGCCAATTCGTGTTATGGGAAATATAGTGTTGTTTTTTGTTTTCATCGCAATTATTGGCATCATCTTTTACAAGGCATTTCAAAAAATGGATATCATTTGGGCAAATCATAGAAGACTTGCTATTGTATCGCTTGCATTCTGCTTTGTAATGTCTTATGTGGCAGAGGTATTCTTTGGTATTGCTGATATAACAGGTGCATATTTTGCGGGTATAATATTATGTAATATTTTAGACCTTCGTGAATATGTAGCAAAGAAAATAAATATTATGAATTATATGTTTTTTGCACCAGTATTTTTCTCGTCAATAGGTATTAAAACAAACCTTGAGGGATTTAATTCTGAAATAGCTGTATTTTCAGCAGTATTATTAATTATAGCCATTTTAACCAAGGTTGTAGGTTGTGGACTGGGTGCAAAAATGTTTAAGTTTACAAATCATGAAGCACTTGCTGTTGGTGTGGGTATGATTTCCCGTGGTGAAGTTGCTCTTATTGTAGCCCAAAAAGGTGCTGCGGCTGGACTAATAAACACAAATTTATTCCCTGCGATAGTGCTTGTGGTAGTTGTGACAACGCTCGTAACACCTATATTATTGAAGCTTTTTATGAGCAGAGAGCCTAAAGCAACTGAGGCATAAAAATAAAGTGTGATAGCTTTTTAGCTATCACACTTTATTTTTATGGTATATATGGAGCGTTTTTAACTGCTTCGTCCATAAGGACTTGCTGACTGTTTATAATTTCCTCGCCATTTTTACGTTTGCAATGACGCAAATGACCATGTGAATTGTGTATTCTAGCTTGAATATTATCTTTCATATAAATATCAAGTATATCATGTATTTTTTCGATACATTTTTTATCATATACAGGACAAGCAATTTCTACACGTTTTTCTGTGTTTCTGGTCATCATATCAGCAGAGCCAATATAAATTTTTTCCTCATCGCCCACACCAAAACAGAAAATTCTAGAGTGTTCAAGGAAACGACCAACAATAGAGCGAATTGTAATATTTTCTGTTTTATTAGGAACAGATGGAACTAAACAGCAAATACCACGAATAATTAAATCAATAGGCACACCAGCACATGATGCTTCTGATAATCTATCAATTATATCTCTATCAGTCAATGAATTGAATTTCATAATAATACGGCTTGGCAGACCTGCATTTGCTTTTTGAATTTCTCCTTCAATAAGCTCTAATATACCGCTTTTAAGCAGATTTGGAGCAATAAGCAGTTCACCACGTTCTGTGGTAGGTATACCAAGTGCCATATGCTGAAAGAAGTTTGCTGCATCTTCACCGATTGCATTATTAGAAGTCATAAGAGATAAATCGGTATATTGCTTTGCGGTTTTCTCATTATAGTTACCTGTGCCAATTTGTGTAATATACTGTGTACCTGTTTCGGTTTGACGGGTGATAAGACAGATTTTGGAATGTACTTTTAGGTTTTCAATACCATATATAACTCTACAACCTGCATGTTCAAGCTGTTCTGCAAGTGCAAGGTTATTTTCTTCATCAAATCTTGCACGAAGTTCTACAAGCACAAGCACTTCCTTGCCATTTTCAGCAGCATCACACAGATAACTGATAAGTTTTGACTGTCTTGCTACACGATAAAGTGTAATTTTAATAGAAACAGTATCAGGGTCAGAAGATGCTTCACGAATTAAACGTAAAAATGGGTTCATTCGTTCATAAGGATAATGTAAAAGCATATCATGCTCAAGCACTTGAGGCAATACAGGCACATCAGCGGTTATCATTGGTGATGGCTGAGGAGTCCAAGAAGGATAAAGCAAATCTTTATTAACTACCATGCTTTCAAGTGAGAAAACATAGCCGAGCTGTAAAGGACTTTGAACTTCATATACTTGCTCAGGGTGCAAATTAAGTCTTGTAAGCAGAAATTCACGGGTTGAGCTATGCAGCTTTCCCTTATATTCAAGACGTACAGGTGCAAGACGCATACGCTTTTTAAGCAGTTTTTTCATCTTTTGACGCATATCTGGTTCGATTTCAATATCATCATCGTCATCATCAGGGCTTATATCTGCATTTCTTGTAACACGGATTATAGCTTTTGATTGTACTCTAAAGCCTTTAAAAATGCTGGATAACTTGCTTAAAAGAATATCTTCGGTTAAAACATAACGTAAACTATCTTCATCAGGCAAACGTACAAAAGCAGGAAGAGCTGTTGGAACAGGTAAAAGACCAAACATTGAAAGCTCCTCAAAACGCAAACGAGCAGCAATATATAACTGACCGCTAGGCAGGTGAGGGAATGGGTGGTGTTGGTCAACAACCTGTGGGGATAAAATAGGCAAAGCTCTTGTTTTATACCAGCGGTCAATATATCTTTTTTCAGCGGCTGTCAGTTTGCTATAAGAAAGCTGTTCAACACCGTTTTTTGCAAGCTCATCGGAAAGCTCAGAAAATACTTTGTCACGCCTTTTAACAAGTGGTATACAGCTTTCATATATATGCTCAAGCTGCTGGGAAGCCGTCCAACCACATTTATTGTCTGGCACATCTTTAGAATGAATTGCAGCTATATCCGTGAGAGAACCTACACGAATCATAAAAAATTCGTCAAGATTTGAACTGAAAATGGATACAAACTTTAGTCTTTCAAACAAAGGTACAGTTTCAGATTCAGCTTCCTCAAGTACACGGCTATTAAATTGAAGCCATGAAAGCTCACGGCTGCAAGTATAGCTTATATCAAGGTTTGGTCGTTTTTTGCTTTCATGTTTTTTTGACATGATAATTCTCCTTTTTTGCTAGGAATAAAAAAATACCGCAAGCCAAAACAGTATTGGCTGCGGATTTACAATTTATAGATAAAACAGATTACAGCCAAATAATCTGGAGTAAAAATACATTAAAAAACCACGTTTTTGACGTGGTGAAACGCCGGAAATCTTAGGTGATAACCGATTAGTCTTCGCTTTTTTGAGTAGAATTATCATCATCAAAAATGAAGTCATCGATATCAGGACGGTCAGGCATTTGAGGTCTAATTCTAAAAGGCATGTTATTCACCTCCATAATGTTATTGATACTAGATAGCACCCCGCATATATATTATATCACAGGAAAGGTGCGAAACAAGGGGGTTTTTCTGTGAAAGTTTTATAAAACTTATGTAAAATCATAACTTTTATGGGATAATAACGCTTTAAAGTGTGAAAATATGATAAAAATATAACAATTTAATTTTGTTAAATAATCAATGTAAAAATGATGTAAAATTTTTGTTAAGATAACAATATAAAAGCAGTAATGACACAATAAGTCATTACTGCTTAATAGGCATAATAAATCCCCACCACTGCCGATGCAACCCCATTGCTAACCTGCACGTTAGAGCAGGTGGGTTTCCTATTCCATACATCTGTGCTTCCAACGTCCGTTTTTGATTCACGGGAGGCCTGCAACTCCGCATGGAAAGATTATTCGGAATCCCTTATAAGAGATGTGGGTTGAAAAAGGGTTACTGTCAAACAGGGTAGGGAGAAAATTATTCTTCTTCGTACATGTCCTCAACACGTTCCATGACGATTTCAAAAATCTTATCAGCTTCAGCTTCGTCTTCAACAGTTGCAAGAATTTCTTCGCCATCTTCTTCAACTACTTTAAGGATAACAACTTCTGCTTCCTCATCAACTGCAAGTTCAGCTGGGATAAATGCCATATAAGTTTGACCGTCAACTTCAACAGTATCGATATGTTGGAACTCAACTTCGTTGCCGTCCTCGTCGGTGAGAACAACATAATCGTTGCCAAATGCTTCGCTCATAAAAATGAATCCTTCCTAATTCAAGTGCGTAGTAAATACGCAGTTCTTTTATATACATAGAATATTACAAAATACATAAAATTTCAACAGTTTTCTTGAAATATACACTATTTTGTAATTTAATTAAAAGACTTCCTGTGATTAAAAAAGATACACTATACTATATGCATTTGTCAAGCGGTCTATTAATATTTTTTTACTTAATATTTTTGTGCAATATTTTTTAAAAAATTCTTGACATACTGTTTAAAGTCTGATAAACTGTTTGAGGAAAACAAAGTAGGACATAGTGTCCTCACCCGCCGCATAAGCAATCGGGTCAAGAACGTCAAAATCTCTTTTTATAAGGGTTTTTTTGTCTTGATTCGGATAGCTCGGCTGTCCGTTTTTTTTATGCCTAAGGCATACATCAAATTTTGTTAATTACCATTTTGGGAGGTGCTTTCGTATTAGCAGCATGGAACATCAGATCAATGAAGAAATTCGTGACAAGGAAGTTCGTCTTATTGGCGATGAGGGAGAACAGCTAGGCATTATGTCAAGCAAGGAGGCTCTTGAAGCTGCCATTGACAGAGGAATGGACCTTGTTAAAATCGCACCACAGGCTCAGCCACCAGTTTGCCGTATTATGGACTATGGTAAGTTCCGTTTTGAACAGGCAAAGCGTGAAAAAGAGGCTCGCAAAAATCAGCGTGTTGTGGACATCAAAGAAATCCGCCTAACTCCAGGTATTGACGTTGGCGACCTTAACACTAAGGTTAAAAATGCTTGCAAATTCCTAAAGGGCGGCGACAAGGTCAAGGTTTCAGTTCGTTTCCGTGGCCGTGAAGTTACTCATTCTTCACTAGGTCTGGATCTGCTTGAGCGTTTTGCAGATCTCTGTGCTGAAGTTGGCACTGTTGAAAAAAATCCCAAGCTAGAAGGTCGCCAAATGCATATGTTCTTGGCACCTAAAAAGGATAAGTAAAATTTTAACGCATGTCTGACTTTTCAGACATAAGCAATGAGAGGAGTTTAATAATATGCCTAAGATTAAGACCCATAGCGGTGCTAAGAAGAGATTCAAGGTTACCAAGAACGGCAAAATCAAGCGTGGTCATGTTGGCCGTCGTCACATTCTAACTAAGAAGAACACTAAGCGTCTTCGTCACCTGCGTAAGGAAGGTTTCGCTGATACTACTAACGTAGCTCAGGTAAAGCGTCTAATCCCTTACATGTAATTTAAAGTATTTAGTAAATATCTGGAGGTTTTTATAAATGGCTAGAGTTAAGGGCGCAATGATGACCCGTAAAAGAAGAAAGAAGATATTAAAGCGTGCAAAGGGCTACTTTGGTGCTAAGTCTACCCACTTTAGAACTGCTAATCAGGCGGTTATGAAGTCCCTTAAGTATGCTTACATCGGTCGTAAGCACAAGAAGCGTGATTTCCGTCGCCTGTGGATTACTCGTATCTCCGCAGCTTGCAAGATGAACGGCATCAATTACAGCCGTTTCATGAACGGTCTGAAGAAGGCTGGTATCGAAATCAACCGTAAGATGTTAGCTGAGCTGGCTATCAACGATAACACTGCTTTCGTAGCACTTGTTGAAAAGGCTAAGGCTGCTCTTTAATTTCAAATATTTAAGACCAGATTAAAAATCTGGTCTTTTTGTTTTTTGTGTTAATTTTGTGATGCTTTTGGGAAATTATTGAGTTTCTCTATTCAAAGTGTTATAATAACCCAGTATTGCACAAATTCTAAATAGGAGATAATGAATTATGGTTAAAGGCTATGTAAAACGTATTGCTGCTACCGCTGTTATGACAGCTGTTTGCTTGGGTGCAACCGTTCAAATTGGTTTGCCTGATGTGGCTTATGCAGTAGATACATCTGATAAAGAAGTTATGATGATTATAAATGGTACTGATATTCTGAAAAATGAATATGTAGATTATTATAGTTATTGTAAAGCTATGATGGAAAATAGCTATGGTATGGGTCAGTACCTTTGGAGTATGTATCCAGAGGCTGTTCAGCAGCTTGTAGCAGCTACTGATAACAACTGCTTATATGCTCGTACAGTAGTTGAAAAATTTAATGAGCTTGGTTTAAGCCTAGATGAGGCTCGCAATAAAACTTGGCGTGGTTCTGCTTGGGATTTAAAACAAACTAAAAATCAGACAATTTCCAAACTTGCTGAACAGGGTATGACTTTTGATGAGTGGCTTCAGTCAATGGGTATGGACGAAGAAATGTACAATAATATCTTTGCCCAAGGCTATTACTATGAAGCTTTAAATGATTATTATTTTGGTGTGGGTGGTGAAAATGCCCCAGCTGAGGACGAAATTAAAGCAGAATTTGAAAAATTCTATAAAGCTAAACATATTTTAATTATGAATACTGACGAGTATGGCAATGAGCTGACTGGCGATGCTTTAGCTGAAAAAGAAGCACTTGTCAAGCAAATTCAGCAGGAGCTTGCAGATGGTGCAGATTTTGACGAGCTGATGAATAAGTATAGCGAAGATACTGGTCTTGCAACAAATCCTAACGGATATATTTTCCAAGATGATGGAAGCTTTGTTGATGAGTTTGTAAAGGGTACAGAAGCTCTTGAAATTGGTGAGATTTCATCTGAACCAGTTAAATCTGATTATGGTTGGCATATCATCAAGCGTGAAAAGTTAACAGATGAGGATTATGACGCTTATCGTCCACAGCTTGTGTATAACTTAACTGGCATGACCATAGATAGTTTAATAGAGCAGTGGATGAGTGAAGCAGAAGTTACTTATCCAGAAGGTCATGAGGATTTAACAATAACAGATATTTTAGGTGAGGAAGCAGGAAATGTGCCTTCTATGGAGGACTTGCTCGGTGGGTCTTCTTCCGCCACTGATGATGGCACATCATCAACTAATACAGATGGTGCTGCATCTTCAAGTGCCGCAAGCTCATCTGCTGAATAAAAGAGTGATTAATTATGCAATGTGAAACCTGTATGTATGGTCAGTACGATGATGAGTACGACGAGTATATATGTGATATGGTATGGGACGAAGATGTAGCCGCAAGACAAATGCAAGGTTTTTATAGTACATGCCCATATTATAGAAACGGTGATGATTATAGCATTGTTAGAAAGCAAAATTAAAAAATCCGCCTTTATAGGCGGATTTTTTTAGTCTTGTAGAGCATCATAGCCCGTTTCACCTGTACGAACCTTAACAACATTTTGAGCTTCATATACGAAAATCTTACCATCTCCAATATGTCCAGTGTATAACACATCTTTTGCGGTGTTTACTACTGTTTCAACTGGGATTGCTGTAACTACAATTTCCATTTTAATCTTAGGAAGTAGTGTAATATCCAATTTTGCACCACGATAATATTCACTTGCACCCATTTGCTGACCTACACCAATAACATTTGTTACTGTCATACCAGTAACACCAATATTATTCATAGCCTCTTTTAAAGCCTCTAAGCGAGAATGTTTAGTCACAATAACAATCTTATGAATTTTGCCATCTGTTTTTGTATCTTCATCAAGCTTAATTACAGGTACAGTTTCGGTTGCAACGTCAGACTCTAAGCTTTCTGCAAGTTTTTGACCTGCTTTTGTGCCTAAAATCTGTGGAACTGGCATGAAATCGGCATATGCAGAGCTGATACCATGTTCCTGAATGTCAAGACCCATGATTTCTTCTTCTTTAGATACACGAAGTCCCATTGTGTTTTTAATAATTAAAAATGCAATAGTCATGGTAATGCTTACCCATGCAATAACACTGATTACACCTATAAATTGTACAAGCAGTGCATTAAAACCACCACCATAAACCAAACCTACTGGATTTACATTATTTGTGCCATATTCATAATATCCAAACACACCTACAAGTAATGTACCAACAGCACCACACATACCATGTACACCAACAGCACCTACTGGGTCATCAATTTTTAGTTTCTGGTCGATGAATTCAATGCCAAACACAACAACAAAACCAGCGATAATACCAATAGCTGCCGCACCCATTGGGGTTACGGTGTCACAACCTGCGGTAACTGCCACTAAACCTGCTAAAGAGCCGTTAAGTGTCATAGAAATATCAGGTTTTTTATATCTAATCCAAGTGATTGCTAAAACAGTGACAGTTGCCATAGCAGCAGATAAGTTGGTTGTTACAAATACACGAGCTGCGGTTTCGTCTGCACCACCAGATAATGCAACGGTAGAGCCGCCATTAAAACCAAACCAACAGAACCAGAGGATAAACACACCGAGTGCACCAAGTGTCAACGAGTGACCTAAAATTGCACGAGGTTTACCATCTTTATCATATTTGCCAATTCTAGCACCGAGAATTTTCGCACCTACAAAAGCAGCTACACCACCTACTAAGTGTACAGCAGCAGAACCAGCAAAATCATGGAAACCTAGTTCACTAAGCCAGCCGCCACCCCAAATCCAGTGACCAGAAATAGGATAAATTACAGCTGAAATAATAGCGGAATATACACAATAAGCCGAGAACTTAGTTCTTTCAGCCATTGCACCAGACACAATAGTTGCAGCTGTTGCACAGAATACTGTTTGGAAAATGAGTGTTCCCCAGTTGTAGCCTTCACCTACAACGCCATCTGCAAAAAAATCAAGAGTGCCGATAAATTTACCACCTGCACCAAACATCAGTCCAAAGCCGATAAACCAGAAAAGCGGTGTGCCTAAACAAAAGTCCATTAAGTTTTTCATTATGATGTTACCAGCATTTTTCGCTCTGGTAAAGCCTGTTTCTACCATTGCAAAGCCCGCTTGCATGAAAAATACCAGTGCTGCACCAATAAGCATCCAACCAGTGTCTAAAGCACTTGCTAAGTTTGTGATATTCATTTTAAAAACCCCCTTAGTTTATAAAAAAAGACGTATACTTGAAAAACAAGTACACGCCTTTGTGTATGAGTGAAAAATATTAAACGTAGAATAGTAAATCGCCATAAGTTGGAAGTGGATAATCTTCTTTTGCAATTTTGCCTTCAAGTGCATCTGCAAGACGTCTTGCATCGTCCATTGCAGGAATTACAACTTCATGATAATATTTTGCAGCATTTTCTGCATCTTCTGGAATAGAATTGAGACTTTCTTCAAGTGCATTGCGTTTTTTCATTAGAAGTGAAGTTTTCTCTGCAAGCTCTCTAACGAGTGCTACCTCCATAGGACATTCAATTCCAAGCTTTGCCTTTGCATTTACACTGTCTGCAACCTTGCCAGAATAGTTTACTGCTGCTGGAATAATCAGTTTTCCAAGCATATCAAGTGAAGTTAGAGCTTCAATTTGAATGGTTTTTGCGTATTCCTCAAGCAGAATTTCTTGACGGGATTTCATTTCCTCCTCAGTGTAAACACCATGCTTTGCAAATAAATCTAAATTCTTTTGAGCTGTATAATGAGGAAGTGCATCAGGAGTGGATTTTAAATTTAAAAGTCCACGCTTTTCTGCTTCTATTGGCCATTCATCGCCATAACCATTGCCATTGAAGATAATTCTCTTATGTGCTTTGATTTCACGCTGAATTAGTGTGCCAAGTGCGGCATTGAAATCATCTGCTTTTTCAAGCTCATCTGCAAACTGGCTAAGTGCTTCTGCAACAGCGGTATTTAACATAATATTAGGACAAGCGATATTTAGAGCAGAGCCTAACATTCTAAATTCAAATTTATTGCCAGTAAAAGCAAATGGGGAAGTACGGTTTCTGTCAGTTGTATCCTTTGGAATTGCAGGAAGTACAGTTGCACCAATGCTCATCATTGTTCTAGATACATCTGTATAATCTGTACCAGATACAATAGAATCAAGAATTGCTTCCAGTTCTTCGCCTACAAACATCGACATAATAGCAGGTGGAGCTTCATTTGCACCAAGTCTATGGTCATTGCCAGCAGATGCAACAGAAATTCTCATTAAATCTTGATATTCATCAACAGCCTTTATAACTGCGGTTAAGAATAGTAAAAACTGCACATTTTCAGATGGAGACTTACCAGGCTCAAGCAGGTTTTCACCGCTGTCTGTGGAGATAGACCAGTTATTATGCTTACCAGAACCATTTATGCCCTCAAATGGCTTTTCATGCAGCAGGCAAACAAAACCATGTTTATCTGCAACCTTTTTCATAATTTCCATCGTAAGTTGGTTGTGGTCGGTTGCAATATTGGTTGTTGTGAAAATTGGTGCCATTTCATGCTGACATGGTGCAACTTCATTGTGTTCGGTTTTGGAATAAATACCAAGCTCCCACAAAGCCTCGTCTAAATCCTCCATAAAAGCCTTAACTCGTGGACGGATAGAGCCAAAGTAATGGTCTTCCATTTCTTGACCCTTAGGAGCTTTTGCACCGAATAGCGTTCTGCCTGTGATAACTAAATCAGGGCGTTTTGCATAGTCAGATTTATTGATAAGAAAATACTCTTGTTCTGGTCCTACAGTTGTTGTAACTCGTTTGCAGTCCTTGCCAAACAGCTTTAAAACTCTGCAAGCTTCTTTGCTGATTGCATCCATAGAACGTAGTAAAGGTGTTTTCTTATCAAGCACTTGACCTGTGTAAGAACAAAATGCAGTTGGAATACAAAGTGTATGGTCTTTAATAAATGCATAAGAAGTTGGGTCCCAAGCCGTATATCCTCTAGCCTCAAATGTAGCTCTTAAACCGCCAGATGGGAAAGAAGATGCATCTGGTTCGCCTTTGATAAGCTCTTTGCCAGAAAATTCCATGATGACTGTGCCGTCTGTGCTAGGGGATAGGAAAGAGTCATGTTTTTCGGCTGTAATGCCTGTCATTGGCTGAAACCAGTGTGTAAAATGTGTTGCACCCTTTTCAATAGCCCAATCTTTCATTGCATTTGCTACAACATCGGCAATTTGTGGGTCTAGTGCAGTGCCTTCGGTCATTGTACGCTTTAAAGCTTTGTATACATGCTTTGGAAAGCGTTCTTTCATAGCAGTTTCGTTAAATACCATACTGCCAAACATTTCAGGAACTTTACGCATCTTCTTTTGCCTCCTATAAAAAAACATAATGTTTAATAAATAACCAATAAAAAAAGGTGCTGAAGTCGTCTTTGACCTCAGCACCTTTGCTGTTTCTGTGCCAAATTATAGGCTGTATTTTCCAGATTGTCAAGCGGGTTTTTATAACTTTTTAGCTTTAATCTAAACTTTTGAAGTATTTTACAAATAGACATGTCAAAGACAAGCGGTGTTTTATATAATTTGCAAGAAAGTGTTTCTCACCTTGCATTTTTATGCATTTTCTCTTGACCAAAAGCATTATATATTATAAAATAAACGCATGAACAAAGGCGTTCATTCAGAGGATAGTAAGAAAATAATCTTACTGTCTTTTGAATGGACGTCTTTTTTTGTTTTTTCAGCATAGATGCTGAAATTTGCAGCCATTTTTATATAATAGGCTGCTTTTATATGTTTTTTTAAAGGAGGAAAGTAACCATGCTTTTAAAAGAAGGTCAGGTTCGTATCCCTGCGGGTTGTGCAATCGCAGGTATTTTTCATAAAGATGGCAAAAGAGAAAACGGTGAAAGGATTATAAAATCCATTTCAACTATGCATGACCGTTCAAATGGTTTAGGCGGTGGCTTTGCAGCTTATGGTATTTATCCAGAGTTTAAAAATGATTATGCTTTTCATATTTTTTATGACTCAAACCGTGCAAAAGATGAGTGTGAAACCTTTTTAAAGGAAAACTTCGATATAATTGCTATGGCGAAAATTCCTACTAGACGTCACCCAAGAATTACCGATGAACCTATGATTTTTAGATACTTTGTGCAACCACTTTCAACCGTTCTTGCATTTTCTCAGCTCGATGAAAAAGAATTTGTGGTGCGTAAAGTCATTCATGCAAACCATAATATTAAGGGTGCATATATATTCTCATCTGGTAAGAATGTCGGTGTATTTAAAGCAAGCGGTTTTCCAGAAGATGTAGGCGAATATTATATGCTGGAAAATTATGAGGCTTACTCTTGGACTTGTCATGGTCGTTATCCAACAAATACACCAGGTTGGTGGGGTGGTGCTCACCCATTTGCACTACTTGACACAACAGTTGTGCATAACGGTGAGATATCCTCTTATGATGCAAATAGACGATTTATTGAGATGTTTGGATATTCTTGCGACCTTTTAACAGATACCGAGGCTATAACTTATATCGTCGATTACTTAAACCGCAGAATAGGTTTAAATTATAGTGAAATTGCAAATGTAATTGCAGCACCTTTCTGGTCTACTATTGAGAAAAAACCAGAGGAGGAGAAAAAGCGTTTAACATATCTTAGAAATGCTTTTGCATCTTTACTTGTTACTGGACCTTTCTCTATTTTGGTAGGGTTTGAGGGCGGTATGATGGCACTCAATGATAGATTAAAACTACGTTCTATGGTTGTAGGCGAAAAAGATGAAACTGTTTATATCGCATCAGAAGAATGTGCAATCAGAATTATGCAGCCAGAATTTGATAAAATTTACGCTCCACGAGGTGGCGAGCCTGTAATTTTAACACTGAATAAAGGAGGTAACGCAAAGTGAATATGTTATATCCACAATTTGAAGTAATTCGCAATCCAAGCCGCTGTATAAATTGTCGTGCTTGTGAAAGACAATGTGCAAATGAAGTACATGGTTATGATGAAAACTTAAAAATGATGACTTGCGATGAAAGTAAATGTGTAAACTGTCATAGATGCGTTGCCATTTGCCCAACTAGAGCATTAAAAATAGTAAAAACCGACCACACATTCAAGGAAAATGCAAACTGGACTGAAAAGGCAATAACTGAAATTTATCGTCAGGCAGAAACAGGCGGTGTGTTACTTTCTTCAATGGGCAATCCAGAACAGCACCCTATTTACTGGGATAAAATTTTAATAAATGCATCTCAGGTTACAAATCCACCTATTGACCCACTGCGTGAGCCTATGGAAACCAGAACATTTTTAGGCAAAAAAGCGGGAAAAATCGAACGTAATGAAAACGGCAACTTAATTGATAATTTACCACCACATATTGAGCTTAATATGCCTGTTATGTTTTCTGCTATGAGTTATGGTTCTATCTCTTATAATGCTCATGCAGCTTTAGCAAAAGCAGCAAGAGAGCTTGGCATTTGCTATAACACAGGTGAGGGCGGTTTGCATAAGGATTTTTATGAATATGGTGCAAACACTATTGTTCAAGTCGCATCTGGTCGTTTTGGTGTGCATACAGATTATTTAAATGCAGGTGCAGCTATTGAAATTAAAATGGGTCAAGGTGCAAAACCAGGTATTGGCGGTCATCTTCCAAGCATAAAAGTTGGTGCTGATATTTCAAAAACCCGTATGATACCAGAAAATACTGATGCTATTTCTCCTGCTCCTCACCATGATATTTATTCTATTGAAGATTTACGTCAGCTTGTTTACTCAATAAAAGAGGCTACTAACTATAAAAAGCCTGTTATGGTCAAAATTGCGGCTGTGCATAATGTTTCAGCTATTGCATCTGGTATTGCCCGCTCGGGTGCGGATATTATCTGTATTGATGGTTATAGAGGTGGAACTGGTGCAGCTCCTACCCGTATTCGTGACAGTGTGGGTATTCCTGTTGAGCTTGCTCTTGCAGCGGTTGACCAAAGACTTCGTGACGAGGGTATAAGAGATAAGGTTTCTATTGTTGTTGGCGGTTCTATTCGAAATTCTAGCGACCTTATGAAAGCAATTTTACTGGGTGCTGATGCATGTTATATTGCAACTGCTGCACTTTTAGCCCTTGGCTGTCATTTATGCCGTACTTGTCAGACTGGTAAATGTAACTGGGGTATAGCAACTCAAAGAGAGGATTTAGTTAAACGCTTAAATCCAGAAATCGGTGCAAAACGACTTGTAAACCTTGTTACAGCTTGGAACCATGAGCTAGAAGAAATGATGGGCGGTATGGGTATTAACTCCATTGAGGCTTTAAGAGGTAATAGACTAATGCTTCGTGGTATTGGTCTTACTCAAAAAGAGCTTGATATTTTGGGCATTAAACATGCTGGCGAATAAGTAGGGAGGATAAGACATGGAATTTATTGCAAATACTATTTATTATCAAGAACTCCAAAACAAAATAAGAAATTGTGATGATAGAGATATAACTATTAAAGAGCTTTATGGTCAAAGATATATAGGATGTGCTACATCGGATAAAAATTTTAAATTATATGGCACTGCGGGAAATGGCTTGGGGCAATATAACAATGGCTCTACCATTGAGGTTTTTGGCAACTGTCAAGAGGCGGTAGGCGATACTATGAACTCAGGTGAAATTATTATCCATGGTAACTGTGGCGACGCATGCGGTTATGGTATGCGTGGCGGCAGAATTTTTATCGAGGGCGATGTCGGTTATCGTGCAGGTATTCATATGAAAGCCTATATGGATAAATTTCCAGTGCTGATTGTCGGCGGTAAAGCGGGTTCGTTTTTAGGTGAATATCTTGCAGGTGGACTAATTGCAATACTTGGAAATGGTGCAGAGGGAAAAATGCCTTGCAGTTATTTCTGCGGAACTGGTATGCATGGAGGAAAAATCATTTTAAGATGTGATGAAAAACCAGAAGGATTGCCAGAGCAAGTTTTAGTTAGTGAAATGACCGAACAAGACAAACAGGAGCTTACACCGCATATTGAGGACTATTGTAAATATTTTGGAGGAAATGTAAAAGAAATTCTTTCAAACCGTTTTTATGTATTGACTCCAAACCCTAATTCGGGTTATAACCAGTTATATACGTTTGAATAAAACTGGAGGTTTGTATATGAGTACATCAATTAGCGATGTTTTGGAGTTTATTGAAGATAATGACGTAAAATTTATACGTCTTGCATTTTGTGATATTTTTGGAATGCAGAAAAATATATCTATTCTTCCAAATGAGCTTATGAGAGCTTTTTCTGACGGCATTTGCTTTGATGCGTCTGCACTTGCAGGGTTTATGAAGGTTGAGTCATCAGATTTATTATTATTCCCAGACCCTACAACTCTTTGCGTTCTGCCATGGCGTCCTTCAACTGGTAGAGTTGTACGTTTTTTCTGTGACATTCGTTACCCAGATGGTCGTGCGTTTGAGGGCGATGGCAGACAAATGTTAAGACAGGCGGTTAATAAATTAAGTGAAAAAAATCTAACCTGTATGCTCGGAACAGAATGTGAATTTTATTTGTTTGAGCTTGACGAAAGCGGTACACCTACCCGTATTCCTTATGATAATGCATCTTATTTTGATGTTGCACCGCTTGACAGAGGCGAAAATGTACGCAGACAAATTTGTATGACTCTTGAAGAAATGGGTATTCAGCCAGAGGCATCTCACCATGAACAAGGTCCAGGGCAAAATGAGATTGATTTTAAATATTCTGGTGCTTTGCAAGCGGCTGACAATATGATTACTTTTAAATGGGTTGTTAAGACTATTGCAAATTCTAGCGGTTTGTTTGCCTCTTTCTTACCTAAGCCACTTGCAGGTGAGGCAGGAAGTGGACTTCATGTAAACCTTTCACTTTTTAGAAATGGCAAAAATATTTTCTGTGACCCTAACGTATCACATTCTGAAACTGCTGAGTCTTTTATTGCAGGTGTTTTAGCTCATGCAAAGGAAATGAATTTATTCTTTAATCCGCTTGTAAACTCTTATGAGAGAATGGGTGAATTTGAAGCACCAAGATATATAACTTGGTCACATCAAAACCGTTCACCACTCATTCGCATACCAGCAGCTAGTGGTATTCATAGAAGAATGGAATATCGTGCATCTGATGGCACTTTAAACCCTTATCTTGCTTTTACTTTACTTCTTCATGCAGGGCTTGATGGCGTTGAAAAGAAAATGAAACTGCCTGAGCCTTGTAATATAAATCTGTTTACAGCTGATAGAGAGGTTTTAAATAATTATGATGCACTGCCTAGCTCATTAGATGAGGCAATAACTGCGGCTGAAAACAGCGATTTTATTAAAAATATTATCCCTAGCCGTACACTTGAAAATTATCTTGCGGCAAAACGTCAAGAATGTAGTCAATATTCTCAGTATCATTCTCCACATTCTGCTGCATATAAACTATATTTTGAAAGATACTAAGTTTTATTAGGGGAGAATCTTTTTCATTTTTTATGCTCTTATAGTAATTTCCAAGGGGGATTGTTTATGGAGCAGATACTTATTGTAACAGCTACTGAAAAAAGTTATATTGCACTTAAAAAGGCTATCGCTAGTTGTTACTCCAAGATTTCAAGTGTATGGTTGTCAAATGGCAAAGATGTAAGGCGAAAAATTGCAGAGACTGATTATTCACTTATTATTATAAATGCACCTCTTTCAGATGAATTTGGTGCAGAACTTGCACAGTTTATAGCTGAACAGTCTGGAATGGGTGTATTACTTCTTGTAAAATCGGATATATTTGAAGATGTTTCAGACAGCGTTATAGATGATGGCGTTATTGTACTTCCTAAACCGCTTTCACCTATTAGGCTTTCACTTTCTATACGTCATACACTTGCTATATATCGTAAAATTCATAGTCTTGAGGCGGAAAATAGAAAAATTCGCATAAAACTCAAAGACCAAAGCATTATAAATCGTGCAAAATGTGTGCTTATTGAGTGCTGTAAAATGACCGAGCCAGAAGCACACGCTTATATTGAAAAACGTGCTATGGATACCAGACAAACCAAACGTGATGTTGCAAATGAGCTTATTGGTATCCATTCAAAAGAATGAAAAATGAAAGGAACTTCCTGTTATGACTAAATATATTTTTGTTACTGGTGGCGTTGTTTCTGGTCTTGGTAAAGGTATTACCGCCGCATCCCTTGGCAGACTGCTTAAAAGCAGAGGTCTAAAAGTTGCAGCTCAAAAATTAGACCCTTATATCAATGTAGACCCAGGAACTATGAGCCCATTTCAGCATGGCGAGGTTTTTGTAACCGAAGATGGTGCGGAAACTGACCTCGATTTAGGTCACTATGAAAGATTTATTGATGAAGATTTAAACAGATATTCAAACCTTACAACTGGTAAGGTTTACTGGAATGTGCTTACTAAAGAGCGTGCTGGTGAATATTTAGGCGAAACCGTTCAGGTTATTCCGCATATAACAGGAGAAATTAAATCCTTCATTTATTCTGTGGGCGAAAAAACAAATGCTGATGTTGTTATAACCGAAATCGGTGGAACAACAGGCGATATTGAATCACAGCCATTTTTAGAGGCAATTCGTCAAGTGTCAGCAGAAGTTGGCAGAAGAAACTGCTTATTTATGCATGTCACTTATGTGCCTTACATTTCGGGTTCTGATGAGCCAAAGAGTAAACCAACTCAGCATTCGGTTAAAGAACTTCGCAGTCTGGGAATTCAGCCAGATATTATTATTTGTCGTACAGATAGACCGCTTGAACAGGAAATTAGAGATAAAATCTCACTTTTCTGCAATGTGCGTCCCGATTGTGTTATCGAAAACAGCACAGTTTCTGTACTTTATAGAGCACCTCTTATGCTCGAACAGTCACATTTATCTGATATTGTGTGCAGAGAACTTTCAATAGATGCGAAAGAGCCAGATTTATCTGAATGGACTGAAATGTTAAAACGCATTGATGCAAGAAAAGAGCGTGTTAAAATCGCTCTTGTGGGTAAATATGTTAAACTGCATGATGCTTATTTATCGGTAGCCGAGGCACTTCATCATGCAGGTTATGAAACAGGGCATTTTGTAGATATTTCTTGGGTGGACTCCGAAGAAATAAACGATGCAACTGCTGATTGTCTTTTAGGTGATGTTGACGGCATTATTCTCCCAGGGGGATTTGGCGGTCGAGGTATTGATGGCATGATTTATGCCGCCACCTATGCAAGAAAACATAATATTCCATACTTTGGCATTTGTCTTGGTATGCAAATTGCTGTTATCGCTTATGCTAGAAGTGTGCTTGGTTGGACTGATGCAAACTCGACAGAATTTGACCAGAATACTTCTCACCCTGTAATCGGTCTTATGGAGCATCAGCAGGAAATCTCTGATAAGGGAGGCACTATGCGTTTGGGTGCGTATCCTTGCACAATAAAGCCAGACACTATTATGTCTAAGGCTTATAAGAGTGAGAATATCTCTGAAAGACATCGTCACCGCTACGAATTTCAGAATGTTTATAGAGAGGAGCTTGAAAATGCAGGGCTTACTATTTCTGGTACTTCGCCATCTGGTGCTTTAGTTGAAACTGTGGAAATTAAAGACCACCCATTTTATGTGGCGGTTCAGTTCCACCCAGAATTTAAGTCACGCCCTAATCATGCACACCCACTTTTCTATGCTTTTATTTCGGCTAGTGCTAAAAATAAAAAATAAGTGCTATTTTAAGTGATGAGTTTAAATAAACCCATCACTTTTTTATATTTGTTTGTGCCGTAAAGATTGCATTTTTTATACTTTTGTAGTAAACTTAATTCTATATGGCATACTATAAATAAACATGCCGAAAATAAGCTAGTTAAAATAAAAAAATTTATATTTAATTTAGCTTGCAATATCATACCATTTAGGTGTATATTAAAGAAAAACAAATGATACGCCACAAGGAGGCGACATAATAAATGTCACGTTTCGTTTATGCGGACAATGCGGCTACAACCCCTATGTCCAAAACTGTATATAATGCAATGCAGCCATTTTTAACAGAGAATTATGGTAATCCATCTTCTCTTTATAGATTTGGCAATAAAGCCCGTCAGGCTATGCAAAACGCTAGAAAGCAAGTCGCTGCTGCTATTAATGCGGCTGACCCATCAGAAATTATTTTTACTGGTGGTGGTTCTCAAGCTGATAACCTTGCTATCACTGGTTTTATGAAGGGCTTGTCTGCTAAGGGTAGAACTCATATAATCACTTCTCGCATTGAGCATCATGCGGTTTTATACACTTGTGAGGCTCTTGAAAAGGAAGGCTTTACTGTAACTTATTTAAATGTTGATAATCTTGGTAGAGTTGACCTTGAGCAGTTAAAGAGCGTTATCTCCGATAACACCGCTTTAGTCACTATTATGGCAGCCAACAACGAAATAGGCACAATTCAGCCTATTCGTGAGATTGCTGAAATCGCTCATGCTCATGGTGCTGTGTTCCACACTGATGCTGTTCAGGCTGTTGGTCATATGCATATTGACGTTCAAGAAATGGGCATTGACATGCTAAGTCTTTCTGCACATAAGTTTAGAGGCCCTAAGGGTATTGGTGCTTTATATTGCCGTAAGGGTATTGCACTTAAACCACTTGTTTATGGCGGTGGTCAAGAAAAGGGTCTTTGCTCTGGCACTGAAAATGTAGCGGGTATGGTTGGCTTAGGTCAAGCTATCACAGACGCTTGCGGTGCAAATCTAGATGAAAAGATGAGCTATGTAAAGGGCTTAACAGACAAGCTGGTTAAGGGTATTATGGAAAATGTGCCTTATACTCACTTTACTGGCGACCCAGAAAACCGTCTTCCAGGTACTGCTTCCTTTGTATTTGAGGCAATCGAGGGCGAAGGCTTAATTTTAAGACTAGATTTTGCTGGTATCTGTGGTTCAACTGGTTCTGCTTGCTCAACTGGTTCTCTTGACCCTTCCCATGTGTTAATGTCTATCGGTTTACCTCATGAAATTGCTCATGGTTCTCTGCGTTTAACCCTTGGCGAGCAAAACACTGAGGAAGATGTTGATTATCTAATTGAAAAAGTAACCGAAGTTGTCGCTGGTCTGCGTGAAATGAGTCCTGTTTGGGAAAATGGTAAGCCAAATCTTACAGCAGCTAGTGAACTTCACTCTCACTAAAATATTATCTTGATTTTTTACTCATAAAGGAGATTGTTTATTATGGCTATGGAATACAGCGAAAAGGTCTATGACCATTTTTCTAACCCTCGTAATGTTGGTGAAATCCCAGACGCTGACGGTGTTGGCGAAGTAGGCAACGCTAAGTGCGGCGATATTATGAAAATTTACCTAAAGGTTTCTGATGATGGCGTTATTGAGGACGTTAAGTTTAAAACCTTTGGCTGTGGTGCTGCTATCGCTACAAGCTCTATGGCTACCGAAATGGTAAAGGGCAAGACAATCGAGGAGGCTTTAAAGCTAACTAATAAGGCTGTTGCTGAAGCTCTTGATGGTCTGCCACCAGTGAAGATGCATTGCTCTGTACTGGCTGAGGAGGCTTTACGCTCTGCAATCGCTGACTACTATCGCAAGATGGGCAAAGACCCAGAGCCAATTTTAGGCTGCACAGCTGATTGTGCAAACTGTCATTGTGACCATCACTAAGAAAAAGTTTATAATCAAAATTTAAGGGCAGGTTTTAAAAAATCTGCCCTTTTATGCCTATATTTTTATAGGCTTAGTGTTAAGATTATTTTTAAAGGCAGGTGAAAATAACTCAATGCAAGACATTACTCTTAGTATTTCAGATACAAAAGAATACAAACAGTTATTTAATTCTCTTAAATCAAACAGCACACCCATATTAACAATGGGTTTACCGCCTGTAAGTAAAGCTCAACTTGCAGCCGCCTTACATATCGAAACAAGTAGGCCAGTGCTTATTTTAAGCGATGAACAAGCGGCTGCAAAGCGTTTAAGTGATGACCTTGCAGCTTTTACCGAAAAAGAAGTTTTAAATGTTCCTGAGCGTGATTTTGTTATGCTTGATGTTGAATCTTCCTCACACCAATATGACCAAGCCAGAATATCGGCTCTTTGGGGACTTATAGAGGGTAAAAAACTTATTGTTTCTTCGACAAATGCTATAAGTCAGTTTACAATACCTCCTGAAACACTTAAAAATGCTGCATTGACACTCAGTGAAGGTGATAATCACAATTTAGATGATATAAGCGAGAAACTTATTACATCTGGTTATAGGCGTTCGGTTCAGGTTGAGGGTGCAGGACAGTTTTCTATAAGAGGTGGTATTTTGGATATATTCCCACCTCAAGAAAAAGTGCCAGTTCGTATTGAGTTTTGGGGCGATGAGATAGACTCAATAACTTATTTTGATATTGGTTCTCAGCGTAGAGGTGCGAAAATATCAAGCATATTATGTCTACCTTGTGCTGAAACACTGCCAGATATGGCTGAGGGTGGTATAGATGGCCTATGTAAAGAGCTTACTATGATTTGTCGAAATCGTAGCCGTAAACACCCGCTTTTAGAGCAAAATTTACAGCGTGATATTGAGCTTTTATACCAAAACAAAACACTTGCTGCTGCTGATAAATATTTACCACTCATTTATAAAAAACCAGCAACAGCTCTTGATTATCTGCCTAAGGATACAATAATTCTTATTGACGACACCGCTCATATGCGTGAAAGCTCAAAAGGCTTTGACATTCGTATACAAAATGATATCGAATCACTCATAGAGCGTGGAGAACTTCCGCCATCTAGCGGTTACTGCTTATCGTTTATAGAACTTGCTGATAACATAAATAAATTTTCTGTTATTAGACTTGACTCATTTTTAAATACTGTATCTGAGCTTGAACCTAAAGCTCTTTTGAATTTTACTATCCCTCAAATGAATGCTTATGGCGGTCAGCTTGATATGGCGGCAAGCGATATTTCCTCTTACATAAATGACGGCAGAGGAGTAGTTGTTTTATGCGGTTCACATCTAAGATGTGAAAATATGCGTCAAATTCTTGAAGACCATAATATAACTGCTAAAATAGCAGATAAAATGCCAAAACAAGGTGAGGTTATAATAAGACAAGGCACAATAAGTGCGGGTTTTGATTTGTCTCAAAGCAAACTGACTGTTTTAACCGAAGGTCAACTTGTTGCAAGGAGAGCTAAAAAGGCTGCTAAAAAATCTAATCGTGACAGAGTTAAAAGTTATACAGACCTTAATATTGGTGATTTAGTCGTACATGAAAACCATGGTATCGGTCGTTTTGTCGGCATGGAAAGAATGAAAGTCGATGGAGCAGAACGTGATTATGTAAAAATCGCTTTTGCGGGTACAGATTTTCTTTATGTTCCAGCAACAAACCTTGATTTGATTTCCAAATATATCGGCAGCGGTCAAAATTCTGAGCGTACTAAGCTTAATAAACTTGGTGGAACAGATTGGGCAAAGGCTAAAAGTAAGGCAAAAGCTGCTGCTAAAGACCTTGCGGCGGGACTTATTAAGCTATATGCTGAACGTGCAAGACAAAAAGGTTTTGCATTCCCTAGAGATGATGCATGGCAAGCTGAATTTGAACAATCTTTCCCTTATGAAGAAACTGACGACCAGTTAAAATGTATTGAGGAAATAAAGTCGGATATGGAATCCGAAAGACCTATGGACAGACTGCTATGCGGTGATGTTGGTTTCGGTAAAACAGAAGTTGCACTTCGTGCGGTTATGAAGTGTATACTGGCAGGTAAACAGGCGGCTATTCTTGTGCCTACAACTGTGCTTGCTCGTCAGCATTTTTTAACTGCTCAAAACCGTTTTGCGGGTTATCCTATTAAAATAGAGCTTATTTCACGCTATAAAACCGCAAGCGAACAAAAAAAGATTTTAGAACAGCTTGAAAGTGGTATGATTGATTTAATTATAGGCACACACAAGCTATTTAACAAGAATATCAAGTTTAAGGATTTGGGTTTACTTGTAATAGATGAAGAACAACGTTTCGGTGTGTCTCATAAGGAAAAACTAAAGGAGATAAGTAAACAGGTTGACACACTTACTCTGTCAGCGACTCCTATACCTAGAACGCTTAATATGGCTTTGTCTGGTATTCGTGATATGTCGGCTATTGAAGAACCACCTCACGACCGTCACCCAGTACAAACTTATGTATTAGAATATAATGAGCCTGTTGTGTTTGACGCTATACGCAGAGAGCTTGCAAGAGGTGGTCAAGTTTACTATTTGCACAATATAGTCGAAGATATACAGGAGACAGCTGCCTATATTCAACGTAAACTGCCAGACAGCGTAATTGGTATTGTTCATGGTAAAATAAGTCAACGTGAACTAACAAACACCATGACCAAAATGGCTGATGGTGAGATTGATATTCTTGTATGTACAACAATCATTGAAACTGGTATAGATATCGCAAACGCCAACACGCTTATTATAGAAAATGCTGACCATATGGGACTTGCTCAACTTCATCAGATTAGAGGTCGTGTTGGTCGCTCATCAAGGCGTGCATTTGCTTATTTAACATACCGCAAAGGAAAAATATTAAGCGAGATTTCTCAAAAGCGTTTATCCGCTGTTAGAGAATTTGCTGAGTTTGGCTCTGGTTTTAAAATCGCTATGCGTGACCTTGAAATTCGTGGAGCGGGCAATATATTAGGTCCTGAACAATCAGGTCATATGATGAGTGTTGGTTATGACTTATATTTAAAACTGCTTGAGGAGGCTGTTTTAGAGGAAAGAGGAGAAACTCCAAAGGTTCGCACCGAATGTTTAGCTGATTTAACTGTGTCGGCAAATTTGCCTAATGATTATGTGCCTGATGCTGGTCAACGTGTGGACTTATACAGAAGAATTGCTCTAATTCGCTCTAAAGACTCATATTCTGATATACTTGATGAGCTTATTGATAGATATGGTGAACCACCAAATGAGGCGGTTGCACTCCTTGATATTGCACTTTTAAGGTCTAAGGCATCTAAAGCGGGGGTATCTGAAATACGTCAGCAGAAAGATAGGCTGATTTTTAGTTTTACCAAGCCTGATATTATGAAAATGTCATATTTATGTGGTGATGACGAATTTAAGGGCAGACTTTTATTAAATGCGGGAAGTAACCCTTATTTATCTATTAGAATTAACCAGAAAGAAACTCCGCTTGAGCTATCAACAAAGGTTATTGATAAATATAGTGCGATAGAAGAAAAAGAATAAAAATTTAACTAAAAAATATTTAAAAAAACTGTTGACAAAAATGTTAGACTATGCTAACATATAGTCAGTCAATAAAAACTCTGTGCGGAAGATATTAAATATCTTGAGTTTAGATTTGATTTAAGTCTTTTTTGTCCCGTTTCAATCACCTCTTCTGAAACAAGGTAAAACCACTGCTTTATGCGGTGGTTTTATTTTTTGCTTGTTAATATATGCTTTTGGGCGTATAATAAAATGAAAATATACTATAAAGGGGAATGTAAGTATATGATTGATAAGTTTAATAGAAAAATTACATATGCACGCATTTCTCTAACCGAAAAATGCAATCTAAAATGTAAATATTGTATGCCGAAGGGTTTTTGTGCCAAAAACTCAAATGAGCTTTCTGATGAGCAGATAAAAAATATAATTAAAGCTCTTTTGGATTTGGGAATAAATAAAATTCGCTTTACTGGTGGTGAGCCTTTAATGCGTAAAAATGTAATAGAGCTTTTAAATGAGGTTTGCTCTCTTGCACCTATTGAATGGGCGATAACAACAAACGGCACAACACTGAAACATGATGCAGTAGCTCTAAAAAAAGCTGGAATAAAACATATAAACATAAGTCTTGATACACTAGATAGTCAAGATTATAAAACTTTAACTGGTTCAGATTTGAAAAATGCTTTAAATGGACTTTATGCCGCTTTAGATGCAGGATTTGACACAATCAGAATAAATGCAGTTTTAATAAAGGGAATTAGTGAAAAACAAATAGAAAATCTGGCTAAAATAACATTAAAACACAATATAGATGTAAGATTTATTGAGCTTATGCCAATAGGTCAGTGTGCAGAATATTCAGAAAACCATCTTTTAAAAGCAAATGCTGTACTTGATATTTTAAAAGATTTGAAAATAGGCGTTCAAGATGCACATGCCCCAGCTAAATATTACAAATTTGATGGTGCAAAGGGTAGAGTAGGGCTTATAACCCCTATGAGCTGCAATTTCTGTTCTGAGTGCAACCGAATAAGAATTACAGCCGATGGCAAGCTAAAACCTTGTTTACATTCGGATATAGAAATAAATCTTTGTGATTTTTTACACAATGAGGATTTACTCAAAAAACGTATACAAGAGGCTGTTAATATTAAACCAGAACGCCATTATTTAAATGAAAATCAATTCATAATACGAAATATGTCGCAAATAGGAGGATAAAAAATGCTTTTAAAACCATGTAATGGGTGGACTGATTTTATGCTTGAAGGGGCTGAGGTATTTGGGTTAAGCTATATTGATGATATTGCATTTGAATGGATAGAGCAAGCAATACACGGTCTTGAAGTGATGCAGCCTTTTTGTGTAAAAGGTTTCCTCGAGCCTAATAGAATGTTATGTACAGTGAGTTTTTGGAATTGTCATGTTATAATAGAAGATGATGATAGACACACATTAAAACAAGATGATATTGAAGTAATGTATTCACATACAAGTATGATTGATTTTTGTAAAAATCTTTATAATGATGTAAGTAGTAATATTGATGAATGGGTTTCATTTCTTGATTATGATGATGAGAATTTAGAGCAGAAGAAGCAAAGGCTTATTAAAATGCTTGAAAGATTAAAAGAACTTATAAATTTAAGAGAAGAGAGATTTGGTGAAAACAGATGCTTTTTGTAAATTAGCAATAAAAAAACGAACAAAAAGCAGTTGCTTTTGTTCGTGAAATGACACAATAGTATAAAAAACTTTTTTTGATTACATGTAAATTGTAGGAAATGTCATTGACTAATATATAGAAAAAATGATATAATAAATCGCTTATCTAAATAAATAAAATTTTATTTATAATTAAGAACATAATAACATGTTTTTTGGTCAAAAGCAAGCACAACATATCGATTTATACAACGCTACCAAGCGTATCAAAACATTTAGACACTGAAAAGGAGTGATGGGTTCAAAATGATGGTAAAAGACGTACAACACGGCAAAACCACCCGAAAGAGCTTCGCACGAATTGATGAGATTCTGGAAATGCCGAACCTTATCGAAGTTCAAAAGAAGTCATACGAATGGTTTCTAACCGATGGTCTGCGTGAGGTATTTGATGATGTAGCTTCAATTACCGACTACACAGGAAACCTTGAGCTGTCCTTTATAGGCTACAAGCTCGAAGATACCCCAAAATACAGCGTAGAAGAATGTAAGGCTCGTGATGCAACATATGCTTGCCCTCTAAAGGTTAGCATGCGTCTGCATAACAAGGAAACAGGCGAAATTAAAGAGCAGGAAATCTTTATGGGCGATTTCCCTCGTATGACTGAGTCTGGTACATTTATCATCAACGGTGCAGAACGTGCTATCGTTTCTCAGATTGTTCGTTCCCCAGGCGTGTACTACGGCAGAGAGCTGGACAAGACCGACAAGGCTTTATTATCAGCTACTGTTATCCCTTACCGTGGTGCTTGGCTTGAGTATGAAACCGATATGAACGATGTTTTCTATGTTCGTATTGACAAAAACCGTAAAATCCCAATCACTTCCTTTATTCGTGCTATCGGCATTAAAACCGACGCTGAAATTTTGGAAATGTTTGGCGAAGATGAACGTATTCTCGCAACACTTGACCGTGACCCTTCCAAAACAGTTGAAGAGGCTCTAATCGAAATCTATAAGAAAATGCGTCCAGGTGAACCACCTTCTGTTGAGTCTGCGACAAACCTCATGAATGCTATGTTCTTTGATATGCGTCGTTATGATATCTCAGCAGTAGGTCGTTATAAGTATAATAAAAAGTTAAATATCGCTCGCCGTATCACTGGTCAAAAGATGCTGGAAACAGTCGTTGACCCTATGACTGGCGAAGTTTTAGCTGAGGAAGGCGAAATTCTAACCCGTGAAAAGGCTGCTCAAATCGCTAGGCGTGGCGTTCACGGTGTTATCGCTGAGTCAAGCGAAGGCAGACCTGTTAAGGTATTCGGCAACGGCATGGTTGACATTGACGATTTCTCCGATTACACAGGTTTCACTGCTGATGAGCTTGGCATTAAGGAAAAAGTTCGCTTTGTTGTTCTTAAGGAGATTATCGACTCTGGCGTTACTGGCGATGCTATGAGAAACGCTATTAATGAGCGTATGCTAGACCTTATTCCTAAGACAATTATTGTTGATGACATGCTCGCTACAATTTGTTATCTGCTTAATATCGCTAACGGTATCGGCATAGTGGACGACATCGACCATCTTGGCAACCGTCGTCTTCGTTGCGTAGGTGAGCTGCTCCAAAACCAGTTCCGCATTGGCTTTAGCCGTATGGAGCGTGTAATTCGTGAGCGTATGACAATTCAGGATTTAAGCTCTGTTACTCCTCAGAGCCTGATTAACATTCGTCCAGTTACTGCTGCTATTAAGGAATTCTTTGGTTCTTCTCCACTTTCTCAGTTCATGGACCAGAACAACCCTCTGGCAGAATTAACTCATAAGCGTCGTATGTCCGCTCTTGGCCCAGGTGGTCTTTCCCGTGACCGTGCTTCCTTCGAAGTTCGTGACGTTCACTACTCTCACTATGGCCGTCTGTGTCCTATCGAGACTCCTGAAGGTCCTAACATCGGTCTTATTTCTTATCTGGCAACTTATGCTAGAATTAACGATTTCGGCTTTATCGAAGCTCCTTATCGTGTAATCGACAAGGCAACTGGTAAGGTTACTGACGAAGTTCGTTATATGACCGCTGATGTTGAAGATGAGTTTATCGTGTGTCAGGCTACCGAGCCACTAGACGAAAATGGCTGTCTGAAAAATGAGCGTATCACTTGTCGTATGCGTGATGAGTTCGTCGAGGTTGACCGCAAGGACGTTGACCTGATGGACGTTTCTCCTCGTATGATGGTATCTGTTGCGACCGCTTTTATTCCATTCCTTGAGCATGACGACGCAAACCGTGCTCTGATGGGTGCGAACATGCAGCGTCAGGCTGTGCCTCTACTTCGCACTGAAGCTCCTATTGTTGCAACTGGTATGGAGTACAAGGCTGCTGTTGACTCTGGTACAATTCCTCTGGCTGAGGGCGATGGTACTGTAACACGTGCAACCGCTCGTGAGGTTTGTGTAAAATATGATAACGGTTTTGAAAAGACCTATCCACTGACTAAGTTCTTACGTTCTAACCAGTCTACATGTATCAACATGCGTCCAATCGTTGACCTTGGCGAGCGTGTTAAGAAGGGTGACGTTTTAGCTGATGGTCCATCTACCGACAAGGGCGAAATCGCTCTAGGTAAGAACGCACTTATCGGATTTATGACTTGGGAAGGTTATAACTACGAGGACGCTGTTCTGCTTAACGAGCGTTTAGTTCGTGAAGATATGTATACTTCTATCCATATCGAGGAATATGAGTCCGAGTCTCGTGACACCAAGCTAGGGCCAGAAGAAATTACTCGTGATGTGCCAAACGTTGGTGAGGACGCTCTGCGTGACCTTGACGAACGTGGTATCATTCGTGTTGGTGCTGAGGTTCATGCAGGTGATATTCTTGTTGGTAAGGTAACTCCTAAGGGTGAAACCGAGCTGACAGCCGAAGAACGTCTGCTTCGTGCTATCTTCGGTGAAAAGGCTCGTGAAGTTCGTGATACCTCTTTAAGAGCTCCACACGGTGAGTCTGGTATTGTTGTTGACGTTAAGGTATTTACCCGTGAAAACGGCGATGAGCTTTCACCAGGTGTAAACATGGTTGTTCGTGTTTATATCGCTCAGAAGCGTAAAATCTCCGTTGGTGATAAAATGGCGGGTCGACATGGTAACAAGGGTGTCGTTTCCCGTATTCTACCTCAAGAGGATATGCCTTTCCTTGAAGATGGCACTCCTCTTGATATCGTTCTGAACCCTCTGGGCGTTCCTAGCCGTATGAACATCGGTCAGGTTCTTGAAGTTCACCTCGGTTTTGCAGCTAAAAAGCTAGGCTGGAAAATTGAAACTCCAGTATTTGACGGTGCTACACTTGAGGATATCAAGGAAACTCTTGTTGCGGCTGGCGTTTCTCCAGATGGTAAGAGCGTTCTTTATGATGGTCGTACAGGCGATAAGTTCGATAACCCTGTAACCGTTGGTTATATGTACTACCTCAAACTTCACCATCTGGTTGACGATAAAATCCATGCTCGTTCCACTGGCCCTTACTCACTTGTAACTCAGCAGCCTTTAGGCGGTAAAGCTCAGTTCGGTGGTCAGCGTTTTGGTGAAATGGAAGTTTGGGCTCTTGAGGCTTATGGTGCAGCTTATACACTTCAAGAAATCTTAACTGTTAAGTCTGACGATATTACTGGTCGTGTTAAGACCTATGAGGCTATTGTTAAGGGTCATAATGTTCCACAGCCAGGTGTTCCTGAATCCTTTAAGGTTCTTGTTAAGGAACTCCAGTCACTTTGTCTTGATATTAAGGTTCTTGATGAGAACATGGAAGTTATCGAGCTGTCTGAGGAAGAAGACGAAGAAGAAGCTACTCGCCAAATCGAAGAAACCGCAAATGTTAGCACAGATGAAGAATTCGCTGCTGCTGGTTACGGTATTAACGATGCTGAAGATGGCGATATTGATTTAAGTGCATTTGACGCTGCCGCTGAGTTTGAAGGCGATGACGATTTCTCCGCTGAGGACTCTTATGGCGATGGCGATTTTGATATGGATATGTAATACGGATTAGGGAAGGAGTAATACAATAAAATTATGGGATATAACACATTTAATGCCATTAAAATTGGTCTGGCATCACCCGAACTTATCCGTGAATGGTCTTTTGGTGAGGTTAAAAAACCTGAAACCATTAACTACCGTACACTGAAACCTGAAAAAGATGGTCTTTTTTGTGAGCGTATCTTTGGACCTACTAAGGACTGGGAATGTCACTGTGGTAAGTATAAAAAAGTTAGATACAAAGGCAAAGTTTGTGATAAGTGTGGCGTAGAAGTTACTCGTGCTAAGGTTCGTCGTGAGCGTATGGGTCACATCGAGCTGGCTGCTCCTGTATCGCACATTTGGTATTTTAAGGGTATTCCATCTCGTATGGGCTTAATCCTTGACATCTCTCCAAGAGTGCTTGAGAAAGTTCTATACTTTGCTTCCTATATTGTAACTGACCCAGGTGACACACCTCTGATTAAAAAGCAGATTCTCACCGAAGTTGAATACAGAGATATGCAGGAAAAATATGAGGACGATTTCACTGCTGAAATGGGTGCAGAAGCTATTCAAAAGCTTCTGCGTGAAATCGACCTTGAGGCTCTTTCTAAAGAGCTTCGTGCAGAGCTTAAAGATGCTAGCGGTCAAAAGCGTATCCGCATAATTAAGCGTCTTGAGGTTGTTGAATCATTCCGTGTTTCTGGCAACAAGCCTGAGTGGATGATTATGGACGTTGTTCCTGTAATTCCACCAGAAATTCGTCCTATGGTTCAGCTTGACGGTGGTCGTTTCGCTACTAGCGACCTTAACGACCTTTACCGTCGTGTAATCAACCGTAACAACCGTTTAAAACGTCTTTTAGAGCTTGGTGCTCCTGATATTATCGTTAGAAATGAAAAGCGTATGCTTCAGGAAGCTGTTGACGCTCTTATTGATAATGGTCGTCGTGGCCGTCCTGTAACTGGTCCTAACAACAGAGCATTAAAGAGCCTTTCTGATATGCTTAAGGGTAAACAAGGTCGTTTCCGTCAGAACCTGCTTGGTAAGCGTGTTGACTACTCTGGTCGTTCGGTTATCGTTGTAGGTCCAGACCTAAAGATTTATCAGTGTGGTCTGCCTAAGGAAATGGCTCTTGAGCTGTTTAAGCCATTTATCATGAAGCGTCTGGTTGAAGATGGTCTTGCATCTAACATCAAGTCCGCTAAGAAAATGGTTGAACGTGCTAAAAATGAGGTTTGGGACGTACTGGCTGACATCATTAAGGGTCACCCTGTAATGCTAAACCGTGCTCCTACACTTCACCGTCTGGGTATTCAGGCATTCGAACCTGTTCTTGTTGAAGGTCGTGCTATTCGTCTGCACCCTCTGGTTTGTACTGCGTTTAACGCTGACTTTGACGGTGACCAGATGGCGGTTCACGTTCCTCTGTCCGCTGAGGCTCAGGCTGAGGCTAGACTGCTTATGCTGTCTGCTAACAACCTTCTAAAACCTCAGGACGGTAAGCCTGTTACCGTTCCTTCTCAGGATATGGTTCTTGGTGCTTACTATCTAACTATTGATAGAGATACCGAAGTTGGTGCTGGTAAAATCTTTACCTCTCCAGATGAAGCTCTTATGGCTTATGACCAAGGCGTTGTTGGTATTCATGCTCCAATTAAAGTTCGCATGACTAAAAATATAGGTGGCAAGACAATCTCCCGTATTGTTGATGCTACCCCAGGTCGTCTGATTTTCAACGAGCGTATTCCTCAGGATTTAGGCTTTGTTGAGCGTGACGATGAACACTGTCTTGACCTTGAAATTATGTTTACCTGTGGTAAAAAGGAACTTGGTAAGATTATCGACCGTTGTATCCGTGTGCATGATTTCAACAAGACTGCTGAAGTTCTGGACGCTATCAAGTCTATGGGTTACAAATATTCAACCCGTGGTGCATTAACCGTTGCGGTTGCTGATATGCTTGTTCCAGAAGGTAAAGAGCAGCTAGTTCATGAGGCTGAACAAAAGGTTGCTCAAATCGACAAAAAATATAAACGTGGTTTTATTACTGATGAAGAGCGTTACCGTTTAACCGTTGCTGAATGGGAAGACACAACCAAGAAGGTTACTGCTAAACTTCAAGAAAACATGAAGGCTGAACGTCACAACCCAATTCACATGATGGCGGACTCTGGTGCTCGTGGTAGTATCAACCAGATTCGTCAGCTCGCTGGTATGCGTGGTCTGATGGCTTCTACATCAGGTAAGACTATCGAAATTCCTATTAAGTCTAACTTCCGTGAAGGTCTTTCCGTACTTGAATACTTTATCGCTGCTCGTGGTGCGAGAAAGGGTATGGCGGATACCGCACTTCGTACCGCTGACTCTGGTTACCTAACCCGTCGTCTGGTTGACGTTTCTCAGGACGTTATCATTCGTGAGGAAGACTGTGGTGCTACTAAGGGTATCTGGGTTGAGGATATCAAGGAAGGCAATCAGATTATTGAAACCTTCCGCGAGCGTCTGCTTGGTCGTTACCCAGTTGACGATGTTATGCACCCAGAAACAGGCGAATTGCTTGTATCCAGAGAAACTATGATTAAGGACGCTGAGGCTGATTTAATCGTAAATTCTGGCATTACAAAGCTACAAATTCGCTCTGTTCTTGAATGTCGTTCTCGTAAGGGCGTTTGTGCTCACTGTTATGGTATGAACCTTGCTGCTGGTGCTCCTTGTGGCATGGGTGAGGCTGTTGGTATTATCGCTGCTCAGTCTATCGGTGAACCAGGTACTCAGCTTACAATGCGTACCTTCCACACCGGTGGTGTTGCGGGTTCAGATATTACTCAAGGTCTTCCTAGAGTTGAAGAGCTATTCGAGGCTCGTAAGCCTAAGAAGGTTGCAACTCTTGCTGAAATCTCTGGTATTGTTCGTATTGAGGAGTCACGTCGCTCTACTCTTAAAACTATCAACATTATTAACCCTGAAAATGGTGACACTCGCTCTTATCAGCTGGCTTCTTCTTCTGGTATTAAGGTTGAGGACGGTCAGACGGTTAAACAGGGCGATATGCTAAACGAAGGTGCTTTAAGCCCACACGATATTCTGCGTGTTCTTGACCCTCGTGCTGTTCATGACTACGAAATCAAGGAAGTTCAGAAGGTTTATCGTCAACAGGGTGTTGATATCAACGATAAGCATATCGAAGTTATTGTTCGTCAGATGATGCGTAAGGTTAAAGTTGAAGATGCAGGCGATGCGGCCGTTCTTCCAGGCTCTGTTATTGACCTTCTCGAATTTGAGGACTACAATAACGAGGTTCAAAAGCGTATTGATGCTGGTGAAACTGGTCTTAAATTCGCTACTTGCAGCCCAACCCTTATGGGTATTACCAAGGCTTCTCTGGCTACTGAGTCATTCCTGTCCGCAGCTTCTTTCCAAGAAACAACTCGTGTTCTTACTGATGCTGCTATCAAGGGCAAGATTGACCCACTGCTTGGTCTTAAGGAAAATGTTATTATCGGTAAGCTGATTCCAGCTGGTTCTGGTATGCAGGAGTACAGAAACGGCCACTATGAGCAGACTGTAAGTCTTGACTAATTATATTAAATCAGGTTAGTATTATTGCTGACCTGATTTTTTTATATATACATGTATAAAAAGCAGAAATATGTTCATAATAAAAATACAAAGTCCGCACTAAATGGACACACAAGAAAAGTTGCACAGTTTATAGAGAATAAAGCTGAAAAAACTCACCTAAATGGAGAAAAAAGAAAAAACACTTGACCTTAGGGGGGTAAGCCGTTATACTATTATCGTATGCGGTATAGGAGGGAATAAAATGCTTTCTCAATTATCAGCGGCGTCCAAAGTTGTGGGCGTAAAACAGTCCGCTAAGGCAATAAAATCTGGCAGGGCTGACCGTGTTTATATTGCACTTGATGCAGAACAACGTGTACTGCGTCCAATATGCGAACTGTGCCGCCAAATGCAGGTAGAGGTCGAAGAAGTAGCTACTATGGCTGAACTCGGCGATGCTTGTATGATTGATGTCGGTGCAGCTGTTGTTACTGTGCTGGCAGAATAAATTTTTGCTGATAACCATTTTAGGTTTATCATAAATAAATATTTTATTCTTTAAAGAAGGAGGAGAAAGAATGCCTACTTTTAATCAGCTCGTACGCAAGGGACGTGAGGTAACTAAGGCAAAGTCCACAGCTCCAGCTCTTCAGGTTGGCTACAACTCTCAGAAGAAAAAGCAGACTGACCAGTCCGCACCACAAAAGCGTGGCGTTTGTACCTCAGTTAAGACAATGACACCTAAGAAGCCTAACTCTGCGCTTCGTAAGATTGCCCGTGTTCGTCTGACAAATGGTATGGAAGTTTCCGCTTACATTCCAGGTATCGGTCATAACCTTCAGGAGCACTCCGTTGTTATGGTTCGTGGCGGTCGTGTAAAGGACCTTCCAGGTGTACGTTACCACATTATCCGCGGTACTCTGGATACTCAGGGTGTTGCAAACCGTAAGCAGGCTCGTTCCAAGTACGGTGCTAAGCGTCCTAAGGCTGGCAAGTAATTTTTTTAAGCCTTATAAGACTTTGATTTGAACTTATAACAGTTTCAGCAAAGCAAATGTTAGGTTTTATTTAAAAACCTACCCACAAGCTTTGTCCTGAGTGTTTTTCATATAGATTTTTTTATTTGGGAAACCTCGGACACAACACAGTAAATAAAAATATTTACTGAGTACCTATGAAATCATATTAAATAATAATGAAGGAGGGAAGTAAAGTGCCAAGAAGAGGAAATGTTCCCAAGAGAGACGTTCTGCCAGACCCAATGTATAATTCTAAGCTCGTTACTAAGCTGGTAAACTCTATCATGCTAGACGGCAAGAAGGGTGTTGCACAGAAGGTTGTTTATGGTGCTTTTGACATCGTTCGAGATAAGACCGGTCGTGAACCTTTGGAGGTTTTCACCGAAGCAATGGAAAATATTATGCCTAGCCTGGAAGTTAAGGCTCGCCGTGTAGGTGGTGCTACTTATCAGGTACCAATGGAAGTTCGTCCTGAGCGTCGTCAGACTCTAGGTCTACGTTGGATTACTAAGTACTCCCGTGCTCGTTCTGAGAAGACCATGCGTGCTCGTCTGGCTGGCGAAATTCTGGACGCAGCTAACAATCTGGGTGGCTCTGTTAAGAAGCGTGAGGATACTCACAAGATGGCAGAGGCTAACAAGGCATTCGCTCACTATCGTTATTAATAAACCGATAGAATTTCTGAAAGGAGAGCAATTATGCCTAGAGAATATTCGCTGGAAAATACCAGAAATATCGGCATCATGGCACACATCGATGCTGGTAAAACTACTACTACCGAGCGTATCCTGTATTACACAGGTGTAAACTATAAAATCGGTGATACCCATGACGGTACTGCTACCATGGACTGGATGGAGCAGGAGCAGGAGCGTGGTATTACAATTACCTCTGCTGCTACTACTTGTCACTGGTCTGGTTCTCGTAACCAGTACCCAGAACACCGTATCAACATCATCGACACCCCAGGTCACGTTGACTTTACTATCGAAGTTCAGCGTTCCCTGCGTGTACTTGACGGCTCTGTAACCGTTTTCTGTGCTAAGGGTGGCGTTGAGCCTCAGTCTGAAACCGTTTGGCATCAGGCTGATGATTATCATGTACCTCGTATGGCGTTCGTTAACAAAATGGACATCATGGGTGCTGACTTCTTCAACGTTGTTAAGATGATGAAGGACCGTCTAAAGTGTAATGCTGTTCCAATTCAGCTTCCAATCGGTGCTGAGGACACATTTAAGGGTATTGTTGACCTTATGACCATGCGTGCTGAGGTTTACTATGATGATCTTGGTAAGGACGTTCGTGAAGAAGATATTCCAGAAGACCTTGTTGATATGGCTCAGGAATACCACGACGCTATGGTTGAATCTATCTGTGAGCTTGACGAGGAAATGATGATGAAGTACCTCGAGGGCGAAGAGATTACTATTGATGAGCTGAAGGCTGCACTTCGTAAGGGTGTTTGTAACGTACAGATTATCCCTGTAATGTGTGGTACTGCATACCGTAACAAGGGCGTTCAGATGCTTCTTGACGCTGTTGTTGACTACATGCCAGCTCCAACTGACGTTCCTATGATTAAGGGCGTTAACCCAGATACCGAGGAAGAGGACTCCCGTCCATCTAGCGACGAAGCTCCATTCTCTGCTCTGGCATTTAAGATTATGACCGACCCTTATGTAGGTCGTTTAACATTCTTCCGTGTATACTCCGGTACTCTAACTGCTGGTTCTTCTGTACTAAATGCAACTAAGGGTAACCGTGAGCGTATGGGTCGTATCCTTCAGATGCATGCTAACGCTCGTAAGGATATTGATATCGTTTACTCTGGTGATATCGCTGCTGCTGTTGGTCTTAAGAACACAACAACTGGTGATACACTGTGTGACGAAAAGCACCCAATTATCCTTGAATCCATGAACTTCCCAGACCCTGTTATCCGTGTTGCTATCGAGCCTAAGACTAAGGCTGGTCAGGAAAAGATGGGTATTGCTCTGACAAAGCTTGCAGAAGAAGACCCAACTTTCCGCACATGGACAGACGAGGAAACTGGACAGACTATCATCGCTGGTATGGGTGAGCTTCACCTTGAAATTATCGTTGACCGTCTGCTTCGTGAGTTTAAGGTAGAGGCTAACGTTGGTGAGCCTCAGGTTGCTTATAAGGAAACTATTCGTCGCTCTGCTGACGTTGACATGAAGTATGCCCGTCAGTCAGGTGGTAAGGGTCAATATGGTCACGTTAAGATTATCGTTGAGCCTAACGAATCCGGTAAGGGTTACGAATTTATCAACAAGATTGTTGGTGGTGCTATTCCTAAGGAATACATCGAACCAGTAAATCAGGGTATTCAGGGTGCTATGCAGGCTGGTGTACTCGCTGGTTATCCAGTTGTTGATGTTAAGGTTACTCTGTATGATGGTTCTTTCCATGAAGTTGACTCATCTGAAATGGCATTTAAGATTGCTGGTTCTATGGCATTCAAGGAAGCTATGCGTAAGGCTGAGCCAGTTCTTATGGAGCCTATTATGCAGGTTGACGTTATGGTTCCAGAAGATTATATGGGTGACGTTATCGGCGGCTTGAATGCTCGTCGTGGTCAAATCCAAGGTATGGAACCTCGTGGCGGTGTTCAGGCAGTAGGTGCTGCTGTGCCTCTATCTGAAATGTTCGGTTACGCTACTGCTCTGCGTTCTAGCACTCAGGGTCGTGGTCAGTACACCATGTCACCTAGCCACTATACCGAAGTGCCAAAGTCTGTTCAAGACAAGATTATTGATGCTCGTACAAAAAATAACGACTAAAAAGTTATTGATTTTTTCACCTGTATGATTTAAAATAGTTATACAAGTGTACTAATATTGAATTAAAAATTCACTAAATTTTAAATTCCTAAGGAGGCTATCCAAAATGGCAAAGGAAAAATTTGACCGATCCCTGCCACACGTTAACATTGGTACTATTGGCCACGTTGACCACGGCAAGACTACTCTGACCGCTGCAATCACTAAGGTGCTTGCTATGGGCGGTGCTGCTGAATATCAGGCATACGACGCAATCGACAAGGCTCCAGAAGAGAAGGAGCGTGGTATTACAATTAACACCGCTCACGTTGAGTATCATACTGACAAGCGTCACTACGCTCACGTTGACTGCCCAGGCCATGCTGACTACGTTAAGAACATGATTACTGGTGCTGCTCAGATGGACGGTGCTATCCTTGTTGTATCTGCTGCTGACGGCCCAATGCCTCAGACTCGTGAGCACATCCTGCTTTCCCGTCAGGTTGGTGTTCCTTACATCGTTGTATTCATGAACAAGGCTGACCAGGTTGACGACGAAGAGCTTCTTGACCTTGTTGAAATGGAAATCCGTGACCTGCTATCCTCTTACGAGTTCCCAGGCGACGACGTTCCAGTAATCCGTGGTTCTGCTCTGAACGTTCTGACTTGTGAGTCTAACGATCCAAACGCTCCAGAGTATGCTTGCATTCGTGAGCTGATGGACGCTGTTGACTCTTATATCCCAACTCCAGACCGTGCTGCTGACAAGCCTTTCATCATGCCAGTCGAGGACGTATTCTCTATCACTGGTCGTGGTACTGTTGCTACTGGTCGTGTAGAGCGTGGCCAGCTGAAGCTGAACGAAGAAGTTGAAATCGTAGGTCTGATGGAAGCTCCTCGTAAGACTGTTGTAACTGGTATCGAAATGTTCCGTAAGCTTCTTGATTACGCTGAAGCTGGTGACAACATCGGTGCTCTGCTTCGTGGTGTTCAGAAGACTGACATCGAGCGTGGTCAGGTTCTTGCTAAGCCAGGTTCTATCCACCCACACACTAAGTTCAAGGGTCAGGTTTACGTTCTGAAGAAGGAAGAAGGCGGCCGTCATACTCCATTCTTCAACAACTACCGTCCACAGTTCTACTTCCGTACAACTGACGTTACTGGCGTTATCTCTCTTCCAGAAGGCACTGAAATGTGCATGCCAGGCGACAACGTTGAAATGGACGTTGAGCTGATTACTCCAATCGCTATCGAAGAGGGTCTACGTTTCGCTATCCGTGAAGGTGGTCGTACAGTAGGTTCTGGCGTTGTTGTTAAAATCAACGAGTAATTTTTAAATTACTTTTCGCTTAGATAATTTTAAATCCCGTCTGATTTATTTCAGACGGGATTTTTTTAATCTTCTAGCTTTTCTCCAAGTGTACCATCTCGATAAAGCTCTAACAGTTTTTCTAAATCTTCAATTCTTTCTCTGTAAATTTCACCTGCATCTGTATCTGCAACTGTCATTCTGCGTGGCATTCGCTCAACTATATGTACAGTAGAGTTCATTTCAGCAAGTGGGTGATTTTCATCTACTGGTATAAATGGCATATGTTCAGCAAGCTCTATATCATGTGAATTATAGATAAGTGTATAACCTGCAATACCTGTTTTTGATTGATATGCTTTAGATATACCACCATCAATTACAAAGAGTCTTCCGCCTGCTTTAACTGGATTTTCTCCATTCTTAACAGGTACATGTCCATTTACTATATGTGATTTGGCTGGGTCCAAACCAAATTCTCTCATAATTTTTTCACTCTGTTTTGGGTCATCATAATTGTGATAATATGGGTTCATTGGCTCAGATTGCAATGCTTTATCCGCAATAAAACAGCGTTCAAATGTTGTCATTCTATCTTTACCAAATACAGGTGATTTTGCACCACACCATAGATACCACATTAAATCTACACAGTTTTCATCACCAGTATAATATGCTTTTCTTACACAGCTATCAAGATAATCTAAAAGTGCTTTGCCTGAATATGCTCCACTTGGCAAAACAAGCTTGTCAAATTTTCCGCCCTCAGTCATTGGTATACAGCCATGATATAATAAATTATTATTTGATACTTTATACATTGCACCATGAGTATAAATATAATCAATATGTCTGCGAAGTTTTGCACTGTGTCTAAATGATGCAAGTGTATTCTCTACCAGTGCTTCTTCAGCTTCAGTCAATTTATATGGGTCGGCAGGGTCAACAGTAGGGAAGTTGGTATCAAGCATTTGATACTCTTTTCCATCAAGAGTTATTGTGCCTTTCTCAAAATTCACTTTATCAAGCAATAATCTGCCACTCATATGATATTCTGGGTGTCGCTTTATAAGCTGACCTTCAAGCTTAAATAATATAATAGCTACCGCTTTGTGCATTTTTGCTGCAAGTTGAGGGTCTACTGGGTCATATTTATTTTCATCAAGTACATGTGGCTGAAAACGTTCACATGGGTCATTTTGATATGTTTCTGCCGCAAACATACTAAGTGGTCTAAGATTTACTCCATATCCATCTTCTAAAACATCAAATGAGTTATAACTAATTGCAATTTTAAGCACATTAAATAAACACACTCTATTGCCACTCATTGCACCCATCCAATTTATATCATGATTGCCCCATTGTATATCTACATCATGATATTTCATAAGCTCTTTTATAATTTTATCTGCACGAGGCCCTCTGTCAAAAATATCACCAATAATATGTAAATGGTCTACGGTCATCTGCTGAATTAAATGACAAAGTGCGATAATAAGTGGGTCTGAGCTATCAGATTTAACAATAGATGCTATAAGTGCTCTAAAATATCTACGTTTATCTGGGTCAGTGTCATCAGTTTGTAAAAGTTCGTCCATTATATATGAATAATTAGGGTCCATAGCTTTATGAACTCGACTTCTGGTGTATTTTGCCGATACATCTCTACACACTAAAACTAATCTGCCAATAGTTAATTCTGACCATTCGTTAAATCGTGGGCAAGAATTTCTCTTATTTACAAGCATTGGTTTTGGATAACATATAAGGGCTGCAAGCTCTGCTCTATCTGACTCTAAAATCGAATGTGAAAATAATGTTTCTATTTTTTCACGAATTACACCTGAACCAGACCTTAAAAGATGTATAAACGCCTCATGTTCACCATGTAAATCACTGAAAAAATATTCAGTGCCTTTTGGTAAACAAAGTGTAGCTGTCATACTGACTATTTCACTTGATACAGATTCAATAGTTGGATATTGCTCACTTAAAAGCTTATAATACTGTAAATCTTTCATGTGTTTCTCTCCTTTTACACATACTCTAATTTATCGTAACATATTATTTATAGTGTATGCAAGACTAAGATTGTAAAACAAATGAACAAAAAAGCTTATAAACAACTTGAGAATCATTTAAAATCGTGATAAAATACTGTTTATGAGGGAATCAAACGAGGTGTGTGTTCCTGCATACATTTCAAGATTGAATGACGGAAAGGAAGATATTTACCATGAAAAAACTTTGGTGTGCATTTCGCCGCAGAGATGCTGTCGGAGAAAAAATCTGTGTAGCTTTAGCTGAAACTGAAGGACGTGTACGTCTGTGCCCATATCAGACCGAACCAGAGGCTGTTGAAAAGTGTAGTGACTACGCTTTTAATAAGCGTCAAGACGGTGAGGACGAGGGAATAGAATAAGAATTTCAGCTCTCAGAAGACATATAGTCTCCGAGAGCTATTTTATTATAGGAGAATATCATGCTATTTAAAAAAGAAAAAAAACGCAGACTTACTATTCGTGGTATATTATCGCTTTTAGTTATAGTAGCAATGGTTCGTCAGTTTTTTCTTCATAACTATGAAGGCATTTTTGTAGGTGTGCTTACATTAATTTTGTTTGGTGTACCTACATTTATCGAAAGAAAAACTGATATTGATTTGCCTCCAGTTTTGGAAGGTATTATATACTGTTTTATCTTTGCCGCTGAAATATTAGGCGAATTAAATTCATTTTATACAAAAATACCTTATTGGGATACAATGCTCCACACAATGAATGGCTTTTTAATGGCTGCTATTGGCTTTGCTCTTGTGGATATCTTTAACCGTTCGGATAGATTTTCTGTTAAATTATCACCGCTTTTCTTGGCAATAGTTGCATTCTGTTTTTCAATGACTGTTGGTGTATTATGGGAATTCTTTGAATTTGCTATAGATACATATTTCCGTACAGATATGCAAAAAGACTGGATTGTTACAGCTGTTAATTCGGTTAAATTTGACCCTAATGGTTTAAATGTAGTACATCATATGCCTATTGAGTCGCTTGTTGTAAATGGTGAGGACTGGATAAGTAAATATGGTGGTTATATTGATATCGGTCTTATTGATACAATGAAAGATTTACTTGTAAATTTTGTCGGTGCAGTTGTTTTTTCAATAATCGGATTTTTCTATGTGAAAAGCCGTGGAAAAGGCAAATTTGCAAGCCAATTTATCCCTAAAGTTTTAAATAAAAAGAAATAAAATTAAAGCTATGGCTATTTTTTTAGCCATAGCTTTTTAAACTTCCACAGAAAATATATGGATAATGTGAAGTTTTACACAGATTGTGTATAATTTCTTTATTAGATACGACATCTAATTGATTTAAAAAAATACGGATTTTATCTTTTTTTATCTTACAGCTTTTAATACCATCATCTATACACATGATTAAATGTTTTATATTAAAAATTTCATTAGGATTTAAATTCAACATTTCATATCTATGGCACACATCTTTTATAGGTTTTCCAAGACATGATAAACCAATAACTAATATAACAACATCGGTATTTTTATATATAACAGGCTCGGTTGAGTTGTGAAGTTTTGCGGGCAGCCTTTTTGAACCATCAGCTTCATATAAAATCGGGATATCACAATCAATTTCCTTTAAACCTGTGCATTTGTTATCTTTATTTATATCAAGTGAGGCGATAATCCTGTTTTTTATAATATATTTTTCACTGTCAGTTGGAATAATAATATCACAATCATTTTTATCTGGCTTCATTATTTGTGTAGACGTTGTTACAAATGCACCTTGCTCTTTTCGTTCTTTTGCAAGAGTCCAGAGCATAGTGGTCTTACCACCTGCACCAATAATTGATACTGTATCTGTTTTTTTTATTTTTAAAATATCATGTAAACTCATAAAAAACACCAAAAATAAACGTGTTATAAAATAGATTATAACACGTTAAATTTTACTTGCTGACTAATATCTTTTTGTAAATATTTGAGATATAGCTTGCAATAGTTTGGCTCACCTCACGAGTGGCAACAATTTTGTCTGATAAAGTTACAATCCACGCCTCACAGTTTGTAGGAACTGAAAAGCAAACAGGGAACATATGACTTTTAATTGCTTTTAACTGTCTTTCACTTAAGTTAAAATGTTCTTTTGCTCGCTCGGCTGCTATATCTCCATGAATAAATGCATGCATACGTTTAAATCTTTGCCAGCCTGAATATTGACTTAAATAATTTTTAAACCAATCATCATGCCAATCATAACCGAAAAAGTCATGTAGGAGTGCAGCTCTTGTTGTAGAACATACAAGTTCGTCTGAAAGACCAAGCTTTTTTGATATACTATACGCTGTCATAGCCGTTGCAAGTGAATGTTCATAAACAGTATTTCCGTTGCCATGGTGCATAAGACTGCGTGTTTCAATAAATAAAGGGTGATTTAATATGTCCCCTGTTATCATATCAAATTCACTTTGCACCCCAATCACCTTCTTTCTGTAAACTATTAGCAAAAGCTAACATATCTTATTACAGTTATATTTTATGACATTTCTTTAAAAATTACAATAGCAATTTTAGTTAAAATATTTTATACCCATTTTAATATATCTTTTTTCATTCGGGCAATTATTCTTTTCTCTAAACGGGAGATATATGACTGTGAAATACCTAGCATATCGGCAACTTCTTTTTGGGTCATACATTCGTTTCCAGTAAGTCCAAACCTTAAAGCTATTATTTCCATCTCACGTTTTGGCAGCTTGGTTAATGCTTTATGTAATAATTGTTTATCCACATCATCTTCAATAGGTCGCATAACTGAATCGGGGTCTGTGCCTAAAATATCCGAAAGAAGTAGCTCATTTCCGTCCCAATCGGCAGAAAGTGGCTCATCAAATGAAACTTCGGTCTTTTGAGAAGAAACTTTTCTTAAATGCATTAAAATCTCATTTTCAATACATCTTGATGCATAAGTTGCAAGCTTTACCTTTTTATCTGCTTTGAATGTGGTTATAGCTTTTATAAGCCCTATTGTACCGATTGAAATTAAATCCTCCATGCCTACGCCAGTATTTTCAAACTTTTTTGAAATATATACAACTAATCTTAAATTATGCTCGATAAGCTTATCTCTTGCCCAGCTTTCACCAGCTTCAAGTGCAATTAATGCCTCGTTTTCTTCATCTGATGACATGGGTGCAGGCAGAACATCACAACCGCCTATATAATAAATATCATCTTTTTTTATGATTTTATCAAGTAAATCGGTTATAAATTTAATAAACATTTTTTTACTCCTTTCAAAGTCCAATCAGTCCTTGGTACTGTCCGCCACAAATCCTATCTGCATTTATAGAAACTAATCCATGCCATGTTTTGCCGTCAATGGTTATTTTATCAGGCTTGAAACTAAGCAAAAGCCCAGATTTTTTTCCGACAGCATTAAAGGGAATAAGTCTGAAATGTTTAATATAATTTTCTGGTATATTAGATAAGATATCAGCTGAATTTTCAGTATGTAGTCTGCTAAGTGATACATTTATAGGTAATATTTGACTTGCACTAAATTTATCTAATATAATAACTGGTTTTCCGCTGATTATATCATGCAATGTATTTCCCGTGTCTACAAGAAGTGTATATTCAGCATGATTATTTAAAAAATATATATCGGCTTTTACAGTTTTTCTAGGGGTTACAATATCTTTAGCATCATTTCTAAAGATAAATCCTGTTACAATAAAGCTTATTAGCATAGCTATAACAATAGCTTTAAATGAAATATTGTTTATATAATATCCACTTCCTGCGAAAAAACTGCTGCCACTTATATTGCCAAGTGCAAGGACTCCTCCTGCAACCGCAAAAGATATAAATAAAAAAAGAATTAATAGCTTTAAAAATCTGCTTTTATTCTTATAGCCAAAAGAAACTAAAACCATTAAACCGCTTACACCTATTTTTATCGGCAGACTTGTTATTATAGTAGATTTCACCATTAAGCTCAAAACAGCGTATAAACTGCCAATTAATGCACCTAAAAACAGTTTAAAGCGTGTTGAGTAAACACCAGATATCCTACTTAATGCAAAAAGCATTAAATAATCTATACCTAGATTTACACCTATCAAAATATCCAGATAAATAATACGCAAGTATAACTGTCCTCCTTCCCATAAGTATTATAAAATATTAGAATAAACTTTATTGTCAAAGTAAGGGAAAAATAAAATATTATTGCTTTGATTAAACCTTTTGCTTGCGTAAAATGCTTGTTTTGGAATATAATTATATTGGGTGATGGGTTATGAATATTTTATTAGTTGAAGATGAGAAAAGATTATCAGAAGTATTAGTCAAAATACTTCAGGAAAATAAATATACAGTAGATGCTGTCAAAAATGGCTCTGATGGTTTATTATATGCCCAAAAAGGTCAGTATGATGTTATAATTCTTGATGTTATGCTGCCTGAAAAAAGTGGTCTTGAAATAGCAAGAACTCTTAGACAAGAAGACAATAAAACACCTATACTAATGCTAACAGCAAGAAGTGAGGTTAGTGACAGAGTTGCAGGGCTTGATAGTGGTGCTGATGATTATCTCACAAAACCATTTGCAATAGAAGAACTGCTTGCAAGAGTGCGTGCATTATCAAGACGTCAGGCAGAAATGCAAATGGAAACATTGAAATTTGGCGATATTACACTTAAACTTAGCACTCATGATATATGTTTAGGCTCTAAATCTGTCAGACTTAATAGAAAAGAATTTGATGTAATTCAAATGCTTATGATAAACTCTAAATCTATTGTATCTAAAGAAATGCTAATAACTAAAGTTTGGGGCTTCGATTCAGATGCAGAAGCTAATAATGTTGAGGCTTATATATCTTTTCTTAGAAAAAAACTCGCTTACCTACAATCAAAAGTTAAAATCTCGACCATTTGGAAGGTCGGTTACCGTCTGGAATGGGAAGATACATGATACAAAAATTACACCATAAATTTGTTAGAGTTAACTTGATGCTTGCAGCTTTAGTGCTGTTTATCGCTTGTGTTATCGCTTGTGTTGTTTATGGTTATGTGCTTAAAACCGCTACATATAATGCACTTGAGCAAGCTATGATTAATGAAGATTCTAGGGTAATTAATATCTATGAAAATCCAAGCTATTTAATTAAAGTTAGATATGTGCCTGTGGCTATTATGCTAGTAAACCAAGATGGCACGATTAAAGAGATTATGCTGGATAAAGGTATAGACATAACAAGTGATATTTTAGAGCAATCAGCAAAAAAGATAGTAAAAAGAAACTCTCAAAACGGAACTATTGAAGAATTCTCTTTGAGATATATATGCAAAAAACAAGATGATGGGTTTAAAATTGCTATTGTAAACATAGATTTTGAATATAAAAGTATGAGAAACTTAATGGCTCTACTCTTTATAATTTGGGTTTTTTGTATGATTGCTTTTTGGCTTATAAGCAGGTCACTGTTTAAAGAAGCTCTAGCCCCTGTGCAAGATGCTTGGAACAAACAAAGGCGTTTTGTCGCTGACGCGAGCCATGAGCTTAAAACTCCTCTTACAGTTATGCTTGCTAATTTTAGTGTGCTATTATCACACCCGAATGATACGATAAATGAGCAACGCAAATGGCTTATAAATTCAAGAGATGAAGCTCTTAATATGCAAAAATTAGTTGAAAGCTTGCTTATTTTGGCAAGAAGTGACGCCGCTATTGATTTACCTGAAATGAAACTCGTTCATTTAAGTGATTTGCTCTTAAATTCTGCTTTGTCATTTGAGGCTGTCGCTTTTGACAAAGATATTAAAATGAACACTCAAATTGCCCCTAATATATATGTAAAAGGTGATGAGCAAGCACTTAAACAACTCATTTCTATATTATTAGATAATGCAGTTAAATATGCTGGTAAAAATGGCGAAATAAATGTTAAGTTATTTAAACATGATGTCAAATATATAATCATGCAGGTTCAAAATTCGGGTAAACCTATACCTGCAAATGAACTTCCTCATATATTTGAAAGATTTTACAGAGGTGAACAAATGCGTTCAACTGTAAATGGTCATGGCTTAGGTCTTGCAATAGCTCATAAGATTGTTCAAATACATAACGGCAAGATAACCGCTCAAAGTAGTAAAACACAAGGAACAAAAATGCAAGTGGTATTGCAAAGAATTGAAAATCCTATAATAAATAAAATTAAATAAAAAGGATATTTATATGGAACTATTGTCTAATGAAAACAAACAAAAAAGCAATTATTTAGAACTTTTACACTTTTTTAGTGAAGGCTCTGATGATTGCTTTTATATACTCGAGTTAAAAGAAAATAAAATATATTTTTCCAAAGATTTAAATAAAAAATATGAGTTTTTACATATTGAAAATAACTCTTGTGATGTATCTGAAATAGTAGAAAGAGTATATAGCAGAGATATTAATATCTTTAATGATGAAATGAAAAAAATAAAAAGAAAGGAAAAGGATATATATGACCTTACTTATCGTATTTTAGATGATAAGGATAGAATTATTTGGATACATAGTCGTGGTAAGGTTCAATATGATGAAAATGGTGAGCCTTGCACAATTATAGGTCAAGTATCTGAAAAGTTAACTAAATATAAAGTAGATGTTTTAACAGGTGCATTCAATGTTAGTCAGCTTATAGATGATATAAGTGAAATTTGTAAAACAGGTAGAATTAATTATTTATTGGCGATTGGCATTGATGATATGAAACATATTAACCTTAAAAATGGCAGAGAATATGGAAATAATTTGCTTAGAAAAATGGTTAAAGAGTTTGAACAGGTTATCAAAGAATATGATAATAGAATTTATCGTATAAATGGTGACTGCTTTGCTGTAATGTTAAATAATGCTGGTAAACAAAATGTTAAAAATATTTATCATGATATGTGTGATAAATTTAAAGGCATTTGTTCACTTTCTGGTGGTGCAGTCGAATACGATAAAAACACTATAATAGACGGTAACACTATGTATCAATGTGTTGAAATAGCACTTGATGAAGCCAAAAAACAAGGTAAAAGTAATCTTAGATTCTTTAAAGAAAAAGATTATCAAAATAAAATATCTATTGTTAGATTGCAGGATAGCTTGAAAAATAGTATTTTAAACGATTTTCAAAATTTTTCTCTAAACTATCAGCCACAAATAGACCTTAAAAATCATAAATTATATGGTGCAGAAGCTTTACTTAGATATATTGACCCTGAACGTGGAAATATTCCACCGACTGAATTTGTACCTATACTCGAAGAAACAGATATGATTTGTGATGTCGGTATATGGGTGCTGAAAACTGCTATTAAACAATGTAAAATCTGGCGTAAAAAAGTTCACGATTTCCATATAAGTGTAAACCTTTCATACTCTCAGCTTAAACAGCCTAATATTGCTCAGCTAGTATTAGATATTTTGGAGGAAAATGAGCTATCTGGTAAAGCACTTACACTTGAAGTTACAGAAAGTATGCAGCTGCATGATTACCACAGGTTAAATAACATTTTTTCTTGTTGGAAAGCCGCTGGTATAGAAATTTCAGTAGATGATTTCGGTACAGGTTATTCAAGTCTTAACAGACTTCAAAAACTTGATATAGATGAAATTAAAATTGACAGATGCTTTATAACAGAAATACAAAACAGCTTATACAACTATCAGCTTGTAAATAATGTTATTAAACTCGCTGATAATGGAAATATGCGTGTATGTTGTGAAGGCGTTGAAACCGAGGACGAACTTGCTGTACTCCAAAAACTAGGTCCTAAACTTTTGCAAGGTTATCTATTCGGTAAACCTTACAGCACAGAAGAATTTGAAAAACGTTATATAAATTCTAATGACCTACCAGAGCTGATATGTAAAAATATCGATGCCAAATTAGACAATATAGTACAAAATACGCATAATACCAGAGAGCAACAACTTGAAAAAATATTAGATTCTCTTGAAGATTGTGTATATGTATCAGATATGAAAACATATGATGTTTATTATATGAATAAGGCTCATATGAAGATGCTTGGTATAGATAGATATGAAGGTAAAAAATGTTATCAGCTTATGCAGGGTAAAATTGCACCATGTGAGATGTGTAAAAAATGGGACCTCAAGGAAAAAGACCCTAATAATTGGAATATATATAACATGAATCTTAATAAAAATCTTTTAATAAAAGATAGAATTATAGATTGGAATGGAAAAACAGCAAGACTTCAAGTAATTAAAGCAATAGATATAAATGAGATAAAAAAGAAAGAGATAGAACAGTCTAATAATAGTATAAATGATGTTGATATTATTGGTTCAATAGATTTGGGGTTTTGGATAATGGATATTAGTGATGATAAAAAATCACTTATAGTAAGTAATATTATGCGTAAATCGCTATCTATCCCTGATGAACTTGATAAATACCAAACATATGATTTTTGGTATAGTCATATAGATAAATCTTATAGAACTTATGTCGATATCTCCATAGATAGAATGTTCAAAAGTAATAGGATAACTCAAATCGAATATATTTGGAATCACCCAGAAAACGATCAAATGATCTCAAGAATTGTTGGTGCTATAAACCAAAATGGCACAACTTATGTAAATGGTTATCACAGAATTATAAGCAATATGCAAGCACTTAAAAATCTGTCTGGTAAAAGTATTAGAGAGCAGTTTGAATATAATTGCTCAAATAAATCTGTTTTGTTCCATACAGGTCGTGACATAATATTCGGAGATGATATATATGAGGAAAATTTCCCAGAATGTTGGATTCAAAAGGAAATGATTCACCCTCATTTTATAAATGAATTTAAAAATATATTCTCTAATATAAATAAAAAAAGTGAAATAATAAACGGTAAAGAATTTCTTATAAAATCTAATGACGGAGCTTATAATTGGTATAATTTGAAAACCAGATATATAAGTGATGACCTTACCGACCTTAATACTATGGTGGTGATACTGGAAACTATAAATAGAGATAGAGCAATCGAACTTGAATATGCTAGAGTAAAGGATTTTTATCATGTTCTTTTAGGTGAGGCTGTCGCTTATGCTGAAGTGGACATGGAAAGCCGAGAAATTAAATCAATAGGCGGTCTTTGGAAAGATTATCCTAGAATATGTAAAGATGAAAATATAAGTTTTATAGACTTGCTTTTAAAAATATTGAAACCACGAGTTTCAGAAAGTGATTTTGAAAATTTTAAAAAGTATTGTGATACATCTAAATTTGAGACAATACTACAAAAAGATAAATCTGAACTTAGGTTTAGCTATCAACGTGAAATAAATGGTAATTCAAATTGGGTTGAGCTAATTATACATCTGTTTAGAGAGCATACAACAAAAAATATATATGCTTTAATATATTTAAAGGATATAGATAGAATTAAAACTCGTGAGCTTGAGCAGGATAAAATGGCTAATTTAGATCCTCTTACTAATATTTTTAACCGTAGAGCTTTTGAAAGAGAAGTCATTAAATATATGACTGACCCTAATCAAAAAAACAAAGGTGCTTTAATCATTATGGATATAGATAATTTTAAAAATATCAATGATGAATATGGTCATGCAGCGGGTGACCAAGCACTTAAAAATTTGGCTAATATATTAGTAAATACATTTAGAACATATGATATAGTTGCCCGTATGGGTGGAGATGAATTCCAAGTATTTCTTAAAAATATATACGATTGTCAAATTATTGATAAGCGTATGCAAGGCTTTTTAAATGCTGTAAACTCACAGCAATCACTACCTTTTACTTGCAGTGTCGGAATTTGTATGGTAAATTCTGATGATTTTTCTTATCAAGATGCTTTGGAAAAAGCTGATAAAGCTCTATATAAAAGTAAACGTAACGGAAAAAATCAATATTCATATAGCGATGATTAAAATTATGAAACGTTCGTCTTTAAATAGACGGACGCTTTATAAAAATTTATTATTTTATCATTCTAAGGAGTGAAAACATTATGAAACATTGTGCAAATACTGCTCATATACTTATGCCAAAATCTAATATAGATTTACATAAATGGTCTGTGGTAGCTTGCGACCAATACACTTCTCAACCAGATTACTGGAATGAAACAGCTAAAATAGTAGGTGATAGTATATCATCTTTACACCTAATATTGCCAGAAGTATATCTGGAAAACTCTAATACACCTCAGTATATAGAAAAAATCCATAAAACAATGAATGAATATATTAAAAATAATGTTTTTTCTGCTTTGCCCGAGGGTATGATGCTTATAGCTCGTGATACAGGTAAAACTAGAAAAGGTTTGGTTTTACAATTTGACCTAGAAGAATATGATTATAAACTAGGTTCTAAATCTAAAATACGCCCAACTGAAAAAACTGTTGAAGAACGTATCCCGCCAAGACTCGCTGTTAGAGATGGTGCAAGTATCGAAATCCCTCATATTATGATTATGATTGATGACCCAGATAGAAAAATTATTGAACCTATATACCAAAAAAGAGATACTTTTTCTAAACTTTATGATGTGGAGCTTATGCAAGATGGTGGTCATATAACAGGTTGGTTTATACCAAAATCAGATGAAACAGAAAATATTTTAAATATGCTAGATGAGCTTTCTGACCCTAAAATTTTTTCTGAAAAATATAACACATCAATAGATACTCCTGTTTTACCTTTTGCTGTTGGTGATGGTAATCATTCTATGGCAACTGCTAAGGCTTATTGGGAAAACATAAAACCTACATTGTCAGAAGATGAAAAGTTAAATCACCCTGCACGTTTTATTCTGGCTGAACTTGTAAATATCCATGATGAGAGTATTATAATAGAACCTATTCACAGAATTTTATTTGATGTTGATATAGAAAATCTATTCCAAAGTGCTTTTAAATTCTTTGAAAGTAAAAACGCTAAGTGTAAAATTGTAGACTCATCAAACTTAAATAATCCAAATTTACACGCTTTTCCTTTCAAGACAAAAGATAAAGATGGTATGCTTTTAATTGAAAACTCGTCATATGCTTTGCCAATAGCATCAATTCAAACATTTTTAGATGAATATATATCTAAAAATCATAACACTAAAATTGATTATATTCATGGTGATGATGTTTTATCTGATTTATCTTCAAAAGACAATAGTATAGGATTTTTTATGCCAACTCCTAAAAAAGAAGATTTATTTAGAGGGGTTATTTTTGATGGGGTGCTTCCGAGAAAGACTTTTTCTATGGGTGATGCGAGAGAAAAAAGATTCTATATGGAAGCAAAAATGATTATTAAATAACGATACAAGCGGTTGTTTTGTTGAATAAATGGACTAATAGAAGTTAGTCCATTTATTTTTATACTTTTTTGAAAAAAGTTGTTGACAAAGGGAAAATAATGTCATATACTAATCAAGCTGTCATTTGAGGGCAGGTGGTCAAAAGAAAAAACTTGAAAAACTTCAAAAAAGATGTTGACAAGTAAAAACTCTTTTGATATAATAATCAAGCTGTCTTCGAGAGATGGCGAGTTTGCTAGAAAGCTTACGAAAAAAGTCAAAAAACTTTGAAAAAGTTCTTGACAAGCTGAAATAAGTATGGTAGACTAAATAAGCTCTTTAACGAGAGTGAAGCGATTGAAAAACATCGTAAAATATTGTACTTTGCAAATTAAACAACGAAATGCTTACTTTAAATAGTATGTGACGAACCTGAAAATTCGCTTGAGTTTATACTCTAAGTAGAAAAGAGCAGAAGTCGGAACTCTGCTTTAAAATAAAAACCG
>DXIE01000035.1 GCA_019113005.1 Candidatus Butyricicoccus avistercoris | reverse complement strand
TAAATAAGTGTAATTGTTGAAAAAATTACAGACATAATGATATTTCAATATAAAACATAAAAATGACTAAATTATATACGGTATTAAAATTTGTTATGTTGATAAAATTTTTAAAAGTGTATAAAAATATGATATCAATTATTGATTAATAGTGCAAAACAACATGTTTTTATAGTTAGATAATTTTCAATGATAAAACAATGATGTAAATAAAAATAATTAAAATATAACATTTAAGCTTATTGATTGAAGTCAAAATGAATAAATGTTTAGTATAATTATTGCATAAAATTGTGTAATTTTTTAATGGATATATAGACATTTAAAGGGCTTAATGATATAATTTGGGTGTTAAGATTAAATTTGTAATAGGGGTGAGAAAACATATTTTTACAAAAGTTAATATGTAAAATTTATAACATATTAACTAATATATTCCATCAGCCTTGGGGGTATAAGACATGAATAAAATGGAGCAATCATGTAAGAAAAAAGAATTTCAATTTGGCATAGTCCCTAAATTATTAGTAGGGATACTAACACCTCTATTTATTGTGCTAATTGTTATGAGCATTTTTTTGGGAGTTAGAGTATCAAAGGCCGCAAATCAGTCAATGGGTGCAGAACTTGATGCTGAGTCAAAATATGCTTCAAGCAATGTAAGTGAGTTTTTTGAAAAATATTTTGGTATTACAGAATGTTTATCTGCAACTCAGATAGTTAAGGATACAACTACTGAGCCAAATGAAGGCAGCATTGCTACACACAGATTATATGGAAGTCTTTTAGAGACTATTAGCCTAATACAAAGTGATAACAGTGATGGTATATCTTGCCTTTGGGTTGCTGATTTACAGACAGGTGAGGTTGTACAAAATGATGGTAAAATACATAGCAAGGCAGATATTGATATAACAACTCGTGATTGGTATAAGCTTGTTATGGAAAAGCAGGATACAATTTCAACAGCAATGTATCAGAGTGTAAATGACAATGAGACACTGGTAACAATCGCAAGTCCTGTAACTGTAAATAATAAAATTGTTGCAATAGTTGGTGCAGATTTAAATATGAGCAATTTAAATCGAATTTTAAGCACTGTTACTGTGGGTAAGAACGGTTATATTGTTCTATATGATTCAGAAAATCGTATAATGTATCACCCTAACGAGAGTATGATAAATTCTAATATAGATGATATAAACTACTCATCTGATATGTTAGATATTATTAAAAACAAACAGGATACAAGTACAACAGCATATACACTGGATAATCAAAAATACTATGGCAGTGTAAATAGTATAGATAAACTAGGTTATACAACACTGAGTGTTATGACCGAGGAAGAATTTACACAAAGTACAAATGCTGTAATTAGAATACTAATTCTTGGTATTTTCACTTGTGGTGTTGTTTTAGCAGCAATATGTGTATATATTGCTCTTTCAATTACAAAGCCAATAAAACAATTAGATGAAGTTGTTTGTATGTTAGCTGCTGGTAAGCTTGATGTAGAAGTTAAATGCAGTAGCAAAGATGAAGTTGGCGATGTAGCAAAAAATATAGTTAAAATCGTTGACAGGCTCAAAGAGTATATACTATACATAAATGAAGTATCAGATGTTTTACATCAGATAGGTAATGGAAATCTAGTGTTTACTCTAAAACAAGAATATCAAGGAGAATTTTCTAAAGTTAAAAAAGCACTGATAAACATCAGAGGTACATTAACAGAAACTATAACATCTATTATGCAGTCAGCAAATCAGGTAAATGCTGGAGCTGAGCAGATAGCTAATGGTGCACAAGCACTGGCTCAAGGTTCAACCGAGCAAGCTTCATCTGTGCAACAATTAGCAGCTGCGGTGCAGGATTTATCTACACAGGCAACAGAAGAATCAAACAATGCAGTTGAAGCAAAGAATTTCCTTGAGCATATCAAGGAAGAAGTTGAAAAGTGTAATGCTCAGATGGAACAAATGCGTGCAGCTATGGAAGATATAAGCGTTCAGTCTGAAACCATAAGAAGTATAATAAAAACAATAGATGATATTGCATTCCAGACCAATATTTTAGCACTTAATGCAGCAGTAGAGGCGGCTCGTGCGGGAACAGCAGGAAAAGGTTTTGCAGTAGTTGCCGATGAGGTTAGAAACTTGGCAGGCAAGAGTGCTGAAGCTGCTAGAAAAACAAACGAGATAATTGAAAATTCTACTAAGGCTGTAAATAATGGTGAGGAGCTAACTCAAAGAACAGCCGAATCACTTACAACTGTTGCAACTGATACAAGAAAAATTGTGGCAGCTATTGATGATGTAGCTGAGGCATATCATAAACAAGCATATAAGCTTTCTGAAATTTCTACTGGTATAGACCAGATTGCAAGTGTTGTTCAGACAAACTCAGCTACGGCAGAACAAAGTGCAGCAGCTAGCGAGGAGCTATCCGCACAAGCTACATCAATGTATGAACAAATTTCACAGTTTAAACTTAAATAATATATTTAGTATAGGAAAGGTATAGATTGATATGAAAAATAAACCTTTAAAATCTAAACTATTTTATTCATACGGAATTGTATTTTGTTTTGTATTGCTTTTAGGACTTTCTTCTATTTCAGCCTTAAACATGGTTACAAACCAAGCTGTTAGATATGATGAGAAGGTAATACCAGTAGTTGAACAAATAGGTCTTGCAAGAAGAAATATGGTATCAGTTAGAAGATATCTGTTGAATGCAATTATTGCACAAACACAAGATGATTATCAAAGAGTTAAAAACAGTATGACTGAGGATAGAAATGCTTTATATGACTCTTTAGATAAAATAGCTGAAATAATGCCAGAATATGAGACAGAGGTCAAAAATATAGATGCAAAGCTTCAAAGTGTAAAAATATATAACGACCAGATGTAGCAGTAATTATACTTACAAGACTTATGCTGCATTATATACTTGAACCAGTTAAAAAGCTGGTTAAAGGTGCAGAGGCTTTGGAAAAAGGTGATTTTAAAAATGCCAAAGTTAATTACCAGTCAAAAGATGAATTTGGTCAGCTTAGTGTAAAATTAACTAATACAATGAATAGAATTGTATTCATAACAAAAGATTTACAATCAATTTTGCATGATGTATCAAACGGTAACTTTAATGCTAAAAGCCAAGACGACAGACAATATCATGGTGAATACAATTTACTTAAAGATTCACTATACAATTTATTAAACACTTTAAGTAATACTATTTATCAGATTAGAACAGCTGCCGACCAAGTGGCTATCGGTGCCGACCAAGTGGCAAATGGTGCTCAATCACTTAGTCAAGGCTCAACCGAACAGGCTTCTGGTGTACAACAATTAGCTGCAACATTAAATGATATTTCTCACAATGTTAGTGAAAATACTCAGTTAATTGAAAACGTTGGTCAAAGAGTTGAAGAAACTGTGTCAGAGGTATCACTGAGCAGTAAAAAAATGAATGAGATGTTAAGTGCAATGGACGAAATTGCAATTAGTTCTCAGGAAATAGAAAAAATTATAAAGAGTATTGAGGACATTGCATTCCAAACAAATATTCTCGCACTTAATGCAGCGGTAGAGGCTGCTAGAGCGGGAACAGCGGGAAAAGGTTTTGCAGTTGTTGCAGACGAGGTTCGTCAGCTTGCTGCTAATACTGCCGAGGCATCTAAGAATACCGCTTCACTTATCTTGAAATCACTACAAAGTGTACAAAATGGTAAAGTGATTGCAGATGAGACTGCCGAATCATTGAGTCATGTTTCAACTATTATTACTAAATTATCTGAACAGGCTAAAAAGGTTTCAGAAAATTCATTAGCACAAAATGAAGCAATAGAACAAACAAGCATAGGCGTTGACCAGATTTCCGCTGTGGTTCAAACAAACTCTGCAACAGCAGAAGAAAGTGCGGCTGCAAGCGAAGAACTTTCAGGACAAGCTAATATGCTAAAGAGCCTAACAAATAAGTTTAAACTAAAAGAATAAAAAACAAAAAAGCAGAAGGTGGTATCAAGACCTTCTGCTTTTTGCTATTAGGAGATTTAAAATAAGAGGGGTGAGGATATCAAAATTAATTATCGCTGTACACGACCAGAACCGTCGCCACCAGCAAGTTTTTCTACCTCAGAAACAGTTACCATATTGTAATCGCCTTCGATAGAATGTTTTAATGCAGATGCTGCAACAGCAAACTCAATAGCATCTTGGCTATTCTTGCCGCTCAGCAGAGAATAAATCAGACCGCCGCCGAATGAGTCGCCGCCGCCTACACGGTCAACGATATGCAGATGATATTCCTTAGAGAAGCAGTAATTCTCGCCATCATACAGCATAGCAGCCCAATCGTTGTCGTTTGCAGAAATGGAAGTACGAAGTGTAATAGCAACCTTTTCAAAGCCGAACTTGTCAGCAAGCTGCTTTGCAACACTCTTATAACCTTCCTTGTTTAGCTTACCACCGTAAATATCGGTGTTTTCAGCTTCAATGCCAAATACGTCCTTTGCATCTTCTTCGTTAGCGATACAAACGTCGATATATTGACATAAATCGGTCATAGCAGCCTGAGCCTCTGCACGAGTCCATAGCTTGCCACGGTAGTTAAGGTCACAAGAAATCTTAACGCCACGCTTCTTAGCAGCGATACAAGCCTGACGGCAAGTTTCTACCATATTTTCACCCAGAGCTGGAGTGATACCAGTGAAGTGGAACCACTCTACACCTTCAAAAATGCTGTCCCAATCGAACTCAGAAGGCTGAGACTCTGCGATTGCAGAATGAGCACGGTCATAAATACATACAGAACCACGCTGGGAAGCACCATTTTCTAGGAAGTAAATACCTACACGGTCGCCACCACGAACAATCTTAGAAGTATCAACACCATACTTGCGTAGGGAGTTAACAGCAGACTGACCGATTGCGTGGGTAGGGAGCTTAGTTACGAAAGCAACGTCTAAGCCATAGTTTGCCAGTGAAACAGCAACGTTTGCTTCGCCGCCACCAAAGGTAGCCTGAAGCTGGTCATCTTGAAAGAAACGATAATATCCATTAGGAGCAAGACGAAGCATAATTTCGCCAAATGTTACAACTTTTTTCATAATTTACGCCTCCAAGCGTGATTTAAAATATATAAGAAGAAATAAGAAGAATATAGAAGTTTAATTTATATTAGCCGTTGCGAGCAGCCTTAACGATATCAACAGACTTTTTGCAAAGGTCGGTGATTTCGTCCCATTTTCCGCCCTCAATAAGAGCGTCCTTAACCATGTAAGTGCCACCACAAGCAACAATGGCAGGAGATGCAATAAACTCAGCAAGGTTGCTAAGAGAGATGCCACCAGTTGGCATAAACTTAACCATAGAGAATGGAGCATGTAGAGCTTCAATCATAGACAGACCGCCAGACTGAGCTGCTGGGAAGAATTTCAGAACTTCAAGGTCATAAGCTAAAGCCATCTGAATAGCGGTAGCAGTTGTACAACCTGGAAGTGGGAGCATGTCAAGAGCTAAAGTAGCTTCAACGATTTTAGCATCGAAACCAGGGGATACGATAAACTTAGCACCTGCTGCATGAGCCTGCTTAACCTGCTCAACAGTCAGTACAGTACCAGCACCAACTAGCATGTCAGGGCAAGTTTCAAGCATAGTAGCCATAGCTTTGTCAGCACCTGCTGCACGGAAGGTAACTTCTGCTGCTGGAATGCCGCCAGCACACAGAGCCTTTGCAAGGTTAGCTGCGTCACGCTCTGGATTATTTAATTTAATAACAGGAACAACACCAATAGAAGAAATCTGCTCAGTAAGCTTGTTCATAATCAATCGCCTTTCGTTTCATAATATGGAATAGTGTTTCACAAAACATATCTTATGTAGATTATTATAAAGTCTTTTGTAAAAAATGCAAGAGAAAATACAAAACAATCTGTAAAAAAATTATCTTGAATTTTTGTGTAAACTATATTAAAATGAAACAAGGTTTTATAATGTGAAACAGGAGGAGAGTAAATGGCAGAATCTTCTGTACAATCACTCGAAAGAGCATTTGATATATTAGAGCTTTTATGTAAAAGCAGAAACGGTTTATCTATTGGGGCTTTAAGCAGTCAAACAGGACTTCATAAAAGCACAGTACATAGACTGCTTGCAACTATGTGTAATCGTGGATATGTTCAAAAGGACTCAGAAACAAGCATTTATCATGCGGGTATGCATATTTGTGAACTTGGCGGATATATAACTGACAATATGGACGTTATCGACAGGGCAAAAGCACCTATGGAAAGACTTGCTCAGCAAACAGGTGAAACTATCCATCTTGTTATGAGAGATGGAAATGATATTGTTTACATTCACAAGGTGGAAGGTCAAACAGGCGGAATGAGAATGGTTTCCCGTATAGGTATGCGTAGACCACTTTATTGTACTGGTGTAGGCAAGGCAATGCTTGCAACTTGGTCAGAGGAAGAAGTTAAAAAGCTATGGGAGGAAAGCGACATACAAAAGCTTACCCCTTACACAATAGTAGATGAAAACCAATTTTTTAGAGAGATTGCCAAGGTAAGAAAACTTGGATATTCACTTGACAATCAAGAAAATGAGCTTGATATAAGATGTATTGCTGTTGCTATGAAGGATTATAGCGGCAAAGCAAATTACGCACTTTCTATTTCAGTGCCCCTTAGCCGTATGACAGATGAGCGTATTGAACAGCTTAAAGAGCCTCTTTTAAGAGAACGTGATATAATAGCAAGTATGCTCGGAGGATAAATAAAATATAAATAAAAAAGTGTATTTTCTCATATAAAGAGAAAATACACTTTTTTTAAGCCTTTATATCTTTATAACTTGGATTTCTAAGCACCTGAACTATAAGCGGAATTACCATAAGCACCCAAACAATAGGTTCTGCGAGTATTATACCAAAATAACCAAGTTTAGGGGTTAATAAAATCACAACCGCTATTTTACCTAAAAGCTCTATTGTGCTTGAAATAAGAGGTGTTTTTTTGTCGCCTACACCTTGAAGCGAGTTTCTTAAAATGGATATGCCCGCTGTTACCCAATATAAAAGTGTGTCAACTTTTAAATAAAGAACAGCAGTATTTATTATATTTTCGGTTTTAGTGCCTGTTACCATATAAACGAGATATGGTGATACTGTATATGTAATCAAAACAATAACAACCCATACACCAAGTGATATGAAAAATGATATTTTTAAGCCTTGTCTTATTCTGTCAGGCTTTCTTGCACCAAAGTTTTGGCTTGTGAATGTAGCCATTGTAGCACCAAGAGCAGAGAAAACCATCATAAATAGTTCTGTGAGTCTACGGGCGGCTGTATGTGCGATTATTATATCTTGACCAAAGGTATTTATTGAACCTTGTAAGATAACCGAGCCTGCATTTACTAAACAATACATCATAGCCATAGAAAGACCAGTGCCATAAAGCTGACCTGCAACCGATAACTCTAAACGAAAATCAGAACGAGTTGGCCATAAATCATAAAAACGGCTATACATTACATATAAACAAAGAATAACAGATATAAGCTGGGCTAAAACGGTTGCAAGTGCCGCACCTTCAACACCTAAACCAAGTGGAACAACAAAAATTAAATCTAAGATTACATTTAAAAATGTTGATAACATCAAAAACAGTAGAGGAGTCAACGAGTCACCAACAGCTCTTAAAACAGTTGCACACACATTATAAAACATTGTTACAGTTGTACCAAGTAAAATAACTCTAAAATATCTAATTGATGTATTTATTAAATCATCTGGTGTGTTAAGCAGTCTTAAAAGTGGCTCAAGACAAAAAAGTCCAAGTATTGTTATTATTATAGCTGTGATAAAAGCTAAGATAAATATAGAACCTATGGATTTTCTAACACCATCTCTGTCTTTTGCACCATATCTTCTGGCTGTAAGTATAGCAAAACCGTTTGTCATACCTATAATCAGTCCAACAAGCAGGTTATTCACCGAACCTGTTGCACCCACTGCTGCAAGTGCATTTTCACCAAGAAAAGTACCTACAATTCTAGTGTCTGCCATGTTATATAAAAGCTGAAACATATTTCCGAGTAAAATCGGTGCAGCAAAGAAAAGTATAAGCGATAACGGTGAGCCTTTGGTTAAATCTTTCATATTTACTCCCCTTAAATATATTTTACAATAACTTTACAATTATAGCAGTGTTTTAATCTAATGAAAAGACGAAATTTTCACAAGATTACTTAGCATATAAAATAAATATTGCATATATTGATAATAAAAACCATAATGAGGTGTTTATGATGGTTTCTGTTAGTCTTTGTATGATAGTAAAAAATGAACAAGATGTTATTGAAAGATGCCTTAAAAGCATATATAAATTTGTTGATGAAATAATAATTGTCGATACGGGTTCAAGTGACAACACAAAAGAAATATGTCAAAAATATGGCAATATCTATGATTTTGAATGGTGTGATGATTTTTCAAAAGCTAGAAATTTCTCTTTTTCCAAGGCAAATTCAGATTATATAATGTGGCTTGATGCAGACGATATTGTGCCTGATAAAGAGCTTAAAAAGCTTATAAGCTGGAAACAATATGAAAGTGATGCTGACGTTATAATGTTGCCTTATAAGTTAAATGACAGTTTTATTTATTATAGAGAGCGTATTTTAAAAAGGGAAAAGGGATTTGCTTGGCAAGGTGAAGTACATGAATGTATACAGCCAAGCGGTAAAATTATATATTTAGATGCTATAATAGAACACCATAAAATTAAAAGTAATAGCGATAGAAATTTAAAAATATATCAGAAAAACGAAAATAAACTGGATACAAGAGGTAAATTTTATTATGCAAGAGAGCTTTTAACTCATGGATATATAGATAAAGCCACACAAATGTTTAAAATTTTTCTGGAAGATAAAAATGCATGGATTGAAAATAAACTTGAGGCTTATAGAAATTTAGCATCATGTTATATTTGTAAATCTGAGTTTAATAAAGCAAAAGAAATTTTAATTAAATCTTTAGAGCTGGATATACCAAGGGCAGAAACATGTTGTGATTTAGCGATGATATATATAAAACTTCATAAATATAATCAGGCTAAATTTTGGTATGAAACTGCATATAATTGCATACCAGATACGCAAAATGGTGGTTTTATATCATTAGATTGCTATGGATATTTACCTTGTATAGGTTTGTGCGTTTGTTATGATAAACTAGGTGATAAAAAAAGTGCTAATTACTGGAACGAAAGAGCGGGTATATTTAAGCCAGATTCAGAGGCAGTTATATTTAATAGAAAGTATTTTAACAGTTTAAAATAGTTTTGCATAATATAATATTACCGAATGATATATTCGGTAATCTGTTTAGGAGGACACAAGATTATGAATGATTACAATCATTTTGGTGGGTGCTATCCACCTGAAGACTTAATAAACAGACTTTGTGGTGAAAATGATAGCTGCTTGTGCTGCTGCCGAGGTGCAACAGGTCCAAGAGGGCCAAAAGGAGATAGGGGAGCAACTGGTCCTATGGGTTGTTGCGGTTGCAGAGGTGCTACTGGTGCTACTGGAGCGACTGGTGCAACTGGTGCGACAGGTCCAACTGGCGTGACAGGACCAACTGGAGCAACTGGAGTAACAGGACTAACCGGCGTAACAGGAGCAACTGGCGTAACCGGTCCAACTGGAGTAACAGGACCAACCGGCGTGACCGGACCAACCGGCGTGACCGGACCAACCGGCGTGACCGGACCAACCGGCGTGACCGGACCAACCGGCGTGACCGGACCAACTGGCGTGACCGGACCAACCGGCGTGACCGGACCAACCGGCGTGACCGGACCAACTGGAGCAACAGGACCAACCGGAGCAACAGGTGCAACAGGTGCAACAGGTGCGACAGGCCCTGCTGGTACTGCGGGTATAGATGGTACTCCTGCAACAGTAAGTGTAGGAACAGTAACAACTGGTGATGCAGGAACAGAAGCGTTTGTTACCAATAGCGGTACACCAGATGCGGCTGTATTTGATTTTACTATTCCTCAAGGTGCAACTGGTGCTACTGGCTGTATGAATATTCAGTTATTATCTGCTTATTCTACACCAAGTCAATTTGGAACTAATAACACAGATTTGATTTTTGATAAAAATGGTGTTGTTGTAGGTGATGCTATTTCACATGAAGAACCAAGCTCAGAATTTATAATTTCTGAAACTGGTATATATTCTGTTGAATTTCATGGCGATTTTACTCCTATATCTGGTGAAGCTTATCCATTAACCCTTACTGTCACTATAAATCAAGATGATGTACCAGTTAATGGTGCTGCTGCTATACACGTTTTCCCATGTCCATCAGGTGTTACTAATATCGCATTTACAACACCTATTAAAGTTGATAATTTACCAACCACTATTAAAGTTGTAGGCGATGCAAGTAAATTCTCTTATGCTAATGTTGGATTAAGTATTTATCAAGTTGCACAGTGTTAAAATAATAAAAGGGACTTCGTTTGAAGTCCCTTAATTTTTGTGTTATAAAACAAATTCATCGGATAAAATTGTTAAATCAGTGTTTTCTAATTGAGTAAAATTAAGTTCGCTATCGTTTTTTTTAGCTCCTTTTATCGGGATTTTACCAATAGATGTAATAGTATCTGTTTGAGGTTTGTATTCAAATGATTTTGGAAAACACCAGTTTTCTCTTTTAAATTTTTCAAGTTGACCTTTAGAATATTCATCAAACTCAGATTTATAAAACTTAGCACGAGCAGGATTATCATAAGGTTTATGTATATAAAATGAGCGTTTAAACTGCAAAACAGGTGGTTTAATTCGTTTTTGTTCAGGTGTTTTTGGTTGAGGTGGTACTGTTTTAGCGAGTTTTATAGCCTCACGATAAGCCTGATGTATTTTTTGAAATTCTTCTGGCTCGTCCTCAGGGTGATGAAGTTTACTTTTTTCTGCATATGCATTTTTTATAATTTCCAGTTTAGATGTTTGTTCAATGCCTAATATAATCCATGGATTCATTCTTCTTCATCTCCATCATCTGGAAAATCTTCATAAAACTCTGTATCATCATAATTATCACGAAACTCCTGTAAAATTTCATCATCGTTTGAGTTTAATTCATCATCTATCTGGCTGAAAAATTCATTTATATCATTTCGATATCTGCGAATTTTTGCATCATTACCCTCATGTAAAAGCAAATTAAAATAGTCTATATGTTCATGGATTTGCTCTCTTATAAGACCAGTTGATTGCTCATAAAGCCTTGAGGCAGTAGCTAAAATAAGTTTGTTTTCTTCATCATCACGAGGAAGTAATTTAAATTTTTCAAGTTCACTGAGCTTGTTTTTTAGCTCTTTTTCACTTAATGAAAGTTTAGGATTTAAAATTATAAGCTCATCTCTTTTACCAGTAGAACGACAGGTTATTTCAACCTGTAAAATACCGTTTATATCATAAGTAAAGCGAATGTCTGCACATTCTTTGCCTTTTGGTGCTTGAGGAATATCAATTTCAATTTCACCCAGTTTTAAATTGTCTTTACAATACATGCTTTCGCCCTGATATATAGCTATAAACATCTGAGATTGGTTATCATGTACGGTGTAATATGTACGCATACGACTTGTAGGAAGTGTAGTGTTACGCTCTATAATAGGGGAAAACAGGTCATTTGTTGGGTCTTCATAGTTTAATACATTAACCCCAAGGGTAAAAGGACATATATCTGTAAGTAAAGTGTCTTTAATATCACTTTTACGCTCTTTTATAGCAGCGGCAATGCCTGTGCCTATTGCAACTGTTTTGTCAGAATCAATGTCAAAAAGAGGTTTTTTACCAAGTATATGCTCTATATATTGGCGTATAAGTGGCATATTACAAGAGCCGCCGACCATAACAATTTCATCAACTTCGCCAAGTGTGCTTTTGCAGTCTCTAAGTGCACGAGCAATAGGTTTTTCCATTCTGCGAAGTAAAGGGGCACATATTTCTACAAGTTTTTGATTTGTAAGCAGTGCAGAGCATTGTTTTCCATCTATTTCAGATATCATCATAACAGGTTCAGTTTTGGAAAGAGTAACCTTACAACGTTCAGCTTGTCTTACAAGGCTAGCAATGGTTTCTTTAGAAAGAGTATCAGGTTTTATGTTATTTTGTTTGCAGAAATAATTTGCGATTGCGTTGTTAAAATCGTCACCGCCTAAATGGTTATCGCCAGAAACGGCAACAATTTCTATTACATTTGAAAATGCATCAACAACAGATACATCAAGTGTGCCACCGCCAAAATCTATTACAAGAAAGCTCATATCATAGTCTTTATGATAGGCAAGAGCTGCTGCACTTGGTTCATTTATTATTCTTTCGACTTTAAAGCCTGCAAGTTCACCAGCTATTTTTGTTGCATTTCTTCCGTTATCATCAAAATATGCAGGAACACTTATAACAGCCTCTGTTACTTTTTCTCCTAGAAATATTTCCGCATCTTCTTTTAATCTGCGTAAAATAAAAGAGGAAAGTTCTATTGGAGTGAATGTATGTTTTCCAATCATAATTTTAGTATCTTTGCCCATAAAACGCTTAAAGCCTGTGGCTGTATATTCAGGATAAGAGATTAAACGTTCTTTTGCTGTTTCACCGACTAAAATTTCACCTTTATCATCTATACTTACAACTGATGGAGTTAAAAATTTACCAAGTGCATTTGGTATAAGCTCACATTTTCCATCTTTCCATACAGTGGCAAGACTGTTTGTAGTACCAAGGTCTATTCCTATGATTGGCATAAAAATGCCCCCTTTGCGTGGATAATAACATAATTATAACATAAAAGCTGTAAAAACTTAATAGAAATATAGCATATATAAAAAAACTGCTAGAATAAAAATATTCTAGCAGAAAGAATTTAATTTCGGTTTTCGCCGTGTTCTTGTTCGCAATATGTGCAGCGATAACGTCCATTTTCAGAAAGATAGAAAATATGCTCTATACCTTCTTCGATTGAGGTTATGCAGCGAGGGTTTTTACACTTTATAACATTTACAAGGCGTCTTGGCTTTGCAAGCTTTTTCTTTTCAACGATAACTCCATCACGGATAACGTCGATAGTAATATCTGGGTCAACGTAACCTAAAACATCAAGGTCAAGGTCAATCATACTTTCAATTTTGATAATATCTTTATGACCATGTTTATTAGAACGAGCATTTCTGATAATAGCAACGCAGCAATCTAGTTTATCAAGACCAGCTAAATGATAAAGCTCCATGCCAGTGCCAGCTTTAATATGGTCGATTACAAGACCATTTTGAATGGAATCAATGTTAATCATTAGTTTTTATCCTCCTGCACAAGTCCAAGAAGTGTCATAATAAGAGCCATACGAACATAAACACCGTTTTGAGCCTGCTCAAAGTATGCAGCACGAGGGTCATCATCAACTTCTAGAGTGATTTCATTTACACGAGGCAGTGGGTGAAGTACAGCCATATCTTGCTTTGCAAGCTGCATTTTATCAGCATTTAAAATATAAGTGTCTTTTAAACGAATATAATCTTCTTCGTTGAAGAAACGTTCACGCTGAACACGAGTCATATAGAGGATATCAAGCTTTGGCATAGCATCTTCAAGACTTGTTACCTGCTCAAATTCAATGCCCTTTGGTGCAAGCACTTCGCTTATAATGTATTCAGGCACACGAAGTTCTTCAGGGGAGATAAGTATAAAACGAATATCATTATAGCGTGAGAGTGATTTAATAAGTGAATGTACAGTACGACCAAATTTTAAATCACCGCATAAACCAATAGTTAAATCAGAAAGTCTGCCTTTACGTCTGCGAATGGTCATAAGGTCAGTAAGTGTTTGTGTTGGGTGCTGATGACCGCCATCACCTGCATTTATAACAGGGATTGTAGAATAACGAGCTGCACGAAGTGGTGCACCTTCCTTAGGGTGACGCATTGCAGCTATATCAGCATAGCCAGAGATTACACGAATAGTGTCTGCTATGCTTTCGCCCTTAGATGCAGAGGAAGAATCTGCACTAGAAAAGCCAAGCACTGAACCGCCTAGATTTAGCATAGCTGCCTCAAAAGATAGGCGTGTACGGGTTGATGGCTCATAAAATAGGGTAGCCAGCTTTTTGTGTGCACATACATTTTGATATGCCTCAGGATTTGCGACAATATCATCTGCCAGCTTTAAGAGTGAATCAATTTCTTCGACAGAAAGGTCGAGAGGGTCAATTAAATGACGCATAATTTCCTCCAATTTTATTTTTAGGTTACCGATTTCTTTATTTAATGATAGTAGCATTAAGCATACTTGTCCAGTGATATTTTAGATAAAATAATATGAAACAGATTGTTTGACTATACAACAAAAATGCAAAATTATAGATAAAAAGTAGGCTCAAACCTTTAAATAGGTAAAAAAAGTGTAAAAACAGTCAATATAAACTAAAAAATTATAAAAACATAACCATTAAAAAATAGCATATTGCACAATAATTTATTGCAATTTCATACAATTAGCTGTATAATAAATACAAACGTTAGGAGGCGAGTCTATGGAAAGAAAAATCATTAAATTGCCAAGTACATCTGGAAGAATAAGTTTAAAAGCTGTAAGTGGACATTTTTCTACTAAACATTCTCATGTTAACTATTATTTAGATATGACAGAGTGTAAAACAAATCAGCGTATGGCAGAAGAATGTGGTCATCTTTTAGCTCATAAGTATACGTCTTCAACAGTTATACATACAATTATGTGCCTTGATGAAACACAAATGATAGGTGGATTTCTTGCACAAAAACTGTCTAAAGATGGTTTTCGTGGTATAAATCGTGGTGAATGTATTCATGTTGTAACACCAGAAATAAATATGGCAGGTCAAATGATATTCCGTGATAATGTTCGCACATTAATCGAAAATAGAAATGTTTTAGTGCTTGTTTCATCTGTTGTAACTGGTAAAACAGTAGAGCAAAGTATAGAATGTATAAATTATTATAAAGGTCACCCTATTGCAGTATCATCAATCTTTAGTGCAGTTGACCATGTCGATAAAGTACCTATTCATTCACTGTTTCATATAAATGATATTCCTGATTATGCACATTATCCTGCTATGGATTGCCCAAAATGTAAAAACGGTCAGCCAATAGAAGCTCTTGTGAATAGCTTTGGTTACTTTAAGATTTAAAAAAATCGAGCCATATGGCTCGATTTTTTTAAAAGCCCATTAAATCAGAGCCATCTATTAAATTATAAAGTGCACTTTCAAGACTTTGATTTATTTTTTGCTCAATTTCTTTCTTTTGAGCCTCATCACTCGTTTCAAGTGCTTTGCTTGATTGCTCTATAACATCTACCATTGCTTTGCAGCCCTCTTTAATTTTTTCATGTGCATCAGCATATTCTTTAGGTGGTGTAATTTCTAAAAATTTGCTAAATGCTTCTTTAGAGTTTTCGAGAGCCTTTTTAGTTTCTTCTATATCTTTAGAGTTGATATTTGCGATATTATCAGATAATGTATAAATATCAACACCAATTTGAGAAACAGCATCTTGATAATCTTCTTTGCTCATAGCAGAAGATGCCCCACATGCAGCAAGAGAAATAATGATGCAAATTGTTAATATACCAGTTATAATTTTGTTTTTCATCTAGAAAAAACCTCCTTCACTACGCACATTATAACTAGCTTTAAATAAACCGTCAATATATTTGGAAAAAATAGAAAATATTATACAATTATGATACAAAATTGTATGTTTAAGCGTTATTAACAAAAAAACAGGCACATAATGTGCCTGTTTTTACTTAACTAGCAGAAGACATAAGCTCTGAACCTTCCATTAAATCTGCAACAGCAGTTTGTAAATCCTCGGTCAGAGTTGCAGTTGCTTCCTGTATTTTTGTTGTATCTGTTTCACCAACTAAAGCAGCACAACCATCGATGTAATCAATCATACCTTGACAGCCTGATGAAATCTTCTTATGAGCTTCCTCATACTCAGCAGGAGGAACGATGCCCATAAAATCAGAGAATGGCTTTTTTAAATCTTCTAAAACTTTCTTAGCTGCTTCAACATCTGTTGGGTCAATATTAGCAGCATCAGCTTGAACAGATTCTAAATCGGTTGCAAGCTTTTCAAAAGAAGCTTGATAATCTTCTTTAGAAACAGCGGTTTGCTCAGTTTGAGAAACACTACCATTTCCAGATTTAGAAGCATTATCATTACCATTTGAATTATTACCGCCACATGCACTTAGGGAAAATACCATACAAAATGCAACAATGCCAGTGAATATTCTTTTTAATGAATTTGATTTTTTCATAAATATACCTCCTATGAAAATTACATATTGATTATACCAATATTGCCATACATAGTCAATCAAATATTGCAAAAGATATAGTATTATGGTTAATTATTTATTAATGCATGTGTTTTATACGAACTTGCTTGACATAAAAGTTTAAAATGGTTATAATGAAACTAATTTGAAATTTAAAAGCTGTGAGCAGGAGGAGTAACTCTGAACTTTAACCTTAAGAGAAAAGGCGGTTGGTGCAAGCCTTGGTAAAACAGAGTGAAGGTAGCCTGTGAGCTGATATGCTGAACAGAAAATGCTAGGTATATTCGTTTAGTCTGCGTTAAAGATTTTTAAGTGCAAAGCTTTTTATGCTTTGAATTTAGGTGGTACCACGGAGTTTTTACCTTCGTCCTAAAAATAGGACGGAGGTTTTATTATTTTTACAAGAGAGGAATAAAAAAAGTCTATGAAAGAACTTCCAAAGACATATGACCCCTCTGCAAGTGAGGAAAAGCTGTATAAATTCTGGAATGACAGCGGTTTCTTTAATGCTGAGGTTGATGAAAACAAAAAACCATTTACTATTGTAATTCCGCCTCCAAATGTAACAGGTCAACTTCATATGGGTCACGCTTTTGACGAAACACTTCAAGATATCTTAATTCGTTTTAAGCGTATGCAGGGTTATTCTGCACTGTGGATGCCAGGAACTGACCATGCAGGTATTGCAACACAGATTAAAGTAGAAGAAAATCTTCGTAAAGAAGAAGGTTTGACACGTTACGACCTTGGCAGAGAAAAGTTTTTAGAGCGTGTTTGGGACTGGAAACATCAATATGGCTCTAGAATTATTGAACAGCTTAAAAAGCTTGGTTCTTCTTGTGATTGGCGTCGTGAGCGTTTCACAATGGACGAGGGTTGTTCCAAGGCTGTCAAAGAGGTATTTGTAAACCTATATGAAAAGGGTTTAATTTATAAAGGTCATAGAATTATTAACTGGTGTCCTAACTGTGCAACTGCACTTTCTGATGCTGAGGTTGAATATGAAAATCAAGCTGGCAAGCTGTGGCATATTCGCTATCCTCTAACTGATGGTTCTGGCGAATTGGTTGTTGCTACAACTCGTCCAGAAACATTTATGGGTGATACTGGCGTAGCTGTAAACCCTAACGATGAGCGTTATAAGCACCTTATCGGTAAAACCTGTATTCTGCCTATTATGAACAGAGAAATCCCTATCTTTGGCGATGAATACGTTGATATGGAATTTGGTACAGGTTGTGTTAAGGTTACCCCTTGCCATGACCCTAACGACTTTGAAATGGGTCAGCGTCATAATCTTGAGCAAATCCTTGTATTTAACGAAGATGCTACTGTTAATGAAAACGGCGGTAAATATGAGGGTCTTGACCGTTATGCTTGTCGTGAGGCTGTTATTAAAGACCTTGAAGAAGGCGGTTATCTTGTTAAAATCGAGGAGCATGAGCATAATGTAGGCACTTGCTACCGTTGCGGAACTACTGTTGAGCCTATGACTTCTGCTCAGTGGTTTGTAAAAATGGCACCTCTTGCAAAACCAGCTATGGACGTTGTAAATGATGGTCGAGTTAAGTTTGTGCCAGAACGTTTCTCTAAAACCTATCTGCGTTGGATGGAAAATGTGCACGACTGGTGTATTTCTCGTCAGTTATGGTGGGGTCATCGTATTCCTGCTTACTACTGTGATGACTGCGGTGAAATGGTTGTTGCTAGAGAAGATGTTACCGTTTGTCCTAAGTGTGGCGGTACTCATATGCGTCAGGAAAAAGATGTACTGGATACATGGTTCTCATCTGCACTTTGGCCTTTCTCAACTCTTGGCTGGCCAGAAAAGACCAAGGAGCTTGATTATTTCTATCCTACAAGCGTGCTTGTAACTGGTTATGATATTATCTTCTTCTGGGTTGCTCGTATGATTTTCTCTGGTATGGAGCAAATGAAGGAAGAACCATTCAAAACAGTTTATATTCATGGTCTGGTGCGTGATGCACAGGGCAGAAAGATGTCCAAGTCACTTGGTAATGGTATCGACCCACTGGAGATTATTGACAAATACGGTGCTGATGCTCTGCGTTTCACTCTTGTTACTGGTAACTCTCCAGGAAATGATATGCGTTTCTCAACTGAAAAAGTTGAATCTAGCCGTAACTTTGCAAATAAGATTTGGAATGCATCTCGTTTCATTCAGATGAACTTAACAATAGATAAGGCAGAACTTCCAGAAACACTAGCTCTTGAAGATAAGTGGATACTGTCTAAGTTTAACGACCTTGTTAAGGCTGTAACCGAAAATATCGACAAATATGAGCTTGGTCTTGCGGTTCAAAAGCTCTACGACTTTATTTGGGATAACTTCTGTGATTGGTATATTGAAACTGTAAAACCTCGTCTTCAGAACAAGGACGACGTACAGGCTAACGAAAATGCTCAGAAGGTTTTATGTTATGTGTTGTCCAATACAATGAAACTTCTGCACCCATTTATGCCATTTATCACTGAAACCATTTGGCAAGCACTTCCTCACGAGGGCGAAAGCATTATGATTTCTAAGTGGCCAGAATATCAAGAAAGCCTGAACTTTGCTGTCGAGGCAGAACAGGTTGAAACCATTATGGACACAATTCGTGCTATTCGTGCAAGACGTGCTGAAATGAATGTTCCACTATCTAAGAAAGCACAAGTTATTCTGTTTACAGAAAATCGTGCAGCTTACGAGGCTGGTTCAACATTCTTTGCAAAACTCGCTTATGCATCTGAAATTCAGTTTGTAGATGCTGCACCTTCAAATGTAGAATCTATGGTTTCTGTTGTTACTAAGGGTGCTCAGGTTTATATGCCTATGGGTGAGCTTGTTGACTTTGAAAAGGAAAAGGCTAGACTTGAAAAAGAAAAGGCTAAAGTTCAAAAGGATATTGATTTTGTTATGAAAAAGCTCAACAATGAGGGCTTTGTAGCAAAAGCACCAGCGGCTGTTATTGCTCAAGAGAGAGAAAAGGCTGCTAAATATCAAGAGCTTATGGACAAGTTAAACGCAAGTCTTGCTGCACTTGGATAAAACATTTTAACAGCAGGGGAGAATAAAATCTCCTCTGCTTATTTTTATGCTTATAGGTGATTTATATGAATGTAATAGAACATATTCACTCGCATGGTAGGTTCTCGGGAAAAGCGGGACTTCATAGAATAAAAGCACTTTGTGATGCTCTTGAAAATCCACAGGATAAACTTAAATTTATACATTTGGCGGGTACAAATGGCAAGGGCAGCACCGCAACCATGATTGCAAGCGTTATGCAAAAAGCGGGATATAAAACAGGACTTTTCACTTCACCATTTCTTGTAAAATTTAATGAGCGAATAAAAATAAACGGTCAAATGATAAACGATTGTGACCTTGAAAGGCTCACAGAAAAAGTAAGCAAAGCCGAGCAAAATATAAAAATTCCTAAGGGTGAAAAAATTGGAGAATTTGAATTTGTAACCGCTTTGGCGTTTTTATATTTTTTAGAACAAAAATGTGATATTGTTGTTTTGGAAACAGGTCTAGGCGGTTCATTTGATGCGACCAATATTATAAAAAAACCAGAAGTTTCTGTCATAACTCCGATTTCACTTGACCATGTACAGGTTTTAGGCAATACGCTTTCTGAAATTGCAAGCACAAAGGCAGGAATTATAAAGCCAAACTGTAGGGCAGTAACAGCAAGTGGTCAAGCTAGAGAAGTTATTGAAGTGCTTAAAAATGTAAAACCTGATATAATCGAGCCTGAACCAGTTTTTCAGTCAAAATGTGATTTAAAAGGCGGAAGTTTTACATTTAAAAATGAGCAATATAAAATTTCTATGATAGGTGAGCATCAAATTCAAAATGCTCAAACAGCTTTACAGACAATTTTCGAGCTTAAAAATATTGGCTGGAATATACCAGAAAAAGCTATAAAGCAAGGGTTAGAGTGTGCTAAGATTTCGGGAAGAATGGAGAAAATACATGAAAAACCACTAATTTTGCTTGATGGTGGACATAATATAGATGGTGTAAAGAGTATTGCAAGTACAGTAAAAACGCTTTTAAATGACAGAAAACTACATTTAATTATTGGAATGGTACTTGATAAAGATATAAAGGCTTGCACCAGTATTTTAAATGAACTCAGTGACTCTATTACAGTAACCGAGCCTAATAACCCTAGAGCTATGAAAGCTGAAGAACTTGCAAAATGTTTTAATAAAAAAGTAGATATTTGTCAAAACTCTTACTATGCTTTTGCAAAAGCTCTTGAAGTTTCCAAGGAAGATGCGGTTATAATTTGCGGTTCACTTTATCTGATTGGTGAGGTAGAGAGTTTTTTTAACAGCCTTACATAATTCGGCAAAAATAGAATATTTGTTTATTATAAAATAAGCCTGTGAAGTATTATATTCGCAGGCTTTTTTTGTGAGGTGAAATTTTATGCAGATTACACACAAGCGAATGGGTGATAAAATTGTTATTTTTATAGAGGGTGAACTTGGAAACCATGAGGCAAAACAAATTTTAAACTATCAGGAAAATATTGTTTCACTCTATATTGATTCACCTATTGTTTTAAACTTATCTGGTCTTACATTCATGGATTCTTCTGGACTTGCTGTGGTTGTCAATTTATCAAGGGCATTAGAGCGAACTGGGCGAAGTCTTACAGTTGAAGGCACACCACAAAATGCAATGAAAATCTTTAAAGCAGCAGGTCTTAATAAGAAAATCAAGTTTATAGACGGAGTGTAAAACAATGAAACAAGTAACAAATAAAATGTCAATTAAATTGGAAAGTCGCTCGGTAAATGAAAGCTTTGCACGCCAAACAGTAGCAGCTTTTGTGGCTCAACTCGACCCGACTATGGAGGAGTTAAACGACATAAAAACTATTGTTTCAGAAGCGGTTACAAATGCCGTAGTGCATGGATATCGTGACAGGCTAGGAACAATAAGTATAACAGTTAGACTGTTTGAAGATAATATAGCTGAGATTAAAGTTAAGGACTCAGGCTGTGGAATAGAGGACATAGAAAGAGCAAGACAGCCTATGTTTACCACAGGAGATGAACAACGTTCTGGAATGGGCTTTACAATTATGGAGAGCTTTACGGACAAGCTCAAGGTACAATCTAAATTACATAAAGGAACTCAAGTCACACTGATTAAAAAAATCAGAGGACGGGAGGAACGTCAGTGAGTGAACAATTAGAGCTTATAAAAAAAGCTCAAACAGGTGATAAGCTTGCGGGCGAAAAATTAATAATAAAAAATAGTGGTCTTATATGGTCGATTGTAAAACGCTACACAAATCGTGGTGTTGAACAAGATGATTTATATCAGCTTGCATGTTTAGGGTTTATAAAAGCGGTTAATGGTTTTGATGGCGATTTTGGCACTCAGTTTTCTACATATGCTGTGCCTAAAATCGCAGGAGAAATACGCAGATTTTTGCGTGATGATGGAAGCGTAAAAGTCAGTCGTTCTGTTAAAGAGCAGTCGATAAAATTAAAGCAGTTACAAAATAAGCTTGAAAATGAACTCGGCAGGGAAGTGACAATTTCAGAGCTTGCAAATGCTTCTGGCTTATCAGTCGAAGAAGTTGCTATGTGTGAACAGGCAACTCAGTCAACCGATTCACTTCAAAGAGAGGTAGGTGAGGACGGTTCTGCCCTTGGCGAGCTTATAGGTGATGAAGGCATAGAAGAACACATAACAAATAAGCTCGCCTTATGGCAGATGATAGATGAACTGCCAGAACGTGAGGCACAAATAATTCGGCTCAGATATGAGCGAAATATGACCCAGCAACAATGTGCAAAATTACTCGGAGTATCACAGGTTCAAGTGTCAAGACTTGAGAAAAAAGCAGTTGAGCGAATGAGAAAGCAAATATTGGAGTAAAAGAGCCTTTTTAATAGGCTCTTTTTGTGCTTAATCAGACTTTACTTGTGATAGCTTGTAAATCTATGATATAATAAAACGGAAATTCAGTTTTGTGAAAAGGATTTTTAGATATGACAAAATTCGATATTCAATATTCAGCAATTCGTAAGGCTATAATCGAAAGAAAATTTGCAAGCCTCAATGAAATGCAGCGTAGTGCGGTTATGCAAACAGAAGGGCCACTTTTAATACTTGCAGGTGCAGGAAGTGGTAAAACTACTGTGCTTATAAATAGAATTATAAATATATTGCGTTTTGGTAAAGAAAGCGATTTCGCACCACAAAATGCAACAGAAGAAGATTTACGATTTTTAATGGATTATCTTAATAATCCGCTTGAGGAAAACAGAGAAAAAGCTGAAAAACTCTGTGCAGTAGAGCCAGCTAAACCTTGGGAAGTTATAGCAATCACTTTTACTAATAAAGCTGCAAGAGAGCTAAAGGAAAGATTAACTCGTGCAATCGGTGAGCGAGATTCTATGGCAGTTTGGGCTTATGCTTTCCACACAGCTTGTCTTAGAATTTTAAGACGTGATATTGAAAAAATAGGTTATAAAGATAATTTTACAATCTATGATGAAGATGATAAAAAACGTGTTATAACCGATATTTTAAAACAGCTTAACATGGACGATAAGGCTTTTGACCCTAAAAAGATGATGAATGAAATTTCAATGGCAAAAGATAACCTTATAAGTGCAAGGCTTTATGCAGTTCAGGCGGCTGGAGATTACTATAAAGGCAAAGTATCAGACGTTTACACACTGTATCAAAAGAAAATGAAAGAGGCAAATGCACTTGATTTTGATGATATTATTATGAAAACGGTTGAGCTTTTAAGAGATAATCAGGATATAAGAGAATATTATCAGCAAAAATTTAGATATGTGCTTGTTGACGAATACCAAGACACAAACCATGCACAATATGTTTTAACAAGTCTGCTTGCGGGCGGAAAAAATAATTTATGTGTTGTTGGCGATGATGACCAAAGTATTTATAAATTTAGAGGTGCTACAATCGCTAATATCTTGGAATTTGAGCAGCAATATCCAGATGCTAAAACAATTAGATTAGAGCAAAATTATCGCTCAACAGATACTATTTTATGTGCGGCAAATGAGATAATAAGAAATAATCTTAACCGAAAAGGCAAAGAGCTTTGGACAGATAATTCAGGTGGCAATAAAATTAAACTTCACCGTTCAGATACACAAGAGGGCGAGGCATCATACATTGCTGAATGTATAGTTGAGGGTGTAGAAAAAGGTATGAAATGGAGTGACTTCGCTGTATTATACCGAAATAATGCACTTTCAAACAGTTTGGAAGGTGCATTTCGTCGAAACTCTATACCATATCGAATTTATAAAGGCAGAGATTTCTTCTCTCGTGCAGAAATTCGTGATATGTTCGCTTATTTGTGGGTGATTGAAAATCCATCAGATACACTGAGATTAAAGCGAATTGTAAATGTTCCAGCTAGAAAGATTGGTGACAGGTCAATAGAACTTGCAGAAGATGAAGCTGCAAGAAACGGTATTTCACTATATGAAGTTTTGCAAAATGCTAAAAACTATCAGTCAATCTCACGTTCATCAAATGCTATGCTTAAATTTATAGAGATAATTGAGGATTTAAGAGATAAAAGAGATGTTTTAGCACTTCCAGAGCTTTATGATGAAATGCTTGATAAAACTGGTTATGCTGAAATGCTTGAAAATAAAGGTGATGTTGAGTCACAAAACAGATTAGATAATATTATGGAGTTAAAATCCACTATAATCGAATACAGTGAAAACTCAGAAAATCCAACTCTTTCAGGATTTTTAGAGGATATGGCACTTTATACCGACGCAGATAAAACATCAGAAGATGAAGATGCTGTTTTAATGATGACAATGCATTCAGCAAAAGGACTGGAATTTCCAGTAGTATTTTTAAGCGGAATGGAAGAAGGTTTGTTTCCATCATTTAGGTCAACCGAAAACGATGAACTTCTTGAAGAAGAACGTAGACTTTGTTATGTTGCGGTTACAAGAGCTAAAAATCAGCTGCATATAACCTGTACAGAGCGTAGAATGCTTTATGGTCGTACACAATATGCAAGACCATCACGTTTTTTAGAGGAAATTCCAGAAAATTTAATTGATTCTAATATATCAAAGCGTCAGCAAATGCAGCAAGCAATGATTGACAAACAGGAAAGCGATTATAAGCAGAAAAATGCAAATGTTATAGCACAAGCTTATAAAACTGCTGCATATATAGAGAAAAAAGCAGCCTCTATACCGTTAACAAGTGCACAAACATCACTGTTTAACGTTGGAGATAGGGTTAAACACAGAGCCTTTGGAGAAGGGCTTATAACAAGCTCAAAACCTATGGGTGGAGATTTTTTACTGGAAATTGCGTTTGATACCAAGGGAACAAAACGACTACTTTCGAAAAGTGCAAGTCAGTTTATGACGAAAATATAAAACAACAAAAAAACAGGCAAGCTAATAAGCTTGCCTGTTTTCTTACTCATAGAGCATTTTAATACCATTGGATTTAAAAAATTCATAATATGGCTCAGGTGGTTTGCAATCGGTAATAAAGCCTGAAAGCTCACCAAGTTTACAAAAAGAAATAACCGCTTTTTTATTAAGTTTTGAGCTGTCTGCCATAAGATACACTTTTTCTGCTTTGTGTACAACTCCACGTTTAATTTCAGCCTCTAAAAATGTTGTGTTTGTCATTCCACATTCAATGGAAACACCACTTGCAGCCATAAAAGCTTTATTTATAGTCATACCAGACAATGTTTCAAAGGTTGAAAGTCCCACAAATGAATCGGTAGGTGAGCTATAAATACCACCAGGACAAATTAAATTCATATTATCATATTTTGATGCCTCAGCCATAGCAGCAAGTGAATGTGTCACTATGGTAAGCCCTTTTTTTGTTGTTAAATGGCGAAGTACACAGAGCGTTGTTGTACCAGAGTCAATAAATATGGTGTCACCATCAATCACCTGATTTGCAGCAAGTCTGCCGATTAAATTTTTATCAGATGAATGTATAGCACTCCTTGCAGGAGTAGATAAGTTTGAGCAAGGAGAGCAAACGGCAGTTACACCACCATAAACTTTAGTTATATGACCTCTTACTTCAAGGTCGTTTAGGTCACGTCTTATGGTGTTTTTTGACACACCAAAAACTTCACAAAGTTCATCAATAGATACGGTTTCTTTTGCTATAACGTATTGCTCAATAGAGTTTAAACGACTGATTTTCATAATAAAAGATGAACCCCCACAAAGTATTAATATAACAAAATAACTGTCAAATAGATTTATAAAAACATAAAATCTGAAAAATAAATAAACATTTCTACTGATATAATGCTTATAATTTAATTTTATCAGAAGTTAAAGAAAAATCAACTAACAAATATATAATTGTAGCTATTTTTATAATAACTTTGGAAAAACTGAACAAAAAATGCCAAAATAGTTCATATAAAATTATCATAAAGCATTGAAAAGAACAAAAAAAAATGTTAATATAGTGAAGTAATGAATGGCAGGGGTGTCGTTCATAATTTTATTGTTCTATGTGAAAATAATATAAGTAGGTAGGTGTATTAAATGCAGAAAGCAGAAAAAATGCAGGCACTGCGTGTATTTGCCGCTGAAATCAGACTGGAAACACTGAAAACTATTGGTTCTCTTGGTTTTGGTCATGTTGGTGGTTCAATGTCTGTTGTAGAAGCACTCGCAGTTCTGTACGGAGAAGTAATGAAGGTAGACCCTAAAAATCCTTGCTGGGAAGACCGTGACTGGTGCGTAATGAGTAAGGGTCATGCAGGCCCTGCTATGTATGCAACTTTAGGTCTTAAGGGCTTTTATCCAATCGAAGAAGCTTACACTTTAAATAAGCCTCATACAAATTTCCCATCTCATACCGACCGCACTAAAACCCTTGGTATCGACCTAACAACAGGTTCACTGGGTCAAGGTATTTCTACTGCTGTTGGTGCTGCTCTTGGCAACAAGATGGACGAGCGTGACAGCCATGTATTCGTATTCGTTGGTGATGGCGAATGTGATGAAGGTCAGGTTTGGGAAGCTGCTCAGTTTGCTGCACACTATAAACTTGACAACCTTGTTTGCCTTGTTGATGATAACAAGATGCAGCTTGATGGCAAGGTTGAAGAAATTATGGGTCATGCTAAGGGCATTGGTGCTAAATTTGATGCTTTCGGCTGGAATGTTATAAATGTTGAAAACGGTAACGACGTTGAGCAGATTTATGATGCTGTTATGTCAGCTTATGACTGCAAGGGCAAGCCAACCTGTATTGTGCTAAATACAACCAAAGGTAAGGGTGCAACTTTTGCAGAGCCTACTGGTGCACACTCATCTCAGCCATCTAAGGAGCAGTGGGACGAGGCTATCGCAGCTGCTGAGGCTGAACTTGCTAAGGTAAAGGCACAGTAAGGAGGGTATGAAATAATGAATTTCAATGTTATTGGTAAGCATGAGAGCGATTCTCGTGCAAATCGTGATGCTTATGTAACCGCTATGCAGGAAATGATGGCTGCAAGCGATAAGGTTTGTCATATTGATTGTGACCTTTACGGTTGTATCAACACAAAGAAGCTTGAAAAGGAATTTCCAAAGCAGACTTTTAACGCTGGTATCGCTGAGGCTAATGCAGTAGGCGTTGCTGCTGGTCTTACAGCAACTGGTCGTACTGTTTTTGTACATTCTTTCGGTTGTTTTGCTTCTCGTCGTGTATATGACCAAGCATTTATGTCTTGTGCATATGCTAAACTGCCTGTACATATCGTAGGTTCTGACCCAGGAGTTGTTGCAGCTTATAACGGCGGTACACATATGCCTTTTGAAGATATGGCTATTTATATGGCTATTCCTGAGGCTGTTGTTGTTGACCCTACCGACTATGCTATGTTATATGACCTAACTAAGAAGCTTGCTGCATCTGATAAGTTCTCTTATATGCGTATGGTTCGTAAGGGCATTGTTAAGGTTTATGATGATGGTGCTGAATTTGAAATCGGTAAGGGCGTTACTCTTAGAGAGGGTAAAGACGTTACAATTATCGCTTCTGGCATTATGGTTGATGAGGCTCTAAAGGCTGAGGAAGCTTTAAAGGCTGAAGGTATCTCTGCTAAGGTTGTTGATATGTTCACTTGGAAGCCAATCGACGAAGAACTGATTGTTAAGTGTGCAGAAGAAACTGGCTGCATCGTAACTGCTGAAAACCACAATGTTAAAACTGGTCTTGGTTCTGCTGTTGCTAATGTTCTTGCAAAGAATAAGCCAGTTGTAATGGAAATGGTTGGTGTTGAAGACCGTTTCGGACAAGTTGGTGCTCAGAAGTTCCTTCAGGAAGAGTATGGCTTAACTGCTGAAAATATTATTGCTGCTGTTAAAAAGGCTATTGCTCGTAAGTAATTTTAAAAAAGTTAAATCCTCTTAGGCTCAAGGCTTAAGAGGATTTTTTTTATTTAATCGAAATGCTATTTTCTTGTTTTGGCTTTTCATCTTCAAAAAATACAGGCTCATTTGTTTCGGGGTTTATATGGTCGGTAAACATATAACTGTCTGTCTTTGTAGGCAGATTTTTTTCTGAAAGTGAATGGTTGATAAGAGTAGAAATAAGGCTATATAGCACTGCAAACAGTGGAACACCTATAAGCATGCCAACAAAACCAAATAAACCGCCTGCTATTAAAATTGCAAACATAACCCAAAAGCTAGAAAGACCTGTTGAGTCACCTAAAATCTTAGGGCCTAAAATATTGCCATCAAATTGCTGTAAAATTAAAATAAAGATTACAAAATATACACACTGAATTGGGTCAATCATTAAAACTAAAAGTGAACATGGAATAGCACCAATAAATGGCCCGAAAAATGGTATAAAATTTGTGACACCAATAACAACACTAATTAAAATAATATATGGCATATTAAGTATTGTCATTGCAAAGAAGGTTATAACACCTATAATAAATGAATCAAGAAGTTTGCCAGTTATAAAACCACCAAAAACTTTATGAACAAATCTAAAATTTTTAACTATTAAATTTGCTCTCTTTGTGCTGAAAATACTGTAAATCATCTTTTTTGCCTGTGCTGCAAATAAATCCTTGCTGCATAACATGTAAATCGCAATGATTATGCCTACAACAACATTTTTTAACATATTTACAGTACCAAGCAGACTGCCACCCATAAGTTCAATCATTTTTGGCAGCATATCATTTTGCATCCATGCAATAGCTAAATCTGAAAACTGGTTATATATTCGCATTAAATTATTTTGTAAATCAACATTATCCTTTAGGGTTATATTTAACCAGTCGGAAAGCTCAGTTAAATAATCAGGCATGGCTGTGCTAAGACCTAAAATGCTTGTTGCAAGCTCTGGAAGTACCATGGAAATTAAGCCACTTATTATGGCGATAAGAAAAAATACGCTGATTATACTACAAAGCATTTTTGTCCATGAAAGAGCTTTTTGTTCAGATTTAAAAACTTTTTTTGTATATGGAAGTGATTTTTTCACAAGTAAATTGTAAATAGGTAAAACAAAATATGCTAAAACTGCACCATATATAAATGGTTTTAATATGCCTATAAATGTTTTGATTGCGGAAAATAGTCCGCTCATTTTAAAAATCGAAAAGAAAAAACAAATACTAAAGAAAATAACTAAAAAAGCTGTAAGTCCCCATTTAAAATAAGGGCTTTGAAATGATTTTTTCATTTAATTTCTCCTAAATAATATAGTCATAAAAATACCGCTGAAAGTTTATTTTCACTCTCAGCGGTGAAAAAAGGTTAATCCTCACGAATGAATATACGCCAAAGCATATAAGCATAAGAGATAATAAAGCTAATAAGTATAACAATACGGAATTTTTTGAAAAATTCAGCAAATTTAGAGCCTATGTAAAGACCAAAACTTACTAAACAAAGTTTAAAAAGTGCAAAATCTAAAACTGAAAAGTCTTTTGCACGAGCTAACATAAATTTAATAAGTGAAGTAAAAGCGTCTGATGTGTCTTGTGCATAACGTGTGATAGTTTCTCTTGTGATAATTTCTGTTTTTTTCATTTTAATACACCTCTTTTACTTTAAAGCATTTTTTGCACAACTACATGAAATATGTTTATTTTTACCAACAAATCCAAGCCTTATACCTAATTTATCTGCAAGCTCATCTATATTTTTTGCACCTGTTTGTTTTAATGCATAATGTAAAATCAAGCCACATGCATGAGCATCAGAACCTGCTTCATGGTGATTAAGCTCTATACCTAAAAATGAAGAAACAGTGTCAAGTTTATGGTTTTCTAAATCAGGCCATAATTTTTGTGATACCTTAACCGTACAGATATAATTAAAATTTGGAAATGGTATATTATAAAACTCTAAGCATTTACGAAGTACAGCTGTATCAAAAACAGCATTATGACAAACGAGAGTTTTATTTTCAATATCTTGTTTTATTTCTGCCCAAACTTCAGCAAAATTTGGCTCATTTTCTAAGTCAGATTGTTTTATTCCGTGAATTTTTACATTATACCAGTGGAAATTACCCGCTTCCTGTGGTGGCTTTATAAATCTTGAATACTGTTTTACAGGCTCATTGTTTTCAAAAACAGAAACACCTATGGAACATGCACTTGTATAATATGAATTACCTGTTTCAAAATCTATTGCGGTGAAATCCATTTTATATCACCCCTTTGCACGCTCTCTTATGGCAATTAAGAAATCATAAAATGGTGCAATTTTTTTGAAGTTATCTAGCATTGGTTTTACAAATGAACCGTCCCAAAGAGGGGAATAATCTTCATGTTCATAAAATGCCAGTCCTAAATATTTGCGATTAAGCCAAGGTTTATACTCATCTTTTGCACTCGGAAAATGCTCTCTTTTATACATTTCACCATCAAGTGAAAAAACATCTGAGCTTTTAGCACTTTTATATGCATTTAGAAAATTTGCATCTTCATTTAAAATCATTTCTCTTGCAATTTCCATTTCACCTTTGCCAAAACCACCAAAACAGCCATAACTCCAGTATTCTGGTGTGACTTCCATATAATAAAATGGTACAGAATCAAATCTGTCTTTAGGTCTGCGGAAATATAACCATAAATTTGCTCTATAAAGCGTTTTATCTTTTGTGTATCTTGTGTCACGTCTAACTCTTGATACCATTCGAGTTGGATTTGTAACAAAAAGAGGGTCTATTTTAAGCATATCCTCGGTCATGTCCATACAAAGTGCATGAAATGGATTTATAGCTTTTTCACGGACATCTTTTTTATGTTCTTCATAAAAATCCTTGCTATTCATAAGGCGATTTTCTATTAACAAATCAAGACCTTCAGGGCTAAACCCTTTAAAATTTGACATATACTATCCTTTCAAAAAATAACATTTAACTACGTTTATTTTATCTCTTTTTATTCTGTTATGCAATAGAAATAGTAAAAACGTTAGGATAAAACACAGCAGTAAATATTATATTATGTTTTTATTGCATATTTTCATTTTTAGAAAAATCGTGTATAATAGTATGTAAACCTCAAAAGAGGATATTTTAATTATTCGGGTGCAGCGACATCCGTAGTTATAGGAGGAAAATGTTATGAAGTATAAAGAAAAAATCCTCGCCATGCTGGAACAAGATGGTCGTATGACTGCCGCCCAGATAGCTCGTATGCTTGGTGCAACCGAACAGGAAATCCAGCAGGAAATCGAAACTCTTGAGCGTGAAAATGTAATTTTAGGCTATAAAGCTGTTATTGATTGGGATAAAACATCTGATGAAACTGTTACCGCTCAGATTGAGGTTCGCATAACTCCTCAAAAGGGCATGGGTTTTGATGAAATCGCAAGACAAATTTGTTCTTATCCACAGGTACAAAGTGCATATTTAATGTCTGGTGGTTTTGACCTTACCATTATTATTACAGGTCACACTATGCGTGAAATCTCTCAGTTTGTTTCCGAAAACCTCGCGCCAATGGAAAGTGTTATTTCTACTGCTACTCATTTTATTATGAAAAAATACAAAGACCAAGGCGTTATTTATGACCCATCTACTCAAGACACAAGAGAGGTAATGATAACATGGTAAATTATTCCGAACTTTACTCGGACCGTGTCAAAATTGTAAAACCATCTGGTATCAGAAAGTTTTTTGATATCGTTGCGACAATGGACGGTGCAATTTCACTAGGTGTGGGTGAGCCAGACTTTGAAACTCCTTGGCAAATTCGTAGAGCAGGTATAACTTCACTTGAAAAAGGTAAAACATTCTATACATCTAACTGGGGTTTAGCAGAACTTCGTGCAGAAATTGCAAATAAAATTAAGCAAAGACACAGTGTAGAATATAACCCAGACAAAGAGGTTTTAGTAACAGTTGGCGGTAGTGAGGCTATTGATAACACAATTCGTGCATTTGTAAGTGCTGGAGATGAAGTTTTAATTCCAGAACCATCTTTTGTTTGCTATACTCCACTTACAATTATGGCAGGCGGCATACCTGTAACAATACCAACAGTTGCAGAGGACGAATTTAAACTAACACCTGAAAGATTAAAAGCTGCGATAACTCCTAAAACAAAACTTCTGGTTTTGCCGTTCCCTAATAACCCAACAGGTGCTATTATGAACCGTCAAGAGCTTGAGGCAATAGCTGAAGTTATTCGTGATACAAATATTCTTGTATTAAGCGATGAAATTTACTGTGACCTTACATATGAAGGTGAACATGTTTGTTTTGCAGAGATTGACGGTATGAGAGAACGCACAATAGTTGTAGGTGGTTTCTCTAAATCTTATGCAATGACAGGTTGGCGTCTTGGTTGGGCAGTTGCTCCTAGGGAAATGCTTGCACCAATTTGCAAAATACATCAGTTTGGTATTATGTCTGCACCTACTACTGCACAGTTTGCTGGTATTGAAGCTATTAGAACAGGTGATTCTGATATTCACCGTATGCGTACACAATACGATATGCGTAGACGTTACCTTGTTGAAGAGCTGAGAAGCATGGGACTTGATTGTTTTGAGCCGATGGGTGCGTTTTATGTTTTCCCATCTATTGAGTCAACTGGCATGACATCAGAGGAATTTTGCAATCGTCTGTTAGAAGAACAAAAGGTTGCCGTTGTTCCTGGTAATGCGTTTGGCGAAAGCGGCGAAGGTCATGTTAGAATTTCGTATTCTTATTCTATGGCACATTTAAAGGAAGCTATGAGAAGAATTAGAGCTTTCCTTGAAAGTATAAAAAATTAAAAGCGAGTGAGTAAAAAATTTTTATGGAAGTTGGAACATTTAATATATTAAAAACTGAAGGCAAGGCAAGACGTGGCGAATTTCAAACTGCACATGGCACAGTTCAAACCCCAGTTTTTATGAATGTAGGTACAGCGGGGGCAATTAAAGGTGCGGTAGATGCATTTGACTTAAAAGAGCTTGGTTGTCAAGTAGAGCTGTCTAACACTTATCATTTGCATGTTCGCCCAGGAGATGCTATTGTTAGGCAAATGGGTGGACTGCATAAGTTTATGCGTTGGGACGGGCCTATGCTTACAGATAGCGGCGGATTTCAGGTGTTTTCACTGTCATCTCTGCGTAAAATCAAAGAAGAAGGCGTTTTCTTTAATTCTCATGTAGATGGCAGAAAAATATTTATGGGTCCTGAGGAAAGTATGAGAATACAGTCTAATCTTGGCTCTGATATTGCAATGGCATTTGATGAATGTGTAGAAAATCCTGCACCATATGAATATGTTAAGAATTCTTGTGAGCGTACAACACGTTGGCTAGAGCGTTGTAAAAATGAGCTTGAAAGATTAAACAGTCTGCCAGATACAGTAAATCCTAAGCAAATGCTCTTTGGTATTAACCAAGGCGGAACATATGACGATTTGCGTATTAAGCATATGGAAGATATTAAAAAGCTTGATTTACCAGGGTATGCTATCGGAGGTCTTGCAGTAGGTGAGTCAACCGACGTTATGTATCATATACTTGATGTTGTACTTCCTCATGCACCAGAGAATAAACCTCGTTATTTAATGGGTGTTGGCACTCCATCTAATATTATTGAAGCTGTTTCAAGAGGTGTGGACTTCTTTGACTGTGTAATGCCTACTAGAAACGCTAGACATGGTCATTTATTCACATGGAATGGTATTATAAATATAAATAATGCTAAGTATCAAACAGATGATACACCAATAGAAGAAGGCTGTCAGTGTCCAACTTGCCAGAAGTTTAGCAAGGCTTATGTAAGACACCTTTTAAAAGCGGGTGAAATGCTATCTCAAAGGCTGCTTGTACAGCATAATCTATGGTTTTATAATAATCTTATGGTTAAGATTAGAGAACACATTGAAAATGGTACTTTTGAGCAGTTTAGAGCAGAATATAGTGAAAAGTTAGCTAAGAGAATATAAAAAAATCAGCAGAGTTTTAGGTTTAAACCTGAAACTCTGCTTTTTGTTAGTTGTTTCCATTGATTATATATACAGGGCTGTTTTCGTCAGTATATGCTATAAGATATTTTCCACCATGTTTTATTTCCAATTCTCCGACTTTTGATATATTTGAATATGAAGCTCTTTTTCCGAAATGTTCGCCTTTGATAATTTTACCAACAGCGACTTCAATATATTCATTGTCTGGATAATATTCTATAACTTGACCAAAATGCAATAATGTGAAGTTATCATGTGATAAACTTTCATCAGAATTATTTGCACAAGCGGATATGTTTAATATTATTATAATTAAAACAATAAGTTTTTTCATAATAATTTCCTCACTCGCTTAACTTTTCAAGCATTGTCTGAATATATTCTTCCACTTCATCAAGCGTTTTTGCATCAGATATGGTTTCATATGAATATCTATCAAATATAAGTCCGTCTTCAGTTTCAAGAAAAGCATAACGCATACCATCTGGAAAGCCATAATCTGCAATATCTTTTTGAACTAAACGTGCATTGTTATATTCTAAAAAGGAGTTTTCCTCTGTGTAAAATATAGGCATAAATATTCCAGTCATGCCTTCTTTCATAGCACATACAGTATCTGTATCTTCCACCCAAACACCTTCTGTAATAGGACATGGCAACATAACAGAAACAGTATCACCTTTGTCACAAGAACCTCTATAAACCTTTTCTATTTTTATTTGTGCAATCGCACGATACATTTTCTGACCATTAAAATCTATTTCTATATTATCAAGTGATAAAATTTTACCTTTGAAAATATGTGTATCAAAAACAGTAAATAGTTCTTCCTCAGTATATGAACATAGAAGAGATTTTTCAGTACTTATATTTGGAGCTTTTTCATTATAGAATATGGTTACATTATAAGAATTATCAGATAATCCAAAACGGTTTTTTGGTTTATCTGGTGTAACATTAGGTAAAACCGAAACTGCTGTAACAACAACAGCAAAACAAGCCGCTACTGTACCAAACTTAATCCAAGTGATTTTTTTATTTTTCTTGTAGTTTATAGCTTCATCAATATATTTATTATCAATTTGGCTTAAAGCATCGGAAAACTTCTTTGTATTCATAGTAAAACCTCCATTTCTATTAGATGTTTTTTTAGTTTTTGACGTATGCGTGCTAATCGAACAGAGATGTTTTTTTCAGAAAATCCCATATATTCGGCTATATCTTTGTAGCTATCACAAAACCAATAGCGTTTTATAAAAATAATACGATTTTCCTTTGAAAGAGTATCTAAAAATTTTTCAATAATACGAGTTAGCTCTTTGACCTCAATTTCACTTTCTGTCACTGAATTTCCACATATAAAAGGCTCTAGCTCATCAAGTGAAATAGCATAACTGCTGTGTTTTTTATTTTTCCAGTAACTTTTAATTGAAATATTGCGAACAATTCTGCATATGTAAGAAAGTAGTGGGTTTGGTTTTTGTGGAGGTATAGTGTTCCATGCCCCTAAATAGGCATCATTTACACATTCCTCTGCATCTTGTTTGTTATTTACAATATTATTTGATAGATTAAAAAACAATTTTCCATATTTTAAATCTAATTCTTTTATTGCATTTTCCGACCTTTCAAAAAATAAATCAATAATTTTTTTATCCTCCATTTTTTATTCCTCCTCTCTACTTATATACTACCTTTTTAAAGTTAAATACTACACCTAAATTAAAATAAATTTTTAAATCATAAAGATATATTAACAGAGCATATAGTTTAGTAAACAATTATTTTAAAGGACTGGGCAATGCTTTGAAACATCATGGACTTTTATATAGCATAATGGTTTTATGTGCCTCTAATATAGGTTTACAAGGTTTAGGGTTTATATATCGTATAGGTGTTAGTCGTCTTGCAGGTGCTGAGGGGTTAGGATTGTATCATTTAGCATATTCGGTTTATGCTGTGGTGCATGCGGCTTGTTTATCGGGCATTACTATGGCGTGTTCTAGGTTATCAGCCGAGCTTTATGCATCAGGGCATAGAAACTCAATAGGACTAATGACAAAAAAAGCAGCTAAAACCTTTGTGCTATTTATATCGCTAGGTGCAAGTATACTTTTTATTTTTAGAGATTTTATAGCACAGAATATACTGGGCGATTTAAGTATAAAAACAGTTTTTCCAATAATGATTATTTGTTTAGCTTTGACTGGTATTGAAAATATTGTAAAATCGATATGCATAGGACTAGATAAAGTGGAATGGGCAGCATCTGCCGAGCTTACTGAGCAGATAATAAGAATTGGCAGTGTATTGGGTTTGCTTGCTGTTTTTGGGGGAGAGGACACAGGTAAAGTTGCAATAATAATTTTTATTGGCATGTGTTTAAGTGAGTGTGTAAGTGCGACTTTACTTGCTAGAATTTATAAAACTAAGATATATAAGCCGATTATAAAACCACTTCCAAGTGGTTTCAATATGGAATTTATTGCGGTTGTTTTACCGCTGACTGGTGCGGCGGTGTTTAATAATATATTAGCCTCAGCAAGCTCTATTATTTTGCCTAAGCGTTTAATGCTTGCAGGTCTTACCGAGCAGCAAGCACTTTATCAGCTAGGTGTTATTTCATCAATGGCTATGCCGTTGTTACTATTACCAATAGCTATGGTTGGTTCTATGTGTACAGTTATAATGCCCGCTATAAGCAAAAGCCGTACACAGGGGAATAATAACCGTATAAATGCACTTACTGAAAAAGCAATAAGTATAACAGGTTTACTTGCAATTCCACTTACAGCATTAATTGTACCACTTGCACCTACATTGTCACGTTTATTCTTTGCTGAGCAAGTAGCACTTTCATATATGGCTATTTTAGGTGTTGAAGTTGTGCTTATTTATTATCAAATGGTGACTACTGGTATATTAAACGGTCTTGGTAAACAGCGTTTTGTTGTGTTTTCAGCCGTTGCGGGTGAGATTTTACAGCTTGTTTTGGTCTGGGTGCTTGCTGCAAATCCAAAACTAGGTATTTATGGCTATATAATAGCTCAAGCGATGGCTAGTATTTTAACTGTTAGCTGTAATTTTATATGTTTATGCACATGCACAGACATAAAACAAAAATTATTTTCTCTTTTTGCAAAACCACTTGTTTGTGGTGCAACCGTTTTTTTATGGGTTAGAGTTTTATATACGTTTTTCCTTGGTGCAGTTGGTTTTCAGTGGCTTTCAGTTGTGTTTACGGTGATATCTTCAGGCGGTATATGTGTATTTTTACTTAATATATTAGGCGTTAAACTAAGCGATTATATAAAAACAGGAAAAACAAGCAATATGTCATTTATGTGGTCATTCTATTGACAAATTAAACTAAAGCTCTTATCTTTAAAAGATGAGAGCTTTTTTTTAAAAGAAAGGATAAAAAATATGAAGTTGGAGTTTTGTTGCCCGACACTTTTTGGACTAGAAGGCATAGTTGCAGATGAACTGCGTTTTGAGGGCAAACTTGAAGATGTAAGAGCTGAAAACGGCAGAGTTTTTTTCACAGGTGATTTTAATACACTGGCATGGGCAAATTTAAATTTACGTTGTGCAGAGCGTGTACTTATTAGACTTGCTAAATTTAAAGCCACAAATTTTGAAGAATTATTCGATAATGTATGTAAAATTGATTGGGAAAGCTGGATAGGTGTAAATGATGCATTTCCGGTTAAAGGTCATATACTGAACTCAAAAATAAATTCACTGCCACACACCCAAGGCATGATTAAAAAATCTATTGTTAAAAGACTTGAAAGTGTTTACGGTGTTTCATGGTTTGAAGAAGTTGGCTCAAAAGTGCAAATTCAGTTTTCTATTATGAATGACATAGCCGAAATCTTTCTTGATACCTCTGGTGCAGGACTTCATAAACGTGGTTATCGTGCAAACTCTAACGCTGCACCACTTAGAGAAACCCTTGCGGCTGCTATGATAAAAGTCGCTCGCTGGCGTGGCAGAGATGCACTTTTAGACCCGTTTTGTGGCTCTGGTACTATTGCTATTGAAGCGGCTATGATTGCCCAAAGACGTGCCGCAGGTTTAACACGTCGTTTTGATGCAGAAAAGTGGGACGTTATACCTAAAGAAGTTTGGTCGACTGCCAGAAAAAATGCACTGGATAACATTTTAACTGATGCTAAATTTGAGATTTATGGCTCAGATATAGACAGAGAATGTACAGAGCTTTCTATCGCTAACGCAAAAAAAGCGGGAGTAAATAACTTAATTCAGTTTACAACCGAAGATGCAACCAAGATTGATTATACAAATAGAAGCGGTTTAGTGTTTGCAAACCCTCCATATGGTGAAAGACTTATGGATATAGATGAGGCTAGAAAGCTGTATAATCTTTTAGGAAAGGCTGTGGGCAAGTCAGATTTAAAGCAATATTATTTAACATCTGATGAGGAATTTGAAAAGCATTTTGGGTTTATGTCAGATAAAAAGAGAAAGCTATATAACGGTATGATTAAATGTGATTTATACATGTATTTTAAGCCTGAGAGAAAGCCTTTTAAAAATCAAATGGTTAAAAACTCAACCAGACAGCCAAGAAACACAAAAAACTCTAAAAAAATTTATTAAAAAAACACAATTCACCCCTTGCAATTTATAGATGAGTGATGTATTATAATAATCGTTAGCACTCGTTATGCGAGAGTGCTAAAAATGAAATTGTAAATCCAAAATTTTAGGAGGAATATATTATGACTTTGAAGCCACTTTGTGACCGTGTTGTAATTAAGATGGTCGAGGCTGAGGAAACAACAGCAAGCGGAATTATTCTGGCAGGCTCTGCAAAGGAAAAGCCACAAATCGCAGAAGTTCTGGCAGTTGGCCCAGGTGGAATGGTTGACGGCAAGGAAGTTGTAATGCAGGTAAAGGTTGGCGATAAGGTAATCACCAGCAAGTATTCCGGCACTGAGGTTAAGATTGATGGCGAAGAACTGATTATCGTTCGTCAGAATGATATCCTCGCAGTAGTTGACTAATATATTATCGTTTTATTTATAATTGGAGGAATTTAAGTCATGGCAAAGCAGATTTTGTTTGGCGAAGAAGCTCGCAAGTCCCTGCAGCGTGGTGTAGACCAGCTTGCAGATACAGTTAAAGTTACACTAGGCCCTAAGGGTCGCAACGTTGTTCTTGATAAGAAATACGGTGCTCCACTAATCACTAACGATGGTGTTACTATCGCTAAGGATATCGAACTTGATGACCCATTTGAAAACATGGGTGCTCAGCTGGTTAAGGAAGTTGCTACTAAGACTAACGACCTTGCAGGTGACGGCACAACCACAGCTACTGTTCTAGCTCAGGCTTTCGTTCGTGAGGGCTTAAAGAACCTTGCTGCTGGTGCAAACCCAATGGTTATGCGTAAGGGTATGAACAAGGCTGTTGATGCTGCTGTTAAGGCTATCGCTGTTAACTCTCAGAAGGTAAATGGTACTGCTGACATTGCTCGTGTAGCTGCTGTTTCTTCTGGTAATGAGGAAATTGGTACTCTTATCGCTGAGGCTATGGAGAAGGTATCTACTGATGGTGTTATCACTGTTGAGGAGTCCAAGACTGCTGAAACTTACTCTGAGGTAGTTGAGGGCATGCAGTTTGACCGTGGATATGTTACCCCTTACATGGTAACTGACACTGAGAAGATGGAAGCTGTTCTTGATGATGCTGTTGTACTTATCACTGATAAGAAAATCGCTGTTATTCAGGATTTACTGCCACTTCTTGAGCAGATTGTAAAGTCTGGTCGTAAGCTGCTTATTATCGCTGAGGATATCGAGGGTGAGGCTCTGTCCACTCTGATTGTTAACCGTCTGCGTGGTACTTTCACTTGTGTAGCTGTTAAGGCTCCAGGTTTTGGTGACCGTCGTAAGGAAATGCTGCAAGATATCGCTATCCTAACTGGTGGTACTGTAATTTCTGAGGAAGTTGGTCTTGAGCTTAAGGACGCTACTCTGGAAATGCTAGGTCAGGCTCGTCAGATTAAGGTTAACAAGGAAACCACTACTATTGTTGATGGTGCTGGTGACTCCGAGGCTATCAAGGCTCGTGTTGCTACTATCCGTGCTGCAATCGAAAAGACTACTTCTGAGTTCGACCGTGAAAAGCTACAAGAGCGTTTAGCTAAGCTGGCTGGCGGTGTTGCAGTAATCAAGGTTGGTGCTGCTACCGAAATCGAAATGAAGGAAATGAAGCTGCGTATTGAGGACGCTCTAAATGCTACTCGTGCAGCTGTTGAAGAAGGCATTGTAGCTGGTGGCGGTACTGCTTATGTAAACGCTATTCCAGAGGTTGCAAAGCTGCTTGACACTGTTGAGGGTGACGAAAAGACTGGTGTTCAGATTATCATGCGTGGTCTGGAAGCTCCTGTAAAGCAAATTGCTGAAAATGCAGGTGTTGACGGTTCTGTTGTTCTTGAGCGTGTTAAGAATTCTGGCAAGGTAAACCATGGCTTTGATGCTTACAACGAAACTTATGTTGATATGATTGAAGCTGGTATTGTTGACCCAACTAAGGTTAACCGTTCTGCTATCCAGAATGCATCTTCTGTTGCATCTATGCTTCTAACTACCGAGTCTATTGTTGCTGATAAGAAGGAGCCAACTCCTCCAATGCCAGCAGCTCCAGATATGGGCGGTATGTATTAATATAAAAATGAAATTTTTACAGCTGAGTACAAAAAACTGTACTCAGCTGTTTTTGACTTTATAATAAATTTTTGCTATACTAAATATGTTTTTTGTATAGGAGGGTAAATGACAATGAGCCGAATTATTTCTATTATCGGTGCAGGTGCAGGTCATGCAGGTTTGCTTACCGAACAGGTGACACAGATAATCAAAACAGCAGATGAAGTATATGCAAGCGGAAAAATTGCGGGTACACTTATAACTCTGCGAGATACATGGCGAGTTGTTCCGTTTAGCGATATGAAAGAGCTTGCCATAGAGTCTAAAAAACAGCATATTGTACTGCTTTTAGAGGGTGACAGCCTGTTTTTTGACAAGGGTGAGCAGCTTTATAATGAGCTTAAAAATTATGCAGATGTTAAATGCTATGCAGGTGTAAGCTCAGTTCAGTATCTTTGTGCAAAAACAAACCAAAGTTATAATGATATTTATTGGCTTGAGTATGAAAGCGAAGATTTACTTGCGGCTATAAGCTATAATAAAAAGGTTGCTGTGCTTTTAAGTGGGGAAAATATACCAGACCATATTTGCAGACTTCTTTGTGATGCAGGGCTTAATAATATGAGGGTAACAGTAGGCTCACGAATTGCAACAGGTAGAGAACGCATTGTTCAAGATGAGGCAAAGCATTTGCGTGATTATGAATTTGCAAATCCATCTGTTATGATTATCGAAAACCCTAATTTTAATGATAAAGCAAAAACTGTTTTTGATGATGAGCTTAAACTATGTGAAAATGCACTGACTCAAGAAGTGCGTTGGAGTGCAGCAAATTTAATGCGTATAAAGCCGACTGATAAAGTTATAAATATAGGTGCAGGCAGTGGAGAAATGGCTGTGGAGCTTGCGAGAATGACTTACAAGGGGAGTGTAGTTGCAATAGAAGAAGATGCCTCAGAGTTTGAAATGCTAAAACAAAACAAAGAGCATTTAGGACTTTATAATATAAGCACTTTATATGGCAATGCTCTTGAAATGATAGAGCATAATGTGGATATTATTCCAGATGCGGTGTTTGTAGGCGATAATGTCAGAGGTATTAAAAGAATATTACAGTCTTTAAAACATAAAAATGATAAAATTAGAGTAGTTATAGTAGCTCATAATTTAGAACGTTTATCTGAGGCACAGGCAGCTCTGGCAAGCCTTAGATTTGCAGCAGTTGAGGTAAGTCAGCTTACACTATCTAAAGCAAAAACATTAGGCTCACATACTATGATGCTTTCAGATAAGCCTATGTTTTTGCTGTGTGGCGGTAAAGAACTTATGAATGAGAATATAGACATAAAAAAGGACGAATGATTTATTTCATTCGTCCTTTAATCTTATTCATTTGGATTACCAGCAAAAATATGAAGTGCTTTTTGATGATTTACTATTTCAACTGTTTTAGGTGCTCCACCAAATTCACCATCAAGAGTCCATGGAATTTCTTCATCAGAAATAAATTCAACTTTTTTAGCTTTAAATCTAGTGATAAATTTATTTGTATCTGGAGAAACTAAAAGCTCATTTATTGTCATTTGAAGCTCTATTGGATTTGTCGGTGCTTTTACAAGAAAAATCTCAAAAAGTCCATCATTAAGACCTACATCATTTGCAATAATGCCTTTAAATCCGCCAACTGTTGTGGCATTTGTAACCATACCAAAGATAAATTTATCAGATATAACCTGTTTGTCAGTTTTAACTGCAACACTATATGGTCTTAATGTATGCAGTGATTTTATACCCTCTAAAATATAAGCAAGTCTGCCAAGTGCATTTTTTGATACCTGTGGTGTTGAATATGAAACCTCGGTAAATGCACCAAAACCAGCTACATAAGTGAAATATCTATCATTAAACTGACCTACATCAACATGATATGGTTTACCATCTATAATAAGATTTGTGGCATCAATCGCATTTTTAGGTATTTTTAAACTAGATGCAAAGTCATTTGTCGTACCAGATGGAATATAGCCTAAAGCTGGTTTTTCCTTCAGTGCCATAAGTCCAGCAACAGTTTCGTTTAATGTACCATCACCGCCACTGCATACAATACGGTCAAATTCTGCACCACGTTCAATTACAATACGAGTAGCATCACCAGATTTTTGCGTTGTATATAGTGTAACTTCAAACTCTGCACGAACAAAGGCATCTACACAATCTACAATATGATGACGCATTTCGCCTTTGCCTGAGTTTGGGTTTACGACAAATAATAATCTTTGCGGCATATAAAAAGCTCCTTATTATTCAGAAAGCAAGCTACAAACAGCATTTGCATAAGAAACAGGGTCTTCAGGTGCAATGCCTTCTATTAGCTGTGCTTGTGTATATAAGATTTCAGCATAAGTTTTTAGCTTTTCGCTGTCATTTTCAAGCGAAGATAACTTTTTAAAGATAGGGTGATTTGCATTAAGCTCTAAAACACGCTCTGCCTTAACTTCTGGCTCACCGCCCATACGCTGAGCATTAAGCACTTTTTCCATTTCAAGAGAAACTGCACCTTGAGCAGATAAACAGCAAGGGTGAGATTTTAAGCGGTTTGTAAGCTGCACCTTTGCAACACGCTCGCCAAGTGAAGTCTTGATGTTTTCAAGTAAGCCCTTGTTTTCTTCGGAAAGCTTTTCGATTTCCTGCTTTTGCTCGTCACTTTCAAGACCTAAATCACCATCTGTAATAGACTTAAATTCCTTATCCTTGAAGTTTCTCATCATCTTAACACAGAACTCATCAATTCTATCTGTCATAAACAGAACTTCATAACCCTTATCACGAATAAGCTCCATTTGTGGTAGTAAATCAATTTTAGCTGTGCTTTCACCGCAAGCATAGTAAATATATTTTTGGTCATCTTTCATGCGGGAAACATATTCTTCAAGTGTAACAAGCTTATTTTCACTTGAGGAATGATAAATAAGCAGGTCGCTTAATAAATCCTTGTGCATACCATAATCTACATATGTGCCATATTTAAGCTGTACACCAAATGCCTTAAAGAAAGTTTCATACTTTTCTCTGTTGTTTTTAAGCAGAGATAAAAGTTCGGATTTAATCTTCTTTTCAATATTTGTTGCAATTAGTTTTAAATGACGGTCATGCTGTAACATTTCACGGGAGATATTAAGAGAAAGGTCAGCAGTATCAACTAAGCCACGAACAAAATTAAAGTGGTCAGGCAGAAGGTCTGCACAACGCTCCATAATCATTACACCGTTAGAGTATAGGGCAAGACCTTTTTCATAATCCTTGGTGTAATAGTTAAATGGTGCATTAGCTGGAATAAACAGCAGTGCATTGTAAGTTACTGCACCCTCAGTGTTTGTATGGATATGACATACAGGGTCTTGATAGTCATAATATTTTGACTTATAAAAACTGTTATAATCATCATCTGTTAGTTCAGATTTTGATTTTTTCCAGATTGGAACCATTGAGTTTAATGTGGTAAGCTCGGTATAATCTTCATACTCTGGTTTTTCTGGGTCAGAGCCTTCCTTAACACGAGAACGTGTCATCTCCATTTGAATAGGGTAGCGGATATAATCAGAATATTTTTTAACAATAGCCTGAATACGATAAGACTCTAAATATTCATCAAAGTTCTCGTTTTCAGTATTATCCTTGATTGTTAAAATGATATCTGTGCCGACATTTGCCTTTTCACAAGGGGTAATAGTATAACCATCAGCACCATCAGAAAGCCATTCATTACATTCGCCAGTCTTTTCTGACTTAGAGATAACCTTAACTGTTTTAGCCACCATAAACGCAGCGTAGAAGCCTACACCAAACTGACCAATGATATCTACATCATCTTTCTTGTCCATTTGCTGTTTAAAAGCAAGAGAGCCAGAACGAGCAATAGTACCTAGATTTTCTTCAAGCTCACTAGCTGTCATACCGCAGCCATTATCAGAAATAGTTAGTGTGCGAGCATCTTTATCAATGGTAAGAGTTATTGGCAAACTGTCACGAGTGATGCCAGTTTTACCCTCCTGCATAGCGTTATAATAAAGCTTATCTGTTGCATCAGATGCATTTGAAATAAGCTCACGCAGGAAAATTTCATGGTGAGTATAAATAGAATGAATCATAAGGTCAAGCAGTCTTTTAGATTCTGCTTGGAATTCTTTTTTAGCCATAATAGGAATACACCTCGAAAAAAATAGTTTTAGCACTCGTTAGGCACGAGTGCTAACACATAAAATGATAATACTGAAAACTCAAAAAATCAAGTGCAAAACTTTATAATTTTACAAAAAAGTAAAATTAAATTAACAAATTATTTGAGTTTATTTTTATCAATATTTTTGTTTCTAAGTCTGCGGCGTACAGATTGTTTTAATAAAGTGTAGATAACAGAAAATAGCGGTATATTTATAATCATACCTATAACACCCATTGTACTGCCGCCTAATGTAACAGCCATAAGCACCCAAATAGAAGGCAAACCGACCGAACCACCAACAACATGTGGATAAATTAGGTTGTTTTCAAGCTGTTGAAGCACTAAGAATAATATCAAAAACCAAAGTGCTTGAATAGGATTTACAATTAAAATAAGGAAAATACCAACAGCACAGCCAATAAACGCACCAAATACAGGAATAAGTGACGTAATCGCAATTAAAACCGAGATAATAAGTGCATAAGGCATATTTAAAAGTGTCATAGCTATAAAGAAAAGAGAGCCTAGAATACAAGCTTCTAAACATTGACCAGATATGAAGCTGGAAAATGTATCGCTTGCAAGCTGACAGATTTCAAAAAATCGGTCTGCATGTTTTTCTGGGAAAAATGAATAAACAACTCTTTTAAATTGTCCGCCTAAAGTTTCTTTTTGCAAAAGAAGATATATAGCGAACACCATACCAATGATAAAGTTGGTAAAACCACTTATAACAGAAGATGCAAAACTAAAGGTATTACCTAAAATATTGCCATTTGCAAAGAAATTATAAACGGTTTCGCCGATTTTTTGCCAATCAATAGAACGTAAGTTGCTTGCAAAATCCTCAAGTTCACTGACAAGCTCTGGGTTTGTCACAGCAAGTGTGTTTAAATAATTTATCAGTTTTCCTGTTGCAACCGAAATGCGAGAGCCGACAGTTAAAATTGACTCTGCCATTTGTGGGATTATTAAAAGAGATAAAATAGAAAGAATAGCAACTAAAAGTGCAAGAGTTAATAAAAGTGATATTAAACGACGCAATTTATAAAGCGGATTTTTTTTGTATTTTTCGGGGAAAAGATTACGCTCTATACATTTCATTGGTACATTTAATATAAATGCTATTGCACCACCTATAACAAATGGAAGTACAAGTCTGAAAAAACCTTTTAAAGCTAGATAGATATAGCCGATATTTTGTAAGCCTACAAGAAGTAATATTGTAAAGACAATAAGTAAGGCTATTTTTTGCATGTTATTACGATTTAAATCCATTATTATATACACCTACAATGCTTTTATATGGGGTTATTATAGCACGCTTTACATTAATTTACTATAAATTTTTTGTGAATAAAAAAATCGTCAGATAAAACTGACGATTTGTTAAATTTATTTTCGAGATATTTTCATAAGCATTCGTGATGAATTTAAAATGGCGATTATAGCAACGCCGACATCAGCAAAAACAGCTGCCCACATATTAGCATAGCCAAATGCACCGAGTATCAACACAAGCAGTTTACAGCCTAGTGCAAAAACAATATTTTCCTTGACTATTAAAACAGTTTTGCGGGCAATTTTAACTGCATCAGCGAGTTTTTCCAGTTTATCGTCCATTAAAACAATGTCAGCGGCTTCTATTGCGGCATCAGAGCCTAAACCACCCATTGCAATTCCGACATCTGCACGAGCTAAAACAGGTGCATCATTTATGCCATCACCAACAAATGCAAGCACACCATCTTTAGCATTTAAAATTTGCTCTACGGCACTTACTTTATCAGCAGGTAATAACTCACATTTCATATCCGAAATATTTAACATATCTGCAACATGACTTGCAGCTTTTTTGTTATCACCTGTAAGCATAACAGTCTTTTTAATGCCTAAATCATAGAGCTTTTTTATTGCCTTGTCAGCATTAGGCTTGATTTCATCTGTGATAACTATATAACCAGCATATTTATTATTGATAGAAACGTAAATTACAGTTCCATATCCATTATAAGCAGTATAGTCTATACTTTCATTCTGCATTAAACGCTCATTGCCGATTAAAACAGATTTTTCATCTATTATAGCTGAAATGCCCATGCCAGCAAGTTCTTTTGTATCAGAAATTCTTGAAAAATCTATATTTTGATTGTATTTATTTCTAAGAGCAGTGGCAATAGGGTGTTTAGAATAGCTTTCTGCAAGACAGGCAAGTTCTATAACTTCGCTTTCAGAAAAACCATTTGCAGTTATAACCTCGCTAACATCAAATATGCCCTTTGTAAGTGTACCTGTTTTGTCAAAAACAACTGTTTTTAGTTTAGCAAGAGCCTCTAAATAGTTACCGCCTTTTACAAGTATACCTTCCTTAGATGCACCGCCTATACCACCGAAAAAGCTAAGTGGAATAGAGATAACAAGAGCACAAGGGCAGGAGATAACTAAAAATGTGAGTGCACGATAAAAAGAATCAGCAAAAGATATATTTATTATAAAAGGCAAGGAGATAGCTAAAACAGCCGCTAAAATAACCACAAAAGGAGTATAATAACGTGCAAATTTAGTGACAAAATTTTCAGCCTTAGCTTTTTTTACACTTGAGTTTTCCACTAAATCAAGTATTTTTGAAACTGTGGATTCGCCAAACTCCTTAGTTGTGCGTATTTTAAGTACACCACTTAGATTTATACAGCCACTTATAACTTCGCTGTCTTTGAATACATCTCTTGGCACTGATTCGCCAGTAAGTGCTGAGGTATCAAGTGAAGATGTGCCTTCTAAAACAATACCGTCAATAGGGATTTTCTCACCCGCTTTAACAATTATTGTTTGACCGATTTCAACTTCGTCAGGGTCGACTTCGACAATTTTGCCATCTTGCTCAATATTTGCAAAATCAGGTCTTATATCCATAAGGCTTGCAATGGATTCTCGTGATTTACCAACAGCATAACTTTGGAAAAGCTCACCAACTTGATAAAACAGCATTACAGCAACGCCTTCATTATATTCACCGATTATAAAAGCACCAATTGTAGCAATGGTCATCAAAAAGTTTTCATCAAAAACTTGACCATTTTTAATATTATTTATAGCTTTTAAAAGCACATCATAACCGATAATAAAATAAGGCACAAGAAAAAGTGCAAGTTTTATTAAATTTTGAGCGGGAATAAAAAGGCAAATTATATAAAGTATAAGGCTTATAATAATTCTAAGCCGCATTTTCTTTTGTTTTTTTGTCATAACTTATGCACCTAAATATTTAACGAAGAATAACGCAATCTTTTTCAATTTTAGAGCAGATTTTTTGTGCTTCATCTAAAATGGATTCAAATTTTTCACTATCTGCATCTAATGTCAGCTTCATAGACATAAAGTTTATTGTTGCTTTATTAACGCCATCTAATTTATTTATAGCGTCTTCCATTTTGCCAGCACAATGTGCACATTCTAAGTCTTGCATTTTAAATACCTTTTTCATAAAAAACAACCCCTTTAAAATAATTATTCTAGTATATGTTCCATGCCTTGATTTATTATCAAACGGACATGTTCATCAGCGAGAGAATAAAAAACAGTTTTTCCTGCACGTCTTGCTTTAACAAGTTTTGCAGATTTAAGCACTCTAAGTTGGTGAGATATAGCTGATTGAGTTAAATTTAAAAGCTCTGCTATATCACATACACACATTTCAGACTCAAAAAGTGCATATAAAATTTTAATTCTTGTTGAGTCACCGAAAACCTTAAAAAGCTCAGCTAAATCATAAAGTGTTTCATCATTTGGAAGGTCATGTTCAACTTTATGAACTATGTCCTCATGCACACACTTTTCATCACAACATAAATCAGCACACATAAACAAAGCTCCTTTCATATGAACAAGTGTTCATATGTTTATTATATACCGATTTATTAAATTGTCAACCACTTTTTATTTCTTTACAAAAAATAATACTTATGTTAATATAGACTAGCATTTGCGTCCGTAGTTCAATTGGATAGACCGTCAGATTCCGGTTCTGAATGTTGGGGGTTCGAATCCCTTCGGACGTGCCAAAAAAATAAAAACCTTGCAGAAAAAAGCTCTGTAAGGTTTTTTTATTGATATTAATACTTGAATTTGATATAATTTACACGAGGCACTGTTACTGGACAGCAGGCGGTTAATCACTCCCTAAGAAGGGGGGTGAAAGCTTTGTGGTTTGTTAGATTTTTTATATGTCTAATTTATTTACTTTACATATTTACCATAAATGCAAAATGACCGCTGCACCCTGAGAAAGTCAGCGGTCATTTGACCAAACACTTATAAAGGGTTAACCGTCTGTTAACAGTGCCCTTTTTCTATCTTTAGTATACATATTATTAAAAGTAGTGTCAAGAACTATATGTTATCATCAAAAGCAGGTAAGGCTTCGCCATTTAATGCTGCAAGGGCATATCTAAGCGATAACATAATAGTGTTTCGTTCCTGCTCATCTTTTGCATTATTTAAAAGCTCGTGGTATTTTCTTGATACATGACCTCTTAAATCATCATCTTTTGAATATCTCCAAATGCTTTTTTTCTCAGATGTGTTATCCACAATAACTGCATTTAGAAAAATCTGATTTAATACGTTTTCAAGTGCTGATAAATTAGGGTCATAACAACGTTCACCTATAAGTTCAAGAATTGCACATGAACTTGCGTGATTTTTTGGAATCATAGGCGTGAGAACCTGTTGCAACATGCGGTCACTCATAAGAGAGGTAAAATCAATCTGTAATTTATGAAATTCCATACCAACACTTGGTATAAAGCGGAATTTTGTTTCCTCACAGATTTGACCGAATAAAAAGCCTTTTTTGCCTGTATCATCTGCACCAGTGCTACAAGGGCTACCAGAACAAGCATAAATAGTTTTACCTGCTCTGTGCATACCGCTATATGTATGATTATGACCAAGTGCAGCATAATCAAAACCACTTTCTTTGAAATCAGCCGAAGAAAGTGGATTATAGCCACTTTTTGTCTTTAAATCTGAATGAACTAGTAATATATTATATTTATCTTCAATTAAATCTACATTAAGAGGTATTGATGCACTCTGGTCACAGAAAGCCGCACCCCAAACAACTCCAACATCACCTATTGGGAAAGGTGTTAAAGTAGGAGATGAGAAAACATATACACAATCTGGACGTTTTGAGGTTAGATAAGGACTATTAGCACATAAATAGTCATGGTTTCCAGGGGAAATAAGCACACAGCAGTTAGATTTTGATAAAATAGAAAAAGTACGGTGTACAACCTCACTTGGAGGAACTGATTGGTCGAATAAATCACCAGCTATTAAAATAGCATGAACTTTCTGTTCATTTGCATAATCAACAGCTTGTTTGAGAGCTGCGAATTGACTTTCCTTGACTTTTTCAGCCTTTTCACTTTGTAAAAAAGAATAAGCTGCACCTAAATGCAGGTCAGCAAGATGTAAAATTGACAGCATAGGCTGTAAACTCCTTTAATAAAAATAGCATTGCCTTGGAAATAAGTATAACATAAAAATTTATATAAATAAAATTTATTTTTTGGCAATACAAAACCCGCTCAAGGGGGGACGAGCGGGTTTTGCAACATTCTTCACAAAATAAACAGTAGGGGTAAAAAAGGGGGATTCAAAAGAAAGAACAGAAAAAATCTGCTATCAGTTTAGGTTGACCTGTCCTTTACTGATGTAATAAGTATAACCCAAACCTAGTATTTATATGTGAATAAAATATGAATAAGTTGTAAAGAAAAATAATTATTTTGATTTTCGCTTTAGTCTGCGTATATCATCACCAAAGAAACGAAGTGTAGTAAATTCACCGTTAAGTCTTGAGGCAATAGCCGCTGAATAGCGTTTTTCAAGCTCATTTGGGAGTAAATTTGTGCTGATAATCATAGGTTTATGTGACATAAGTCTATTATTTATCAGTGAGTAAATAATGGATATTGCAAGGGGAGTGGAAAACTCTGTGCCAAGGTCATCTAAAATAAGTAAATCGGCTTTTTCATATTTGGTTATAGCTTCTCTTGCCTGAGTGCTATCTAAACCATTAAATTTTACCATTTCATAATTGTTGACAATATTTATTGCTGTGTCATAAGCCACCGAAAAACCAGATTGCGTTACAACTTTTGCAATACAGGTTGAAAGAAATGTTTTTCCAAGCCCCGTTGAACCACAAAACAACAAGTTTTCAGAATTTTCGCTAAAAGTATCAGCATATTTTCTGCAACGATTGAAATTTATTTTCATATTTTCACGAGCAGACATACCCATGCGAGAATCATTTGCTTGAGAATAAAAATCTAACTTAAAGGACTCAAAATTCTGGTCTTTAACAGGAAGCATTGTCGAAAGTTGTTTATTTAATCTTTCTTGATAAGCGTATTTTAAACATCTGCATGGTTCAGTACCAATATAACCCATATCGCTGCAAATATGGCAGTCAGGTTTATCATCAAGAAAATCGTGCGGGATATTGTTTTTTATAAGTAATTCCCTGCGTTCTCTTTGAAGTGCTAAATTTTGCTGCTTTAGATTATTCAAAGCATCTTCTGGGTCATCACCATTTTCCAAAGCAATTTTCAGTACAGATGCGGCTGTTCCTTTGAGTAAAGAATCTATTTGTTTTATTCTAGGGATTTTTTTGTAAACTTCTAATTTTCTTTCGCTTAGTTGTTTTGCGTGAAGCTCACGTTTTATTTCATATTCTCGCAAAATATCCGAGAGTATTTGTTTATCAAATTGCATTTTTAATCATCCTTATTATTTTCTTGATATCTTCGAATTTCCTCAAGCCATTCGATTTCCCAATCCTCCATTTTATCTGTTTGAGGTTCAGAGATTTGAACTGGTTTTGGTAATTGTTTTATTTCAGGCTCAATAGCTGTGATTTCTGAAACTGTATGTAAGCCTTTTTCATGCCATGAAAGCAAAATTTTCTTGAGATAGTTAAGACTGTACCTTTCTATATTTGCATACATACGGTTTATTGCAAGCTCAACAGCTTCGGGTGTAAAGCCTTTATCCAAACAAGCTGATGCAAATTGACGCTCTTTTATTGAAGGCTCTCTGCCAACAATGTTCATATATTTAAAAATAGCCTCTATAAGTGGTTTTTGAGTTTCTATTTTTTCAAGATGTTTTTGTGCATCAGCATATGTGTATATACCAGCATCTGTCCAAATATAAGCCTCTCTTTCGATTGTGTGTCTATCAACCTTGTCTCTGTCACGTTTTAAATAGCTTAAAAGCTCAATTATTACCTCGGCAGGCAGACCAAGATAATCATAAATCAGATAAAGACTTTTTATATCTTTATCTTTGAGTAAAGTGCCAAGTACAACTTCGGCTGTATCACAAACAGCAGAAAATTTATGGTCAGTATTTCTGGCTATTCTAAGCTCATTTGATGTGTAATTAGGTTTTCTTGCTTTTTTAGGCTCATTAGCAGTTTCAGCTTTTGCTTGTTGCTCAATCATTAGACTGCTTAATGTGAAAACTGCTCTTTCATAACGCTCCTTGGAAAAATTGAGTTCTCGCATAGCCACAGTATCGTCTAAGCGAGTGCCTGTTTTTACAATATATAAATATAATAATGCACTGTCACCATCTGAGCAGCTTATAATCTTATCTGTTATATCGCAGCGTATAACACGAAGTTCACCGTCTGGAAGCAGCAGTGATGTTAAACTCATAAAATATATTCCCTCCGTCTAAATGGAAAACAATAGAAAAAAATAGAAAAATCAATAAAAAGCTCGGTGGGTTTATTATATCCTGTATAACTTGATGTTGCAATAGACATAGAAATTTTCTTAAATTACTGATGATTTTTAAAAAAAGATATAGTATAATAGATAATGAATTATACTGTAACGCAAAAAATGCGTTATATCATAGATAGGAAGGAATCCTTCAATGAGTAGTAATGTGATGATGACGCTGTTTCTTGATGGTGTTAGGCAGACCGATGGTCTTTGCTCTTTCAGTCGAAAGGTTTTGTTTACTGATGCAGGTGCTTTTATTAAAAATGCACTGGAAAACACTCCACTAGAGAATGTTGCACATACAGCTAAACAAACACTGTTTGCCTCAGAAAAACAAGCATTAGAAGCGGCTCAATTACCTGAAGATGCAGAGCATATTCTGGTTATGGCTGTGGCTATGCCTGAGCTGACTCGAGCTGACTTCTCTAAAATCGCAGCACTTCACCTTGCAATAGGTCAAGATGTAACTATATTTGCAAATAGTACAGTTGCTCACTATGAAAATGCTGTTATTAGAGATGAAAATGATGCTGTTTGCAAAATTGGCACTGGAAATGGTCACAAGGCATTGCCTGCGGCTATTTTCAAAAAATCTGCACTTAAGAAGGTTATTGGCAAGGCAGAAAATTTATTTGATGCTATAAACCTTTTAGTTAGTGATGGTGCTGCGGTTGAAGTTTGTAATGTAGACGATGTAACCGTTCTTACAGATGGCATTAAGGCTTATGAGGCACAGAAAAAACTGGTTATGAAGATTAACTTTGGCTATATAGCTAAAGGCGTGCAAATTTTCTCACCAGAAAACACCTTTATTTCACCTGATGCACAAATTGAAGCGGGTGCTGTTATTTTACCAAACTGTTTAATTAAACAGGACTGTAAAATCGGTGCAAACGCTACAATAGGACCAAATACTGTACTTGAAAAAGCAGAAATTGGTGCAGGCACTAATGTCAACAATTCGCAGTTTTCCGAATCTTCAATCGGTGAAAATGCAACTGTTGGTCCATTTGCTTATGTTCGTCCAAACTGTAAAATTGGTGACAAAACCCGCATAGGTGACTTTGTAGAGCTTAAAAAGGCTACTATCGGAAACGGCACAAAGGTAAGCCACTTAACTTATATCGGTGATGCTGATGTAGGTGAGCGTGTAAACTTTGGCTGTGGCACAGTTATAGTTAACTATGACGGCTATACCAAGAGCAAAACTGTCATCGGTGATGATTGCTTTATCGGCTGTAACACAAACCTTATCGCACCTGTAACTCTGGGTGATAGAGTATTTACCGCAGCTGGTACAACCGTTACTAAAAATGTGCCTGACGGAGCACTTACTGTTGCAAGAAGCAGGCAAACTAACCTTGAAGGTTGGAATGACCGTCGCCGTGAACGTATGGCGGCTGAGAAGAAATGAGAAAATCGAGAGATGAAAAAACTAAAATTTTTATGCAATGAATGCAGGGGGTAATGATTCCAATGATTTCTCACGGTAAAAACATTAAAATTTTCGCTGGTAGCTCTCATCCAGCACTAGCTATGCAAATCGCATCTGCACTAGGTCTTACTCTGGGTAAGGCTACTATCGGCACTTTCTCTGATGGTGAATGTTCAATCTCGATTTCTGAAACTGTTCGTGGTTCAGATGTATTCTTAATTCAGTCTACATGTGAGCCTGTAAACGATACTCTGATGGAACTTCTAATTATGATTGACGCTTGCCGTCGTGCTTCCGCTGGTCGTATTACAGCTGTAATCCCATACTTTGGTTACGCTCGTCAGGACAGAAAGAGCAAGGCTCGTGACCCAATCTCTGCAAAACTGGTTGCAAACCTTCTTACAACCGCTGGTGCAGACAGAGTTCTGACAATGGACCTTCATGCAACTCAGATTCAGGGCTTCTTTGATATTCCTGTTGATAATCTGTTTGGTTCTTCTGTGCTTATCCCTTACTATGCTGGTAAGTTTGGTATTTCTCGTGCTGATACAGTTGTTGTATCTCCAGACCTAGGTTCTGTAAACCGTGCGAGAAAGTTCACAGAAAAGCTAGATTTACCTCTGGCTATCATTGACAAGCGTCGTCCAAAGGCTAACGTATCTGAAGTAATGAATATTATCGGTGATGTAAAGGGCAAGAAAGTTCTGCTGATTGATGACCTTATCGACACAGCAGGTACACTTGTTCATGCTGCAACTGCTCTTGTTGAAAAGGGTGGTGCTACTGAAATTTATGCTTGTGCATCTCATGGTGTGCTTTCAGGCCCTGCTATTGAGCGTATTCAGAACAGCCCAATCAAGGAGCTGACTTTACTTGATACTATCGCTCTGCCACAAAATAAGATGATTGATAAAATCAATATCTTAAATGTTGCACCAGTATTCACTGAGGCTATTGCTCGTATTTACGAGGAAGCATCTGTTTCTACTTTATTTGATTAAGTTTTACTAATTAGAAAAAAAGCGGACAAGTGTTTTCCTTGTCCGCTTTTTATTTTTTAAATAGGAGATAATATGAAAGTTTTAGCAGTAGGTGATGTAGTAGGTTCAGCAGGTCTGCAACATTTAAAACGCAGATTAAGACAGATTAAACAGGAAAATAAAATAGATTTCACCATTGTTAACGGTGAAAACTGTGCAGGTGTTGGAATATTTCCACAGCAAGCAGATGATATATTTGCAGCTGGTGCAGATGTTATAACGCTTGGAAATCATGTATGGAATAGACGCCAAATAGTGCCATATCTTGAGGATAATAAATATATACTTAGACCAGCAAACCTTGCACCACAAGCCCCAGGGGAAGGCTTTGGCATATATGATGCTTTAGGTTATCGTGTGCTTGTTATGAATTTAATAGGCAGATGTGAAATGGCTTTTGGCCCTGATAATCCATTTTTAGCAGCCGATAAAATACTTCGTCAGATGAATGGCAAATATGATATAGCTGTATGTGAAATCCATGCAGCCGCAACAAGTGAAAAACTCGCTATGGGTTTTTATCTTGACTCTAGAGTTTCAGCCGTTTATGGTACACATACACATGTACAGACCGCAGATGAGCGAATAAATCCAAAAGGCACAGGCTATATAACTGATATTGGTATGACAGGCCCTATATGGTCTGTTTTAGGTGTAAAACCACAGCAGTCTATCGCTATGTTTAGGGGAGATTTAACCGAAACTTTCCAAACAGCAGAGGGTGAATGTGCTTTAGGCGGAATTATTTTCGATATTGATACCACTACTAAAAAATGTATAGATATTAAACGTATCTTTTGTAAATAAAATAAACATCGTGCTTGACCGAAAAAGCCACAGCACGATGTTTTAATTTTTTATTTTTTGAGCATCACTTCAAATTCAGGAGTGATGTTTTTCTTTGTCACAAAAAATGATATTACAAGCAGTAAATATGTTATATCAAAGTTGCTCTTAGAGATAATCTTTATAAATACACAAGTTAAAACAGTTACAATATCAAGATATTTATAAATCTTTTTGAAATTATAGCGTTTTATAATTCTGTGTTTAATGCGATAGTTTTGAAATGCAATAGCACCTGCAACACAACCGATTAAAGCATCAAGCCAGTAATTTATAAGATATTTGCCAGTTATAAGATTATTTAAAAAGAATAACAGCATACTGAGTGTAAAAACAATCCAAATGCTTGAAATTATCACTTTTTCATAATCTTGTTGACAAAGTTTTTTCTTCATAGCTTGAAGTGTAGATTTTTTTGTAAATTTCTTTACACATTCTTTTATGCTTTCGGGAAAAACTGTTTTTAAAGGCTTATTTTCATTTACTGCCTCTAAACACTGCTCGAGTGCATAGTTTGCAGCTGAGCTTTTCTCTAAATCGGTGAGTGAATTTATGCTACATATATTATCTAAAATATTATTAAAAAAATCTTTGTATTCAGGTGTGAGTTTTTTTGTTAAATAAAGATTATCTATATAAATCTGTTTTTTCATACGGCTTACTTAGAAAATACAATCTGCTCACTGTCAGTAATTAACAGATTGGTGTTGTAAAATTCGGTAAGTGCATCAATCATATATTTTGAGTCCTTAACACCAGCGGTTTCATAAGCAGAGTGCATGGAAAGCTGAGGCAGACCAATATCAACAGTATGCATAGAAACCTTCTGTGAGGACAGATTACCAAGTGTACTGCCGCCTGCAATATCGCTGTGGTTCACAAACTTCTGTACAGGTGCATTAGCACGGTTACAAATTTCAATGAATACAGATGCACTTATAGCATCGGTTGTATACTTCTGATTAGCAGAGAACTTAATTACAATGCCCTTGTTTAGATATGTGCAGTTTTCAGCATCGGTCTTTTCTGGGTGGTTAGGGTGTACAGCGTGTGCATTATCACAGGAAACCATAAAGCTCTTTGCAACTGCTGTATAATAGTCCTCATTTGTAAAGCCTAAACCAGTGTTTAAACGCTGAAGTACATCATATAAGAATGTAGATAATGCACCTTGCTTTGTGCCAGAGCCTACTTCTTCATTGTCAAAACAAGAATATACATTAACCGCATGTTCATTATTAGCGTTAATAAAAGCGGTTAGGGAAGTATAAGCACATTGTAAGTCATCAAGACGAGCAGAGGAGATAAACTCTTTTTTTGCACCCCAAATACTTGCCTGTGTGCGAGGATATAAATATAAATCCTTGCTTAAGATATCCTCTTTATCAACACCGAGTTCATTTGCAATAAGCTCATCATAGCTATCACATTCGCCAGCAGAGAACAGTGGCAGCATATCAGTCTGATTGCTGTACTTCATACCGTTATTAACCTCACGGTTTAAATGAATAGCAAGGTTAGGGATAAGCACTAAATCTCTATCAAATTTGAGCAGCTTGGAACAGATAGTATTTCCGTCCTTAACAAGCACTCGACCTGCAATAGAAAGCGGACGGTCAAGCCAAGTGGAGGAAATCATTCCGCCGTAAACCTCAGTGTTTAGCTTAACATAATCGCCCTTGCCTTTAATTTCTGCACGTTCTTTAATTTTAAGATTAGGTGAGTCGCTATGGGAAGAAGTAATCTGGAAGTGATAATTGTCAAGTTTTTCACCGATGTTAAATGCGATAATGGAAGAACCGTTTCTTGTGGTGTAATATTTACCGCCACGCTTTAAATCCCACTTTTCACACTCTTTAAGGTGTGTAAAACCTGCCTCATCAAGCATTTTTGAAAGCTCATTTACCGCATGAAAACAGCTAGGGCATTTGCTTATAAATTCAATTACATTTTTAGATGTTTTTTCAAACATTTTAATAATCCTCCAAGTTATTTATTTTTATAGTATAACATAAACAGGTGTAAAAATAAAAGAGGGCGGAAATTAACTCCCGCCCACCTTTTTAAAGAGAGGTAATCTCTTAAATGTTCGTTTTTGTTTTTTCGTTTTTCTTAATAATTGGCATAATCAGACCAAGTGCAGTCAGTACAAATGGAGTGATTACATTAAGCATAGTAGAGTAAAGGTCGCCCTTCACATACATACCAAGGATACAGCAAGCTGCTGTTACAACAAAACACACCAAACACCAGCAATAATAGCAAGTGGCTGAGATTTTGTAAAGCGATATTCTGGGTTAAATTTCTTGCCAAATGTTCTTAGAGCGATATAAGCGGTAAATACCCACAGATAACGCAGAGGCATTGTTACAGAGTTAAGCTTGTTTAGCTGAGTTAATACGCCAGCCGCACCAGAACCACCGAAAATCTGAACAACAATGATTGCACCAGATAGAATTACTACCATCCAGATGCCGTTGATATAAGCACCATACTTGTTTTTCTTAAGAAGTGCAGATGGGATAAACTGTCTTGCATCTTCGTTATCAAGAAGCATACGCAGTGGAGCATCAATACTCAGTACCAGAGTAGAGAACTGACCAATAGCATTACATGCAGCGTAAATAATCATTAGTGCATTACCAACGCCATAGTATTCACCGAGCTTCTGGAATGCCCAGTAAGAGCCGTTGGAAACGTAAGAGTTAAAGCTCTCAGTGCTGCCATTGATAACAGCAGGGTCAAACATCATACCCATAGCAACTGTACCAAGCATAGCACAAACTACAACCATGATAGCCAGAGAAATCATACCACGAGGGAAGCCCTTAGATGGGTTTTCAACCTTGTTAACGTAAGGAGAAATCTTCTCACAACCACCAACTGCAAATACAAGAATGGAAAGAGAAGTAAAATACTGTACGTTAAACTGAGGAATAATGTTATCCCAAGAGAAATTAAGGGAAACAAAACCACCGTTAGGATTGATAACTGGAGCTGCAAACATCATAATGATGTAAAGAATGGACATTACGAACATACTTGTACCAGCAATAGTTGTTAGCTTTTTCAGTGGGTTTAAACCACGGCTAGCAACCCAGCAGAAGAACAGGAATACAACTAAAGTTGCAATCTGTACATAATGAGTTGGGAATTTATCGTAAGTTGTACCATTTTGGAATACCATCCAGCTAAGAGCCTTTAAGCCGCCACTACCTTTACTTGCGATATAGGTAATATGACAAGCCCAGTAAGTCCAACCTGCATAATATGCACATTTAGCACCGATAGTTTCATGAATCCAAGAGCTAACGCCACCGCCTGAATTTTTGAAAGCAGAGCCAAGCTCACCAACCATAAGTGCATAAGGAACAAAGTACAGAGCGAACATCAGAATCCAGCTGAAGATAACCTGTGTACCGTTGAAATAAACGAAACCGTTAAGAACGTTTCCGAATCCCCATACAGTGGAGAACGCCATAAATCCAAGTGTATACCACTTGATTTTCTTAGAGTTTTCCATGCGACACCTACCTTTATTTAATTTTAAAACGAACAACAAATATTATAACATAAGAAAGGTTTTTATTCTAGTATTTTGTATCAAAGTTGCATATTTTATAACTTTTATACGAATTTTGCTGTAATATTTTGTATAACACAATGAAACTTAGATAAAAAAACTCGATTTTTAAATAAAAAATGGTTTAATATTTTACATTTATTTTATTTATTTAATATAATAACTCATTAAAAATAATAATATTATTATAAATTCTGTACATATCTTTAATTATTTGGTAAAATAATCATATAAGATAGGGGGTATTTATATGATTAAAAAAATAGTATCAAGTATTTTAATATCATCTGTTTTATTTTCGAGTGTATACGCTACAAACTGGGGACTTTCATATACAAATGGTGTAAATCAGCCACCAAATGGTGAAGATTCAGCTCAGACACTTGCACAGTATAATACATACTTTTTGGGCGATACCTCAAAGAAAACCGTATATTTAACTTTCGATGCAGGTTATGAAAATGGTTATACAACAAAAATTTTAGATGTACTTAAAAAGCAAAATGTACCCGCTGCATTTTTCATTTTAGAACATTATATAGATGCAAATCCAGAGATAGTTAAACGTATGTCAAATGATGGTCATATAGTGGGAAATCACACAAGCAATCACCCTAATATAACAAAGATATCAAATACTAAACTTATAAATGAAGTGGATAATTTAAGTATAAAATTTCAAAATTTAACGGGAAAACGTTTAGACCCATATTTTAGACCACCAGAAGGCTCTTATACATATAATAAACTTCAAACTCTGCAATATTTAGGTTATAACACGATTTTATGGAGTGTAGCCTATGCAGATTGGGACGAAAATAACCAACCGTCATATGAAAGTGCGTTAAATATCTTAAATAAACGTATGCATAACGGTGCAATTATACTTTTACACCCTACATCTTCAACTAATGCAGGTATTTTGGATACATTTATAACAAATCTTAAAAATCAAGGTTATGATTTTGCTTATTTATCAAGTTTACCTCAGCTTAACAAGGGTATAGTTAAAGCTATTCCAAGTGCTTGTAAATTTTATATTAATTCAAAGCCTGTTAATATAACATCATATTTAATTGATGATACGAATTATATAAAACTGCGTGATTTTGCTGCCATATTAGATGGAACACAGACTGAATTTGCAATAGATTTTGCAAATAATAAAATTACAATTACAAAAAATAGTGAATATAGTTTTATAGGCTCAGAGCTTTCAGGTAAAGCAGATGTGGCTGTAAAACAAGCGAAAAAAAGCACTGGGACATTAGAAAATTTTGCTTCATATAATATTGAAAATAATAATTATATATCTATAAGAGAGCTTTGTGATGCTTTTGGAGTGCAAATTGCATACGATGTTAACACAAATAGTGTTAATATGAAAGTAAAATAAACATATAAACTCCCGAATACTATATTCGGGAGTATTTTATGCATAAAGGAGAATGAAAAATGGATTTTAAAGTAAGCGAAAAACTAATTGATGATGCAAGTAAAATAAGATTAAAGGTTTTCAAGGAGGAACAGGGATTTAAACAGGAATTTGATGACATAGATAATATTGCAACACATATAGTTGGTTACTTAGATAACAAAGCCATAGCTACATGCAGAATATTTTCAGAAGGAAATAGTTATCATATAGGGCGTTTTGCCATTATAAAAGAATATAGGGGGAGGGATTATGGCATAGAGCTTATGAAAAAAGCAGAGCAGGTTATAAAAGATTTAGGCGGTAAAAAAATAGAATTATCATCACAGCTTAGAGCAAAAAATTTTTATGAAAAATGTGGCTTTAAAGCAGAGGGAGAAATTTACATGGACGAATTTTGTCCACATATTTTAATGAAAAAGGAGATTGAATAGTGAAATTTAAATACATAAAAGAAATTGAATTAAAAAAATTAATTTTTCTTACATTAGCAGGAATTATAAATGCATTTGGAATAACAGTTTTTTTATCTCCTGTTAATTTATATGATAGTGGAATTTCAGGCACTTCAATGTTATTATCTCAGCTTACACCTGAGAAATATGGACTTTCGTTGTTTTTGATGGTTTTAAATTTCCCATTATTCTTATATGGTTTAAAAAGACAAGGTAAATTATTTACATTTTATGCGATTTATACTGTTACTATTTATTCACTTTTTGCATGGCTTATAACAGATATATTGCCAATAGATGTAAGTATTGCCTCTCCACTTGCGGGTTCAGATTTGTTATTATGTGCTTTATTTGGTGGTATAATTTCTGGTTTTGGAAGTGGTCTTGCAATTCGTTTTGGTGGAGCTATGGACGGTATAGAAGTAATGGCAGTTATATTTGCTAAAAAACTTGGAATGTCAGTTGGAACATTTGTTATGGGATATAATATAATTTTATATATTATATGTGGTTTTTCGATTAATAGCTGGATTTTACCACTTTACTCTATTGTTACTTATATGGCAGCATTAAAAATGGTTGATGCTATTGTTGAAGGTTTTGACAGAGCAAAATCCGTATATATAGTTACAACAAACCATGAGCAAGTTTGCAAAAAATTATCAAGTACATTTGAACAAGGAATTACTATATTAGATGCGAAAGGCTATTTTTCTGGAACAAATAGAAAGGTTGTTTGGATAGTATTAAACCGTTTTCAAATAAGCAGTATGCGTGAGATAGTTCATAAAATAGACCCTATGGCATATATAGCAATTTATGATGTTGCAGACTTATATAAACTTGAAGAAAATAAATAAAAAATGATATGTTTTTTTGTTAATTATGAGTATTTAATATTTTTTAATAATGGTGTAATCTGATAGCGGAAATCAAGAGAAAGAGTGGTATTTTTTATGACAAAATCCATGACATCAGGTGGGCCTGCCCGCCTTATTTTTCTGTTCACACTTCCGCTTTTAGGTGGTAATCTGTTCCAGCAATTTTATAATATGATGGACACACTTATTGTTGGCAGAACACTTGGTGTAAATGCACTTGCGGCGGTTGGCTGTACAGGTAGTATAGTATTTTTAATTATAGGATTTGCTCAAGGTGTAAGCTCAGGCTTGGCTATTGTAACTGCCAGATATTTTGGTGCTGAGGATTATGACGGTGTAAGGCGAAGTTTTGCAGCTAATATAGTAATAGCTGTTGCTGTAACTATTGTTTTAACTATTATTTCAGTTCCTGCAACAAGATGGATACTTGAAATAATGAATACACCAGCAAAGATTATTGACGATGCTTATAGTTATCTTATAATTATTTTTATAGGTATTTTTGCGGTTATGATGTTTAATGTTCTTTCTAATGTACTTCGTGCATTAGGTGACAGTAGAACACCGCTTATTTTTCTTGTTATTGCAAGCATTTTAAATATAATATTGGATTTTGCTTTTATTTTAGGGCTTAACATAGGTGTAGCGGGTGCAGCCCTTGCGACTGTTATATCACAAATTGTGTCAGGTGTGCTTTGTATAATTTATATTGCAAAAAAATTCCCAATACTTCATGTTAAAAAAAGCGATTTTAAACTCACAAATAGTGAGATAATTCAACATTTAAGTGTTGGCATGCCTATGGGTTTTCAGGCTTCAATTATAAGTATAGGAATTATAACTTTACAGATTGTACTTAATTCACAAGGTGAAACAAGTGTAGCTGCATTTACTGCTGCACAAAAGGTAGAGCAAATTATATTAACACCTCTTAATTCATTTGGTCTTACAATGGCAACATATGCCGCACAAAATTATGGTGCAGGTGAAATGAAACGTATACAAACAGGTGTTAGAAGATGCTCTGCAATGTCGCTTTCATACACAGCTGTTATCACAGCACTTGCATTTTTTGCTGCAAGACCTCTTTCAGGTATATTTATCAAAGATGCACCAATAGTAAATGATATGGCAGTTACTTATTTACAGGTGACATGTGTGCTTTATTGGTCATTATCACTTTTATTCATTTTAAGATATACACTTCAAGGATTAGGGCAAGGCTTAGTCCCTACGATAGCAGGTGTTATGGAGCTTATAATGCGTGCAGTAGGTTGTATTATATTATCTAAATATTTTGGTTTTACAGGAATATGTGTAGCATATACACTTGCATGGCCAGGTTCACTTTTACCTCTTGCAATATCTTATATTATAACAATTAGAAAATTACTTAAAAAGGAAAAAACATGTATTTAATTGTATTAGAGAAAATGTTAGAAATGTTTATAATACTTATAGTTGGTATTATTGCATTTAAAACAGGGATAATAGATGAAAAAGCAAATAAAAGATTGTCAAATCTGCTTTTAATGATAGTGTCACCACTTGTGATAGTGGTATCTTATCAGCTGGAGTTTGACAGTGAACTTTTACATGGTTTAATTTTAGCATTAATAGCGTCTATTATAACATATATTGTCACAATTTTGGTTTCAAAACCGCTTATTTCCAAACAAAATATAAACTATTCAGTTGAAAAAATAGCAGCATTATATTCAAATTGTGGGTTTATAGGCATACCACTTATAAATGGTATTTTAGGTGCTGAAGGCGTATTTTATATGACTGCATATATGACTGTATTTAATATTTTAGTTTGGACACATGGCATTTTGGTCATGGAAAAGAATGCAAATATAAAAAATGCATGGAGAAATTTAATAACTCCAGCAGTTATAGCGGTTTTTGTAGGATTAGTTTTGTTTTTATTTAGAATAAAATTGCCTGAAATTATATATTCACCTGTTGATATTATTGCATCTATGAATACACCACTTGCGATGATAGTAGCAGGGTGCAATATAGCACAGAGCAATTTAAAAAATAGTCTTAAAAAAACTAGAATTTATTATGTATGCTTTTTAAAACTTGTGTTATTTCCTATAATTTGCATACCTGTTTTAATGCTTATGCATATTTCATTTGAAATCGCATTTACAGTTTGGATAGGTGTGGCATGTCCGACAGGTGCAACAGTCATTATGTTTGCAGAGAGACATGAGAAAGATGCTCTTTATGCATCAGAAATCTTTGTTATTTCCACAGTGCTTTCTATGGTAAGTATACCATTATTATCAATTATAGCTAATAATCTTCTCAAATAAAGAAAACTGGAGTTTTTAAGCTCCAGTTTTTTTAATATATTCTTGCAATTTTAGGATTTAATTGCTTATGTAATTTTTTCATTTGGTACATATACTTGTCTGCTTGAGTAAATATAGATTCAAAATCGTTAAAACCATCAGAAGATTGATAACCATAGCTTATCTGCATAGGAATAGATAATTCCTGAGATTTTTTTAAAATAAAATTATTTATTAAAAGCATACGTCTGCCTATATCTAAGGATTTTGAATCTATAAAAGCTATTACAAATTCATCGCCACCATATCGAAACAGTATATCTCTATCATGTCTTATATGATGTTTTAATATATTAGCTATATTAATGATATAATCATCACCTTGTTTATGACCCATATTGTCATTTACATATTTAAGACCGTCTAAGTCTACAACACATAGTGTAAACTCTATTTTTTTATCAATTAAATCTTTCACAAGTTTTTCGCCAGTAGCTCTGTTAAAAACATTTGTAAGTTCATCTTTTTCTATAAGTTCAGAAAGATATTTTTCTTCGTTTTTTTGAACATTAAGAATATTACACATTCTTATATTTTCTTTATCCAGATTATAAAGATAACTTGTGCGAATTGCAAATTTAAACGCTGATATATGTCCAAAATAAATATATAAACATGTAAATACAGCCCAGATTTTTTCAGAAAAACTGTTTCCAATTTTGTCATAAAAATAAGACTGTACAAAGATATAAACAAGTAAGATAAGATTTACTGCAAGAAAAAAAGTCATTTGTTTCCAAGCAGATAAAAGGTGTTTTATTGCTGCAATATTTTTCTTTCCAAGGAATTTTATGAATATTATTCCTGATGAGAAGTATGATATGCAAAGAGCATAAACTATGAAATAGTTGTTATTGGACAATTCATCTTCAAATAATTTTAAAGGTACATTAAATACTATGGAAGCCACTGCTCTATAAAGTAAAACACAGGTTAATGTGCATAAACAAGCTTCTGTGCTTATAAAAGCTGACTGAATTTTTGATGCTTTAAGAATATATCTACACTCAAAATAGAGAGTTATTAAAAATAATAACCAGTTCATCAATAAAGATAATTTTAATATGTAATATATTAAAAATAATATAAAATTAATTGAAAAAAGCAGTGTAATATAAAAATAAAGTTTTGATTTAGATACTTTTTTATCAGTCAAATTAAATGTACAATTTATTATACCATAGTAATATGTTATGCCACAAAAAACATATACAACAGCACAAATGACGTGCATAAAGATATCATGGTTAGACATAAGCATTACCTTTCTGTTTTTCTAAATACATTCGTTTATCAGCTGAAGATATCAAAGCATCAAGTGTTTTTGTTTCGGTAGAGTCAGAAATACCTGCACTAAATGGAAATTTAATATTATTTCTTATATCATTTAATCTAGTTCTAGCATCTTCACAAGTACAACCATTTAAAAGCAGTATAAATTCATCACCGCCAAAGCGAGATATAATATCATCTGCTCTAAGATTAGAAGATATGCTTTTTACGAAATTTGATAAATATTCGTCTCCTTTTTTATGACCTTGGGTATCATTGATATGTTTTAATCTGTTTAAATCAATATAAACAAGTGAGAAAAGAATGTTATTATCAAGCAAACGCATAGCCTCTTGTATCAGAAAAATTCTGGAGCGTGCACCAGTTAAAGAATCATAGTGAGCATGAGCTCTCATTTTATCAAGTTTTATGTTGTAATCACCTAATGACTTTGAAAGCTCAATATTTAAATTTTTGGCTTTATTTTCATTTAAGATTTTAAGCAGACTTTCAATATAACATGACACAAGCAGTATAGATAATATATTACTACATAGCAATGTGCTTAAATTAGTTGTAAGATAGCGAGGAAATTCACAAAGTAAAGCCTCGACAAAAATATATATTATATTTATATTCAAAAAATTATATAAATATTGAAATTCTTTTATTTGACCACTATTAATATCAAATGTAGAGTTTTTTCTTATCATTAAGCCAAAAAAGCGTAATAAACTAAATATAAATGATGTTATACATGTGCAAATTAAGAATATATTATCCAAAGTTAGAACATCAGATAAAGTATAATTTGTTGTTAATGCAAAAACACCTATTGTAGTCAAATGTATACTGCAATACATAACAAAACGTATACGAACAGAATGGTTTATATTGCTTTTATCAGAAGGGATAACAATATTTTGCAAAATACATAAAATAAAATATGACAAATAAAATAATGTTAAATGTTGTTTAAAATGAACGAAAACGATTATGGGAATACCAGAAAATAAAATATAAATAAAAGACTTAAATTTATTTTTTGTCATGTATTTCCATAAAAAAAGTCTAATAGTGCTATCTAAAAACATAGCAACTGAGGTAATTAATAATAAAACATTGTCAAACAAAAAAATCCCCCATTAAATCAAATTTTGACAATCTACCAAATACTATTATAATAAATCTAAAATAAAAATTCAATATAAATCATTATTTTAAAAATACTTGCATAAGATTGCTCTAAAAGGAGTGATTTTATAATGAAGGGTATGCCAGAAGAAAGAGCTATTTGTTTAGCAGAGTATATGATTGAAAACAGAGCTACTGTTAGACAAACGGCAAGTAAATTTGGTATAAGTAAATCAACTGTACATAAAGATATAACGAGTAATTTGTATAGGCTTAATCGTCCGCTTTATTTACAGGTTAGAGAAATAATGGATATTAATAAAAAAGAGCGTCATATAAGAGGAGGGAAGGCTACAAAAGAAAAATATTTAAGGCAAAAAGAAACGGCTTACCATAAAATATGATAAACCGTTTATGTATATTTTACTTAGAAGACATCTCAGCCATACATTCATGGCAAATGTTTTTACCCTTGAAGTTGATGATATCCTTAGCATTTCCGCAGAAAATACAAGCAGGCTCATACTTCTTAAGGATAATTTGAGCACCATCAACATAAATTTCAAGTGCGTCCTTTACTTCGATGTCAAGTGTACGGCGAAGCTCGATTGGCAGTACAATACGTCCTAGTTCGTCAACTTTTCTTACAATACCAGTAGATTTCATAATGATTCCTTACCTTTCTTTTTGAAAAAATAGATACCTGTCAAATCAAACACACTCAGAAATAAGGGGGGAGACAAAAATGTTGTCAAAATTATGGGTTAGTTTTTTAGGAATTAGTTTTATTTTTGGGGTTTTGACGAATAGAATGGACGTGGTTTCGGCAGCATATACGGAGGGTGCAGCAGCAGCCATAGAACTTATTTTAAAAATTGTAGGACTTATGTGTTTGTGGTCTGGGGTAATGGAGATTGCTTATGAGTCTGGGCTTTCAAGACATATAGCCAGTTTAATGCGTCCTCTTTTAAAATTGCTTTTTGGTAAAGCCTCAAATGATGAGAAAGCTATGGAGCTTATAAGTGCAAATATAACAGCCAATATGTTTGGCGTTAGCAATGCAGCGACACCCATAGGTTTGCAAGCAGCTTCAAGGCTTTATGACCTATCAGGGAAAAGAGGAGCACCAGACAGTGTGCTTACCCTAACCATTTTAAACACAGCGTCAATACAAATAATTCCGACAACTGTTGCAGCCATACGTGCAAGTTATGGTGCAGCAAAACCATTTGATATTATGCCAGCTGTTTGGGGGGCGTCATTGTGTTCGGTCGTCACAGTTTTATTTCTGGCACGATTGCTTAAAAACAGGTTTCCAGATATCAGCAATTAATATGCTGACTGGGTGCATAATATTGGTGTTTATTACAATTTGTATTATCCACCATTTTAATTGAAAAATTTGTCGAAACGTGGAGCATAAAGTAAAAAAATTACAAAATTTCAATTTTTATAAAAAATGAGGTGGAAATACAATGATTTCTGTATTGGTACCATTTCTGTTGTTTGCAATTTGTACTTATGCACTTTACACTGGAATAGATGTTTTTTCTGTCTTTATTAAAGGTGCGAGAAAGGGACTTGATACGGCAATAGGTATATTGCCGACACTTATTGGTTTGCTCACAGCAGTTTATATGCTTAGAGCATCAGGCGTGATTGACCTAACAGGGGAGATATTATCTCCGCTGATGTCCATACTGGGAATTCCTAAAGAATGTACAGTTTTAGCGTTATTAAAGCCGATAAGTGGCGGAGGAGGACTTGCGGTAGGCAGTGAGATTATCAAAACATATGGAGCTGATAGTTACTCAGGGAGAGTTGCTGCTGTGATGCTTGGGGCATCGGAGACAAGTCTTTACACAATTAGCATTTACTGTGGTTACTTAGGAATAAAAAATACCCGATATGCAGTGCCAGTAGCTTTAGCTGGAGACATAGTGGCATTTGTCACATCGGCATTTTTCGTTAAAATATTTTAATAAGACAGGTTATCAACTAATATTATACATAATTATACTGAAAAATCTACCCCTTTTTTAAAAATCGTCGTAGTGATTAAAAACATGTGCTATGTTTTGTAAAAAAATTCAAGTATGCCAAAAAAAGAATAAAAAAACCAGTAAAAAAACGTCAAAAATGGTGATGCAAAGTATACAATTTGGATACAAAACTGTGAATAAAACTACAAGCCAAGCTCATGTTTAAACAACATAACTTGGCTTGATTAGTGTTTATTTATTGTTAAAATGTTTTGCAGGCTTGTCCTTGTTTTTATCTAAGAACCATGCCATACCATACTTCTGGTCCTCGGTTGCAAAGCATTGACCAAAGCAGTTGCCCTCAAATTTAAGTGCAGAATCAATATCCATCTGCATGCCAACATTGATAGCTTCTTTGGTTAGAGCTACTGCGATAGGAGCTTGTGCTGCAATTTCATTTGCAAGCTTTAGAGCCTCGTCCATTAGGTTCTCAAGAGGGTATACATAGTTTACAAGACCCATATTGAGTGCATCTTGTGCGGTATAGTTGCCACGAGCAGTGTAAAGCATTTCCTTAGCCTTACCCATGCCAACCAGACGAGCTAAACGCTGTGTACCGCCACAGCCAGCAGTAATGCCTAAACCAACCTCTGGCTGACCAAATAGTGCATTGTCAGATGCAATTCTGATGTCACAGCACATTGCAAGCTCACAGCCACCGCCTAAGCAGAAACCGTTGATTGCTGCAATAACTGGTCTGCGGAAATTTTCAATCTTTTGGCAAACTCTGTTAGCCTCATTGCCAAATAGCTTGCCCTCTGCAACAGTCTTTGTGGACATTTCAGAGATATCAGCACCTGCAACGAAGGAGTTTACAGTCTTGCCATTTTTGTTTACCATGGAAGAACCAGTTAAAACTACACAGTAAACATCGTCCATTTTAGCTAGTGTATCGAAAGCTTCTTCAAGCTGACCATACATATCAGTAGAAAGTGCGTTAAGAGCTTTCATATGCTCAATTTTTACAATCGCAACATTACCCTGTTTTTCAATTATAACATCTGTCATGACAAAAGTCCTCTTTATTTTAAAATTTAATTAAAAAATTTTTGTTATATAATTTAGTCCAAGGGAGAATAAACAACCCTTGGACTTTTTATTTAAGCTATATTTAAATTACTTACACAGCTCGTCACGTTCAACGATAAGAGCTTCGCCCATACCGCCGCCGATACACATGGTAGCAAGACCAAGAGTAGCGTCACGCTTAATCATTTCATAGATAAGAGTTGTGGAGATACGGCAACCAGCAGCACCGATTGGGTGACCAAGAGCGATTGCACCACCGTTAACGTTAACCTTATCAAGGTCAAAGCCTAGCTCATTGTTTACAGCAGCAGCCTGAGCAGCGAAAGCTTCGTTAGACTCGATTAAGTCTAGGTCAGCAACAGTCAGACCAGCACGCTTTAGAGCCTGACGAGTGGACTCGATTGGACCTACACCCATGATAGATGGGTCACAGCCAACAGAACCAAATGCACGAATCTTAACCAGTGGCTTTAGACCGTTAGCCTTTACGAAGTCCTCAGAAGCGATAATCATAGCAGCACCAGCATCATTGATACCAGAAGCGTTACCAGCGGTAACAGTGCCGTCCTTCTTAAATGCAGGACGTAGCTTAGCCAGAGTCTCCATAGTGGTGTTTGGCTTGTTGTACTCATCAGTATCAAATACGATGGTTTCCTTCTTCTTCTTAACTTCAACAGCAACGATTTCGTCCTTGAACTTGCCTTCAGCGATAGCCTTAGCAGCCTTCATCTGAGAGTTGTAAGCGATTTCGTCCTGCATCTCACGAGTGATACCATACTGCTCAGCAACGTTCTCAGCAGTAATACCCATGTGGTACTTGTTGAATACATCGAACAGACCGTCGTTAATCATAAGGTCAACCAGCTTAACGTCGCCCATACGAGCACCCCAACGAGTGTTAGCAGAGAAATAAGGTGCGTTGGACATGCTTTCGCAACCACCAACCAGCATTACCTGATTTTCACCAGAACGAATAGTCTGAGAACCAAGGGAGATAGCACGCATAGAAGATGCACAAACCTTGTTAAGAGTCATAGCTGGAGTAGTGAGAGGAAGACCAGCACCTACAAGAATCTGACGGGATACGTTCTGACCGCAACCACCTTGCAGAACCTGACCAAACATTACTTCATCAATAATAGCCTTGTCAATACCAGCACGCTCGATAGCAGCCTTAGCAGCAGCAGTACCGAGGTCAGCAGCGGATACAGAAGCTAAAGTGCCGCCGTAAGAACCGATTGCAGTACGAGCAGCAGAACAGATATAAACGTTCATTGGAAAAATCTCCTTTTCTTTGACGGCAAAAATAACGCCGGATAAAATTTAGTTTGCAAGGGGGAAAATATCAAGCGACCTTGCTTGTTATTATTTTATCAAATCACATCTAAAAAGAAAAGAGGGCAAAACGACAAAAAGTTAAATTTTTCACAAATTCAGAATATTGCATAAAAACAAAAAAGAAAAACTGGCAAAAATAACGGAAAATTTTTCAAGAATTTGCTTGACAAATTCATTTTCTCTCGTCTTTTTTACCAGTTTTTTATACTCAAAACATATATTTTTTCCTAAAAATTACGATAAATCACATATTAGGGATTGTTTTGGGAAAATCTGCTAAGAAATGATTTTGTGCGTTCATTTTGTGTGTGCTCAAAAACTTCTGCTGGAGTGCCTTTTTCAACGATTACGCCTTTATCCATAAATACTATTTGGTCTGCAACATCATGTGCAAATGACATCTCATGGGTTACAATTACCATAGTTGTATGTTTGTCCGCAAGCGAGCGAATAACTTTCAATACCTCGCCTGTAAGCTCTGGGTCAAGGGCAGAGGTCGGCTCATCAAAACATAAAATATCAGGCTTCATAGCCAATGCCCTTGCAATCGCAACACGCTGTTGCTGACCGCCTGAAAGCTGATGAGGGTAGTGGCTCATTCTACCAGACAGGCTCATTTGCTCTAAAAGTGCCATAGCTTCGGACTCAATTTTATCGTGTATTTCATGCTTGTTTTTCTTATAATCAGGCTGTTTTTTTGCCATTAAAAGATTGGCAAGCATTACATTTTCAAGTGCAGTATATTGTGGAAACAGATTAAATGACTGGAAAACCATACCAAAATGCAATCTGTTTTTACGGATTTGCTCCTCAGATTGCAAATTAGGGCTTTCTGAGTCAAAAAGCGGTTTGTTATTTACTATAATTTGCCCCTTATCTGGTGTTTCAAGAAAGTTTAAACAGCGTAAAAGAGTTGTTTTACCAGAGCCAGAAGAACCGATTATAGCAAGTGCTTGACCTTTTTCAAGTGAAAAGCTGATATCATCTAACACTTTGGTAGCACCAAAGCTTTTATTTATATTTTTTACTTCTAAAATTGGCATTTTAAAAAGCCTCCATTAAGTGCGGAAATAATCCATTTTCTTTTCAAGCCAGTTAAATAATAATGTAAGAATACCACAGAAAACTAGGAAGAAAATTGCGGTTGAGAACAGTGGCCATATAAGACCTCTGTTTGCTATGTATTCTTGTGAAACATAGATGATTTCACGGGTTGCAAGTATATTAGCTAGTGCAGTATCCTTAATAAGTGTCATAAACTCGTTGCCAATTGGTGGAATTACACGCTTAATAACTTGTAAAAGTGTGATTTTAAAGAAAATTTGAGATTTTGACATACCGAGAACCAAACCTGCTTCATATTGTCCTTTTGGTATGGACTGAATACCACCTCTAAAAATTTCTGAAAAATAACATGCATAGTTAATAATGAATGCTACGCAAACAGCAACAACTCTGCCATTAGTTCCAAAAGCTGTCCAAGGGTTTCCAAGCTTTAAAAGTGGAGGAACAAAGAAAATAAAGATAATTTGCAGCATAAGTGGCGAACCACGAATAATCCATACAAGTGTGTTTATAATGTAACGAATAGGACGGAATTTGCTCATTGAGCCAAATGAAACAAGCAGTCCAAGAGGTAATGCACCAATTAAAGTTACAAAAAATATGGTGCAGTTTATTCCAAAAGCTTCAAGCAGTTTGGAAAATACAACTGAGACACTCACAAAAATTTCTCTCCTTTAAACAAAACTGAGCGGGGCAACGTAAAAATACGCTGTCCCGTTCTTAAAAATACTTAATATATTCTACTTTATTTATTCGGCTTTTGCAAGCTGTAAACCGTACTGGTCAGCGATAGCGGTTAAACTTCCATCTTCACGCATTTCATCAATGAACTTGTCAACCTCTGCACATAAATCACTGCCCTTGCGGAAACCAATGCCATATTGTTCGTCCATAAGTGTTGCAGTTACAACAAGGTCAGCAAAGTCTGTGCCTTCACCAATCATGTTTTCAGCTAAAGTATTATCAAAAATAGCTGCATCAACTGTACCAGATTTCAGCTCTAAAAGAGCATCAGTCTGTTTTGCAACGGTCATAACAGTATCTGCAATGTTTTCATCAGAGCTTGCAACGCTATAACCAGCAGAACCAGCCTCGACAGCAACAGTTTTGCCCTTTAAAGCCTCAGTGCTTGTATAAACGTCTTTATTAGCAACATTTGTAACTAAAACTTGCTTATTTTCAACATATGGCTGAGTAAAATCAACGCTTTCCTTCATATCATCGGTGATAGTAAAGCCGTTCCAAATGCAGTCGATGTTGCCAGCCTCAAGCTCGATAATTTTATTTTTCCAATCAATAAGCACAAACTCAGGCTCAACACCTAGTTTTTCACATACAGCCTCAGCAAATTCGGTATCAAAACCTGTTAGCTTACCGTCTTCGCCTTCATAGTTCATAGGCTCATAGAGTGTGTAGCCGATTTTTAGAGTGCCATTATCCTTTATAGTTTGAAGGTCGCTATCATTTTTTTGACCACCACAACCAGTTAGAATAGCAGATGCCATAACACCAGTCATCATAAGAGCAAATAACTTTTTAAATTTCATATAAAAAAATCCCTTCTTTTTTAAAAACGCAAATTTATGTTGTGTCAGTATTGTAACACTTTAATTCGCAAAAGTCAACAACGCTTTGTAATAATTTTTTAAAAAATTTTTAAGCCTTTGTTAATATCATTGCGAATATTAGCTAAAAATGCTATACTGGGTTAGATTATAAATTATTATGTTTGGAGTTAAAAGACCAATGAAGATTTTATCTATACAAGGTCATTTTGGTAATATAAACGGACAAAAAATAGATTTCTCTGATAAACTCTGTTGTAGAGTCCTGCCAAATGGCTGGGGAAAGACCACTCTTTGTGCTTTTATTCGTGTTATGCTTTATGGACTTAACACAAGTAAAAGAGACACTGCAAATTCACTTTCGGATAAAACCAAATATTATCCACAAGATGGCAAACCGATGAGTGGTAGAATGACAGTCGAATTTGCAGGCAGAGCGATAACTATTATAAGAGGCAGCAGCAGAAATGGTTTGATGCAGGACTTCGAGGCATTTTATGAAGATACAGGCGAACCTTGCACTCAGATAACCTCAAGAAATTGTGGTGAAGTGCTTTTAGGAATGAGTGAAGATGCTTTTTTATCAAGTGCTATGGTTGATGGGATGGACATGACACGTTCATCATCTGAGCTAAATGAGCTGCTTATAAGTTTAGCCCAGACAGGCGATAGCAGTACACGTTGCTCATCTGCACTTAAAACGCTTACAAGATGGCGTTTAGATTTAAATTCTGGCAATGGTCACGGTGAACAGCCAAGGCTGGAAAAGGATTATAAAACCGCACAAGAGCATTTAGACGATATTGCAGCTCTAGAAGCACAGATGGTAAGACAACGTGAAAAAGCGGCTATGCTTACAGAAAAAGCTGAAAAAATGCATTCAGAATACGAAAAAGTTTATAGAAATTATGCAGGTAAAATGGCAGAGGAAGAAAGCTCTCTTGTAGTATTAAAAAAAGATGTTGAAAAGCGAATTAGACAGCTAAAATCAGGATTGCCTGATGAAATTTTACTTCGTGAAGCCGAAGATGCACTTTATGGTTATGAAGGTGCGGTTGAGCTTGAGCGTGAAAAACGCAAAAATATGCCTTATGTAGATTCTAAATTTGAAGATGCAGTCAGGGAAGTAGACAAGAGAAGAACAAAAGAAGAAGTAAAAAGAAATTATATTGTTCGTCCTAGAATTCGTTGGTCTGCACTTATTTTAGCACTTGTTTTGGCACTTGTAGCTGCTGGCAGTTCATTTTCCAATATAAACTGGGGCAAGTTGACACCTTATGTACCTTATATACTTTCTGGTATGGCATTTATTGCTTTGCTTACAAGCTTTGTCGGAAGTGTGCCAAGACTTGATGACCCAGATGAAGACTATGACGAGTCCAAACAGCAACTTAATATGGAGCGTAAAAAAACAGTTGGTGCCCAACATATGGCAACATCTGTTTTACAGGAACAATATGATGTAGTTGTAAGAGCAGCAAGTAAAATCTGGCCGAATGTCAAAACGGTTGAGCAAGCAAGCGAATGGATAAGGGGTGCAAGACATGATTTGCAGCTTTTAAGACAGGAGCAAAGCAAACTGCAAGATATTTTAGTTGAGATGAAGAAAATGGAAAACTCAAGAAGTATTGATGTAGATGCTCAAAAGCTTGTAGACGATACAAGAAGTAAAGCAGTTGAGGCACGTCATGCGGCAGAATATGCTCATCAAGAATTGTCAAGAATGCAAGGCAGAGTGCAAACACTTGGAAATGCATTGGAGTGGAAAAATACACGAGATAGTATAAAAGTAGCAATGGATACAGCAGAGCAGAAAATGAACGCTTTAAAACTTGCAGAGCAGGTTATAGAAGAACAAAATGCTGTGCTTAGTGCCAGAATTTCACCTAAGATAACCGAGCTTGCCGAGCAATATATGGCTTATCTTACAAGTGATAGCTATAAAGAAGTAAAGCTTGATTCATCGCTTAGAGCAAGATGTGCGGGTGATGATGGAACACTGCTTGATGCATTAAGACTTTCATCAGGCACAAGAGACCAACTTTATTTTGCATTAAGGCTTGCAGTATGTCAGGTGCTAACAGGAAATGAAAGTGTACCAATTATTTTAGATGACCCATTTGTAACATGGGATAACAAACGCTCTGAAAAGGGACTTCGTTTACTCCAGTCATTTGCAAATGAAAGACAGGTTATTTTACTGACAAACAGACCAGCAGGCAGACTTGCAGTAAATGCACCAAAGGCATCTGTTAAAAACTTATAGACATTAAAAAGCGGGTAGGAAGTTTACTTCCTACCCGTAATTGGTGTTGTCTGATTTTTTTCTTATTTTGCGTATTCTATGGCACGAGTTTCACGCACCATATTGATTTTAATTTGACCTGGGTAATCTAGCTCTTCTTCAATATGCTTTGCTATATCACGAGCAAGTAAGGTCATATTATCGTCGTTAACCTCTTCAGGCTTAACTATAATGCACAACTCACGACCAGCTTGTATTGCATAAGAACGCTCAACACCAGCGGTAGTGTTTGCGATTTCCTCGAGTTTTTCCAGTCGTTTGATGTAATTTTCATAGTTTTCACGTCTTGCTCCTGGGCGAGCTGCTGAGATAGCATCAGCTGCCTGAACAAGACAAGCTTCTATTGTAGTAGCTTCAACATCTCCATGATGTGCAGCGATTGCATGCACAACAGCTGGAGATTCTTTATATTTCTTTGCAAGGTCGACACCAATGGTAACATGTGAACCTTCAAATTCTTGGTCGACAGCCTTGCCTATATCATGAAGTAAGCCGCCACGTCTTGCAAGGGTAGGGTCAATACCCAGTTCAGATGCAAGCATACCGGCAATATGAGCAACTTCGATAGAGTGCAGCAGCACATTTTGACCATAGCTTGTACGGTAATGTAAACGACCTAACAAGCGTATTAGCTCAGGGTGTATACCATGCAGACCTGTTTCAAAGATTGCACGTTCACCCTCAGAGCGAATAATTTGTTCAACTTCCTTTTGAGCCTTTTGCACCATTTCAGTGATGCGAGGTGGGTGTATACGACCGTCTAAGATTAGCTTTTCAAGGCTTAGACGAGCGATTTCACGACGCACTGGGTCAAAAGAGGACAAAGTTATTGCCTCTGGAGTATCATCAATAATAAGGTCAACACCGGTTAAGTTTTCAAGGGCACGAATATTACGTCCCTCACGACCGATGATTCTGCCTTTCATTTCGTCGTTAGGCAGAGCAACGACAGAAACAGTAGATTCAGAAACCTGATCTGCTGAGAAACGCTGAATAGCGGTTGCGATGAGTTCTCTTGCGGTTGTTTCCGCTTCATCTTTTATCTTTTGGTTAATTTCACGCAGTTTAACAGCTGCGTCATGCTTTGCTTCATTCTCGATTGAAGTAACAAGATAATCCTTAGCTTCCTCTCGTGTTAAACCAGATAAACGCTCAAGAGTTGCAATTTGTTCTGCTTTAATCTGCTCGGATTCCTCTTGTGTTTTTTGAACCTGTGCAATTTTGCGTGTAAGTTCTTCATTTTTTCGCTCCATTACATCGGTTTTACGTTCAAGATTCTCTTCTTTTTGATGGAGGCGATGTTCAGTTTTTTGAACCTCGTTACGGCGTTCCTTAATTTCACGGTCTGCCTCGGTTCGAGCCTTCAAAATTTCGTCTTTCGCTTCCAATATTGCCTCACGTTTTTTTGTTTCACCCGATTTGATAGCATCATTTATAATACGGGTGGCTTCTTGCTCAGCACTTCCGATAGTTTTTTCGGAAACGTTCTTACGGTGTAGTATACCGACAGCTACGCCAATAATCAAACAGACAACACCAACTATCAGCTTGATTATAAGTTCCATAAGCCTTTGTGGGGCACCTCCTAAAAGTGTTAAATTTTTCAAAATGCAAAGCGTATAATCCTTATATAAAGTATTGTGCAAATAACACTGAACATTACAAAAAGGTATTACATGAATATTCTAATGCCTTTTGAACGGTATGTCAAGGAAAACACACTATTTGAGCATAAAATCGGTCAGACTGCCCAAGGTTAAGATATACACTTGTTTAACTCATATCAAACGTAGTATAATAATAAAATAGGGATAAAATAGATGAGTTTAACTTGCTAAAGTTTACTGTTATTTTGTTAAATGCGTTTATGTTTGGGATAAAAGGTAAAATCTAAAATTTATAATAATTTTATTTAAGGACTTTGATTATGAATAATAAGCTTATCCGCAAAATAAGCGGAAATATGAAATATTATGTTTGCTCTGAAATAAATGTTCGTCATGCATTCACCACTAAAAGCGGAGGAGTCAGCACTGGTGATTTAGAAAGCTTAAATTTAGGTTTTTCTCGTGGCGATAAATACGAAAATGTGATTAAAAATTATCAAATACTTTCAAATGCGATAGACATACCATTTGATAGAATAACAACCACTAAACAGGTACATAAAAATGATGTATCAGTTGTAACAGAAGAATATGTAGGTTCTGGTATTCATAAGCCTTTGGCGTGGGAGTCAGACGCTCTAATTACAAACCTTAAAAATACACCGCTTGCAGGTTTTTATGCTGATTGTGTAGTATCACTTTTATATGACCCTGTAAGTGAGTGCTGTGGTGTGTGTCATAGCGGTTGGAGAGGTACTGCACAGGAGATTTTGCCAAGAACGGTTGAAAAAATGCAGCAACATTTTAACGCAAAACCAGAGGATATAATATGTGTTATAGGGCCATCTATTGGAGTATGCTGTTTTGAAACAGATGCAGATGTTCCAGAGGCTATGGAAAAACAAATGGGCGAAAAAGTACGTCCTTTTATACATGAAAAGGGCAAAAAATTCCATGTAGATTTACAGGGGATAAATCAAATGCTCATCGAAAATGCAGGTTTAAATAAAATTATAAACAGCGATATTTGCACCTATTGTCATAGTGATGAATTTTGGTCACATAGGGTTACAAATGGCAAAAGAGGTGTTCAAGCAGGCATTATTTGTCTTTAATTTAATTAAAAACTTTGATAACTAAATATGGAGAGGTTATAATATAATGAGGCTAATAAAACGCTTTGTAGCATTAACTCTTTCATGTGTTATGCTTACAGGCTGTACTCTTACAGAAAGACTTGGCTCGGCAGATAGCAGTCAAACAGATGATATAGTACAAAATGAAAATCTTGCTAATTATTTTGGTTTAACTTACTATGCAGGAGAAAACATAAACCCTGTTTCAGTTAAAACCGATATGAACAGAGTGCTTGTAGATGCTCTTTATGAGGGTATGATTTATCTTGATGATAATTTTAAACCTCAGCCTATGCTTTGTGAAAACTGGGAGGGCGATGGCACTACATTCCGTTTTTATATAAAACAAGGTGTTACCTTTTGGTCTGGTGAACCATTAACAGCAAGTGATGTGGTTTACACCCTAAAAACAGCAAAAAGAAATACTGAGTCAATCTATAACACAAGAATAGCAGATGTAGAAAGTATTTATGCTGATGGTGAAAATACAGTGGTTGTAACACTAGGCAGTGCTAATGTTAATTTTCCAAGCCTTATGGATATACCTATTTTTAGAGAGGGTTCAGAGGATTTAACTTTTTCTGATGGTACAGGTGCTTATAAACCAGTTCAGGAAAATGGTGTATGGCATCTAGAGCCTTATGAAAATTGGCATGGTGGAAAGGTCAGCGAATTTGACAGAATAGACTTGGTAAATACAACTCGTTCTGATGCTGTGCAGCATAGCTTTGAAACAGGCGATATTTCTCTTATGAGAACGGAAAGAATAGGCACAGATTCGGTGACAGTTAGCGGTTCAGTTGATATATATAAACTGCCTACAACCGATATGCATTTTTTAGGTTTTGCAAATAATATTGAGCCTTTTAACATACCAGCTGTCAGACAGGCTATATCTCTTGCCATTGATAGACAGGGAATATGTTCAACTCAGCTTCAATCTTTTGCTGAGCCTGCGGTTTTGCCAGTAAATCCTCAGCCAGAGGGACAAAGCACAAGCGTAGACCGTACAGCAGCTATTGAAACCCTTGCAGCTTCAGGTGTAGCTGACAGTAATAATGATGGTATTTTAGAGTATCAAAGTGTTAATGGACGTTTGACTTCATTTACTACAAGAATTCTAGTAAATAGCGAAAATCCATTCAAAGTTGCAGCAGCAAACCAAATAGCTGCATCACTTACTGCAATAGGTATTAAAACTTCGGTTGAAGAAGTTACCTTTGAGGAATACCAAACCAGAGTGTTGTCAGGTGACTTTGAAATGTATTATGGTGAAATTCGTATGACACCTGATTTTGATTTGCGTTCTTTAATTATGACAGGCGGTGCATTAAATTATGGCAGATATAGCAATGCACAAACCGACCAACTTGTGATTGATGCAAGAGCAGATGAGGCTAACAAAACTCAGCTTTATACACATTTTCTTGCAGAAATGCCTATTATTCCAGTGGCGTTTGCAAAAGACCAAGTGGTCGTTAGAAGTAATTTAATAAAAGGATTTAGCCCTTCACCAAACTGGATATTCCATGGTGTAGGCGGTTGGAGGAAAAACTAAAATGGAAAAAGTTGTTTTAGGCTTATCGGGCGGAGTAGACTCTGCTGTTGCAGCCTCTCTTTTAAAGGAACAAGGCTATGATGTTTATGGTCTATTTTTAGAAATGGGACTTGGCGGAGAAGCAGAAGCACAAAAAGTTGCTGATAGCGTGGGTATCCCGCTTTATATCGCTCATAAAAAAGATGAGTTAGAAAAGTATGTTTGCAGTTATTTTGCAAATGAATATAAAAATGCCCGTACACCAAACCCATGTGTTATGTGTAATCCTACTGTAAAATTTAAGACAATGGTTGATTATGCTGACAAAATTGGGGCAAAATATTTAGCAACAGGGCATTATGCTCGTATTCGCAGAGATAGCGAGGGCAGAGCCTTGCTTGTGCAGGCGAAATCACCTAAAGACCAGACTTATATGCTTAATAGACTTCCAAGAGAGATTTTAGAGCGTTGTATTTTCCCTCTTGGCGAGGCAGCAGACAAGGAAGAAGTCAGAGCTTTAGCAAAAGAAAGAGAAATACCATCTGCGGATAAAAAGGATAGTATGGACGTATGTTTTATTCCAGATGGTGACTGGTGCGGCTGGCTAAAGCGTTATGGTGTAGACTTACCAGAAGGCAATTTTGTCGATGAAAACGGCAATATTTTGGGAAAGCACAAGGGAATACATCAGTATACAGTAGGTCAGCGAAAAGGCTTAGGCATTGCAGCAAAGGGTAGACTATTTGTTCACGAGCTAAGACCTCAAACAAATGAAGTTGTTTTGTCACTAAATGATGTATTTAAAAAAGAAATCATAGTTAAAAATATAAATTATTGTGCACCAGAATATATGGAAAATGGAGCTTTTAACTGTCAAGTTCGTGTGCGTTACTCAAAGCGTGCAGAAAATGCTACTGTTTACCCTGAGGGTAAAGATGCAAAAATTGTATTTGAAAATGAGGTTAGAGCACCAGCAGCTGGTCAATCGGCTGTATTTTATGATGGAGATATAGTTATTGGCGGTGGGTTTATCGAGTAATAAACAAAGCGTTAATAATAATGGAGAATCAACATGGAGAGCAGACATCAATCAATAGGTCATATACTTGCAATAGCTACGGTTATAGTGTGGGGTGCTACCTTTGTGTCAACTAAAGTCCTTCTTGGGCATTTAACAGCAGAAGAAATACTGTTTTTAAGGTTTTCAATGGGACTTATAGCACTTTGGCTTTATAAACCTCAAAGAATAAAGATGAAAGAAAAATCACATTATCTTTATTTTATTGGTGCAAGTTTTACAGGACTATTTTTGTATTATCTGTGTGAAAATATTGCACTTGGTTATGGTGATGCCTCGTTAATTGGAGTTATTGTTTCAAGTGCTCCTATATTTTCAGGTATTTTAAGTGCTATTTTTCTAAAAGAAAAATTGAGTAAGAATTTCTTTATAGGCTTTGCGTTTGCCATGACTGGATTATTTTTACTGTCTTGGACAGCAGAAAGCACAGGAGTACAAATTTTAGGTATAATTCTTGCGTTTGCAGGTGCTATATCATGGGCATTTTATTCCATACTCATAAGAAAAATAACATTCTTTGGTTATGATAGCTTTGAAATCACTAAATATACTTTTTTATTTGCTGTTATTATGATGATACCAGTTGCTATTTCTAGCGGTTTTCGTGTAAAAGCAGTGCTTACAATGAATTTAACAGTGTTTTTAAACTTAGTGTTTTTAGGGCTTATTGCCAGTGCCTTATGTTTTGTAACATGGAGTTTTGCAGTAAAACAGCTTGGTGTTTTAAAATCAAGTGTTTATATCTATGCATCACCAGTTGTAACAGTTGTTTTAGCTGCAATAGTTTTAGGTGAGCGAATGAATACCAAAGAGATTTTAGGTACAGTGCTTGTACTTTTAGGTCTTGTGCTTAGTGAAGGGCAAATATTTAGAAGAAAGGGGAAAAACAATGATTTATAATTCAAGAAAATCAGATTTTGAAATAATTGGCTGGGCATTAGTAGCATCTCAGCTTACAATGTTTTTCCTCTCTTTATTTTTAAGCCTAATTGCATCACAACTTCTTTATATATTTAGTCCACTTGAAAGAACTTGGAACCTCATAGAAGGATATATTGTAATGTTTTCGGCTATTGGTGGTGCAATTCCAATGCTTATAGTTGGGGTTAAAAATAATAGTTTTATAAATATATTAGAAAAACGTGAAAAAGCATGGCCTGTACAAGTTGCATTTATATTTTTCGCTATTATGGGTTTGCAAATGCTGACTAACATAGCTATGACACCTGTTATAAACTTTTTGGAATCATCAACTGGTGTTTCATTTACCGAGGCTAATGCAGTAGCTACATCACACAGCGTTTCAAGCTCGATGATGCTTTATTCTATTATAATTGCACCTATAATAGAGGAGTTACTTTACAGAGGTGTACTGCTTAGAACACTTGAAAGATATGGCAAATGGTTCGCTATTATTATAAGTGCACTTGTTTTTGGTCTTATGCATGGAAACGCTGTACAGTTTCCAGTTGCTTTTGTAATAGGTTTACTTTTTGGATATTTAACTCTTAAATACTCAATCGGTCTTTCTATTACACTTCATATACTTAATAACTTATCAGTTGAAATAATAGGACGTATATCTGCTTTTAGTGAAAATATGGGTGTGCTGATAAATTTCAGTGTATTAATTGCAGGTATAATAACTATTTTCCTTATGATTATGAGTGCAGGCAAGCCAGTTTTAAAGGATATAAAACAAAATCGTACTGCAAAAGGTGTTTACAGTAGCTTTTTTACCTGTAAACCAGTTATAGCCGTATTTATTTATATGATTGCTTTGACAATTTCAAGCGTTCTAATATAAAAAATATTGCTTTTATAAATAATTATTGTTAATATTACTATATATATGGATTTGTCTTGTAACGCTCGGTGCGTACAGGGGAAAGATAACGGAGGAAAACAATGAGCAGAAAACAAGCTAGAGAAATTGCACTGCATTTAGTATTTGAAATGGGATTTAATCAGTTTGAGGCTGATGAAATCTTAACAGACCGACTTGATGAAAGTATTTTAAAGTCAATTAGTGGAGAAATAGAGCTTTATGCAGGCAAAATTTCCGAAAAAGATAGCACATATATTAGAGAAGTGGTAAAGGGTGTTGCAACTCACCTTGCAGAGCTTGACGAACTTGTTGAGAAAAATGCTAAGGGTTGGAGCATGAAACGTATTTCAAGAATGACAATGGCTGTTTTACGCCTTGCACTCTATGAGATGAAGTATATGCAAGATGTGCCAGTAGGTGTTGCAATTAATGAGGCTGTTGAACTTGCTAAAACCTATGAAACCAAAGATACTGGCTCTTTTGTAAATGGTATTTTAGGTGCTGTAAGCCGTCAGTGGGGAATGGGCAAGGAATGAGCCGTTTTTATCTTGGAATTGATACATCAAATTACCGCACATCAGCGGCGGTATTTGATGCTCAAACAGGAGAGTATTATAATTCTGGCAGACTTTTAGATGTAAAACATGGCACTCTTGGTTTAAGGCAGTCCGAAGCACTTTTTCAGCATACACTCCATTTACATGAGCAAATAGCAAATTTGCCTAAAGATATCAAAATAAATGCGGTATGTGTAAGTACCAGACCAAGAGCAGTAGAAGGCTCTTATATGCCTTGTTTTTTAGCGGGTGAAAATGTGGCTAGAAGTATAGCAAGCATTTTAAATGTGCCTTGTTTTACAGCATCACATCAGCAAGGACATTTGGTAGCTGCTGCTTTTAGTGCAGGTAAACTGGATTTATTAAATAAAGATTTGCTTGCTTGGCACTTATCGGGCGGTACAACTGAGCTTTTATTTGTAAAACCTGATGAAAATGGTATGCCTAAAGCTGAACAAATAGGCGGTACAAGTGATATTGCAGCAGGTCAGCTTGTTGATAGAGCAGGTGTGCTTTTAGGACTTCAGTTCCCTTGTGGTGCAGAGTTAGAGCAAATTTCAAATAAATCTGAGCCTGTAAAACCTTTTGATGTAAAGGTAAATGACAGCATATTCTCACTTTCTGGTATGCAAAATAAAGTCGAGCAAATGCATAAAAATGGCGTTTCACCAGAACAAATTGCAAGATTTACAATAGAAACTATTACTTATGCAGTGGATAAAGCTACAAAACAAGCAAAACTTAAATTTAATGCACCTGTTTTATGTGCAGGTGGTGTTATGAGCAATAAAAGTTTACAAAAGCATATGTCACAAAAATTTAACGCCTTTTTTGCAAGTGCTGAATTATCGGGTGACAATGCAGTTGGCACTGCTATTCTTGCAGCAAAACAGAACGGAGAAAATTTATGGTAAATCAGCGAATTTACTCGGTAACACAGCTTAACACCGAAATTAAAAACTTACTTGAAAGTAATCCGTCTTTTTATAACCTGTTCGTGCAGGGAGAAATATCTAACTATAAAGCTCACTCATCTGGTCATCATTATATGACAATTAAAGATGATGGCGGAGCAATCTCAGCGGTTTTATTTAAGCAAGATGCTTTAAAACTGAGATTTAAACTCGCTAATGGTATTAAAATCATTGCAAGAGGTAGAGTTAGTTCTTTCCCTAAAACCGGACAGGTTCAGCTTTATATAGCTGATATGATGCCAGATGGTGTTGGGGCACTTCATCTCGAGTTTGAACAGCTAAAACAAAAGCTTTATAGTGAGGGTTTGTTTAATAGTGAACATAAAAAAGCTTTGCCATCTTATCCAGAGAAAATAGCCCTTATAACTTCTCCAACGGGTGCAGCTATTAGAGATATGCTTAGAATAATAAAAAGACGTTGGAGTTTTGCAGATATTCTTATATATCCTGCCGCAGTTCAAGGCACAAATGCACCAAATGAGCTTATAAATGCATTAAAACTTGCAAATAGTCATGGTAAAGCAGATGTTATTATCATAGGTCGTGGCGGTGGCTCGATAGAGGATTTATGGGCGTTTAATAATGAAAATCTAGCGTATGAGATTTTCAAAAGCGATATTCCTGTAATTTCTGCCGTAGGTCACGAGCCAGATTTTACAATTTTGGACTTTGTAGCAGATTTGAGAGCACCAACTCCATCAGGTGCGGCAGAAATAGCAACTCCAGACAGCACAAAGCTTATTTATAATATTCAAAATATACAAAATAGATTAGTTAAAGCTCAAAATAAAAAATTAGAGCTTTATAATGCAAAATTAAATTCGTTTATACACAGACTTTCTTCGCCTAAAAAAATCTTAAAACAAAAAAATCAAATTGTTAATCTATATAAACATCGTTTAATTCGTGCTATGGAAAGTAAGCAGACCGAACGCAAATTAAAATGTGATTTTGCAGTAAAACAGCTTGATAGTGCTATAAACAAAAGACTTGAAACTTCAAAACAGAAATTTTATAAAAATTGTGCTTTTTTAGATGCACTTAGTCCTCTTAAAGTGCTTAGTAGAGGTTATTCTGTGACTGTAAATGAGCAAGGTAAAGCTATTTACAGCTCAGAGCAGATAAAACAGGGAGATATACTCAAAATTAACTTTAAAAAAGGCAGTGCCCAGTGTAAAGCCTTAAAAATAGAAGAATGAGAGGCGAAATTATTATGGCAACAAGAAAAAAACAGCTTTCATTTGAAGAAAAAATGAACCAGCTTGAAGATATAGTTATAAATCTTGAAAAAGGTACTGCACCACTTGACGAAAGTATGCAGCTTTTTGAAGAAGGTATGAAGCTTTCTGCTGAAATACAAAAAATGCTTGAGACTGCCGAACAAAAAGTTACTTTGCTTACAAAACAATCTGATGGCACAATAAGCGAACAGGATTTTGAGCAGGAGGACGTATAAAATGACACATTCTGAGCGTTTAGCAGAATATGCAATATATGTACATGAGTTTTTAGATGAGCTTTTAAGCGAAAAAGAGTGTCAAGGACAAGAGCAAATCATAAAAGCTATGCGATACTCTGCACTTGCAGGAGGTAAACGTTTAAGACCAGCTCTTGTACTGGAGTTTTACAGACTTTCGGGCGGAAATCCTAAGGACGCTTTACCATTTGCAGTAGCTCTTGAAATGATACACACTTATTCACTTATACATGATGATTTACCTTGCATGGATAATGATGACTTTAGACGTGGTAAGCCTACAAACCACAAGGTATATGGTGAAGCTATTGCTGTGCTTGCAGGTGATGCACTATTAACAGAGGCTTTTGCACTTGCAACAAGACCGCAAAACCTCGAAAAGTTTACCGCCGAGCAAATTATAAAAGCAACAAATAAGCTGGCAAAAAATGCAGGAGTATTCGGCATGATTGGCGGACAAGTCATAGATATAGAGTCTGAGCATAAAAAAATATCTTATGATGAGCTTGTAACTTTGCAAAAATATAAAACTGGTGCTTTAATTGAAAGTGCAACTCAAATAGGCTGTATTTTAGGCGGTGCAGATGAAAATAAACTAAAAGCGGCTAAAGAGTATGCTAATTCACTCGGTTTAGCATTCCAAATACAAGATGATATTCTCGATATAGAGGGCGATGCTGAAATTTTTGGAAAGCCTATTGGCTCAGATGCTGAAAATGAAAAATCAACCTTCCCATCTCAAATTGGGCTTGACAAATGCAAAGAAAAGGTTAAAATATTAACTCAAAATGCTATAAATGCGGTGAAAAACGATTTTGAGGAAAGTGAATTTTTAATCTGGTTAGCTGATAAACTTTCGGTCAGAAATAACTAAGTATTAAATATCATATACTGTATATTTATGCATAAATATACTGTTATACACTTGAAATAATATATGTAAATCTGTTATACTATTAGCAGTGTACTGTGCGTTTTTTTAAAATAAACGCAGGTGACGCAGTATTCTAGTCAGTGCATACGTCCCCGAAAGCGGGCCTAAAAATCCGTTAAAGGGCACATCGATGAAGTCTCTGGTGCTTGCTTCTTACGCCCAGTCTGGGGTGGGTGCTGGGGGTTAAGGCTTTAGGGCGCTTTTCAATGGCATGAAATACCGTCCCTATTGCCGTGGAGACCTGTTTTCTGTCGGACACCTATAGCATCTTTATTTAGATTGATGGCTGTCCAACGGGGCAGGGTGAAACCTGCATTGCGGTGCGGTGGCGGTTTCGTTCATACTTTGGTCTCGGCCAAAAGTGACGGAAAAAAGACCTAAGTGCTGTGTGCAGAGTAGCCTGCCTTGAGTGGTCATGGTGGATAAAGTACCTGCCCTTTTTAGTACGGCCATACTCTAAAGGGAATCGATTTTGAAACCATGCCTGCAAAAGAGGCTAAGGGTCGTGTTGGCTGTTGTGGAAATCACCTAGGCTGTCCTTTGCGGGCAGATGAGGGATTGCAGTACGGACTAAGTGGCAATTCGGTCTCGAATATGGTAACATATCGACGCACCTTTTAAAGGGAAACCGCCAGAGCGGCGACGCATGGTAAGTTGTGGGGAAATCCAACCGAACCTAAGCCGTAAGATTTACCTTGTCTGCTGTCACCTTTTTTATCTAATAAAGGACTGGCTCGAAGCTTATGTTTCGAGCCTTGTTTACATATAACACAAAAGGAGAATGCTAAAATTGAGTGATAAAAAACAAAAGTCTGGTCTGTTAAAACTCGTTAACTGGAAGTGGGTTAGCACAATAACTGTACTTAGCTTTTTTATCTCGGTTTCTATGTCTTATATATCATCTGAGGCATTAAGCAATGTAGGTAATATACTAGCTTTTATTATTTTACTAATATTTATAGGCATTGGCATTATTTTTGATGTTATCGGTATGGCTGCAACATCTGCAACCGAAAAGGAATTTCATTCAATGGCATCAAGAAAAGTTTCTGGTGCAAAAGAAGCTGTTTGGCTTTCAAGAAATGCAAATCAGGTTTCTAGCTTTTGTAATGATGTTGTAGGCGATATTTCTGGTATTATTTCTGGTGCTACAGGTGCTATAATTATAGCAAAACTCACTAATGGTATGCAGATTTTACCTGCTACTATTGTTTCACTTACCATAACAGGGTTAATAGCTGCTATGACAATAGGCGGCAAGGCAATAGGTAAAGGTTTTGCAATAGGTTTTAGCGTTCCGATTGTGTTTGCTGTTGGAAGGATTTTATCTGTTTTGCCAATTAAACTTAAATAAAATCCTTTCATTGAGGAGAAGATATGAAAAAATATAGAATTTTAGACAATATCCAAAGTACAAAAGACTTAAAAAAACTCTCTTATGATGAGCTTAATAAACTTTGTTCATCACTTAGAGAGTTTATAGTCGATAACGTTTCTAAAACAGGCGGTCATCTATCATCTAATTTGGGTATTGTGGAAATTGCTGTCGCTCTTGAACGTGAGTTTAACTCAAAAATTGATAGACTTATTTATGATGTTGGTCATCAGTGTTATGTTCATAAAATATTAACAGGCAGAAAACAGGAATTTGAAAATTTAAGACAATATGGCGGCATATCAGGTTTTTTGCGTCCAAAAGAGAGCAAAACAGATGCTTGTATAAGCGGTCATGCCTCAAATTCGGTGTCAGTTGCACTTGGTATGGCTCACGCCAGAACAGTTATGGCTCAAAACTATAATGTTGTGGCTATTATTGGTGATGGTGCATTAACTGGGGGTATGGCTTATGAGGCTTTAAACAGTGCAGGAGATAGCAAAGAACCACTTATAGTTGTGCTTAATGATAACAATATGTCGATTGATAAAAATGTCGGTGCATTAAGTCGACATCTTGCAAATCTAAGACTAAATCCTCAGTATTTAAACGCTAAAAATCAAGTTAAACGCTTTTTTGATAATGTCCCACTTGGCAAGCCTGTTTCGAGAAGTATTTCAAAAGTTAATAGTGCGGTTAAATCGGTTTTACTTCATAGCTCACTTTTTGAAGAAATGGGTTTTGCTTATTTAGGGCCTATTGATGGGCATGATATAAAATCTGTTTGTGAAACATTATCAATCGCTAAACAGATGAAAAAGCCTGTTTTAATTCATGCAGTTACACAAAAGGGCAGAGGTTATTTGCCAGCTGAGCAAAGACCAGATGCTTTTCATGGTGTTTCAGCTTTTGATGCTAAAACAGGTTTACTTCCAAAATCAAATACACAAAGTTTTTCCTCGGTTTTTGGAAAAATTATGTGTGAATTTGCAAAACAGGATACAAAGCTTTGTGCAGTTACGGCTGCTATGCCAAGCGGTACAGGACTTTCAACCTTTGCAAGCAAATATCCAAAACGCTTTTTTGATGTTGGTATAGCCGAAGAACACGCTGTATCAATGACAGCAGGCATGGCAAAACAGGGTCTGAATACGGTTTGTGCTATTTATTCAACCTTTTTACAGCGTGGTTATGACCAGCTTATACATGATGTTGCAATAGACGGAAATATACATGCTGTTTTTGCACTTGATAGAGCAGGTATAGTTGGTGCTGATGGTGCAACACACAATGGCGTTTTTGATATTGCATTTTTACGCTCAATTCCAAATATGAAAATTCTCTGTCCGTCAAATTTTGCGGAAATGAAATCTATGCTTTATAATGCTATTTATAAAGAGAAATGTGCGGTCGCACTTCGTTACCCAAGAGGAACAGAGGGACAGTTTAAAAAAGATACAGCAAATGAGCCATTTTCACTGATTTATACAGATAACAAAAAAGCTGATATAACATTTATCAGTTATGGTATAATGATAAATGAAGTTTTAGATGCTGTGCAAATACTTAAAACCCAAAATATAAGAGCTGAAATTGTAAAAATAAATGAAATTTCAGAGCAAACTGTGCAAATGCTTAAAGAGCAAATACCAAACTTTGCAAAAAATATTGCAGTTGTTGAAGATGTGGTGCAAAACGGCAGTTTTAGCGAATGTGTTGCACGAATAGCAAAGGGTAAAAATATAATTTGTTTTAATACAGGAAATAAATTTATGCCTCATGGCAATGTTAAACAAGTCTATGAGTATTGTGGCATAAACAGTGAAAAAATTGCAGAAAAAACAAAATACACCTTAAAGAAAATGGGTAGATAATTATGGCAAAAAAAAGACTTGATGTGTTATTATTTGAAAAAGGCTTAGTGCCGTCAAGAGAACGTGCTAAAACCACTATTATGGAAGGTTTAGTATATATTAACGGTCAAAAAGCTGATAAAGCGGGCGAACAAGTGGCAGAAGATGCACAAATTGAAGTGCGTTCAAATGGCAAAACATTTGTTTCTCGTGGCGGTAAAAAAATCGAAAAAGCTCTTGGTCATTTTAATATTGACCCTAAAGGACTTACTTGCATGGATATAGGTGCGTCAACTGGTGGCTTTACCGATTGCCTTTTACAGCGTGGAGCGGTAAAGGTTTATTCCATTGATGTGGGTTATGGTCAGCTTGCTTGGAGTCTTAGACAGGACGAGCGTGTTAAATGTATGGAAAGAACCAATATTCGCAATGTAACACCAGATATGCTCGATAGAACTCCAGAACTTGCAGTTATTGACGTTTCTTTTATATCTTTAAAGCTGGTTTTACCAGTTGTGCATACACTTTTAACCGATGAAGGGCGTATTGCTTGCCTTATCAAGCCACAATTTGAAGCAGGCAAGGGCAAAGTTGGTAAAAAAGGTGTTGTTCGTGAACCAGAAATCCATTTAGAGGTTTTAGAGAATTTTGTTAACAATGCCCATGAGGCAGGATTTAATGTGCATGACATAACATTTTCACCTATCAAAGGGCCAGAGGGAAATATTGAGTTTCTCGGTTATCTTGGAAAAACTCTTGATGAGGGCGAATATAACCTTGCAGATGTTGTAAAACAAGCACACGAAGAGCTGGACAAAAAGGACTAATACAAATGAAAAATGTATTTATTAGCCCAAACCTTAGAAAAGAGGGCATAACAACAGCAGTTGAAGAAACTTGCAAAGTGCTTACAAACTGTGATGCAAATATAACAATGCCGCTTAAAGCTCAAACAATAGGTATCAAAGGTCAAAATATCAGCTATACAGACGATGATAAGGCAATACAGAATGCAGATTTTATTGTTGCCCTTGGTGGTGATGGCACTATCTTACGCATTGCCAAAAAAGCTGCCATATATAACGTTCCACTTATCGGTGTAAATGTCGGTCATGTTGGCTTTATGAGCGAGCTTGAAAAAAGCGAAATTTCTCTTATGAGCAAGATATTTGATGGTGAATTTACTCTTGATAATAGAATGATGTTAGACCTTGAAATTATAAGAGATGGCAAGGTTATTTATGCTAAAACGGGTTTAAATGATGTAACAGTCACAAAGCAAAACCCTTTTCATATTATATCAATTGATATTTGTGCAGATAGTGTACCTGTTACTAAATTTCGTGGTGATGGTGTAATAGTATCTACTCCAACAGGCTCGACTGCTTATTCTCTTGCAGCAGGTGGACCTATAATCGAACCATCAGCCGAAAATTTATCAGTGACACCTATTTGCCCGCATGATTTATCTGCAAAATCTTTTGTTTTTTCTAAAGAAAGAGAAATTGCAGTTACAGCATCTGGACTTGACGGCAGTTCTGTTTGTGTTTCAACAGATGGTGACCATGGGGTTGAGGTATTACCAGATGATGTTGTTATTGTGCGTAAATCTAAACTTGAAACAAATTTAATCAGAATTAAAGGCAAAAGCTTTTATCATATACTTAGAAAAAAATTATCTGACGGAGGGAACGAAAGATGAAATTCCAACGGCAGGCAAAAATACTGGATTTAATAGACCAGTTTGAAATCGAAACTCAGGAAGAGCTTTCCGAACATCTAAGAGATTTAGGTTATACAACCACTCAAGCAACCGTTTCTCGTGATATAAAAGAGCTTAGACTGATTAAGATACTGTCATCTACAACAGGAAAATATCGTTATGCGGTTGCAACTTCTGAGGTTGAAAACAGCTTTACCAACCGCCTTAGAAATATCTTTAAAGAGTGTGTAACAGAAATAAGTTATGCACAAAATATGGTTGTTATTAAAACACTCCCTGGTTTAGGTCAAGCGGCTGCTATGGCCATTGACTCTATGCGTGATAGACGTGTTATAGGCTCACTTGGCGGTGATGACACCGTTTTTATTGTTATGCAAGATGAAAAAGTCGCAAGTGAATTTTGCTCTGAGGCTCAAAAAACCTTGTTATAACAAAGAAAGGATATAAATAATGCTCAGTTTACTTCATATTGAAAATATTGCAGTTATTGAGCGGGCTGATATTGAGTTTGAAAATGGTCTTACTGTGCTAACTGGTGAAACAGGTGCAGGTAAATCTATTATTATTGACTCAATAGGTGCAATTATGGGACAGCGTACAAATCGCTCGCTTATTCGTTCAGGTGCGGAAAAAGGCTTTGTAAGTGCAGTTTTTACCGAGCTTGCACCAGAGCTTGTGCAGTGGTTACATGAAAATCAGCTCGATAGCGATGAAAATGATACTTTGCATATTCAAAGGCAAATCTCACCAGATGGTAAATCGGTATGCAGAGTAAATATGAAACCTGTTTCTGTAAGCACACTAAAACAAATCAGTCCATATCTTATCAATATACATGGTCAGCATGATGGTCAGAAACTTATGGACGAGAGTTGTCATATAGATTTTTTGGATAGCTTTGCAAATATTGATGAGCTTTTAAAACAATATCAGCCTTGTTATCATAAGCTTTTATCTCTAAAAAGACAGATAAACGCACTAGATAAAAGCGAACAAGAAAGATTGCAAAGGGTTGATATGCTCACATTCCATTTGCAAGAAATAGACGAGGCACAGCTCAAAGAGGGCGAGGACGAAAAGCTTTCAGAGCGTAAGGCATTTTTTGATAATGTCGGCAGACTTGTAAATGTTTTAGAACAGGCTTATTCGGTTTTAGATGGTGCAGATGAGATGATGGGAGCTTGTGAGCTTTTATCAAGTGCATCTAATGCTCTTGGCAGTCTTGCAGATGTTTCAACAGAGCTTAGTGAAATGACCGAAAAAGCTGAAGAAGTTAAATATTTAGCTATTGACCTTAGAGATTCTATTGCTCAAATACGTTCAAGAACTGAATTTTCTCCAGAAGAAAGAACGGCTATCGAAGAACGTTTGGATTTAATTTATAGATTAAAACTTAAATATGGTGCTGAAATAAACGATATTTTAGCTTATGCTGAGTCAGCCAGAAATGAGCTTGAAACGTTAGAGTCAGCCGATGAACAGCGTTCTGAGCTTTTAAGAGAATACAAAGAGCTTAGAGAACATGCAAGAGAGCTTGCAAGAAAGATTTCAAGTGTTAGACGTGAGGCTGCAACCAAACTTGAAAAAGCTATTGTTTCTGAACTTGTAGACCTTGATATGAATAAAGTAAGGCTTGCAGTTAGAGTGGAAACAGGTACAAAACTTGCTATCAAGGGTTTTGACAGCGTTGAATTTCAAATTTCGGTAAACGTAGGCGAACCGCTTAGAGGTCTTTCTAAAGTTGCATCTGGCGGTGAGCTTTCAAGAGTAATGCTTGCTATGAAAAATGTGCTAACCGCTAATGAATCTGTTGGAACACTTATATTTGATGAAATAGACACTGGCGTTTCTGGTCGTGCAGCTCAGAAAATCGCTCATAAGCTTGCTCAAATAGGCGATAAAAAACAAACTCTTTGTGTAACCCATCTACCACAGATTGCCGCCATGGGTAAACATCATATGCTAATTTATAAAAGCGTGCGTGATGACAGAACTTACACAGATGTTTGCAAGCTAGATGAAAATAAACGTGTTGAAGAAATTGCTCGCATGATTTCGGGCGATTGCATTACTGACACATCAAGAAATAATGCTCTTGAGCTTATTAAAAAAGCAGGTAATAAATAAAAATGGTCATTATACATGAGAATTTGAAAGAACGTGCTCCATAGTGTAAAATGTTTTATACTGGAATATACAAAGATAAAAAGGAGTTTAAAAACAAAATGACAGTATTTGAAGAACTGAAAGCTCGTGGACTGATTGCTCAGTGCACAAATGAAGAAAAAGTTAAGGATTTATTAGATAATCATCAAACTACATTCTATATCGGTTTTGATGCAACTGCGGATAGCCTTCATATCGGTCACTTTTTACAGCTTGTTGTAATGAGCAGACTGCAAAAAGCAGGTCATAGACCAATCGCTCTTATCGGTGGCGGTACAACAATGATTGGTGACCCTACTGGTAAAACCGATATGCGTAAAATGCTTACTATGGAGCAAATTGAGCATAATGCAGAGTGTTTCCGCACACAAATGCGTCGCTTAGTTGATTTCTCCGAAGGCAAGGCTGTTATGATGAATAACGCTGACTGGATTTTAAAGTTTAATTACATGCAATTTTTGCGTGAAGTTGGTGTGCATTTCTCTGTAAACCGTATGCTGACTGCTGAATGTTTTAAATCACGTTTAGAGGGTAAGGGACTTAGCTTTATTGAGTTTAACTACATGCTTTTACAGTCTTACGACTTCCTACACTTATATAGAACTATGGATTGTCACTTAGAACTTGGCGGTGACGACCAGTGGTCTAATATTATCAATGGTGCTGACCTTATCCGTCGTGTTGATGGTAAGGACGATGCTTACGGCTTAACATTTACACTGCTCACCACATCAGAGGGCAAGAAAATGGGTAAGACTGAAAAGGGTGCTGTTTGGCTCGACCCTAACAAAACATCTCCATATGACTTCTTCCAGTACTGGCGTAACGTTGGTGATGCTGATGTTATCCGTTGCATGAAGCTTTTAACATTTGTACCACTGGAGGAAATTGCAGAGTTTGAAAAGCTAGAGGGTGCAGAGCTTAACAAGGTTAAGGAGCGTCTGGCTTACGAAATTACAACAATGGTTCATGGTAAGGACGAGGCTGAAAAGGCACTTGCAGCTGCAAAGGCAGTATTTGAGGGCGGTGCATCTGACGAGAATATGCCAAGCACCGAGCTAACAGCTGAAGATTTTGCAGACGGTCAAATCGGTATGCTTACACTAATGGTAAAGTGCGGTCTGGCATCTTCTAATGGTGAGGCTAGAAAGCTAATTCAAGGCGGTGGTGTATCTTTTGATGGTGAAAAGGTAACTGACCCTAAGCTAATGCTAAATAAAGACGCATTTAATAATGGCGTTATTATTAAGAAGGGCAAAAAGACCTACCACAAGGTAACTTTAGCGTAAATTTAAAAGACGTATCACAAAAATTGTGGTACGTCTTATTTTTATATCATATCATCAGGAATTACAGCTGGCTCAGTAATTTCAGTTTGTTCAGGTTCAGCCTGTTCGGTTTGTGCTTTGATTTTCTTACTTGGCATTATTTTAGCAAGTGGATTGTTCATTGCTGCAAACTTCACATCATCATTATTTACATGTGTGTATATCTTGGTTGTATCAAGGTTTGTATGTCCCAAAACCGTTTGTAAAGTTCTGATATCTACACCATTTTGATACATAAGTGTAGCGGCTGTATGTCTTAGTTTGTGTGTTGAATATTTTTTTGTGTCAAGTCCTGCTGCACCCAAATGCTTTTTAACAAGCCATTTAATAGTGGGGATACTTAAACGGTTACGGTTTCTGCTGGTGAAAAATGCGTTTTTATCGGCAGGGTGAGGTGCAACTCTATCTGGTAAATAAGCCTCAATCGCTTGTTTACATGCATCATTTAAATAAATTGGTCGCTCTTTGTTGCCTTTACCTGTGATAGTGAGTATATCTCCTCTAATATCCTGTAAATTCATGTTTGCAAGCTCGGATACACGCATACCACAATTTAAAAACAGTGTTAGAATACAATAATCTCTGCTTGCATATGTGCCATCAACATGCTCTAAAAGAGAGATTGAATCTTCAAGGCTTAAAGCTTGTGGTAAACGCTTAGGCTGAGATGGAGAATCAAGAATTTCCATAGGGTTAGCATCTATCAGTTTAGCTTTATGGGTTAAATATTTAAAAAATGCACGAAGTGATGCAACTTTTCTAGCACGAGAGCGAGAACAGATACCATATTCAGTAGAAGGACTGTTTTGTTGACGAGGTCTTTCTTGTGCCATATATTCAAGAAAATCATATGCATCAGAAATGGTTATTGTTTTTATAAACTCTATATCTATTTGTTTTATAGAAACCTCATCAAGTGGCATATCTGTTGGAACAAGATGTCTATTATGAAGAACATATCTAAAGAACATTCTTAAATCAAGATAATATTCATAAGCTGTGTGAGGGGATTTGCCTTTAATTGTTGCCATATAAACCAAAAATTCACGAATGACAGCGGGTGCATCGTGTGCATATTCAGAAATAATATATTTTTGCATATTTTTTATTCACCTTGTTTTCATAGTGTTTAAATAGGAGTTGCTTTTTTACTACTATTAAAGTATAATATAAAAAACAGCAACTAGCAAGATAAGGAGTGAATAAAATGCCCGTTGCAAAGAGTTTAATTGATTTAATCGGAAATACACCTATGCTTGAACTAAACCGCCTGTGTGAAAAGCATTGTAAGGGTGCAAAAATCACAGCAAAAATTGAAGCATTTAACCCTGCTGGTAGTGCAAAGGATAGAATTGGTTGTGCAATGATTTTAGATGCTGAAAAACGTGGCATTTTAAAAGCGGGTGCAACTATTATTGAACCAACTTCGGGTAACACTGGTATAGGTTTAGCATCTGTTGCGGCTGCTCGTGGTTATAAACTCATACTTACTATGCCTGAGTCTATGAGCGTTGAACGTAGAAATTTATTAAAGGCTTATGGTGCAGAGCTTGTGTTAACAGAAGCATCAAAAGGTATGCAAGGTGCAGTTGATAAAGCTGAGGAGCTTGCAAAACAGATTGAAGGCAGTTTTATTGCAGGTCAGTTTACAAATCCAGCAAATCCAGAAATACACTACAAGACAACTGGTGTTGAAATCTGGAACGATATGGACGGTAAAGTTGATGTTTTAGTTGGTGGTTTTGGCACAGGTGGCACAATTTCTGGTGCAGGTAAATACCTCAAGGAGAAAAATCCAGATTTATATATTGTGGCAGTTGAGCCAGCAGCCTCACCGCTTTTATCTGAAGGTAAGGCAGGACCACATAAAATTCAGGGTATAGGTGCAAACTTTATACCTAAAACTATGAACCCAACCATTGCAGATGAAATTTTAACTGTTACCAATGAAGATGCATTTACTTTTACAAAGGAAATTGTTAGAACAGAGGGTTTACTGGTTGGTATTTCATCTGGTGCGGCTGTTTCAGCGGCTCTAGAAATTGCAAAACGAGAAGAATTTAAGAATAAAAACATTGTTGTAGTCTTGCCAGATACTGGTGAGCGTTATTTATCAACTGGAGTTTTTGATTAATAATTTATAAGCACTGTAATTTAATTTTACAGTGCTTGTTTTATGCGAAAAGAGGAATATAATGTATAATAAATGTACACTTTGCCCTAGAGAATGTAAGGTTAACAGGGCAAATGGTCAGATAGGCTTTTGTGGTGCAAGCGATAAAATGGAAATTGGCAGAGCCGCACTTCATATGTGGGAAGAACCTAGCATTTCAGGTACAAACGGTTCGGGAACAGTGTTTTTTGCACATTGTACACTTGGTTGTGTGTACTGTCAAAACAGAAGTATTAGCCGAAAACAGTCAAAATCGGTTTTTGTAGATGAGAACAGGCTTTCCGAGATTTTTTTAGAATTACAGCAAAAAAATGCACATAATATCAACTTAGTGACTGCTACTCATTACACTCCTAGTGTATGTAAAGCTATTGACCTTGCAAAACAAAAAGGCCTTTACATTCCTGTTTTATTAAACTGTGGCGGATATGAAAAGGTTGAAACAATAAAGCTATTTAACAATAAAATAGACATTTATTTGCCAGATTTTAAATATTACAGCAGTTATTATGCAGAAAAATATTCAAATGCTATTGATTACTTTGAAGTATGCGAAAAAGCAATAGATGAAATGGTAAAACAAACAGGTAAGCCTGTTTTTAATGAAGATGGTATTTTACAAAAAGGTACTGTAATACGCCATTTAATGCTGCCAGATATGCTGCAAGACACAAAACAGGTTTTAAGAAGAATTGCTGAAAACTGGGGAGATAATGTTCTTGTAAGTCTTATGAGACAATATACACCGTTTAATATGCAAGACTTTCCAGAGCTTAACCGAAAAATAACAGATGATGAATATAGTGAGGCAGTAGAGTATTTTGAAATGCTTGGACTTTGTGGGTATTTACAAGAAGGGGAGGCGGCAACAGAAAGTTTTATACCATCATTTAACGGTGAGGGCGTAAAGTAAAGGTTACATTTCAACTACACAAGGACTATCCATATTGACACTATTCGACAAATGGAGTATGCTTAATTATGCCAATACGAGCTAAAATCTTACTAAAAATAGCTAGTGTAAAGGCATTTAACAGAAAGCGAAGTGTATGAAATGAAAGTTCTTTACAAGCGTATTTTATCTGGTGTTAGTGCAGGTTTTTTATGCTTTTTATTAACTGCTTGTCAGCAGAATAATGATATAAATTCAGGTTCTCAAAGTGGTGCAGATAGTGCTGCGTCATCAGAGGTAGAGGAAGAAAAAACATTGAATGACTTATCAAATGCCGCTATGGTTGGTAATTCTTACCTTTATGGCTTTGATACATATGCTGTTTTACCTGAAACAGACTGTTTTTATCGTGTAGGGCTTAATGTTAGAACAGTTTTCACTGAAACTATGATAGATGGTGAAGTACCCGTTATTGAAGAACTTAAAAACGACAAAGAGTATGACGAAGTTCTTTTGATGTTTGGAGAAAATGAACTAGGCTGGCCAAGTGAACAGGCTTTCTTAGATGGATATGGTGAAATTATTGATGCGGTGCATGAATATCAGCCAAAAGCAACCGTTTATGTGCAGTCAATGCTCCCAGTGTCAAAAGAAGTTTCAGATAAAAACAAAGATGGTGTAAATAACGAAAACATTCGTCAAAGAAATGAAAAGTTAAAGGAACTTGCAGAGGAAAAAGATGCTGTTTATTTAGATGTTGCCTCTATTATGGAAAATGATAACGGAGATTTGCCAAAAGATGCTGCAACAGACGGCATACACCCAAATATTAGTTATTATAGGCAATGGGCAGATTTTCTAAAAGAAAACGTAAATTAGGAGAGTAAAACATATGAAAAAATATATTATTGGACTTAGTGCAGCTTTGCTATTATTTTCAGGCTGTTCAAATAATAAAGTAGAGCTTGACCCATCTACTGCTGTGGAGAAAATGAGTGAGGAAATAACTTTTACAGACCAGTTTGCACCTCTTGACTCTGAAAATGCAAATAGAGTTTATGGTGTAGATGCTGATTTAGTTGAAGATAGCACAGCTATGGTTGGTTCTGGTGCAACAGCAGAAAGTATTGCTATGTTTAAAGCGGTTGATGCTAAATCCGCACAAGATATTGAAAAACAACTTGAGGTTTTTATAGATGGTTATATTGAGGGCTATTCTGATTATAAACCAGAAGAAGTGCCAAAGCTCGAAAGTGCAATAATTGAACGTAAAGATGTATACGTTGTGCTGTGCATTTCTGCTGATAACGACGCTGCAAAAAAAGTTGTAAGCGATACATTAAATGGATAAAGGCGGTAAATTGTGAGTTTTGCAAGTTTAACGTTTTTATATTTCTTTTTGCCTATAACTCTTTTTGGTTATTGTATTTTGCCTCATAAAGCGAGAAATATATTTTTATTACTCGCAAATATTATATTTTATGGTTGGGGAGAGCCATCATTTTTAATCGTAATTTTACTTACAACGGTTATAAATTTTTATGCTGGTAAAGTTATGCTTTCCAAACCTAAATATAAAAAACATGCGGCTGTAATCGCTATTTTAATAGATTTAGTATTGCTTTTTGTGTTTAAATACACCACATTCTTTTTGGATATATTAAGACCACTTGTGTTCTGGACTGAACTTCCTTATGTGGAAATTGGTTTACCGCTTGGCATATCGTTTTACACTTTTCAGGTTTTATCATATATTATTGATGTTTACCGTGGAGATGTTAGAGTTCAGCAGAAATTTACACGTTTTGCAACATATATGACTTTGTTTCCTCAGCTTATCGCAGGCCCTATTGTAAGATATCGTGACCTTGCAGACCAGCTCGAAGATAGAAAACAAAGTGTTAATAAATTTGGTGAAGGTGTTATTCAGCTGCTTGTAGGACTTAGCAAAAAGGTCTTGCTTGCTAATAATATGGGTGCATTATGGGAGGCTTTAAAGCTATCACCTAGTACAAATGGTATACTTGCGGCATGGGTGGGTGCTTTGGCATTTACTCTGCAAATTTATTTCGACTTTAGCGGTTATTCAGATATGGCTTGTGGTTTGGGTAAGATGTTCGGTTTTGAACTGCCAATTAACTTTAATTACCCATATATTTCAAAAAGCATAACCGAGTTTTGGAGAAGATGGCATATTTCGCTTTCAACATGGTTTAGAGATTATGTTTATATCTCTCTGGGCGGTAGCAGACAAGGCAAATTTAAAACCATGCGAAATTTATTTGTAGTTTGGTTTTTAACTGGTCTGTGGCATGGTGCAAGTTGGAATTTTGTAATTTGGGGACTGTATTACTTTGTTTTATTGGTAATAGAAAAAGTTTGGCTACTTAAACAGCTTGAAAAGATGCCTAAATTTATAAACCATATTTACACTATGTTATTTGTAATAATCGGTTGGGTTATTTTTGCATTTGATGATTTTAAACAGCTTGGCGTATATTTTAAAGCATTGTTTATTTCAGAAAATGGAATTATAAGTCATCATGCTATGGTTCTGTGTATCAGTTATTTACCGCTGATTATTATTTCTATATTTGCATGTCTGCCACTTGGCAAACAGCTATTTAGCAAGATAACAACAACTAAAACAGGCTCAGTTGTTACTGCTGTATTATGTATAGGTGCAGTTATGCTTTGTACTGCATCACTTGTTGCACAAAGCTATAATCCATTTTTATATTTTAGATTTTAAGGGAGGAAGAATATGAAAAAAACTAACCTCCTAATAAGCATATTATTTTGTTTGTTTTTTGCTGGCATGATGTTTTTATTTTTCATTATGCCAAAACAGGAATTTTCACAAAATGAAAAGCGTGTACTTGAGGAAATGCCTAAGTTTTCATTAGAAAGTCTTGCTGATGGTTCATGGTTTTCTAAAATGGACACATATTTTTCTGACCATTTCTTTGCAAGAGATTTTTGGGTTGGACTCCATTCTTATATAAAGCAATCAGTTGGCTTAAACGCTACGGGAGACATTTATAAAGGTGAAGATAATTGGCTTTTAGAAAAGCCTATAACTCAAAATTCTACTTGGACAGAAAATATACAGATACTTGAGAAATTTGCTGAAAGCCATGATAATATTTATTTTATGGCTGTGCCAACTAAAGGATATATTATGGAGGATAAACTACCAAAACTACATGATAATTACCCAGATGCACAGTTACTAAATCAATTAAAATCGCTTTTAAGTGAAGAAGTGAGTTTTATTGATGTTTCAGGTGTTTTAAGTGAAAACACAGATGTTTATTATAAAACTGACCACCACTGGACAAGTAAAGGTGCATATATAGCATACTCTAAAGCGGGCGAGCAAATGGGATTTACTCCTACACCTCAAACAGAGTATGATATAGAAAACTATGATGGCTTTTATGGCACATCATATTCTAAAAGTGGTTTATGGGCTACTCCGCCAGATACTATTTCTCTGTGGAAACAACAAAATCTAAATGTAAATGTAACTATTACAGATGAAAATAGACCATTTCCAATAGAATATGACAGTATGTTTTTTACAGACCATTTAGATGAGGCTGACAAATATCCTGTGTTTTTAGATGGCAACCATGCACTTGTGAATTTAAAATCAAATGCAGACAGTGACAAAAAACTGCTTATTATCAGAGATTCATTTGCACATTGTTTAGCACCGTTTTTAGCATCTGAGTATAGTGAGATAGACTTAATCGACCTCAGATATTTTAAAAAGCAGACAGCAAGCGAGCTTATAGAGCAAAATAACTATGATGATATATTATTTGTTTATGGGCTTGATACTCTAGCAACAGATAGAAGTTTACAGTGGCTAAAATAAATAAAACCCGCCTAATTGGCGGGTTTTTAGTTTGTTATTTAGAGCCTGTAACAGCTTTTCTGATTAAATCAACTGGTATCATGGTAAATGCTAAAATAGCAACTACAACCCAACCAATTAGAGGGAATGGAATACAGCTAAACATATTGCCGATAAAACTTAATTGTGGAATAATGCTTGCATTTACAATAGCAGCTTGAATTAAGATAATAGCGATAAATACTTTCATAAAGCCTGTATTTTCATTCAAGCCTTTAAAAATATGGTATCCATCGTCACGCACATTAAATCCATTAAATAATGCACTCCAAATAAACATTACAAAATATGCAGATAGCTTTTGCTCCTCATTTGCAAAGAACTGGTTAAAGAAGTCTAGTTTTAGGAATACAAAGCTAATTATAGTTAGCCATATGCCCATAGTGACAATTTGCATAAGCATAGGACGGCTTACGATGCTTTCATCACGTTTTCTAGGTTTTTCGGTCATATAACATTCCTTAGCTGGCTCATTACCAAGCATAATAGCACCTAAACCGTCCATAACAAGGTTTACAAACAGTAAATGTGTTACCTTGAGAGGTTCTTCAACACCAAAGAATGGAGCAACTGCACTTACAACAACAGCTGCAACGTTAATTACAAGCTGGAACTTACAGAACTTTAAGATGTTATGGTAAATGGTACGACCATACCAAATAGCGTCTTTAATTGAGCGGAAGTTATCATCAAGAATAACAATTTTACCCGCTTCCTTAGCAGCTTCTGTACCGCTGCCCATAGCAAAGCCTACATCTGCACGCTTTAAAGCAGGAGAGTCATTTACACCGTCGCCAGTCATGCCAACAACTAAATTCATCTCTTGACACAGACGAACCATTCTAGATTTATCGGTAGGTAATGCACGAGCAATAACACGAATTTTAGGGATAATCTTTTTAACTTCTTCATCGCTCATATTATTAAGTTGAGCAGAAGTTAAAGCAACTTCATCATCATTTCTGAGTAAGTTTGCATCTTTAGCGATTGCAACCGCAGTTTCAAGACGGTCACCTGTAATCATTACAACTTGAATACCTGCGTTTTGAACTTCACGAATAGCATCTCTAGCTTCTGGGCGAACATCATCACGAATAGCAACAAAACCGATAATTACTGTATCATTATGTAATGTGTTTTCGGTCATAGCCTTTTCGGAGTAACCAAATGCAAGCACACGCATAGACTTTTCAGCCAGTGCATCAATTTTTGCATTTAGTTTGTTCATATCGATAGGTTTAATCTCACCGTTGGTATCAAGATAATTTTGTGATACTGCAAGCAGTCTTTCTGGTGCACCCTTATAGAATGTTTTGCCAAACTCAGCTAAATAAGCTTGGCTGAATTTATTTGCAGAGTTAAAACTTTGAGAATCGGTGATAGTATAACGGTCATGTAAGCTGTCGAAAACTTCTTTTCCGATAAACTTCATTAAAGCTTGGTCGGTAGCGTTACCACCAATAACACGACCCTCTACATCAAACATAGATTGTGTGTTTTTACCGATTGCCAAATCAACAAGCTGTTTTGTTTTAGCATGATTTGCAAGCTCAGGGATTACTGTACCATCAGCAGTGAAAAATTCTACAACTTCAAGATGACCTTTTGTAATAGTACCTGTTTTATCGCTGAATAGAATATTTAGTGAACCTGCGGTTTCAATACCAACAGCCTTACGAACTAATACGTTGTGGTCAAGCATTTTGCTTGTGTTTTGCATAAGCACAAGAGAAATCATAAGAGGCAGACCCTCTGGCACAGCACAAACGATAACAACAACCGCAAGGGAAACAGCATTGATAATATCCTTGATAATTTTAGCAGAGCCAAGTGCAAAATAAGCATCAAAACCACCAGCAGTGATTACAAAATGCACAAAGTACATAATAGCGATTACAACCGCACCGATATAGCCAAATTTTGAAATCATGCCAGCAAGCTTTGCAAGCTTAACTTTAAGAGGGGAGTCAGGCTCATCATCTTGCATTTCTTCAGCCATCTTACCCATCATAGTGGAAAGACCGACTTTTTGTACGTCCATTACACCTTCGCCGTCAAACAGCACAGCACCACGGAAAAGGGAATGTTTATCAACAAATGTGTCACCAGTGATTTCATCAGCCAAACGGAAATTCTCATCAGCTGCTGTCTTTGGACATTCTTCAGCCTCACCGTTTAAAGCTGAGTTATCGACTTTAAGATGACCGCTTATAAGCACACCGTCAGCTGGGATTTTATCACCCGATTGTAATAGTATTTTATCGCCAACAACTACATCATCAACATCAATTACAGTTACAACACCATTTCTATAAACCTTACATTGGTCTTTTTTTGTGCTATCCTTGAGCTGACGATATTTAGTATCACTTGCAACACCTGTTTTTGCCGACACAAACGCTACAATAAGCACAGCTACAATAGTACCTACTGGCTCATAAATATCTGAGTAACCTAAAAAGAACATTACAATCATAAGTGCTGCGATTGCAAGCAAAATACGAATCATAGGGTCTTTGAAAGTTTCTTTAAACTCCGCCCAGAACGTGGTCGGTTCTGAGTCTGGAATAACGTTACTGCCATATTTTTTTCTGGACTCAGCAACTTCCTTTTCGGATAATCCATTAAAGTTCATAATTTTCTCCTTTTTATATCATAAAAAAGGCGAGAGGTAAAATCTCGCCTTTATAATGACGAATATTTAGTTAGTCGTGGAAACGTGCAAGCAACTCTTTTAAACCAGAGTCAGTTGTGCCTTGACCTATTGCATTGAATTTCCATTCTCCATCACTGCGATAAAGCTCACCGAAAATCATAGCAGTCATGCCTGTATAATCATCAGATAGATTAAATCTGCAAAGCTCTGCATTATTTCTTGAGTCAACAATGCGAATGAATGCATTTTTAATCATTCCAAAATGCTGATGTCTTTCATCTGCTTTATAAATATTTACAACCATAACAATGCGGTCATAATCATTTGGAACTTGAGCCAGATTTACAATAATTTGCTCATCATCGCCAGCACCTTCACCAGTTAAATTGTCACCTAAATGGGTGACAGTACCAGTGCTATGAGCAAGATTGCCAAAATAAACCACATCATGAGTGCCTAAAAGCTTACCATTTCTAAGCATAAGGGCAGAGGCATCACAGTCTATGCTTTGGCTTGCAGATGAGAACAGAGAGCTTAAAAAACCACCCGATTTTTTTGGAGCTTCGTCCCAGCCAAGACCAACAAGCACAGTATTTAAACCGCTATTGCTTTCTTTTGTAAGGCTAACTTTTTGACCTTTCTTTAGAGAAACAGACATAATTTGTGTCCTCCTTTGTTTTTATCACTCGACATCAATACCAAAGTTGTTGCATAGTGCAGCTAGACCGCCTTGATAGCCACTACCAATAGCATTAAATTTCCATTCACCATTGTTCTTATAAAGCTCACCAAAAACAACAGCGGTTTCAATAGAGAAATCCTCGCCTAAATCATAACGCATAAGCTCGGTGTTTGTGCTTTCATCAACAATGCGAATAAATGCATTATTAACCTGACCGAAGTTTTGTCTGCGTTCGTCTGCTTCATAAATAGTTGCAGTAAATGCAATTTTGGTGATATTTGCAGGCACACGAGTTAAATCAACAATAATTTTCTCGTCATCGCCATCGCCGTCACCAGTTCTATTGTCACCGATGTGTTCAACACTACCAGAATTATGCTTTAGATTGCCATAGAAAACAAAATCATCAGAAGATGTGGTTTTTCCGTTATCTGAAAGAAGGAAAGCGGCTGCATCTAGGTCAAAAGCTCCACCTGTATCAAATCGGTTAACGTCCCAGCCAAGACCTACTACAACTCTTGATAGCCCTGGGTTGTCCTTTGTAAGACTTACTTTTTGTCCTTTTTTTAAGCTGATTGGCATAATAAACTACCTCCTTAAATTTCTTATGCAACTTCTATGCCATAGTGACCACACAAAGCGGCTAAACCGCCTTGGAAACCACTGCCGATAGCATTAAATTTCCACTGACCATTATGACGGTAAAGTTCACCAACAACAATAGCGGTTTCAATAGAAAAATCTTCACCTAAATCATAGCGGATAAGGTCAGTTCCTGTTATCATATCCTGAATATGAATGTAAGAATTGCTTACTTGACCAAAATTTTGTCTGCGTTCATCAGCCTCATAAATGGTTACTGTGAACGCAATTTTATCAATATTTGAAGGAATTTTTGTAAGGTCGATTTCTATTTGTTCATCATCTCCATCGCCTTCACCAGTGCGGTTATCGCCCATATGTTTTACACTTTCGCTGGAATGTGTGAGATTACCATAAAAGATAAATTCATTTTCTGTTGGGCATTTGCCATTACTTCCAACCATAAAAACTGAGGCATCAAGGTCGAAAGCTGCACCTGAATCAAAAGCGTTTACGTCCCAACCAAGACCTACTATGATTTTTGTTAAATTTGGATTGTCCTTGGTTAAATCTACTTTCTGTCCTTTTGTTAGATTGATAGGCATAATTTATAACCTCCTTTTATTTGTTTTGAGGGTTTTGCAGAGGCTTATTATAACGCTTGTAAAAATCCTCTTTGATAGCTTCTAAGCGTTTTTGGTCATCAAGACGTTGTTTTCTTGCATTTTCTTGAATTTGCCTTGTTTCATCAATACCAGAAACAATGGTTTGCCATGTACGCTCAAGAGTTTCCATTTTAATTGAACTGCCAGATGCCATTCTAGCAATCATTTTGGACTGCTCGGCTGTGTTTTGAGCGTTTTTAATAAGCATTTCATTTGTTTTTTCGTCAAGAGCTGCCATAGCATCAGCTTGAATTTTTTGACGTTTAAGCATAATAGCTTGTGTGAGAGCCTGTTTAAATACAGGTAAGGTAATAATAAATGCAGAATTTATCTTACGAACAAGGTTCATATTGCTAAACTGCATGGTTTTAATCATTGGGATAGACTGAATAGCTACATTCTCCGCCGTTCTGAGGTCTTGAGTACGCTGTTCAAGCATTAAAAGAGCTTGGTTCAGCGTAGTAAGTTCAAACTGAATGGATTGGTCACCAGTTTGGTTTAAATCGTTTTGACGCTCGGCAATATATGCTTCAAGCTCTCGGCAACCCTGTTCACCAGCTAAAATGTATTTTACAAGCTCATGATAATAACCTACATTAGCTTGGAACATTTCTTCAAGTCTGCGGTTAGATTGTTTGATTTCAGATTCATACTTTTTAAGCTCTACATAGATTTTATCTACTTCATCACCCATAGTGTGATATTTTGCAAGCAGTTTGTCAAGCTGTTTTCTCATATTACCAAACAGCTTACCTAAAAAATTAGGTTCTTGCTTGATTTCCTCTAAATCAAATTTATCCATGATTTTGGTTAGAGTGTTTAACATAACACTTGAATTATCAAGCTGTGCCATGTTCATGCTATTTAGCACGATATCAGAACATTTTGAGATTTCTTCAGCCGCCTCAGCACCAAAAGAAACTATGGTTTCAAGGTTATAAACTTCAATTTGGCTTGCGAGCTTGTCAACTTCAGGAGAGTTAACAAGAGTTTGGTTCATTTGCTGACGGTCTGCGGCGATGTCATATTGCTCATAAACTTCAATCTGATTAGTAGGTTCTGAGCTTGGTGTAATAGCAGAGTCTGGTCTACGAAGATTTAATCCCATAATTTAAAAACTCCTTCCAAAACGTTTTAAAATAGAGCTAAGTGTACCTTCATTTACTTCATTAAAATTAGGCACAGGCAAGTCATAAATATAATCACCGATTTGATATTCATTTATAATTTGCTGGTTAAAATGCTGTTCTATACACTGATAACCAGTAGGAACAAAAAACAGAATATCAAAACCGATTAAATGAAGAAAGCAAACCATAATGCTTTCTTCTAGTGAAAATGTTTTTTCACCAGTTAAAATAAAGAGTAATTTTGGATTTTTCTTTGTAAAGTCAAATTGTTGTATTATGCGAAGTAGATGTTTATCAAGATTTAATGCTGTGGCAATTATTGTGTATTCAGTGCCATTTTGATATGTGCCACGAATTAACTTTTCATCAAGCATAATCTGAATTTTATCGAGTAAATGCTCTTGCATTTCATTTCTTAAAATTGTATATGGATAATTTTTATGTGATTTAATTTTATTCTTTTGTAGTTTACCATTTTGTAAAAACTGAGTTGCAAATTGTTTCATTGGACTAAAACTTGAAACCCAAGGCAAACTGTTTATAACTATTGTGTTTGGTGTTATTAGCTTTTTAATATTTAGCCAGTAATCAGAAACACTACCATTTTTTACACCCGAAACCTTGCTAAATAGCACAGGCATACTCACACTTTCACCATTTGCAGAAAAACCAGTACGATATTTAAGCTCTTGCTCCCAAAGAATAAAAATCTCCTCATACATAGTTTGTAATGTTACAATATCCGCTTTTGTGTGCTGTTTATCACGATACATTCCAGAATCTGAATATAAAAGCGTGTCCATTTCACGTTCGGCTTGATATGCGGCTGTGCTAACTTTCATTTTAGCGGGAGCAGAAGGGAAAGCGGTAACAGATACTGAATTTGTATATCTTATCTCAAGTAGATTTTCGCCAGAAAAAGTGAAAGACTGACTTAAATCTGGCATAATTACAAGGACATCAACAGGTAAATGAGATAGAAAATTTAAAAACAATTCCTCGTTTGCCGAAGGTGATGGGTGAAAGAGAATAAAAACCGCAGACGGAGAATTGACATTCCAATTTGTAAATAAGTCTTTTTGATATCGTTTAAGCCAACAAAGCAAATAAACAGCCTTACTTGTAAGTTTTTGAATTGTATTTTCTTTTTGACTGTTAAGCAAAATATCAATAAATGCTTTTTTCATTATTTTTTCAAGCTCTTTATTATTTGGATAGCTTATATTTTGGCTTAAATGACTTGCAAGCTGTTCAATATTTTGATAATTTGTACGTTTTACAGTGTTTATTTCGTCGGTTGATGGGGGAGTGAGCTGATTATTTATAACAAGCAAGTTTCTATTTTTTAGATTTTGATAGAAAGCACACATATCACTTGAAAATAAAAGCGTATCCTCTACACCATACTGGACGATAAACGCATTATAGAAAAATTCTTTATTATCACCACGATTTGTTTTTAAAATCTCGTTTAGTTCTGGTTTTTCAAGCCAAGCATTTGTGCAAGGTTTTAAATTTGGGTTTTCTCCAAATATACGCTGACGATTTTGGTCATCGCTTATACTTTTTTGAATTTGTTTAAGACTAAAATCCTGTGGAAATCCAGAATTTATATTATAAAGCGTAGAAAATGCACTTTGTGGGTCTAGTTTTAAATAATTTTGTTCACCAGAGCTGTTTAAAAGCACAATATCTGCACCCGCTCTTGAAAGGGCAGTTAAAAGCTGTAATTCATACTGCGAAATATCGCCAAAATACAGTATTTTTGGTATATTATCCGCACCTAACTGACCGACTATACGCTCAAATTTATAATAAAGCCAACACATATATTTAATATATGCATTTTTAATTATATTTTGGTTTTTTCCTGCTTTAAGCATATCCTCAAATGTAGAAAAAATAGCAGAGCAAATGTTATTTCTCTGTGCATCTGACATGCGAGGCAGCCATTTTTTAAGCTTATTATCTAAAAAAGCTTTATCTAACATAAAATCAGAGCCAAGCATTTCGGATAAATAGTTTAAATTTTCAGGAGTAGGGTTAGGAATACGACCATCTATTATAACGCCATTTTGTCTTGCAGACATATAATATTGTTTTATAAAACCCATTATATCATTAGAAATGCCGTTAAAACGATAGAAAAAAACGAAATTACCTTTTCTATTGTTAAGAGAAAGAAAAAAGTCATTAAGAGAAAGTAAGTTTATATTTTTAAACATCTGAAAAGCCTCTCTTTCGAGGACTAAAATTATTTATACTATTATAATACATAATCACTGGATTTTCAATGATTTGCCTATAAATAAAACCTCAGAAGTGTATATATTTGCGAAAAATTTACAAAAAATTAACCCTCATAATGTATATGAGGGTTAAAGTTTATATGTTATTTTCCGTTAAATTTATTAGCTGCACTTTGAACACCACCGCTGATTATTTGTTCAGCAGCTTTCATAGCATTATCACAAGCTTTATTAATATTTTCTTGCTCATCAGCGGTAAATTTTGAAAGCACCCAATCGGCTAAATCATAATCTTTATGAGGTTTTGCACCTACACCAATTTTAACTCGTGGGAAATCCTCTGAATTTAAATGATAAATAATATTTTTTAAGCCGTTTTGACCGCCAGCAGAGCCTTTAGCTCTTACACGAATACGTCCAACATCAAGCGAAATATCATCTGATAAAACAATAATGTTTTGAGGCTCTATTTTATAGAAGTTAGCAGCATCTCTAACAGCTTCGCCCGATAAATTCATAAAAGTTTGCGGTTTCATAAGCAAAACACGCTTGCCCGTAAGGGTTGTTTCACCAATAAGAGATTTAAATTTCATTTTATCAATTTTAACGCCTGTTTGTTCGCAGTAACGCTCCAATGCTCTAAAACCTGCATTGTGTCTTGTGCCGTCAAATTTTGAACCAGTATTGCCAAGACCTACTATGAGCCAGTTTATTGGCTCATTTGATTTTACCTCACGCTCTTTTTCAAGCTTTGCAAAAATATCGAAAATAGACATAATTCACCTTTTTATATTATATTTAAAACAAACGATAGGCAGGGAAGAAAAAATCCCTGCCTAAAAATCTTTTATTCTACCGAAACAATGTAATAATAAACTGGTTGACCACCATAAACAACGCTTATTTCAAGACCATGATTTTCTTTCTTGAAAAGCTCTGCAACCTTGTTTGCATCTTCCTCAGAAACACCCTCGCCATAGATAACAGTAGCAAAAGCATGGTCTGGTTTAACCATTTCTTTTGCGAGCTTTTTCATAGCATCAAGTGGTTTTTTGGTGTTTGCACATAGCTTGCCCTCACAAAGAGAGAGATATTCACCCTCTTTGATTTTTTTGCCGTCAAACTCTGAGTTTCTTGCCGCATAAGTTAACTGACCAGAAGTTACCAACTGGAAAGCCTCGGTCATTGCAGCAATATTATCTTCGGTTTCACCATATGGGTCAAAAGCTAAAATTGCAGACATACCCTGTGGAATGTTGCGAGTTGGAATAACAATAACTTTTTTATCAGACAGTTCTATTGTTTGTTCAGCTGCCATGATAATATTTTTGTTATTAGGGAATACAAAAACCACTTCTGCTGGCGTTTCATCAATAGCATAGAGAATGTCATTTGTAGAAGGGTTCATTGTCTGACCACCTTGAACAACAACATCACAGCCTAAATCTGTAAACACATCTTTTAAGCCATCGCCCGCAGCAACTGCAACAAAACCATATTTACGCTCAGGCTCTTTTATAACACGTTTTTTAGGTTCTGTGCTTTCAATAACCTTTGCGGTGTGCTGCTCTCGCATGTTTTCGATTTTAACGGTGAGAAGTGGACCAAACTTTAGACCCTCCTCAAGCACCTTGTTTGGTTGGTCTGTATGCACATGCACCTTAACTATTTCATCATCATCAACAACAACAAGGCTGTCACCGATTTCACTTAAAATACCACGCAGTCTGCTGATATTTCTGCCTTTATTAAGACGCTGTGCAATAATTTCTGTGCAATATGTGAAGGTTATATCCTCATCAGATATTGCAGAAAAATCAGCAGAAGTATTTTCTTCGGTAGAAGCATTTGCATATTCATGCTTAATGCCTAAAAATGCATCACGCATGCCTTCTAAAATGGTGAGCAGCCCAAAAGCACCCGCATCAACCACATCAGCTTTTGCAAGCACAGGGTTTTGCTGTTTGGTTTCGGCTAAAGCGGTTTGACCACGCTCTAAAATTGCGTCAAAAACATCGGCAACTGAAAGGTCAGGCTCAGCCTGACAATGTTCAACCGCATATTGTGCAGAAACTCTTGAGACGGTTAAGATAGTTCCTTCTGCTGGTTTCATTACCGCTTTATAAGCCGCATCTACGCCTTCACGCATGGCAAGTGCAAAATCTCGTCCTGTTGCCTCAGTTTGAGTTTTGAGTTTTTTAGCCATTCCACGAAACAGAAGGGAAAGAATAACACCTGAATTACCTCTTGCACCACGAAGCAGGGCAGAAGCTGTTGTTTCTGCTGCTTTTGCAAGAGTTGGCTCATGAAGTTTTTCCAGTTCTTTTATAGCCGCTGACATAGTCATAGCCATATTTGTGCCTGTATCTCCATCTGGTACAGGAAAAACATTCAGTTCATTTGCTCGCTCTTTTTTATCAGCAATAGCATATGCACCTTGTATTACCATTGACTGGAAAAGTGAGCCGTTGAGTTTTTGCTCTGTCATTTTTATAAATTTCTCCTTACTAAATTGAAACTCAGTCTGTTCTGATGCTTTCTACATAAATATCAACATTTTTTACATCTACACCAGTAAGACGTTCAACATGATAGCGTACTTCTTGAATCATAGAGCGACAAACAGAAGTTATATTTATTCCATGCTCCACTGCAATATGCAAATCAATATTTACACCGCCATCTTCAGCCTCACGCACTTTTACGCCACGACGTTGATTTTCAAGACGTAAAATATGAGCAAGCCCGTCAGATACCGAGCGAACAGTCATGCCTTTTACACCAAAACAGGACGATGCAGCATATCCTGCAATATCAGCAATGACTTCCTGTGTGATTTCGATATATCCTAAGTCAGTATGAATAGTCATGAAGAGTCCTCCCTGAAGCTAAATGTATTTTATACTGCTTTTATTCTATAACATTTTTACACTTAGCACAAGAAAATTTTCAAAAAACACATATTTATCATAGTAAAAAATATCAAACAAATGTTTGCAATTTATTATATCATGCAATATAATATTATAAAATAGAGTTATAATAAAAAAAGATAGATTTTTTAGTGTTTTCTATGCTGTTTAGGAGGTAAATAACATGAAACCACTAACCGAAAAACAAAAACGTATTTTAGATTATATAAATGAATTTACACTCAAACAGGGTTATCCGCCATCTGTGCGTGAAATTTGTAACGAAGTTGGACTTCGCTCACCATCTACTGTTCACTGTCATATAAAAAGATTGCGTGAGCTTGGATATCTTCAGCGTGACGATGGTCGAACACGTTCTCTTTCAGTTAGAGGTGGTGCGACTATGACCCCTAGAGTGCCTATACTCGGCAGAGTCACCGCTGGTATGCCTGCACTTGCTGTTGAGCAAGTGGAAGGTTACATACCTTATGAAAATGCATCTTCAGGTCATGAGCATTTTGCATTAAGAATAAACGGTGAATCTATGATTGGTGCGGGAATTATGGACGGTGATATTATTATCGTTCGCAGACAGCAAACGGCTAGAAATGGGCAAATAGTTGTCGCTCTAATCGAAGATGAGGCAACTTGTAAACGTCTGCTTTTACAGCATGGCGAAGTTTGGCTTATGCCAGAAAATGAAAACTATCCACCTATAAATGGTGAAAATTGCTCAATTTTAGGAGTTGTAACCGCTGTTTACCGTGACTATTATGTTTAAAGTTTTAATGTGAGAGTAATATGAAAAAACTGACTGATAATGTATGCTATACAAAAGGTATAGGCCCTAAAAAAGCTAAATTACTTGAAAAACTAAATATTCATACCTTAGAAGATGTTTTGAATACCTATCCAAGAGATTATGAGGATAGAACACATATTACGCCTATATCAGAGCTTGTAGAAGGCGAAAAAATGACCATTCGTGCGATTGTTGGCACTGAGCCAAGTGTAAAACATATCAGAAACGGAATGGATATTACAAAATGTACGGTCTACGATGATACAGGTACACTTGAAATAACTTATTTTAATAACAAATATGCTGCGGCACTTCTTAGACGTGGTGCAGAGTATTTGTTCTATGGTCGTGTGCAAGAGTATGGAAACAGACTTACTATGACATCACCTGTGCATGAAAAATGTGATGAGAATACAAAGGGGAAAATTGTGCCTGTTTATCCACTTACAGCGGGCATTTCACAATATGATTTTGAAAAATTAAGTCATGATGCTTTAGATTGTGAATTTCCAAAGGATAATGACCCAATACCCAATGCTGTTTTGGAAAAATATAATTTATTGCCACTTGATAAGGCTATAAGCCAAATTCACAGACCGCAAACTATGGACGATATAGCAAATGCTCGCAGACGTATTGTGTTTGAAGAACTTTTTTTGCTTTGTTGTGGACTAAATCAAATGAAACAGCACAGAAAACATGAACAAGGAGTTGTGTTTAAAAATACAGACCTTGACGATTTTTGGAATTTAATTGGGTTTAAACCAACTAATGCTCAAATTAGGGCGGTAAGCGATTTAATAAAAGATGTTAAGTCTGGCAAACCAATGAATAGACTAATACAGGGCGATGTTGGTTCTGGTAAAACAGCAGTTGCAGCAGCTCTTTGTATGCTTGCGGTTAAAAATGGATATCAAGCCGCTGTTATGGCACCTACTGAAATATTAGCCTCACAGCATGAGCAGTCACTTGCACCTATTTTTGCAAAACTTGGTATACAAACGGTTATTTTAACAGGCTCTATGGGAGCTAAAATAAAGCGTGAGGCACTTGAAAAAATAGAAAATGGTACTGGAAGTGTTGTAATAGGTACACATGCACTTATTCAAAAAGGTGTTAAATTTGCTAGACTTGGTGCGGTTGTAGCCGATGAACAACATCGTTTTGGTGTAAATCAGAGGGCAATGCTCAGAGAAAAGGGCGACCACCCTCATACTCTTGTTATGTCTGCTACTCCTATTCCTCGCACACTTGCACTCATTATGTATGGTGATTTAGACGTGTCAATTATAGATGAACTTCCACCAAACAGAACTCCAGTCGAAACTTATGCAGTCGGAGAAAAAATGCGTAGGCGTGTATTTGGTTTTATGGAAAAGCAAATTTTAACTGGTGGTCAAGTTTATGTTGTGTGTCCACTTGTTGAAGAAGGTGAGCTTATGCTCAAAAACACCGAAAACTATGCAAAATCACTTGCTAAGGTGTTTCCACACAGAAGAATAGGCGTACTTCATGGCAAAATGAAACCATCAGAAAAAGAAAATGTTATGGAGTTATTTGCAAGCGGTAAACTGGATATTTTAGTATCGACTACGGTTATTGAAGTCGGTGTAAATGTGCCTAATGCCTCGCTGATGGTGGTTGAAGATGCAGATAGATTTGGTCTTTCTCAGCTTCATCAGCTTAGAGGTCGTGTCGGTCGTGGCAATAGAAAATCATATTGTATTTTCTTTGGTGCGGATAAAAGCTTAATGGCAAAACAAAGACTTGGCATTTTAACCCAAACAAATGATGGTTTTGAAGTCGCAAGAGCTGACCTTGCACAGCGTGGCCCTGGTGATTTCTTTGGCAACCGTCAGCATGGTTTGCCTACACTTAAAAATGTGGATATTATATCCGATATGCAGGCTATGGAGCAAGCTCGCTATGAGGCGGAAATTATATTAAATAATGATGAAAATTTAGAAAATTATCCTGTGCTAAAAAACAGAATAGAGCGTATGTTTGAAGTAACAGGAGGAAACTTTAATTAAAATAGAAGGGTGAAAATATATTTGATTATTCTTGGACTAGACCCTGGTTATGCAATAGTTGGCTACGGCGTTGTAAAATATGATGGAAGAAAATTTACACCTATCCAGTATGGTGCAATAACAACCAAAGCAGGTCAGCCTATGCATCACAGGTTATGTGAAATTTATGATGATTTATGCACTATTATTGATACTTTTCACCCAGATGATGTTGCGGTTGAAGAACTGTTTTTTAATACCAATATCACAACAGGTATTCAAGTAGCTCAGGCAAGAGGTGTTATTTTGCTCGCTCTTGCACAAAAGGGACTGATGCCTAACTCATATACACCACTTCAGATTAAACAATCTGTTACAGGTTATGGCAGGGCAGAGAAAAAACAAATGATGGAAATGACAAAGTCCATGTTAGGGCTTACTAAAACTCCAAAACCTGATGATGCAGCAGATGCACTTGCAGTTGCAATTTGTCATGGTCACTCCAAAAGGAGTAATATTTGGGAAAACAGGAGAATAAATTAAATGTTTTATTATGTAGAAGGATTAGTAGCTCATGTTGAGCAAGGTTTAGCTGTAATTGATTGCGGTGGCGTGGGTTATGCCTGTCACACATCGCAAAATACGCTATCTAATATACAAATGGGCGAAAAAGCAAGGCTTTATACTTGCTTGCACGTTAGAGAGGACATTTTTGAGCTTTATGGCTTTTCTGACCAAGAGGAGTTAAATTGTTATAAAATGCTAACAAGTGTTTCGGGTGTAGGGCCAAAGGCAGCACTGTCTATTTTGTCAGTCGCTCCGCCTTCACAGCTTGCACTTGCAATTATTACAGAAGATGAAAAACTACTAACTCAGGCTCAAGGCATTGGCAAAAAAATCGCTCAGAGAATTGTTTTAGAGCTTCGAGATAAAATGAGCAAAGGGCAGCTTGAAACCGCAGCTTCAGCAGGTAAAAATATTGTTATGCCTGAAAAGGGCGGTATAAACCATATACAAGAGGCAGTAGCTGCTCTTATGGTGCTTGGCTACTCTCAAGCAGAGGCGTTTAAGGCAATGGAAGGCTTAAACTCTGAAGATATGGACGCTGAAAGTATTATCCGTTATTGTCTAAAAAAATTAGCAATGCAGTAAGGAAGTGAAAAATTGAGCATTGAGTTTTCAGGCGGCATGGCTGATGATGAACGCATTGTTTCAAGTCATCAGCTTAAAAATGAGGACACCGAAAATTCACTTCGTCCTAAATTTATGGACGAATATATTGGTCAAACCGCAGTAAAAGAAAATTTAAAAATATTCATAGAGGCAGCAAAACAAAGAAATGAGCCACTTGACCATACACTGCTTTATGGCCCTCCAGGACTCGGCAAAACAACTCTCGCTGGAATAATCGCCAATGAAATGGGTGTAAACCTAAGAATTACTTCTGGTCCTGCAATAGAAAAAGCGGGAGATTTAGCTGCTCTATTGACAAATTTAAGTGAGAATGATATTTTATTCATTGATGAAATCCATAGATTAAACCGCAGTGTAGAGGAGATTTTATATCCCGCTATGGAGGACGGTGTACTGGATATTATCATCGGAAAAGGGCCTAGTGCAAGGTCTATAAGACTTGATTTGCCAAAGTTTACGCTTATAGGTGCAACAACTAGAGCAGGTCAACTCACTTCTCCGCTGAGAGATAGATTTGGTGTTATGCTAAGACTTGAGCTTTATTCACCAGAGGATTTAGAGAAAATTGTAACTCGTTCAGCGGGAATTTTAGGTGTACACAGCCGTTATGATGGTGCTTTAGAAATCGCAAAACGTTCTCGTGGTACACCTCGTATTGCAAACCGTTTACTTCGTCGTGTGCGTGATTTCGCACAAGTCAAAGGAGATGGAACAATAACAGCTGAAGCGGCTGATATGGCACTTACTGCCCTTGGTATTGACCCATTAGGGCTTGATAATATCGACCGCAGAATGCTTGAAAGCATTATTCTCAATTATAATGGTGGCCCAGTAGGTCTTGAAACACTGGCGGCCACTATCGGAGAAGAAGCGATTACACTGGAAGACGTCTATGAGCCATATTTAATGCAAATCGGCTTTTTAAACCGCACACAACGTGGTAGATGTGCCACACTTCGTGCATATGAGCATTTGAAAATGGAAACAGCAGACGGTCAATTAAGATTATAAAATCTTAGTTTTTCCAGTGCCTACTTAACAAATAAGGCAAGGTGTTTATTTTGGGAAAATATTTTGGAACAGATGGTGTTCGTGGCGTTGCTAACATAGAACTTGATGCAATGCTAGCTTTTAAAATCGGTGCTGCTGCGGCTTATCTTTTGAGTCAAGAGCAAAAACAAGGCGGTAAAGCTAAATTACTTATAGGTAAAGATACTCGTATATCTTCTGATATGCTTGAAAGTGC
>DXIE01000034.1 GCA_019113005.1 Candidatus Butyricicoccus avistercoris | reverse complement strand
TTGTTTATAAGTTTAAACCTTCTATTCCATATAGTTTACATGATATGAGAGTAAGCAAAATAGAAATAATTGAAAACAATATTAGATTTCATTTTGATTATGGTTATTTAAAATTAGAAGAGCCGTTTTGTCAGATAGATGGAAGTATTTTGATTGAAAATATAGATTTTGATTGCTCTGATGTTTATTTTCTAAGTGATAATGGCGCATATGGTAATTTTAATGGTAAGAAGATTGAATTTTTAGAATTTATTAAAACATATAAAGATTTTTCATTTGAAATAATAGATGAAATGTATGGATATAACTTAACAACATATTCTGGATACCTGTCACTTCCTAATAGAGAAAACTTAATTTATATTGCTATTTATTTATACTATACAGGGAATATAGTTTATGAAGTAAAGGAATAGCTGTTTATTTAAACCTATTAAATATAAAAACTAAATAGAAACATTCTATTTTTCATAGTTTTATAATAATTTAGAGAGGATATATATGTTATACAGTTTAACCATATATAATGAGATGAATGAAGGATTTTTTATAGGTCTGTTTAAATCATATGATAAGGCAAGACAAATTGCTCAAAATTATTTATCAACTGTTTCTGGATTTCGAGATTACCCATGTATATATGAAATTACAGAGAAACAAGTGATTGGAACTATAAATAATTCTATGAAAGTTCATGTAATTTGGGGTTGGAATGAGGATAAGGAAGGACACAATATAGATATTTGGTGTAGCGATTGTTATGCAAACCTCAGAGATGCTGAACAAATTATGGCAGATTCTAAAAAGCATTTTAAAAAGCAAGAATGGAGTCTTGACACTTATCTAATTGAGCAATGTTACTGGACAGATGGGTTTGTAAGAATATTTTATTAGAATGTATTGATGAAAACAAACCATCAAAAGTAAAAATAAATATATATAATACATAGGTGTGATTTATATGGATTTATTTGAAAAATATAAAAAACTAAATATAAACGGTGAATTAATTTCACTTGAATATCGAGAAATTGGTGACCCTTATTTTTGCTATCCTATAAATGCGAAGGTTATCGGTTTTGAAGGCACAATATTATATTGTTTTTTACCTGAATATGGTGATATGGTGTTTGCTGTTAATCCTGAGAGTTTTGCGGATATGTATGTATATCCTATTGCTTCAAATTTTGAGGATTTTATAAGGTTAATTTTAGCTTGCGGTTCAGCTAATCCCGCCGAACAGGTCATATGGATGAATAAAGAACAGTTTAATGAGCATTTGACAGATGAAAAGCAAAGGGAAACAAAACAGCAAAGGGAAATATTGTCGCTTTTGCAAAGTGAATTTAGTTTAACACCAATGATAAACCCATTTGAATATGTTAAGGCACTTCAAAAAGCTTTTGATTACAGTAAAATACGATATAGTGATGAATATTACGATTTAATTTCAGGTAATAATGCCAACTTCGAGTTTGAACCCGTTTTTATAGAGATAAAAAAATAAGATTTATTTATTAAAATAAATTTATTATATGTTAACAAAAATAGCATAATTGGTTAGTTTAGTTTGTATATATCTTAGTATATAAATTAGCATTTTAAAATAGTAAATATTTTGTGTTCACTTTTTGTAATTGATAAAACTATTGTTTTGAGCTGCTTGCAATTATTTGCAGGCAGTTTTTTTATTTTAGAAGGTGTTGCTGAGCTATGAGCAAAGAAACCATTTTAAGACAATACATAAATGCTGTTAAAGATAAATATTCGCATATACTTATTGATTTTCAGCCATAACTTTAAAAAGGTTTTTAATTATAAACAAATGGCTCAAACAATAAATTATCTATTATATTTGTTAGAATGATTTTTATTACATAATAATTATACAATTATAGAGGTTAAAACAATAATTAAATATATAAAATATATACAATAAAACGATACTTTTTACACTGTTTTAAAATATATATCCTCTGCTATACTCAAATAAACAAGTGATTAATTCACAAAGTAAGAAAGAGGGATATTATGGAATTTAAAAAGCATGCTAAAAAGATAACGGTATTATCAGTTATTGCATCTATGTGCATTTGTTCTACTGCTTGTAGTTCATCAAGCACATATGGTTTGAATAAAACCAGTAGTGCAATAGAGATTACAGAAGAAAATACCAACACAACACTTGTTATGAATAATCAGCCAGAGTCATCATATTGGTTTCCAGAGCAATTACTTTCATGGAATGCAAAAGAGGATAAAGACATTTTACATAATATAAGTCATGTTCCGCTTGCAAAGCGTGTGGATACTGAAAACCTTCAAACAGTTAATGAAACACAAAATAAAGACACAAAAGTTATGGCAATTTCTATTATGAATTCCAGTACAAGTGGTAATGCACCACATGGTCTTAATGTTGTAGATTGTAACACATTTACATACTGGCAATATGTAGATATGCTCGTTTATTGGGGAGGTTCATCAGGTGAGGGTTTAATTGTACCGCCAAGTCCTGATGTTACAGATGCTGCACATAAAAATGGTGTACCAGTTATAGGAACAGTATTCTTCCCACAAAATGTTGCAGGCGGAAAAATTGAATGGTTAGATACATTCTTAACGCAAGATGAAGATAAAAATTTCCCTATGGCTGATAAGCTCATAGAAGTTGCACAAACATATGGCTTTGATGGTTGGTTTATAAATCAAGAGACAGACAATGAGAAAAATGGTGGTTTAACACCTGAATATGCTCAGAAAATGCAGGAATTTATAAAACAGTTTAAAGAAAAAGCACCAGAGCTTGAGCTTGTTTGGTATGATTCAATGACAAAAGACGGTGAAATGGATTGGCAAAATGCATTAACTGAGAAAAACATAACATTTATGCAAGATGATGAGGGGAATAAAGTTGCAGATGATATGTTTTTAAATTTCTGGTGGACAGAAGATAAATATGCAGATGAAAAACTTCTTGAAAAATCTGCCGAACTTGCAAATCAAACAGGTATTGACCCTTACGACCTCTATGCAGGTATAGATGTACAGGCAAATGGATATACAACACCTGTTAAATGGGATTTATTTGCTAAAGAAGATGGTACAACTCATACTTCTTTAGGACTTTATTGCCCAAGTTGGGCATACAGCTCTGCATCAGATATGGAGGATTTTATAAAGAAAGAAACTGCTCTTTGGGTTAATGACAAGGGAAATCCGTCTATATCTAAAGCAGATAATGAAGGAGAACAATGGAGAGGAGTTTCAAGTTATGTTGTTGAACGTTCAGCAATAACATCAACTCCATTTGTAACTAATTTTTCACTAGGTAATGGATATAGTTTCTTTAGAGAGGGCGAGCAAGTATCTAAACTCGATTGGAATAATAGAAGCTTGTCAGACATACTTCCAACATACCGCTTTATCATGGAGCATGAGGGCGATAATGAGCTTACAGCAACATTTGATGTGGCTAATGCGTGGTATGGTGGCAACAGCTTGAAACTTCGTGGAAAAATGCAAGCGGATAAAACAAGTGAAATTATGCTATATAGTGCTGATTTGCCACTTACAAAAACAACAAAATGGACATCTACTTTAAAAGCAACATCAGAAACACAGTTAAACCTTGTGTTAACTCTTGATGATGGAAGTGAGCAAGTAATTAAAGCTGATAAAAATATAGGTGAAGATTGGACAACTGTAAGTTTTGATGTATCTAAGTTTGCAGGTAAAAATGTAAGAAAGATTTCATATTCAATTAAAACTGCTGAAACAAGTGATAATTATGAGCTATATTTTGGAAATATATCAGTATATGAGCAAGAAGAAATTAAAAATGCTGAGATTTCCAATTTGAAAATAGATGATTTTGTTTTTGATGAAGATGCTATGTATGCAGGTGTAAGACTTTCATGGGAAAGCAAAGGTAATGCACCTTATTATGAAGTATATAGAATAAATGAAAATAATACACGTTCACTTTTAGGTGTATCAAATACAAATGTATTTTATATAAATACATTGCCAAGAACAGATGATACAAATAATAGTACATTTGAGGTTGTACCAGTGGATTTATTGCAAAAACAGGGCAAGGCTATAAAAGTTGATATGAAATGGCCTGATAACAGCTTGCCAAAAGCTGATTTTATAGCATCAAAAACCTTTGTTGCACCAAATGAAAATATAACTTTACAGTGTAACGGTTCTGCAAATATTGAAGAAGTTTCATGGAGTTTAGAGGGTGCAAGCGAAGAAAAACTGCAAGGTGAAACTGTAACAGTAAGCTATCCAAAAGAAGGTACATATGATGTAACAGTCAATGTTAAAAATAAGTCAGGTAAAGATGAAAAGACTATAAAAGGTTTTATAGTTGTATCAAATGAAGCTGCGAATATTCAAAGTATTTCAAATGGCAAAAATGCAAGTGCAAGTTCATATGTAAATGAAAATGAAGCACCAAAGTTTGCTTTAGATGGAGATAAAACAAAAAAATGGTGTGCTACTGGAACACCACCACATGAGATTATTATAGATTTAGGGGGTGTGCATACAGTAAGTGAAGTAGTAATTTCACATGCAGAGGCTGGCGGTGAAAGCCCAGATATGAATACAAAAGCATACACCATTTCGGTTAGTGAAGATGGTGTAAATTATACCGAAGTTGTGAATATAACACGAAACTCTTTGGGAGAAACAAAGGATACATTTGCACCACAAAAGGCTAAATTTGTTAAATTACAAATTACAAAACCAACTCAAGGCTCAGATAGTGCTGCAAGAATTTATGAAGTAGAAGTTTTTGGTGTTTAAAATTACAAACGCCCACAATGTAAATGTTGTGGGCGTTTATTATAGGAGAATGAAAATGGATAAATTTTTAAAAGAAATTGCTCAAAAATGTAATAATCAAGCTTGGTTAAAACAATTTATAACATCATATACAAATACATTAGATAAAACAGTTAAAATACTGCCTAATAAAACTGCTCATGTTATAACAGGAGATATTCCTGCTATGTGGCTTAGAGATTCCACTGCACAGCTTAGACCATATTTATTTGTAGCACAGCAAAATAAAGATGTACTTTCTATGCTTGTAGGATTGGTAAAAAGACAATTTTTTTATTTAGATATAGATATTTATGCAAATGCATTTAATATAGAGCCAAATGGCGATTGTTGGGAAAAAGATTATGAAAATCAAAATCCTTGGGTATGGGAGAAAAAATTTGAAATTGACTCTCTTTGTTATCCTATTCAGCTGGCATATTTAATTTGGAAAAACACAGGCTGTACAGAGCAATTTGATGAAAACTTTAAAAAAGGTGTTGTAAATATAATAAATTTATTTAAAACTGAGCAATACCATGAAGAAAAATCAGAGTATAGATTTATTAGAAAAAATAGCTATTTTACAGATACACTTTCAAGAGATGGAAAAGGTGCACTTGTTAAATCGGGTATAGGGCTTATTTGGTCAGGTTTTAGACCAAGTGATGATGCTTGCACATATGGTTATCATATTCCGTCTAATATGTTTGCAGTTATAGTATTAAATTATGTATATGAAATAGCAAAAGATATTTTACATGATATTTCGCTTGCAGATGAAGCTAGAAAATTGGCTGATGAAGTATATAATGCAATCGAAAAATACGGCAAAACCAAAACAGAAGAATTTGGAGATGTTTATGCCTATGAAGTAGATGGTTTTGGAATGTTTAATTTAATGGACGATGCAAACGTTCCTAGCTTGCTTTCTATGGAGTATTTAGGTTATAAAGGCGATAAAAAAACAATGGAAAACACAAGAAAGTTTATATTAAGTGAGGCTAATCCTTATTATTACACTGGTAAATATGCTAGTGGCGTTGGAAGTCCACACACACCATCAAATTATATCTGGCATATAGCACTGGCTATACAAGGACTTACAGCTAAAACAATAGAAGAAAAAGAGCAAATACTTCAAACTTTAGTAAACACAACAGCAAATACTGGTATGATGCATGAAGGATTTGATGTTAATAATCCTAGCAAATTTACAAGAGAGTGGTTTTCATGGGCTAATGCTATGTACTCTGAACTATTTTTAGATGTTATGGGATATAAAATTAAAATCTAGAATTTTTACACTAAACATAGAATATCTAAAATTGTGAAAGTGATATTTTTAATATAAAATTTAGTTAAAGTTAAGGTTAGGGAGGCAGTAAGATGTTTTTAACCGATAGAAAATTAGAACGCAGAGTCAATGAAGTGCGTGAATACTGTTACAGAGATGTAAAACCACTTGAACAATTTGTGGTTTGTGAAGATACACAAGGCGTTGTAAATCCAGTTGTACCTACTGATTTTACAAATTGGGATACAATGAATGTGGGAGAAAACTGGAGTGGTCGTGACAAATATTTATGGCTGCATAAGGAAATTACAATTCCAGCTGAATGGAAGGGTAAAAGAGTTGTAGGTATTTTTGATTTTGGTAATACTGGTGCAGGTAATAATGCAGGCTTTGAAGCTATGTGTTATATAAATGAAAAGCCATATCAAGGAGTAGATGCAAACCATAAAGAGGTTTTCTTTAAAGAAGAACTTTGTGGCAAAACATTTAGACTTACTTTCCGTTTATGGTCAGGTTTAGAAGGTGGCGGTGTTCCACGTCCACAAGAGCATAAGATTGCTCGTGCTGACCTTGCATGGCTTGATGAAAAAACCGATGATTTTTATTATCTTGGTATGCTTGTTTGGGATACAATTCGTGAGTTAAATGACAGCGACCCTATCAAGCATAATCTTAGAAATGCACTTGATGAAGCTTGTCACTGTATTGATTGGTCTTATCCAGCAAGTGATGAATTTTATAAATCTGTACATGAAGCAGATGATTTATTAAATCAGAAAATTGATGCAATGGATAAAAACTCTCTTGTACAGGTAAAATGTGTAGGACATACACATATTGATGTAGCTTGGTTATGGAGATTAAAGCATACACATGAAAAAATTTCACGTTCATTTTCAACTGTACTTCGTATGATGGAAATGTTCCCTGAATATATTTTCCTTCAGACTCAGCCACAGCTTTATGAATATATCAAACAGGATTTCCCAGAGATATATGAGGAAATGAAAAAGCGAATTGAAGAAGGTCGCTGGGAAGTTGATGGCGGTATGTGGGTAGAAGCCGACTGTAATTTAACAAGTGGAGAATCTCTCACACGTCAAATCTTAATCGGTAGCAAATTTATAAAAGATGAATTTGGTAAAGATGTAGAATACTTATGGCTTCCTGATGTATTTGGTTATTCATGGGCATTGCCTCAGATTTTAAAGAAATCTGGTATTGATATGTTTATGACAACTAAAATCAGTTGGAATCAGTTTAATCGTATGCCACATGATACATTCCATTGGAAAGGTATTGATGGTAGTGAAGTTTTAACACACTTTATTACAACTCCAGAGCCTTGGAATGAACCAGGTTCATGGTTCTATACTTATAACGGTTTATTAACTGCAAAAACTGTTAAGGGTGTATGGGAAGCATATAGCGAAAAGGATATGAACAAAGAACTGCTTATCTCATATGGTTATGGAGATGGTGGCGGCGGTGTAAACAGAGATTTATTAGAGCGTCGCAGAAGAATTGATAAAATCCCTGGTTTGCCATCACTTAAAACCTCTACTGCCAGAGAGTATTTCCGTTCACTCAAGGAAACTGTGAAAAATACTGATAATTACGTTCATACTTGGAACGGTGAGTTATACCTTGAATATCATCGTGGTACATATACAAGTCAGGGATATAATAAGCGTATGAATAGAAAAATGGAGCTTATGTATAGACTTGCTGAATTTATGACTGCAATGCAGGGTATAAAGCAAAATTGTCTTGCAAATGCAAAGCAAGAAAAGCTTAGCGAAGGCTGGAAAATGATTTTAACAAACCAGTTCCATGATATTATACCAGGCTCATCTATACATGAGGTTTATGAGGATAGCCGAAAAGACTATGCTAAAATTCAAGATATTGCACAGTCTGTTATTGATAGCTACTCAAACGAGATTGTAGAAGATAAAGCAGATACATTTACAGTATATAATGCTTCAGGCTGGACACTTGATGAAACAATTTGCTTGTCTGGTGAGAGAAATGGTGTATTCACCGATGAAAATGGCAATGTTTTAACCAGTCAAGTTTCAAATGGAAATACTTATATTAAGGTTAAAAATGTACCTCAAATGGGCAGTCAGGTTATTAAATTTACAAACGGTGAGACTAAAGCAGAGGATAAGGCATTTACTGTTAATAATAATAATATTGAAACTCCATTTTATATTATTACACTTAATGAATATGGTCAGATTACAAGACTATTTGACAAGGAAAATAACAGAGAAGTATTAGCTAAGGGCGAACGTGGCAATGTGCTTCAAATGTTTGAAGATAAACCTCTTGATAATGATGCATGGGATATTGATATATTCTATCAGCAGAAGATGAGAGAAGTTACAGACCTTGTTAAGATGGAAGTAAAGGAATGTGGTCAGCTAAGACTGGTTATTGCTTTTACATGGAAGTACATGAACAGCACTATTGAGCAAGATATGATTCTTTATAGTGATGACAGAAGAATTGATTTTAAAACAGATGTTGATTATCAAGAGCGTCAGCAGCTATTAAAGGCAGCATTTACTGTGGATATTCGCACAACATATGCTACATACGATATTCAATATGGTAATGTACGCAGACCTAATCACTGGAATACAAGTTGGGATTTAGCTAGATTTGAGTCTGTTGCACATAGATTTGCAGATTTATCTGAGCGTGATTATGGTGTTAGCTTGTTAAATGATTGCAAATACGGTTATGATATTAAGGACAATGTGCTTAGAATTTCACTTCTTCGCTCAGGAAAGCAGCCTGACCATTTACAAGATGTAGGACAGCACACATTTACATATTCATTACTTCCACATGTTGGCGATTTTGTTGCAGGTGATGTTGTTAAATCAGCTCATCAGCTCAATAATCCAATGCTTGTATTAAACGGTGAAGATAAGGTAAATAGTTTCTTTACAGTTAATAATGAACAAATTGAAATTGATGCTGTTAAGAAGTCAGAAGACGGCAAATATCTTGTTGTGCGTATACATGATTTTGCAGGTAGCAAACAACAAGTATGCTTAAAGCCATCATTTGGTTTTAAATCATGGGCTGAGGGTGATTTAAGAGAACGTGTTATAGGTGATGTTTGCACAGATAACGAGGTTAAGCTAGAATTACACCCATATGAAATTAAAACAATACTATTTGAAATTTAATTAAAATCTATAAAAAGGAGAAAAAGCAGTATGTCAGTTTTCAGATTAGATAATATTTTAAGTACATGCGAGAAAATTTGGTATTTTTTCAAAGTAAATATTTTATTTCTTATATTTAACTTACCTCTGCTGCTTTTTCTCTTATTTGTTGGTATAAGTCAAGTAAGAACATATTTACCGTTTTTTATGCTTTGTTTTATACCTTTTATACCAGCAATGAGTGCTGTATTTTTCTGTATGAACCGTATTTTACATAAATATGATACAGGGTCACTCAAGGATTTTATAACTGGGTATTTATACTGTATAAAAGAAAAATTTATTGTTTCTAGTATATATTTATTTATTGTTTTAATATTTTGGACTAATATAGAATTTTTTGCTATATACTTTTTTCCACTTTTAATTTTGTTTGGTTTGTTATTTTTACTTATGCTTTTATCAATGCCTAATATTTGTCTTTTAACAAGCAGATATAAAATGTCTGTTATAGATATTTTAAAAGGTGCTATTATGCTAACAATAACTAAACCACTTATAACATTAAGCAACTTTGTGATTTTTACGTTTGTGTTAATGTTATTTGAAATAAAAGCAGGAACATTTATCTTATTTATATCTAGCATTTATGGGTTTTTAATTATTTTTATGAATCAAAATATTTTTAAATCACTTGATGCTAAAGCAAGTGAACAAGAGAGCTTTTAAGTTAAGCTCTCTTGTTCGTATTTGTTTAAATAGTAAAATTTATGATATAATATTTAAAATAGAGAAAAGGGGATTTGGTATGAGCAAAAGACAAACCCTATATTATAAGCAATTTTTAATTTCAACTGGTATAGTTGGTATTGTTATATTTATTTTAATGCTGTATTTTTTTATATCGTTAAGACAAAATTATTTTGAAAGCAGAACATCAGAGTCAGAAAAGGTATGTGTTGAAGTTTCTAATATTATACAAGAAAATAAAAACACAGCAGATTACTTATATAGAGATTTATACAGAAGTAGACAAGAGTTAGAAGATTTAATAGCATATTTTACTCTAGAACCTGAAGAATATTGGGAATTTCGTCTTGACTTATATTCAAAGTCTAATTTAAATAAATATCGCAGTATGGAAACGTTTTTAGATAGTGCATTTGAAGCAAGTGAAAGCTTGAAAAAAATAGAACTTATTAGCTATTATAAAATGGATAATACTGTTGTATATAAAAATGAAATTTTCCATTATATGAATGGTAAAGATAGACTTACAGAAATTGAAAATCATACAGAAAAAACAAGCGATATAATATTTATAAAAGAAGTAAGACACCCAGATACATTTAAACTTGAAGGGTGTATCATACTTACTTTTGAAAATTCAAATCAGTTTGAAAATTTAATAAACAGCAAATCATATGCAGAACTGATTGTTACAAAGGATTTTATACAGCCAATTTATAATGAAAATGCACTCGAAAGATGGTATAATGTAATACAATCATCTAAGACAGGAGAACAAGAAAATATTTTTTCATATACTATTCTCAATAAAAATATTGATGCTTATCAGATTTTTGTATTTTTAAATCATGTTTCAGCATCAGAAATTCCTATGAGTAGTATAATTATGATTATTTTTATAGGAATTATAGTGTTCACTTTGAGTGTTTTGGGAATTTCTGTACATATAAAAAAATTAATACGACGTGTAAATATAATATTAAGAGGAATGAATGAGGTTAAAAAAGGAAATCTTACGATTAATATTCCAGTTCCAGAATCAGGTGATGAACTTGATATGATTTCTGCTGATTTTAATGATATGTGCAAGAGATTAAATGAACATATAAGAAAACAATATCTAGCTGAAATTGATAAGAAAAATGCAGAAATACATGCAATGCAAAGCCAAATAAATCCACATTTTTTATATAATACTCTTGAAGCTATTCGAATGAAAGCCATTTGTAACGGTGATAAAGAAGTAGGACAAATGTTATATAACATGTCAATTTTATTTAGAAGACAGCTAAAGGATAATGATTTTATAACAATAGCTGACGAACTTGATTACTGTAAACAGTATTTTGAACTATTTACTATGCGTTATCCTAACATATTTAAATATAAAATAATTTGTCCAGAAAGCCTAATGAATAAAAAAATTATAAAATTTATATTACAGCCTATAATAGAAAATTATTTTATTCATGGTATCCGTAGCACAAAACAAGATAACATTATAAAAGTATATGTAAATCAAAACAAAAACAGTATAGATTTTCATATAATAGATAATGGTCGTGGAATGAGCGAAGATGCAATAAAAAATAAAAATGAAGAGCTCCAAAATACCTTAAATATTGAGCATAACAATAAATCTATTGGCGTTAGTAATGTTAATAGACGTATAAAAGCTATTTATGGTGAAAAATATGGTGTGAAACTTAGGGAAAATAACGAAAAGATGGGATTAGAGGTCATAGTTAAAATCAAGGAGGAAGTATGAAACGTGTAATGCTCGTAGAAGATGAAGAACTAATATTACAGGGTATTAGATATATAAATGATTGGCAATCAATGGGTATGCAAGTAGTTCATATGGCACATAATGGTATTGAAGCCCTTGAAATGTTAAAAAAACAACCGGTTGATATAATCGTAACCGATATAGAAATGCCAGAGATGAATGGTATAGAATTAATAAGCAATGTTCGTAAAATTGATAACAGGGTAAGATTTTTAATTTTATCTGGTCAAGATGATTTTAATTATGCAAGAGATGCACTTAAATTAGATGTTGAGGATTATATTTTAAAGCCAATCAATGAGCAGCAATTACAAGATGCACTGATAAATACATCTAATCATTTAGATGAAATTGACCAGAAAAACTCTGAAAATGAACGTAAAAATATATCTTGGTTAAAGTTTTTGAGTGAGAAATTAGATAAAAATGAAAAAGAAAAATTTTGCAATAAATTGCCAGACTTTTCTGGGTGTGAAATATATCCTGCTATATTAAGAGTTGACCTTGAAAGCTTGCAACAACCAGACGATATAAACATTATCTCCAAAGAAATTTGTAATATAAATTTTTCTGTTAGAATTATATATTTAACCACAGATGTAGTGCTTTTAATATTGCAGACAAAAATAGGAGAAGAAATTTCAGTAGTAGAAAAGACTTTGACAGATTTTCAAAACGAGATTGAAAGTAAATTTGGCATACTTAGTTTTATAACTATTGGAAATAATATAAATTCATATAATGATTTGCCTAGAAGTTATCAAAATGCATATCAGCTTCAAAAATATAGAATTTTGAGCGGATATGGAAACTGTATAAGTCCTGAGTATATAATAAATAAACGCTCTAGAGATGTTGCAATAGACCAAAATAAGCTTAGAAAAATAATATTAAATAAAAATCAAGATGAGGTTATCTCGTATTTAGATGATATTTTCATAGGAAATTTACAAGATGAAGTTAATGTAGATGTTCCATATCAAATAGTGCTTAAAATTATTATGCTGCTTGAGGAAATAAAAGTAGAGTATAAGCTAGAACAAAATGATAATGGATTGTCAAAAATACTTGATAATATATATCAGGCAAAAGATATTTTTGCACTCAGAACTATGCTTGTACTTGAAATAAGCGGGATAATAAATGAGCTTCATGCAGAAAAATCGCAATATACACCCGTTGTACGTCAAGTAATGAAAGAAATTCAAGATAACTATAAAGAAGATATGAATTTAAAGACACTTTCATATAAATATAATATGAATACTTCATATCTGGGTCAGATTTTTCAAAAAGAGGTAGGTTGCACATTTAATCAATATTTGAGCAATACAAAAATTGAAAAAGCTAGAGAGCTTATATTACATACAAATATGAAAATAAGTGATATATCTAAAGAGGTTGGATATCCTGACACAAGTTACTTTTACAGAAAGTTTAAACAGCACTATGGTATATCTCCAGCTTCACTTAGAAATATGAAAAAATATTAAATGCTAAAAATCCGCCATTATCAGGCGGATTTTATTTTTTAAAATAAGAGTGTAAAATATATAGTTTTCATGGATTTTTTTCATATAAAAAAACAGCGTAAAGTTTGAATAATGCTATAAAATGTACAACAAAACAATAAGTTTTCGACTCGAAAATATATTTAAAATTAGTTATATTATATATATAAAAGATAATAAAAGGAGGCTGCAAAATGAAGAAGAAGGGAAAGGGTAGACTGGATAGGTTAAGGTCTAACAAAGAACTTTTGATGTTAAGTATGCCAGGAGCAATTTGGTTTTTGCTTTTTGCATATTTGCCACTTTTTGGTATATTTGTTGCATTTAAAGAATATCGCCTATCTGGTGGATTTTTTGAAAGTCTTATAAAAAGTAAATTTGTAGGGCTTAATAATTTCAAATTTTTATTTAGTAGTGGTGATGCTTGGCTAATTGTAAGAAATACAGTTCTTTACAATGCGGCATTTATTATTCTTGGTATAGTTTTACCAGTAATAATTGCACTTATATTAAATGAGCTTAGAAATAAAGGTATGGCGAAAGTTTATCAAAGTGCTATGTTTTTACCATATTTCCTATCATGGGTAGTAGTAAGCTATTGTTTATATGCTTTTTTAAGCCCTGAAAAAGGATATTTCAATATGATAATGCAGCAATTTGGAATGGAAGGTGTATCTTGGTATACAGAAAAAGTTTATTGGCCTTTTATCATTATTTTTATGAGCCAATGGAAGGGTGTTGGATATAATACGGTTGTATATCTAGCCTCTATATGCGGTATTGATAAAACATATTATGAGGCGGCAGTTCTTGACGGTGCTACAAAATGGCAGCAGATTAGATATATAACAATTCCACTTTTAAGACCAGTTATTTTAATATTACTGATTATGGCAGTTGGTGGTATATTTAAAGCAGATTTCGGCTTATTCTTCCAGTTACCAAGAGATTCAGGCCCTCTTTATCCTGTAACCAATGTACTTGATACTTATATCTTTAGAGCACTCAAAACAAATGGTGAAATAGGTATGAGTTCAGCGGCAGCATTATTCCAGTCAATAGTAGGCTTTATTTTAATTATGATTGCAAATAAACTTGTATCTAAGGTTGACAAGGAAAATGCACTTTTCTAAATGAAAGGAGGAAAAAGAATGCTCAAAGAAAAATGGAAAGAATATCGCAAGGAAAAAATGTTACAGCAGCTTGATTCTGCACCTTGCGAGTTTAATAAAATCAAAAAATCAACAAATGTTGTATTTAATATTATAATGACAGTTTTGGCACTGTTAAGTGTAATACCATTTATATTTGTTGTTATAATTTCACTTACAGATGAACACGCACTCACAATGAACGGATATAGATTTATCCCTGAAAAATGGAGCTTATATGCTTATGAATACATAGTTCAAGCAGGTGAAAGCATTATAAAAAGCTATGGTGTAACTATCACTGTTACTGTACTTGGCACACTTATAGGTCTATTTTTGATAAGCACATATGCATATGCACTTTCAAGAAAAACTTATGCATATCGTTCATTCTTTACAAAAGTTATAACAATACCTATGCTGTTTTCAGGCGGTATGATTGCTAACTATTTGATAGTTACAAAAGTTTTGATGTTAAAGGACAGTATCTTTGCACTTATTTTACCTCTTTGTATGAACTCATTTAATGTTATTGTACTTCGTACATTCTTTAAAACAAGTATTCCAGACTCAGTTATTGAGTCGGCTAAGATAGATGGTGCATCAGAATGGAGATTGTTCTTTAAAATTGTAATTCCAATGGCACTTCCAGGACTTGCAACAATAGGATTGTTTTTAACTCTTACATATTGGAATGACTGGTTTAATGCTATGATGTATATAGATAACCAAGATTTAATACCTTTACAGTATTTGCTTATTAAGATAGAAAGCTCTATTGACTTTTTAGCAAATAATAAGAGTATGCTTGGTGTAGATGGTATAACAGCAGCAGCTAATTTGCCAAAGGAAACAATAAAAATGGCGATTGTAGTTATTTCAACATTGCCTATAATATTTGCTTATCCATTTTTCCAAAGATACTTTGTAAATGGACTCACCATAGGTGCAGTTAAAGAATAAAAAAAGGAGAAAAGAAAAGTATGAAGAAAAATTTTCTAAAACGAATTGCCGCAGCTGGCTGTGTTGCGACAATGGCAGCTGGTTTATTAAGTGGCTGTGGCTCGGGCGAAAAAAATGCAAACGGTGATGACGTTGTAGAGCTTGTGTGGTATCAAGTTGGTGACACTCAAAAAGACTCTCAAATGGTCATTGATAAAGTAAATGAATATATAACCGATAAAATCGGTGTAAAATTAAAGGTTAACTATGTTGGTTGGGGCGATTACAACCAGAAAATGCAAGTAATTATAAATACAGGTGATAAGTGGGATATGTGTTTCACATGTTCTTGGGCAAATGATTACCTGCAAAACGTAACTAAGGGTGCTTTTTTAGAACTTGACGATTTACTACAAAATGAAGGTAAAGGCGTATATGAAGCTGTTGATGAGCGTTTCTGGGAGGCTGCAAAGGTTGATGGCAAAATATACGGTGTACCAAGTGAAAAAGAAATAGGCAGCAGTCCTATGTGGGTATTTACAAAAGAATATGTAGATAAATATAATATTCCATATCAGGATATACATACACTTGAAGATTTAGAGCCATGGCTTGAGGTTATTAAAAAGAATGAACCAGATGTAGTTCCTTTATATTTAACTAAGGAATATACTGCACCAACATATTTTGATAAAATTCAAGACCCAGTAGGTGTTGAATTTGGCGATGATAGCATGACTGTTCAAAGTGTATTTAATACAGAGAAAATGCAGTCAACACTTAAAACTATGCGTAAATATTATAAAGCGGGTTATATAAATAAAGATGCAGCAACAACAGCTGATGATAAATCTGTAAAACGTTTTGTAACTAAGGGTGATGGTCAGCCTTATGCAGAGCTTATCTGGGGCAAGGATTTAGGTTATGAAGTTGTTGCAAGCGAAATTATGGAAACACAAATTACAAATGCATCTGCACGAGGTGCAATGACAGCAATCAATAAGAATAGTGAACACCCAGAAAAAGCTATGGAGCTTATAAACCTTATCAATACCGACCAGTATTTAAGAAACCTACTTAACTATGGTATTGAAGGAGTACACTGGGATAAAGTGCCAGTTGATGAAGCAGAAATGGCAGCAGCTGAGGGAAAACCATACATTTATGATTGCAAAGTAAAACTAAATGAGGAAAAGCGTAAGGATTATTCTGTTCCATATTGGGTTCAAGGTGGTCTATTTAGCACATACGTTCTTGACAATGAGCCAATAGATAAATGGGCTACATTTAAGGAATTTAATGATGAAGCTGAAGAAGCACCAACATTCGGTTTTGATTTTGATTTAAGTCCTGTTAGCACACAGGTTGCAGGATTTAGAAATATTCTTGATGAATTTGGTAAGGCTCTTTACACTGGCAGCGTAGAGCCTAGCGAATACATACCACAGATGGAAAAGAAATTTGAGGCAACAGGTATCAAAGATGTAATTAATGAAATGCAAAAACAGATTGATGACTGGAAGGCTTCAAAATAATGAAAAAAGATTTGCTTAAAAAGGTCGGTAATATGCACCAGCTTGCTGATATAATGCCCATCACATTTGGTGATGGGCGAGCAAATGGTATGGAAGGCTGGCTTGTTAAAAATGGTCAATTACAATTTACCGTTATGCAAGATAAATGCCTAGATATAGCTGAATTATCTTACAAGGGTATAAATTTTAGTTTCCTATCTAAAGCGGGCATGCAGGGTAGAAATCACTATGATACAAACGGTAATGAAGCACTTAGAAGCATTATGGGTGGTATGTTGTTTACATGTGGTTTTGAGAATATATGTGCACCATATAAAGACTATCCTATGCATGGACGCATACGCACAACACCAGCTGAACATAGTGGCGTAAACACTGATTGGACAGATGATGGTTATGAATTATCTATAAATGGTCAAATGCGTGAAGCAGAGCTTTTTGGAGAAAATATGCTTCTCTCAAGAAAAATTACCACAGTATATCCTAAAAAAGAAATTAAAATCTGTGATAAAATAGAAAATCAAAGCTATAAACCACAGCCTATGATGTTGCTTTATCATTTTAATTTTGGATATCCATTTCTTGATGAGGGTACTCAAATTCTGCTTCCAAGTGAAAAAATAATAGCTCGTGATGAGATTGCAGAGCCTCATGTTAAAGAGTATGCTTTAATGCAAAAACCAATAGACAATGAACCTGAATATGTGTTTTTACATGATTTAAAATCTGATGAAAATGATAATACATTTGCAGTCGTTATAAACGACAAACTTGGTTTAGGGTTTTGCATTAAGTTTTCTAAAAAATATTTGCCATATTTTATGCAGTGGAAATCACTTGCAAGTGGTGATTATGTTTTAGGCTTAGAGCCTGCAAATTCAAGTGTTTATGGTAGACAGTACCATGAAAAACATAATGATTTACATATGTTAAATCCATTTGAAAGCGAAGAAATCGAAATAACACTTCAAGTATTTGAAGGAGAAGAAATAAATATATTGAGAGGTATGTTAAAATGAAACGTTCAAAAATAAATCAAGTTATCAAAGATATGGAAGCACTAATGAGCAAGCATGGTATGATTGCACCACCATTCTGCAATTTTACACCAGATGAGTGGCAAAACAAAGACCATGAGTATGATGAAATTCGTGATAATATGCTAGGTTGGGACGTTACTGACTATGGCTTAAATGATTTTGATAAAGTAGGATTTGCACTTATTACTGTTAGAAACGGAAATATTAAAAATCCTAAATATACAAAGACTTATGCTGAAAAATTGCTTATGCTTTACGAAGGTCAAGAATCTCCGATGCATTTCCACTGGAATAAGATGGAGGATATCATAAATCGTGGTGGCGGAAATATTCTGATTACAGTTTATAATTCCACTGAGGACGGCAAATTTGCTGATACTGATGTTACTGTTAATTGCGATGGTAGAGAATATACTGTTAAGGCTGGCAGCCAAATTCGCTTAACTCCAGGTGAAAGTATTACAATTTATCCTTATATGTACCATGATTTCCATGTAGAAGAAGGTACAGGCAATGTATTATTGGGCGAAGTTTCTATGTGTAATGACGATGAAAATGATAATCGTTTCTATGAACCAATTGGACGCTTCCCAACAATCGAAGAAGATGAACCTGCATATCGTCTGCTTTGTAATGAATATCCTAAGGTTAAGTAAAACAAATAAAAGCGGAGCAATTTAGCTTCGCTTTTTTTATAGAGGTAAGAAAATGATAAAGCAAATTTTAAATCAAAATTGGAAGATGAGAGATGTAAATAATGAAAATTATATCTCTGTAAATGTACCATCAAGTGTTTATACCGATTTATTAAATAATAATATTATAAAAGACCCTTTCTGGAAAGACAGAGAGGACAGTATATGCGAAATTATGAATAATGATTTTGAATATAAATGCATTTTTAAACCTGATGAGGATTTACTAAAAAATGATAAGATAATTTTGCATTTTGATGGTTTAGATACGGTTGCAACAACATATTTAAATGATGTTATTTTGGGTAAACCTTGTAATATGCATAGAATTTGGGAATATGATGTTACTAATATTTTAAATAACAGTCAAAATACACTCAAAGTAATACTTCATTCTCCACTTAAATATATAGAAAATGCATATCAAAAATATAAAAATATAGGTAATGATGACACATATGAAGGTTTTATGCACCTTAGAAAAGCACATTATATGTTTGGTTGGGATTGGGGTGCACATCTGCCAGATGCAGGTATTTTTAGGCCAGTTAGTTTAATTGGCATACAAAATGATAGAATTGAGAGTGTATATATAACTCAAAATCATAAAGAAAACCTAGTAAATTTATTATTTGAAACAGAAAGCGAAAATAAAAAAGGAACATGGGAGATAATAGTTACTTCTCCAACTGGTGAAAAGTTTGAAACAAAATTTGATAATAATCAAACTGGGCAAATAAATATAACAAATCCAAAGCTTTGGTGGCCTAATGGTTTAGGTGAGCAACCACTTTATAATGTTTGTGCAAAGCTTATTTACAATGGCATTGTCTGTGATACTTGGGAGAGTAAAATTGGACTTCGCACAATGACAGTAAAACGTGAAAAAGATAAGTGGGGAGAAAGTTTTGCACATGAAGTAAATGGTGTATGTTTTTTTGCTATGGGTGCGGATTATATACCAGAAGACCATTTACTTGGCAGACGAAGTAAAGAAAAAACCAGAAAACTATTAGAGGACTGTAAACTGGCTAATTTTAATGTAATTCGTGTGTGGGGTGGAGGTTTTTACCCTGATGATTGGTTCTTTGATATTTGTGATGAATTAGGACTTGTTGTTTGGCAAGATTTTATGTTTGCTTGTTCGGTTTACGAGCTTACAGAAGAATTTGAGCAAAATATAATAGCTGAATTTATAGATAATGTAAAGCGTATTCGTCATCACGCATGTTTAGGTTTATGGTGTGGAAATAATGAAATGGAAATGTTTGTTGATGAACGCTGTTGGGTCACAAAACATACTGAAGTGCGTGATTATCTATTTATGTATGAGAGAATTATACCTAAAATATTAAAAAAATATGACCCTAATACATTTTATTGGCCTGCAAGTCCATCGTCTGGCGGCTCGTTTGATAATCCTAATGACCCAAATCGTGGAGATGTGCATTACTGGCAGGTTTGGCATGGTAATAAACCATTTTCAGAATATAGAAAGTATTTCTTTAGATATATTTCTGAGTTTGGTTTTCAAGCCTTACCTTGCAGAAAAACAATAGAAACATTTACCGATGATACTAATGATTTTAATATGTTTTCTTATATAATGGAAAAACATCAAAGAAATTATGGTGCAAACGGAAAAATTATGGGATATATGCAACAAACATATCGTTACCCTACCGATTTTGATACATTAATTTATGCGTCCCAGCTTTTACAAGCTGATGGTATACGTTATGGTGTAGAGCATTTCAGAAGAAATAGGGGAAGGTGCATGGGTGCAGTATACTGGCAGTTAAATGACTGTTGGCCTGTTATATCATGGTCATCAATAGATTATCATGGTAGATGGAAAGCACTTCATTCATATGCAAAACGATTTTTTGCTACTGTTTTGGTGTCTTGTGAAGAACAAAGCTGGATGACTCAAGAAGCTAATATGAACCGTCAGCATTTTGATTTTGAAAAATCAATTAGATTAAATGTTTCTAATGAAACAATGGAAAAGAAAAATATTTTAATTAAATGGCAGCTTAGAAATACTAAAGCAGAGATTTTAAGACAAGAACAATTATGGGTAACTGTTGATGCATTGTCTGCTATTTGGCTTGATAAAGTGAATTTACCTGATGTTGATGTGTTTAATGAGTATGTAAGTTATCAGGCATATGAAAATGATAAATGTATTTGCAGTTCAAGTGTTATTTTCTCTTATCCTAAGTATTTTAAATATGAAAATCCTGAGCTTTCATATGAGATAGATGGAGAGTATATAACAGTTTATTCTAAGACATATGCAAAAAGTATAGAAATTCAAAATCAAAACCAAGACTTAGTATTAAGTGATAATTATTTTGATTTGAACGGTGACAGTAAAAAGGTTAAAATAATAAGAGGCGATGCAAAGGGTATAACACTTCGCAGCGTATATGATATTAAATAAAAAAGGAGAATAGTAACATGAGTTTTGATGTAATTGCTTTAGGTGAACTTTTAATTGATTTTACTGAAAATGGTTTAAGTGCACAAGGTAATCCTGTTTTTGAAGCAAATGCAGGTGGAGCACCTTGTAATGTGCTTGCAATGTTAAATAATTTAGGTAAAAAAACGTCATTTATTGGTGTTGTAGGTAAAGACCAATTTGGTACATCTCTTAGAAATACATTAAATGAACTTGGAATTGACACAAGTCATTTATATACACATGAAAGTGTAAACACTACCCTTGCTTTTGTGCATACATTTGAAGATGGTGATAGAGATTTTGCTTTTTATCGCAATCCAGGAGCAGATATGATGCTTTCAAGTGAACAAATTGATGAGGATTATATAAAATCTGCAAAGGCTTTCCATTATGGAACATTGTCTATGACACATGAAAATGTTCGTGAGGCTACCTACAAAGCTATTAAAGTGGCTAAAGATGCTGGTTTAATTATTTCCTTTGACCCTAATTTGCGTGTTCCTTTATGGGATAATCTAGAAAATGCAAAAAAACAAATTGAATATGGCATGTCACAATGTGATATTGTTAAAATATCAGATGAAGAAGTAAAATTTTTAACAGGTTTAGATGATATAAAAGAGGGTGGTCGGGCTTTACATAAAAAATATCCTAATATTAAAGTTTTAAATGTAACCCTTGGTAAAGAGGGCAGTATATCATATTATAAGGATTTAGAAGTTTTTGCACCTCCATTTATACAGGAAAACACCATTGAGACAACAGGTGCTGGGGATACGTTCTGTGCATGTGCTTTAAATTATGTATTAGAGCAAGGTTTAGAAAATTTAACTGAGCAAAATCTTTTTGAAATGTTACAATTTGCAAATGCTGCCGCATCTATTATAACTACTAAAAAAGGTGCACTTAAAGTTATGCCAACAAAAACAAATATAGAAAATTTTATAAAATAATTATAATATAGAATAAAGTTTATATTTTTGTTTATTTCAAGTAACTTTGAATTGTTAACAAAAATCCTCAAGTTATAAAAAATAGCTGAAAATCTTTAAAACATAAGACTTTCAGCTAAAAAATGGTGCGCCAGAAGGAATTCGAATCCCCGACCCCATGCTTAGGAGTAGCCCCGATACGACATCGGGAAGTGACATCTAATGCTAAAAAATGCTTGGAAATACAGGGTTTTTCAGCATTTCAAATCCTATCTGATACTACGCTGTGATAGCTAATTCAGAGGGATTTTACACCGTCCGATTGGCTCGAAATTAGCAAGGCTTTCGATTTTTGGTGGACGTTGCAAGTGCAAGTAAATGTCACTATGTAACTGCTCGTTATGCGGAATGACAGGAAATACAGTTCATTCTCATGTGGAGCCGCTGGTGTCACACGACACCAATTTAAGTCTGTTTAATATATCATTTCAAACCGAATTTTTCAACCAGAATTATCAGAAATTCCATAGAATTTTTCGGGACGAATGATTGTATGTAACCTGTCCTGCCGAAGCAGGTACAGTATTTATCGAAGCATAGTTTCTCGATCTTCAGCTCCCAGCATATATGCGCCCTTCGCAAATTCATCCCTTGCCAGAAGCTCTGTTACATATACCCTGTCGAACAACAACCAGAGTTCTTTTTCTTCTGGTGTAAGTTTGCGGTTTCCGCTAAATAAATGCGATAACCCCAATCCCTCAAGCAGAGCCTGCTTTGCAGCTTTGTAATCATCGGCTCTATCGGAATAATCCTCATTCCTCTGGCTTGATAATTCCTCAATATCATCAGCTCGCATTTTATCATAATACTCGTCCATAAATGCTCTATCCATTTTGCACCCCCAAAAACAAAAATAAGGGCAGACCCCTTTACAAGCTATGAAGGCTATGTAAAAGGATCTGCCATTTTAATTCTATAATGTCTTTGCCAGCGACTTCAAGAGTGCTGCCATTTCAGGGTTTTGCAGAAGTTTCAGAAGAAGCTCTTTATCATCGGTGGAGCTTTCCTGTGTGACCGGCTGTACCGGTTCCGGTGTTGCCTGTCTGCCAGAGTAAAAAGCAGCTTCCAGTCTTTCAGCGTTCAGCCTGCGGTCATCGTCGATGATATGGGAGTAAACATCCGCTACCATCTTGACCTGTGCGTGACCGGAATCACCCTGAACGGATTTCATATCGCCACCGTTCAGCTTCAGCTTGTAAGTGATACTGGAATGTCGGAGACTATGGAAAACCACCTTCGGCAGCCCGTTCTCCTCGATCAACTTATTGAAAGCACGGTTGATAACCTGACCCTCAATCGGCTTGCCATTGGAAGAACAGAACACCAGATTAAAGTCTACGAACTCGTCACCGAAAAGGTCTTTCAATTCTTCGATGTCAGCCTTTCGCTGCGCCAACATTTCCGCTACGGTTTTCGGTAAGAATACCTTGCGGACACTGGTTTTGGTCTTAGGTGTTTTGAGAACCAATGCGGTGTGCGTACTGGCAAAGGTCGGCGGGAACTTGAACATAATGTCCTTTCCGTTCAGATCTGCCATCGCTTCACGATTTACTCTCTGCAACTCCTTTTCAACGAAGATGCTTGCCTGACCAAGTTCGATACTCGCAGGAGAAATGTCTACACAGTCCCAGGTCAGCCCCAGAAGCTCACCCATTCGCAGAGAACAGGAGAAAGCAAGGTTGATTGCCAGACGGAGAATATCATCGTCGCAGGCTTCCAGAGCCTTCAGAAGAACTTCCGCTGTCCAGATGTCTCTGGTCTTATGTTCTTCTTTCGGCAGCGTAGCGTGTTCTACGGGGTTTCTGGTCATCAATTCCCACTTCACCGCCTGATTGAACGCATTACGCAGAACCTTGGATATATACTATAAAAGTGGACAAGTATGATAAAATAAAAGACAAGTAAAAAAGAAAGGAAAATTGAAAAATGACAGGAAAAAATGGTCAAAGAAAATACAGTGAGGATTTCAAAAAAACGATAG
>DXIE01000033.1 GCA_019113005.1 Candidatus Butyricicoccus avistercoris | reverse complement strand
TATCTCATCTAACCATTCAGGTGTTCCATCAGGCAATAAATCTTCATTTGGCTCAGGCTCATTAACACTTTGTGGCACATTCCAAATTTCTTTTATAGCTTCCTCATTTAACCATTCTTCATTTTCTTGGTTATCATTATAAGAATTATTATTTTTAGCATAAGAATATTTATCTCTATATGGTTTGTTTTTAGGTTCTGACATAAAATTATTAAACAACTCATTTACAGATTTTTCTTCTTTTATTTCACCTAAAACCCTGTTTATTTTTTCTGTTTGGGTTTCGTATGATATGCTATCTTTGTTTTGTTTCATTGGTGCACCACATACACTACAAAACTCAGCATTATCATCATACATTTTTGCTCCGCATTTCATGCAAAACATTTATCTATTACTCCTTTAATAATCTTTGATTTTCCATACTATAACAGTATAACATACAATTATTATTTTCAATAGTATGGTTTTAAATATAATTATTTTTTGTCATTTTGCTAACACAAATACTTTTTAACTTTAGTATATTATGTAAAATATCGCACAAAATAAATGTGTAAGTATTAAAAGGAGTGATAATATAATGGCAAGACGTATAGGTAAATACACTATTGCTTTTGATAATTTGCCAGAAATATGCGGTTATGCTGCTGTTGTAGGAAAAAAAGAAGGTAATGGCCCTTTAAAAGGGTGTTTTGATGTAATAAAACAGGATTCCAAATGCAATCAAAAAAGCTGGGAGCTTGCTGAAAGTAAAATGCAACAAACAGCTATAAATACAGCTATGAAAAAAGCAGGTTATAAATTTTCAGATATAGATATAATTATAGCAGGAGATTTGTTAAACCAGTGTATAGGCTCTACATTCGCATGCTTAAACTCTGATACACCGTTTTTAGGTCTGTATGGTGCTTGCTCCACTATGGCTGAAAGTCTGTTAACTGGTGCTTGTTTAATAGACTCTGGCAGTGCAAATAAAGTAATTACTGCTGCATCTTCTCATTTTTGTTCTGCTGAACGTCAATATAGATTTCCTCTAGCTTATGGTGGACAGCGTCCCCCTACTGCTCAATGGACTGCTACGGCTGCTGGTGCTGCTGTACTTGAAAAGTCGAATAATAGTAAATTTTGTATAACTCATGCAATTATAGGTAAAATGATAGAAATGGGCATTAAAGATGCCAACAATATGGGTGCTGCTATGGCTCCTGCCGCCTTTGATACCATTTATAATCTCTTTATTGATACAAATACTAAACCTAGCGATTATGATATTATTGTAACTGGTGATTTAGGTGATTTAGGTGCAAGCCTACTTGTAAATTTATTTAACGAAAACAAAATAGATATAACCAGAGTATATAGCGATTGTGGCTCTATGCTTTATGGTGATAACCAAGATGTTCATGCAGGTGGTTCTGGCTGTGGCTGCTCTGCTGCTGTGCTTTGTGGTCATCTGCTAGATGAAATGTTAAACAAAAACCTTAAAAAACTTATATTTGCTGGTACTGGTGCTCTTATGAGTCCTACATCTATTCAACAAGGTCAGCCTATTGTTGGTATATGCCATGCTGTTGTAATCGAGCGAAAGGAGTAATTTTATGCAATATATATCTGCGTTTTTAACTGGTGGTTTGATATGTGCATTATCTCAAATATTAATTGATAGAACCAAACTTACTCCCGCTAGAATACTTGTGAGTTATGTTGTACTTGGTGTTATTTTAACTGCACTTGGTATATATCATCCTATCGTTGATTTTGGTGGTGCTGGTGCTACCGTTCCACTGCTTGGTTTTGGATATTCACTTGCAAAAGGTGTTGCTAAAGGAGTTGCTGAATCAGGTCTTTTAGGTGCTTTTACTGGTGGTATTACTGGTGCTGCTGGTGGTATAGCTGCCGCTATTATTTTCGGTTGCCTTTTTGCTCTTATATGTAAACCAGAAGATAAATCTGGGGAATAAAAAATCCGTCTATGTTTCACATGAAACATAGACGGATTTCAATTTACATAGCTTTAACTATTAACCAAAAGTGGTTTCATTCTGAGTCGCAGATGAACCGCCAAGTAAGCTTTCAGCAAGCTTTACACACTCCTCATAAGTATGGTGTGCAAGGTCAGACTTAGCTGCAAGAATTGAAGATGCAGACATAGACAGGTTTGTTACACCTAGACCACATAGAACACTTGCCATGCCACGAGAACCTGCCATCTCACCACATACACCACACTCAATGCCTTCTGCCTTTGCAGCATCTGCTGCCATCTTGATAAGACGAAGTACACCTGGGTGTAATGGACGATATAGAGAAGAAATCTTATCGTTAATACGGTCAACCGCACAAGAATACTGAATTAGGTCATTAGTACCGATTGAGAAGAAGTCAACTTCCTTAGCCAGAATATCTGCACATACAGCAGCAACTGGAATTTCAATCATAATACCAATCTTGATATTGTCATTATAAGCAATACCTTCTGCATTTAACTGCTCCTTAGCCTTCTGAACCATCTTCTTGGCACTCAGAACTTCTTCAAGAGAAGAAATCATTGGGAACATAATACGAACATCACCAAATGCAGATGCACGAAGTAATGCACGAAGCTGAGTCATAAACAGCTCTTCTCTATCAAGACAAATACGGATAGCACGATAACCTAAGAATGGGTTCTGCTCCTTCTCAAGCTCGAGAGCTGGAACTTCCTTGTCACCACCGATATCAAGAGTACGGATAATAACAGGGCGGTCGGTCATAATCTCAGCAGCCTTTTTATAAGCCTCAAACTGCTCATCTTCACCTGGAAGGTCAGAACGGTCCATAAATAGGAACTCTGAACGGAACAGACCAACACCTTCACCACCAACAGCATCTACACGCTCTGCATCTGCTGGTGTACCGATATTACCTTCGATAATTACACGATGACCGTCAGAAGTTGCCCCCTCTTGAGTACGATATGTTTCAAGCATGCGACGCTGCTCGTCAAACTTTGCCTTCTTGCGGTCGAATTCTTCTTCTACTTCCTTTTCAGGATTTAGAACGATTTCACCGCTGCAACCATCAAGCAGTACATAATCTCCATTTTTAATAATACGAGCTTGCTCACCAGCACCTGCTGCTGCTGGCAGACCCATAGAACGAGCCATAATTGCAGAGTGGCTTGTTCTACCGCCAATCTCAGTGATAAAGCCCATAACTGGCTTTGTACCAACCTTAGCAGTATCTGATGGTGTTAAATCATTTGCAACGATAATGCATGGCTCAGAAATGGTATCAAGCATATTATCAGAAATACCCTTTAGAACCTTTAGTACACGCATAGAAATGTCGCCAACGTCAGCTGCACGAGCCTGCATGTATTCACTATCCATTGCCTTAAACATTGCTTGGAAGTTCTCACAGTTTACCTTACAAGCGTACTCAGCACAAACCTTTTCCTCTTCGATGATGTTCTTCATACCTTCGATAAAATCTTCATCTTCAATCATCATAAGATGAGCTTCAAAGATTTCAGCATCATCGCCTAAAGTATCGCCAGCTTCTTCCATAATAGCTTCAATTTGAGCTTTTGCAGTGCTGATAGCATCATCAACACGAGCTTGTTCTGCTGCTATATCAGTAACTGTCTGTTTAGTAACAGTTAAATCTGGCTCAGCCAGTACAAATGCTTTCGCTTTTACTAAACCTTCTGATACACCTAATGCCTGAATTGTTAACAATTTGCCTTCATCCTTCCTCTTACTTCGTACCTATTATAAATAGGACATAGAGCTAAATTTAAATTATAGTATTCTCCTTATTTCATTGGCATTTAAAACCAAAGAAATTCCTCTTGATACTATTTTGTACATTAACCGCTCGTTTGTCAAGTACATAGTAATATTTTTCTAATGCTCATACACCAAATAAACATATATTTTTGCAATATGTTCATTATATGGCAAATTATATGATATATCTTTTAATACTTTAAATTTTATGATTTATTTAAGATTTATAGAATGCACCCATGCCTAAATATGCACTATATAAATCAATTTTAGAGATAACTTCAAATGGTGCATGCATTGAAAGCACTGGAACACCTGCATCAATGGTATCAATGTTACGGTTTGCAAGATACATTGCAACTGTACCGCCACCACCTTGGTCTACTCTGCCAAGCTGTGCGGTCTGCCATGGCACGCCTGCACATTCCATAATATTGCGAACAGTTGCCATAACTTCTGCTGAAGCGTCACTTGTACCAGACTTACCTCTTGCACCACTATACTTCATAAGTGCAAAACCGCAGTTAAGTCTTGCATCATTTCTTGGCTCAGATACATCTGCATAGTTAGGGTCATAAGCATTACATACGTCAGTTGATAGACAAATGCTGTTTTCATAACATTCACCTGTTAAACCACCGCATAAATCCTCCATAAGTGTATCAAAGAACTTGCTTTGCATACCTGTTACACCCTCAGAGCCGATTTCTTCCTTATCAACAAGCAGACATACAGAAGTATATTCTGGAGTTTCATTTAAATCCATAAGTGCGGTTGCTGCTGGATAAGAGCAAACTCTATCATCATGACCATAAGCACCAATCATAGAACGGTCAAATCCTACATCACACGCATTAAATGCTGGCACACATGAAAGCTCTGCGGATAGAAAATCAATTTCTCTCATGCCGTACTTTTCATTTAAATGCTTCATAACTGCAAGCTTAATCTTATCTTTGCAATCCTTTTCTTCATCTGCTGGCTTAGATGCAATAAGGATATTCATACCCTCTGCCTTAACGCCATCAACCATTTTTTGCTGCATTTGTTTGCTTGCAAGATGTGGCAGTAAATCGGTTATAACAAACTTAGGGTCATTCTCATTTGTACCAATGTTAATATCAACAGTCTGTGTTTTACCATCTTTACATACACATACAACGCCACGAAGTTCTAATGGAATTGCAAGCCACTGATATTTTTTAATACCACCATAATAATGTGTTTTGAAAAATGCCATTCCATCTTGCTCATATAGTGGCACTGTACGAATATCAATTCTTGGTGCATCAAGATGAGCTGCTGTTAAACGAATACCATTTTTAATAGGCTGATTACCGATTACAGCAAGTGCAATAGCCTTATTGCGGTTTACTTTATATATTTTATCGCCTGCTTTAAGCTCCATTCCACGCTCATAAGCTTTAAAACCAGCTTTATCAGCCATTTTTAAAATAGCCTTAACTGCATCACGTTCAGTTTTGCCCTCATCTAAAAACTTTTTATAGCCTTCTGCATATTCATTTGATGCTTTTTCATCAATTCTATCAAAAGCTGGCTTTCTGTCATAAAATAGTTCTTCTGAAGTCATATTTATCCTTCTCCTTTAATATATAAATTTTTTTATTTAACAAGCCTTTGCCATAGCTGTTTAACTTGGTTTTTAAGTGTTTCATGTGAAACATTATTTTTAATTATATACTGACATCTATCATAATAAAACTTATCATCAGGCTGTGCATCTATTCTAGCTATTGCCGCCTTCTCAGATATATTATCACGCTTTATTATTCTTTCTATTCGTATATTTCTATCGGCAATTATTCCAATTACACCATCACAAATTGAATCAGTGCCAGTTTGAAATAGTGTTGGTGCATCATATATTGCTATTTTTATGCCTTTATCTTTTAAAGCTTTAAATTTTTCATCACTTGCTTTTTTTATATAGAAAATAGTTATTTCATTTAGTTTTTTAAGTTTATTGCTATCTGAAAAAACTATACCTGCAAGTTTTGCTCTATCAAGCTTTTTATCTATGGTTAAAATATCGCCAAAAGCTTTTTGCAAATCTAAAAGCATATCTAAATTTTCATCACAAAGCTTTCTATAAATAGCATCTGCATCAACTATGCCTGCACCCAGCTTTTTAAGTTCTGCTGCAACTACACTTTTGCCTGCACCTGAGCCACCCGTAAGTCCTATAATTTTCATATTGTCACCCTAAGTCTATAACATGAAATCCAGCTGCTTTTTTAAGTCTATTAGCAACTGCAAGCCCTAGACCTTCATCTGATGGGCATTGAGTCCAAATTTCAGTTACATTTGTTTCATCAAATGCTCTTAGTGCATCAAATATTCTTTGAGCTTGTGAACTTACATCATCTTTAAAACCCATTTCAAAACACTCATAATCAGCAAATATATTCATGTATTCTTTAAAACATAAAACACCTGCTGTTTTACTTGCATTTTGTTTTATATACTGAGCAGTTTTATCAGCATCACCACATACAACTGTTACAGGTGCTTTAGGTGCATAATGTCTATATTTCATACCTGGAGCAGAAACTCTTACATCATCACCTATTTTTTCTTTTATAGCTCTATCAATTTCAACTTCACCAATGACCTCTCTTAACTGCTCAAGAGATATTCCTCCTGGTCTTAGAAGTCTTGGTTTATAACCTGCTAAAGATATTACAGTCGATTCCACACCTACTGTACAAGCTCCACCCTCAAGCACCGCTGGAATTTTACCGTTTAAATCCTCCATAACATGTTTAGCTGTTGTTGTAGATGGTCTGCCTGATAAATTAGCCGATGGTGCTGCAAGAGGCACTCCTACCGCCTTAATTAAATTTTGTGCCACCTTATGACTTGGAAAACGTATTCCAACTGTATCAAGTCCTGCACTTACCTCTATTGGTATACATTCGGCTTTTTTTAATATAATAGTAAGTGGACCTGGCCAAAAAGCATCAGCAAGTTTTTTTGCACTTTCAGGCACAAAGCTTACAAGTTTGTCCATTTGTTTTAAATCTGCTATATGAACTATAAGTGGATTATCTTGCGGTCTGCCTTTAGCAATAAATATTTTCTTTACTGCCTCACCATCTAAAGCATTAGCTGCTAGTCCATAAACTGTTTCTGTTGGCATACCAACCACTTGACCTTGCAATATATATTCAGCTGCTTTCAAATAAGCATTTTTATCTTTATCTGGATTTAATAGCTGTGTATTCAAGCTTAACTTTCCTCCTTTGCTTAGATTTAATTTATTTTTATATTATACAGCCTATTTTACCATAAAGTCAAAGTATTGAATATAGTATTATTTCGCTTTACCTATAACAAAAATATAGTTATAATAATTATAAACAATTTAAGGGGTCGGATTTTAAATGCGTTTTAAACTAAAAAAGGAGCATTTACTTGCTAATATAATATTAGACGAATTTTGTCAAGATGTAGGAAATTATCTAAGGCGTGGGCATACACTAAGTGAATGTTTTGCAGCTATGGCAGCACGTTCTACAAGCTCTGCCGAAGAACAACTCTATTTATCACTTCGTACAGGAGTTAGAAATGGTCTTTTAAGCGATGCTATGAGAAAAACAACTGTTTTTCCTGAATATATGATAAAGCTTATTGAAAATGCTGAAAAAACAGATACACTAACTCAAACAGTAGATTACTTATCATGCTATTTTGAGCGTGAACGTGCAGCAAATGAAAGCTTACATGGTCGAACTATATATCCTGCCGTAATGGCAGCTTTAACATGTTTTATTTTAATTGTAACCGCAGGTTTTGTGCTTCCAATACTTGCCGACCAATTTTCTTCACTTGGTTTATCATTTTCACCATTTGCAAGATGGGCAATGAATGCGGGCAGATGGTTTGCAGGTCTTGCAGGTATGCTTTTAACAGCTATTGTATTTGCTGGCGTTCTACTTTGGATTTTGGTAAAAAACAGCGGTTGGAAACTATTTCAAAACACACTTTTTGCACGCAAACTCGCTGCTGGCAGATTTGCTGCTGCACTTGCACTTTTTTGTCAATGTGGCATATCTGATAAAGAGGTTATTTTAAACTCAGCATCTTTAAGTGACCACCCAGACATTGAGTGTGCAAAAAATGCAATGCTTTTAGATATAGACAAAGGCGTTCCTCTTACTAAAGCATTTGCAAACACTGGACTTATTTCAGGCAGTGCTTTAGGTAGATTAAACAGCAATGGGCAAACAGGTTTTTTGCTTGATGAAGTTGCCTCTAAACTTGCTAAAGATTCTGCTGGTCGAATGGATAGACTGCTTGTAATCTTAGAACCTATAATTGTTTTAATTCTAAGCAGTGCGTCTGGCTTGCTTTTATTATCTGTTATTCTTCCTCTGCTTGGTGGACTTGCTTCTATGGCATAATATAAGGAGTATAACAATGAAAAATATATTAAAAAGTATAATCACAGCATTTATTATAGGTGGTATATTCTCCTTTGGCATTTATTTTATAGATGATTTTATGCTTAATAAAAGTTATTACGCCTTATATGATGAAATTAAACAAGCATCAGACCATTGTTTTGCAGTTGAAGGCAGATATCCGCCCGACCTTCGATATATAGAAGACCATTATGGCATAGAAATAGATAACAGACGTTTTACAGTTGATTATCGCCGAACATCACCAGATAATCCACCTGATATCAATATAAGGATAAATAAAGGAGGTGCTTTTGCGTGAGAATATCTGCAATTATTCGTCATCGTGCAGGTACTACTTTTGTTTTTATATTCTTTCTTATATTTTTGCTTTGCAGCCTTCTTCTTATTCCTCGCATAACAAATGTATATGAAGGTATTATTACTCGTGCTGATAACACACAAAGTGAATCTATTGTTCTTGAACATCTGCTCGGTGCTGTGAAACGTGCTGATAACCAAAACAGTATATCAGTTACTTCGCTTGCTGATTCCACACCTGCATTAGCTATAACCAAAAACAATATAACTTGGTTATACTACTGTAAAGATGGCTATTTATATATACAAAACTCTCGTAAAAGTGAACTATATGCTGAGAGATTATGTGAAGCAGGTATTATGTATTTATCTCAAAAAGATAATATGATTTCTGTTGAATATATTTCTCAAAATAATAATGTTCAAACTCTTATTCTTACTCCTCGAAGTGGTATCGTTGGAGGTGCAAATTGAAAAGATTAAGCCAAACACGTTTATTCTTGCTTGAAATGCTTGTAAATCTTTTAATCTTTGTTGTAGGTGCTACTGTTTGTTTTGCAACATTATCAGAAGCTTATTCCCTTAGTGCTTTCAGTCGAGTGCTTACCAAAGCTCATATAGCAACTGAAAATGCTACTATGGCATTTAGGGCTACAAATGGAGATATAACAACCATGCCAGATATACTAAACGGTACTCTTATAAACTCTAACAAAATGCAAATTTGGTATGATAAAAACTGGAATGTTTGTTCAAAAGAAAATGGTATTTATCTTTTAGAAATTACAACCTCTGAGGATAAGCATAATATAATTAATGGCAACTTTAATGTTTATGAGCCTAATGGTGACAGCATATTAGAGCTTTCAATTTGTCAGTATAAAAATGAGGTGTAAAGATGAAATATAAAAAAGGTAGCCTTGCGGTTGGTTTTCCAACTGTAATTAATATTTTACTTCTTCTTATATTTTCATGCGTTTCAATGCTATCACTTAGCCATGCACGCTCTGACCTTATGACATCTAAGCACAGCATAGAAATTTCAAATGCATATCATAAGGCTGATTCAAAAGGTCAACAAATATTAGGTATGTTATCCGCTTATTCAGGATATTCTCCTGACTCAGCAGGACATGAAATGGAAAACTTACTTAATGAACAAGGTATAGCTGCCATATATGACAAAGGAGCTCAAGTTCTAAGTTTTGATTTACCCGCAAATGAAGCTGGTACACTGCAAATAAATATTCATATAATCACAAATGGCGAATTTGAAGTTTTAAAATGGCAACTCTTACCCCCAGAAAGTGATAACGCTTCTTAATCCAGATTGGAGCTTTTCTCCTTTCTGGATTTTTTATATCCTTTTTTATCCACATAATTTACTGTATTATCCACAAATTTATCCACATAAAATATTTTTATATATTGTATTATTTAAAATAATTATTACTATATGTATATTTTATGCAAAATGACAAATTTTTTATAAACATATCCACAAGTAAAAAATCATCTGTGGATAACTCTGAGGAAAACAGTACTTTTTTGTTGATAACTCTGTGTACATGTTGATAACTTATAGTTATATAATATTATTTTACCCTTAGTTTACATATTTTTCATTACATATAGTATTTAACAAACTTTCATTTTTTTCCATAGCATTTCAATGAATTTTATATTATAAATTGCATATTATACTCTTATTACGCTATTAAATGCATAAAAAAGGAGTAATATTATGTGTGATGTAAATTCAAATGATGAAAAACAACATGATAATAGTATAACCCAAACAGGCTCTATTACAACCCACTCTGCTTATGGTAATATTCATTGTATAACCATTGTTGGTCAAATTGAAGGACACTTAGAAGCTCCTCAGCAAACTAAAACAACTAAATACGAGCATATTATTCCTCAAATAACAGCCATAGAAGAAGCTGATGATATAAAAGGCTTATTGATACTTTTAAATACTGTTGGTGGTGATGTAGAAGCAGGTCTTGCCATAGCTGAACTTATAGCAGGAATGAAAAAACCTACTGTTTCACTTGTGCTTGGTGGAGGTCACTCGATAGGTGTACCTCTTGCTGTGGCTGCTAAACAATCTTTTATTGCACCTAGTGCAGCTATGACCATACACCCTGTAAGAATGAGTGGTACTATTATCGCTTCCCCTCAAACCTATTCTTATTTTAAATCTATTCAAGAACGTATAACAACTTTTGTAACTACTCATTCTAATATATCTCATGATACCTTTGAAAATCTTATGATGGCAACCGACCAGATGTCTGCTGATGTTGGCACAGTTGTCGGCGGAAAAGAGGCGGTTTCTTATGGTCTTATTGACCATGTGGGCAGTTTATCTGATGCACTAGACTGCCTTCACCAAATGATAAAATAACTTTGTTAAATTTTTATCCTAAAAACATGTTTTTACATGCTCTTTTGATTATAAATATGTTTTTTTAATACTTTTTTCAAACTTTCCTCTATTCGTATTGGTTAATTTTTGATATACTATAATTAGATTTTTTAGTCTAAATTATAAATGTAATATTTTGAAAGGAAGGTAACCCAATATGAAACTTGCATTGGAAAGCCTGAATCATAACCTGTCTTGGAAGGGATATAGACTCCCATCTTATGATATAGCTGCTGTTAGACAAGCCACTTATGAAAATCCTACTTGGCTGCATTTTGGTGCAGGTAGTTTATTTCGTGCGTTTCCATCTGCTCTTGCTCAACGTCTTTTAACTGCTGGACTATCAAAAACTGGCATTATTTGTTGTGAAGGTTATGATGAGGAACTAATAGACCGTGTTTATCGTGCCAACGATAACCTATCTATTATAGCTACCCTTTATGCTGATGGTCATATTCAAAAAGAAATTATTGCTTCTATCACAGAAAGTCTTAAAATGAGCGAAGATATGAAAAGATTACATGAAATCTTCTGCTCTCCTTCCATGCAAATGGTTTCTATGACTATAACCGAAAAAGGTTATGTTATAAGAGATAATGAGCGTAATTTAGTTCATGATTTCGCTCAAGATGCGAAAAATGGCCCAAGTGATAATTCAGCATCTTTCTTTGGTAGACTTGCTACACTATGTCTTGCTAGAAAACGTGCAGGTGTATCTCCTTTTGCACTTGTTTCTCTAGATAACTGTGAGAATAATGGTATTCGCCTGCATCGTGCAATGACTGATATGGCTGAAGCTTGGCTAGAAAACGGCTTTATCACTGAGGAAGAAGCTAAATATATTACAAGTGAAATTTCTTATCCGCTTTCTATGATTGATAAAATCACTCCTCACCCTGATAGTCGTGTAACTGAAGCTCTGGAATCTGATGGTCTTGAAGGTATTCGTCCATTTGTAACACAAAAAGGCACTCGTGCTGCTGCTTTTGTAAACACTGAACGTCCTCAATATCTATTAATAGAGGATTCATTCCCTAATGGCCACCCTCCACTAGAGCAGCTTGGTATTATCTTTACTAATCATGATATTGTTGCTCGCTCTGCTCGTATGAAAGCTTGTACTTGTTTAAACCCTATGGATACTGCTCTTGCTGTATATGGCTGTATGCTTGGTTATAAAACTGTACATGATGAAATGAATGACAAACAACTTGTTAGTCTTATTACTCATATGAGCATGGACGAAGCTATGCCTATGGTATCTGACCCAGGAGTTATAAATCCAATCGAATTTTTACACGAAGTTTTAAGCGAACGTTATCCTAACCCATTTTTACCTGATACCCCTCAGCGTACTGCAACCGATATTTCTCAAAAAATATCAACTCGATTTGGTCAAACTCTTTATGCTTATTATAATTCCACTGTTCCTATGCATAGAGTTTCCAATCTGGTTTATATTCCTCTTGTTCTCGCTGGTTGGCTTCGTTATCTGCTTGCTGTTGACGATAATGGCAATAAATTTGAACGTAGCCCAGACCCAATGTTACCATATCTAGATAAAATTCTTGATGGTATCACTCTTGGCGGTGAACCTGCAAAGGAAAAACAGCTTTATCCTCTGCTTTCTAATAAAGCTATCTTTGGTGCTAACCTCTATGAAGTTGGTCTTGCTGATAAGGTAACAGAAATGTTTAATGAGTTTATCGCTGGTGAAGGTGCTGTTAGAAAAACCTTAATTAAATATTGTGGAGAATAAAATATTTATCCCTGCTAATTTAGTTAGCAGGGATTTTTTTGTTCTAAATTTTAAGTTTAATGCATAAAATTAAAATAATTAAATTTTGTTTCACATGAAACACTTATAAAGGAGTTTTGTTTTTATGTGTGGAATAGCTGGTTTTACCGATAATAAAATTAGTTGCCGTAATATGCAAAATATATCTAATCATATGGCTCGCACACTTATTCCCAGAGGTCCAGATGATGGCGGTGAATACACAAATGAATATATAAGTCTTATACATCGTCGACTTATTGTAGTTGACCCAGAAAACGGTAAACAACCTATGAAATCACCTGATGAGCGATATGTTTTAGTTTATAATGGTGAGCTTTATAATACCGAAGATATTAGAAAAGAGCTTTTATCTAAAGGTCATACCTTTTTAGGTCATTCTGATACCGAGGTTTTACTTCATTCCTATATGGAATGGAACACCAACGCTTTTGAAAAATTAAATGGCATATATGCCTTTGCTATTTGGGATAACAAAGAGCATACCTTAACCCTTTGTCGTGATAGGTTAGGTGTTAAACCTCTATTCTTCACCAAAACTAAAAATGGTTTAGTGTTTGGCTCTGAAATTAAAACATTATTATGTCACCCTGACATTAAACCAGAAATAAATCAAGATGGTCTGCGTTCTATTTTACTTCTTGGCCCTGCCAGACCTGCTGGCTTTGGTGTGTTTAATCAAATTGAAGAACTTCTTCCTGCTCATTTTGCAGTTTTAAAAGATAATAAACTAACCATTGCCCCATACTGGTCACTCAAGGCTTGTGAACATACTGATTCACCTGAACAAACTATTGCCAAAACAAAATATCTAATTGAAGATTCTGCATCTAGACAGCTTGTAAGTGATGTACCTCTATGCACCTTTTTATCTGGTGGACTTGATTCTTCTATATTATCAATGCTTGCAAGTCGTGAGTATAAAAAGCAAAACAAACAACTTCATACTTGGTCGGTTGATTATAAAGATAATGATAAATATTTTGAGAAAAGTCTATTTCAGCCTAATAGCGACGCAGATTATATAGATTTAATTTCAAATGCAATAGGCTCTAAACATCATAAAGTTATTTTGGATAATGCCGCTCTTTGTGCCGCACTTCTTCCAGCCGTTGATGCAAGAGATTTAGCTGGTATGGCTGATGTTGACTCCTCTTTGCTTCTATTTTGCAATGCTGTAAAAAAAGAATTTACTGTATGCCAATCGGGTGAATGTGCAGATGAGTTATTTGGCGGTTATCCTTGGTATCATAGAGAAGAAATATTATTCGAGGATACTTTCCCTTGGTCACGCTCAATAGATTTTAGAATGAGCCTTCTAAATGACGGTGTAATATCTAATGGTGAGGAATTTGTAAGACAGCATTATTTAGATACTTGTAAACTTGCTGATAAACTGCCTAATGACAGCAAAAAAGAAGCTCGTATGCGTGAGATGTTTATGCTCAATCTCAGATGGTTTATGGCAACTCTGCTTGATAGAAAAGATAGAATGAGCATGTATTCTGGTCTTGAAGTCAGAGTTCCATTTTGTGACCATAGAATTGTTGAATATGCTTATAATATGCCTTGGGAGTTAAAAGCTTATGAAGGCAGAGAAAAAGGCATTGTAAGAAAAGCTTTTGAAAATGATTTACCCGAAGAAATTGTTTGGCGTAAAAAGTCACCTTATCCAAAAACATTTTCTCCTTTATATACCGAGCTTGTAAGCTCATATGTAAGGCAAATAATACAAGATGAACATTCATATATTCCTAAAATCTTTAATATTGAGGCAATAGAGCAGCTTTTACTTGACCCTAATAATATGTCTGAACCTTGGTATGGTCAATTAATGCGTGGCCCTCAAGTTTTTGCATATATCATTCAACTTGATAGATGGTTTAAGAAATATCATGTATCTATTATTTAATTAATGTTTCATGTGAAACAAAGGAGTTTTCTATGTCAAATCAAAATACTTCTACTGGTTATTTAGTTGTTTCTGTATCAACAGCAAGAACTGCTATCCCGCTAGAAAATGCACTTGTAACAGTTTATTCTATATCTGACACTGGTTCTTACGAACTTATATATAATGTTCGTACTAATCGCTCTGGTCAGACTGCACCTTTACCACTACCTGCACCACCAGTTTCAAATTCACTCTCACCTAATCAGCCATTTCCTTATGCAAGATATTCTGTGCGTGTAGATTATGATGGATTTTATCCTGTTACTTCTTCTGATTTAACCATCTTCCCTGATATCGTAGCAACACTACCTGTATTTCTTGTTCCTTTAGAAGAATTTCAAAATACAGGTGAACCTCAAGTTAGAAATTTCCCTAATCATGGTTTAAATACAACCAAGGAGTGATGAATTTTGCCTTTACCTTTTATACCTGAAACTATAACTGTGCATTTAGGTTCTCCAAAATCAAATGCTAGGAATGTAACTGTCCCTTTCCCTGACTATATTAAAAATGTTGCAAGCTCAGAAATATATCCTACTTGGCCTGAAAGTGCTATTCGTGCAAATATGTATGCTCAAATATCTTTTGCACTTAACAGAGTATATACTGAATGGTATCCTTCACAAGGGTATGATTTTGATATAACTAATGTCACAGCATTTGACCAAGCTTATGTGCATGATAGAGATATATTTGATAATATATCTCGTATAGCTGATGAATTATTTACCGATTATATCGTGCGTTCTGGCTCGGTAGAACCGCTATTTGCTCAATATTGTAATGGAACAACTGTCACATGTGATGGACTTAGTCAATGGGGTACAGTCCCGCTCGCTGAGCAAGGTCTTACGCCTTATGAAATTTTAACCCGTTTTTATGGTGATGATATTGAAATCGTAACCGATACCCCAGTAGTTCCTAATCTAGGCACTTACCCTGGAAAAGCTTTAAGACTTGGTGATGTAAATGAAGATGTAAGAACTATTCAATTAAGATTAAATAGAATTTCTACTAATTATCCACTTATACCTAAAATTTATCCCGTAAATCGTGCTTATGATAAATCCACTGAAGATGCTGTTAAAGTATTTCAGCAAACCTTTGGTTTAACTCCTGATGGAATAGTTGGTAAAGCCACTTGGTATAGAATTGCATATTTATATACAGCTATTAAACGTCTTGCAGAGCTAAACAGTGAAGGACTTTCTTTACAAGATGTAAGCCCACTCTACCCAGGATTATTAAAATTTGGCGATAGTGGCGAAGCTGTTAAGCTTATGCAGTATTATTTGTCTGTCGTTGGTGCTTATTATTCTGAAATACCAGTCATAGATGATGATGGATTTTTCGGCACTCAAACTCAAAATGCTGTTATTGCTGCTCAAAAGCTTTTTGGGTTAACACCTGATGGTATAGTTGGTGAGCAAACATGGAATGCACTTTACTCAGCATACCTATCTATTGTAGACTCTGACCCTAATGCAAGAACACCAGAAGGTATACCTGTATTCCCTGGTAGAATACTCATTGAAGGTATGTCTGGTAATGATGTTGAGCAAGCTCAAACCTTTCTGTCTTTTTTATCATCTGTATACTCCGAAATACCTCAAATACCTGTTACTGGATATTTTGGAGAAATGACAAAAGATGCTATTATTGCTGCCCAAAAACTTTTTGGTCTTAATATAACAGGTACTATTGGACCTGCAACTTGGGATATACTTGCTAGAGAATATGAAACAGCTGTTATGGGTGCAAAAGTAGCTGAACAACAGTTCCCTGGTTACACACTACAAAACAATCAGGAGGGAATGTAACTTATGTTTTCAGATGAACAGCTTATAGAGCATATAAGAGGCTTACAACAGGATTTAAGAGTAATTAATGCCAAACACGATGAATTACTCCCTAAAATAAGTGGTGTTTATGATGTTTTAACAGAAGATGCTGTTAAACGATTTCAAAGGAGATTTGGTTTGCCTATAACAGGCAAAACCGATTTAACTACTTGGGATAAAATAGTACATGAGTCAAATTTAATACGCAGCAAAAATTCACTTCCACTTGCAGTTAGGGTTTTCCCAAGTGCTATGTATGTTGTATCACTTGGGGATACTGGCAGATTTATTTATATATTACAAGGCATTTTAAATGGTCTTGCAATAGAATTTCCTTATTTGCCTAAAATTGATTATACTGGAGTGTATGATTGTAACACTGAGCAAGCGGTAAAAATTCTCCAGAAAAATTCTGGCTTACCCCCAACTGGCAAATTAGATGCGGCTACTTGGAATTCTATCTCATTTTTATATTCAAATCTTGCAGTTTCACTTGAAGATTAAAAAAACTGCCGAATGAGCTTTAAAGCTCATTCGGCAGTAAAATTTTTTATTAAATTTTGTCACAACCCATATATGGACGAAGTGCCTCTGGAATAGTTACAGAACCATCTGCATTCTGATAGTTTTCAAGAATAGCAGCAACTGTACGACCAACAGCAACACCAGAACCATTAAGAGTATGAGCAAATACTGGCTTGCCTTCTGCATTACGACAACGGATATTAGCACGTCTAGCCTGATAATCAAGGAAGTTAGAGCAAGAAGAAATTTCTACATAACGACCATAAGAAGGCATCCAAACCTCAATATCATAAGTGCAAGCAGATGAGAAACCAACATCACCAGTACAAAGCATAACAACTCTATGAGGTAAACCTAAACCTTCTAGTACACGTTCAGCTTCTCTTGTCAGGTTTTCAAGCTGAGTCCAAGAATCTTCTGGAGCAGTAAAGTTTACAAGCTCAACCTTGTTAAACTGATGCTGACGGATAAGACCACGAGCATCACGACCTGCTGCACCTGCCTCACGACGGAAACAAGCAGAATATGCAGCATATCTAACAGGTAACTGCTCTGCTGGAATGATATCATCACGGAACATATTGGTTACAGGTACTTCAGCTGTTGGGATAAGATATAAATCACTATCTTCTCTACCTAGCTGATACATCTGCTCTGAGAACTTAGGTAACTGACCTGTACCAGTCATAGATGCACCATTTGCAATGAATGGTGGTAAAATTTCAGTATAACCGCCCTGCTCATCGGTATGAGTATTTAAGAAATAGTTAATAACAGCACGCTCAAGTCTTGCACCCATGCCACGATAGAAATGGAAACGAGAACCTGTTACCTTGCCTGCAACTTCTGGAAGTAAAATGCCCTTTTCTGCACCAATATCCCAGTGTGCTTTTGGCTCAAATTCAAATTCCTTTGGAGTACCCCAGCGACGAATTTCTGGGTTTGCACTATCATCTTTTCCTTCTGGAACTTTGTCAGCTGGGACATTTGGAATACCAAGAAGTACATCTTTTAACTGAGCCTCAACTTCGCTTTGTTGTGCGTCAAGCTCTTTAACCTTTGCAGCGATTTCCTTCATCTCTGCCATAATAGCAGTTGTATCTTCGCCAGCCTTTTTCATCTGAGGAATTTGCTTGGATACTTTATTCTGCTGAGCTTTTAAGCCTTCTACTTCACCGATAATAGCCTTACGCTTATCATCAAGTGAAATAGCCTCATCAATAGCAGCATCGTAATTTGTGCCACGCATAGCAAGACGCTCTTTTACTTTTTCTGTGTTTTCTCTTATAAAACGAATGTCTAACATTAGTTTTCTACTCCCTATCTTAAATAAATTTTATTATTGTACTTTATTTACAAGCTCTAAATAACGTTCTGCCATAACACCCGTAAATACAGCATTCTGTGCTGTACCATTTAGACGTTCTAAACCATAGGTATTTTGCAGATATTGTAGTTCTTCACTTGTCGCAGTATCATTATTTTCATCTATTGCTTTTTCAAGCATTGATAAATGATAATAAGCATCTCTTTCATCTAAACGCTGTTTTAAAACAGTTTTTAAATCTTCATCAGCTGTCATATTAAGCATTGTACGCAGCTCAGAAATTTGCTGTTCTTTCTCTTTTATTGTTGCATCTTGACTTGATACTGTTTCTTGTAAAACAAGTAATTTTTGCTGAACACCTTGTACGGTTGTATCTCTTTCAGCAAGCTCACTATTTAAACTTGCAAGCTGTTTATCAGCTCTTAGCTGTGTTACATAACTAAGAAGTATTAAAACAAGTGCAACACTAAAAAGACCAATAATATAAAACGCTAAATAACGTTTACTTATCTTTTTATTTTCTTTTTCACAAGGATTGGTTTCTATCTTTTTTTCTTCCATGCGTTCCTCCAAAATTAAATTTTTAATTCTCTAAGAGCAGCTGTAAGTCGTTCAAGGTCTTCCTGATTATAAAATTCAAGCTTTATTAAACCACTTTTTTTGCCTTGCTCTATTTGAACCTTTCTTCCTAGATTATTTTCAATTTCTCTTGAAATTTCACTTAAATAATCTACCTCAAAGATTGGCTTAACTGGAGTATTTGAACTTTCAAGTTCATCTATTCTATTTATATCTCTTGCATATTTTTCTGCCTGTCTAACAGTCATAGTAGCCATTTTTTCTATTGCTTCAAGACGTCTTTCTTCATCTTGAATTGATAAAATAGCTCTAGCATGACCTGCTGTTATGCCACCAGACGCCACCATAAGCTGAGCTTCTTCTGGAAGTGCAAGCAGTCTAAGAGCATTAGCAACGCTTGGGCGTGATTTGCCTACACGTTCAGCCACTTGCTCCTGAGTTAAATTAAACTGTTTTATAAGTGTGCTATAACCTTTAGCTTCTTCTATTGGATTTAAGTCTTCACGCTGTAAATTTTCTATCAGTGCAAGCTCCATAACCTTTTGGTCATCTGCTTCGATTATAAAAGCTGGTATTTCGGTGAGACCTATACTTCTAGCAGCTCGCCAACGGCGTTCACCTGCAATAATTTGATAATATCCATTTTGTGCAGTTCTTACAGTTATTGGTGTTATAATACCATGAGTAGAAATAGATTTTTTTAAAGCTTCCATTCCTTCTGGATCAAAAACTTTTCTTGGCTGCTCTGGGTTTGGCTCTACAAGTGCCATAGGCAATGTAGAAATCCCTGTACTATTTTGCGTATCTTCTCTTAGGCTCTCACCTAGTAAAGCACCAAATCCCTTTCCCAAGCCGCCTTTATTGGTTCTTGCCACGAATTTCCCTGCCTCCTAGTTTTATATTGTGTTTTTCTTTAAAAACTCATCTGCCATTGAAATATAAGCTTCTGCACCACGACATAATCTATCATAAGCGGTTATTGGCTCACCATGACTTGGAGCTTCTGACAGTCTTACATTTCTTGGAATGACAGTGGAATATACACGTTCACCAAAATGCTTTTTAACTTCCTCCACAACTTGAACTGCAAGGTTTGTTCTGCCATCATACATGGTTAGCAAAATACCTTCCATACGAATATTTTTATTAAGTCCCTTTTGTACACTTCTTATTGTAGCCATAAGCTGACTTAATCCTTCAAGTGCGTAATATTCTGTTTGCATAGGTACTAAAAAGCTATCTGCTGCACACAAACATTCAAGTGTTAAAATGCCAAGCGATGGTGGGCAATCAATTAAAATATAATCATAATCCGACTTAACTTGCTCGAGCACATCACGCAAACGATATTCTCTGCGGTCAAGTGATAAAAGGTCTATTTCCGCACCTGATAAATCGGTATTTGACCCTAGAACATCTACCCACTTTGTATGTATAATAGCTTTTTTAGTATCTGGCTTTTCAGCAATTACTAAATCATAAGTTGTGATTTCTATTTCTCTTGGGTCAATGCCAAAACCTGAAGTTGCATTTCCTTGAGGGTCAAAATCGCAAAGCAAAATATTTTGACCTTTTTCTTTAAGTGCCGCTGCTAAATTTACCGCAGTCGTTGTTTTACCAACGCCGCCTTTTTGATTTATAAGTGCGACAATCTTTCCTTGTCTTTTTGTACTGATAAAAGGTCGCCCCCCCACCTTAAAAATAATAAATTTAAATGATGTCTAAACTGTATTATATCACAGCATTAAATAAAAATGAAGTGAAAACCCTACGTTTTTCCATATGTATTATAAAACAAATACCAACAAATTGCCCTAAAAAAATACAAGACTTATATGTTTCATGTGAAACATACAAGCCTTGTTTAAAAAACATACTGTATCATAATCCAATTATTTAAAACTATATCTCTAATCTTTTACTTTTTATATTCCTTGCTTTTTACAATTAGGAATTAGAATTCGGAGCATAACTCCATCATCTTTATCTTCTCTTTCAACTTTCGCCTGTACACCAGATTCTTTCATAACATCTATTGCTTTATCAACTGTATTTAAAAAGAACCTTACATCTTTTATAAGTCGTAAAACATTTTTTGATTTATCTTCTGCTGGCTCGGCTAAAAGTTTATCTATGTATTGCTCGGTCTTACTTACATTGAGTTCATGCTCAATAATATAAGCAGTTGCCTGCATACGTTTACTTTCATCTGCAATTCTTAAAAGTGCTCTTGCATGTCGTTCGGTTAAACCGCCATTTCTTATTAAATCAATATTTTTTTGAGATAATTTAAGCAGTCTTAACTTATTTGCAATAGCACTTTGTGTTTTACCTACTTTTTTAGCTGCCTCCTCCTGTGTAAGTCCGAATGTGTCAATAAGTTTTTTAAACCCCCATGCTTCTTCAAAAAAGTCTAAATCTCTCCTTTGAAGATTTTCAACAAGTGCAAGTGCTGATGAATCCTCCTCTGTCGCACTCATAACTATGCATGGTACTTCAAGTAGTCCCGCTTGTCTTGCCGCTCTTAAACGTCTTTCACCTGCGATAAGTTCAAACCCTTCACCTGTTTTTCTAACAGTGAGCGGATTTAATACCCCATATTGCCTTATTGAATCAGCAAGCTGAGTTATCGCTTCTGGCTCAAAATATTTTCTCGGCTGATTTGGGTTTCTTGCAATCATTGACAGTTTTATTCGCCTTAACTGTCTTTCATTGTTTGCACTTCTGATGTTTAACACCGGTGTCATTTAACTTCCTCCTTTTTTTACTCGGCAAAATGCCTGCTGCTAATAGACTACCATTTTCTGTCAAAAAGTAAAGCAAAATCGACCGCATGATTATTATTTCCCCTTGTAAATTCGACATATTTTACTTTTAAATATGTATTTCCACATATTTTCCGATAAAAAATAACCCTTAGTAATCTTATTACAAAGGGTTATAAATTTTACTTTATTTTATTTCCCACCAAGTGGAGATGCACTTATTTTTGCAAATCTGCGTGGATATTTAGAAGGAGTGTCCTTTATTTTTTGAATTTCTACCTTAGCACGAACAATATCGCTTTGAACAACGGTATAAGTTTTAATTACAGGCTTAGTACCACCTAAAATCTCAATAGCCTTTGTAGCCTTTGAAACTTCGTCTTTACAGTCTTGAGCTTTCATAGCAATAAATTTACCGCCCACTTTTACAAGTGGTAATGTAAGCTCACTAAGCACAGATAAATCTGCAACAGCTCTTGATACAGCAGCAGAAAAGCTCTGACGTTCTTTTAATTCCTCTGCTCTTGCATGTATGGCAGTTACATTTTTAAGCCCTAACTCAGATATAACTTCATTTAAAAAATCTATACGCTTTCTAAGAGCATCAATCAGCACAAACTGAGTATCCTCACATAAAATTGCAAGTGGTAGCCCTGGGAAACCTGCACCAGTTCCAATATCTATGACCTTTTCCTCGGAAATTATATCTGGTGCAATCATAGCACAATCAAGGAAATGTCGGGAAATGACCTCCATCGGTTCGGTTACAGCGGTTAAGTTCATAACCTTATTTTTCTCAAGCAACATATCTGAGAATTTCAGAAAGTTATCAACAGTTTGTGGATAAACCTTAGGACAAATTTGTTCTAAACCTTTGATTAAAAGTTCTCTTTCTGTCATCACTTATCCCCTCCTGTTTCTAAGTATATCATAAGTGCAGTTAAATCTGCTGGAGATACACCAGAAATTCTGCCCGCTTGACCTAAATTTACAGGACGAATTTTGGATAACTTTTGTCGTGCCTCAAGTCTAAGTGAAGGCACATTTTCATAATTTATATCATTTGGAAGTGGTCGGCTTTCCATTTTTCTAAACTGCTCTACATCATGTAATTGTCTTTTGATATAGCCATCATATTTTATTCTAATTTCGACTTGCTCACGAATAACCGCTGGAAGTTCTGGACGGTTTTTATCAAATGGTGCAAGCATATCATAACCAATTTCAGGACGTCTTAACAAATCAGCAAGTTTACAACCTGATTTAAGAGGAGTTGAATTATTAGACTTTAAAAATTCTTGCATTTCATCGCTTGGTGAAACACTTACTTTTTCGAGTCTTTCCATTTCCTCTGCAACTGTTTTATATTTCTGCTCAGTTTTTGCTAGTCTTTCAGCTGAGTTTAAACCCACTCTAGCACCGATTTTAACCAGTCGCTCATCTGCGTTATCTTGTCTTAGAAGTAAGCGATACTCTGAACGAGATGTCATCATTCTATAAGGTTCTTGTGTTCCACGTGTAACAAGGTCATCAACCAATGTTCCTATATATCCATCTGCTCTATCAAGTATCATAGGTTCTTCACCCTTGCATTTAAGAGCAGCATTTATACCTGCTACTAAACCTTGTGCTGCTGCCTCCTCATAACCTGATGAGCCATTAAACTGACCTGCACCATAAAGACCAGAAATCTTTTTAGTTTCCAGTGTTGGAAGTAACTCTGTTGGGTCAATACAATCATACTCTATTGCATATGCTGGACGCATCATTTCTGCTTTTTCAAAGCCCTTTAAAGTGTGTAGCATTTCAAGCTGTACACGCTCAGGCATAGATGAGGAAAAACCTTGTAAATACATTTCTTCTGTATCAAGTCCCATAGGCTCTACAAAAAGCTGATGTCTTGGTTTTTCAGCAAATCTAACCACTTTATCTTCAATAGATGGACAATATCTAGGGCCTATACCATCAATCTTACCTGAATAAAGCGGAGATTCAGAAAGATTATCACGAATAACCTTGTGTGTTTGCTCGTTTGTATATGTCAAATGGCATACAACTTGATTTTCTGGAGCTTTTTCGGTTTCAAAAGAGAAAGGTATAATTTCATCTTCACCCTCTTGAACTTCAAGCTCGGTAAAATCAATAGTTCTTCTGTCTATTCTAGGCGGAGTACCTGTTTTAAAACGCATCAAATTAAGTCCAAGTTCTTTTAAACAACCAGTGAGTTTAGTAGCTGCAAACATGCCATCTGGACCACCATCATGGATATGGTCACCTATAATTATACGTCCACCTAAATATGTGCCTGAGCAAATAATAGCTGCTCTACATTTATATATTGCACCTGTTGGTGTTTCTACTGCTGTTACTTTATTATCTTCCACATGTATTTTAGTTATTTCAGCTTGCTTTACACTTAAATTGGGGGTAGTTTCTAAAACCCATTTCATATACTTACGATAAGCAAATCTATCTGCTTGAGCTCTAAGTGAATGAACGGCTGGACCTTTGCCACGATTTAACATTCTATACTGTATGCAAGATGCATCAGCTGCCTTAGCCATTTCACCGCCTAACGCATCTATCTCACGCACTAAATGACCTTTAGCTGTACCACCGATTGCAGGGTTACAAGGCATATTACCAATACTATCAATATTGATAGAAAAACAGCCAACTTTTAAGCCGAGTCTAGCACCTGCAAGAGCTGCTTCTATACCTGCATGACCTGCACCGATAACCGCAATATCAAAACTTCCTGCTTCAAATGACATAAATGCAAACCTCCCTTTTTATGATTTTTTTGTTTATACACATTGTTGATAACTCTGTGCATACATTGTATAACTCTGAGTAAAACTTTTTATTTTTGTATAATTTTATGCTTTTATTACTGTTAGTATATTTTTTATTTTTAAATAAACATGTTATCCACAGCTTTATTCACAGAACATATGTTTCTAAATATTTTAGCGTGATAATGTAATTTTATTAAGCACTCAAAATTCTGTGGTTTGTTTTTATATAAAACACGATATATAGCGTTGTTATTTGCCCACACAAAATCTGCTAAAAATATCCTGTATTATATCATCTCTAACGCTCTGACCAGTAAGCTCTCCAAGGGCAGAAATTGCAGACTCTACATCCTGTAATATTGCATCTGGTGTCATGCCAAATTCGGCTGCATTTCTCGCTTGACGACATGCAATTTCTGCTCTATTTAGTGCATCTGCCTGTCTAGCATTGGTTATAATACCGCCATCAAATACAACATTATTCATGCCTGTAACGCTTAAAATTTTATCTCTTAGCTTGTCTATTCCCTCGCCATTTTTAGCACTTATTTCCACTATATGTTCAAAGCCTTCAGGAATATTTTGTTTAGTTAATCCTTTATCGCTTTTATTTATTACAAGAATTGCCAGTTTAGAATCCCTTGCTGCACTAAGTGCATTTATATCCTGCTCAGTAAGCTCATCACTGCCATCTATTACCGCAAGAACTAACTCAGCTTGATTTGCAGCCTTTTTGGCACGCTCTACGCCTATTTGCTCTACTACATCTTCACTTTCTCTAATACCTGCTGTATCTTGCAGTCTAAGTGTTAAAGAGCCTATTCTTATAACTTCCTCTATTGTATCTCTTGTTGTTCCTGCAATATCGGTAACTATGGCACGTTCAAACCCTACAAGTGCATTTAAAAGTGTGGATTTACCTACATTTGGTCTGCCAACAATAGCACAAGGTAAACCCTCCCTAAGTATTCTGCCCTGTTCATAAGATATTCTAAGCTTATGAAGTTTATTTTCTGTATCAAGTAAAGTGTTTTTAAGTTCATTTTCTAAAAATGGGTCTATATCTTCATCTGGATAATCTACAACCGCAAGAAAATGTGCAGATACACTAATAAGTTTTTGTCTTAACTCGTCCATACCATTGGCTATTATGCCTGATATTTGCCCCACTGCATTATGAGCTGACTCAAGCGTATGAGCTGCTATAAGGTCAGAAACTGCCTCTGCTTGCATAAGGTTCATTTTACCATTTAAAAAAGCTCGTCTGGTAAATTCGCCCGCCTCAGCTTGTCTTACACCTTGCTCAAATAATACAGAAAGAGCTTCACTTAAAACTGCTGGCGAGCCATGCAGTTGAAGTTCTGCCATTTTCTCACCTGTATATGTTTTATCTGAATCAAAATGCACAGCCATACAGCTATCGAGCATATTACCAAATCTATCATAAAGATTGCCATATATAAGCATTCTTGATGGCATATCTAAAAATTGTTTTTTATTTATCGGCTTAAATATGGTATTTACAGCTTTTATAGCCATATCACCAGACAATCTTATTATACCGATTGCACCACCAGTTGCAGTAGCGATAGCAGCGATTGTATCCATTGCATTTCATTCCTTTCTAAATTATAAAAAATACGGACAGGCTTTTTATATAGCCCGCCCGTAAAACTTAAATTTATATTACTTTTTTCTTGGCTGGAAGCCACGTCTTGGTGGACGAGCTGTACCATCTGGAGAAATTACAACTCGTCTTGCTGGCTCAGTACCAGTTGAATGAGTAGTAACACCTCTAAAGTTTTGCAGTGATGCATGAATAATACGGCGTTCATAAGGGTTCATAGGCTCAAGAGTCATAGCTCTATGGTATTTACAAACCTTAACTGCCATTTTTCTTGCTAAACGCTCAAGACTTTCTGCACGTTTAGCACGATAATTTTCAGTATCAATAGTTAGTCTTAAATGCTCCTCAGAGTTTTGATTTAAAACTAAGCTAGTTAAATACTGAATTGCATCTAAAGTATCGCCACGTCTGCCGATAACCTGACCCATATCTTTGCCAGATATATCAATTTTAACATGGTCAGGCTCGCTTATATCAAGTACAGTAGCCTTACCTTCTATGCCTAATTTTTGCAGTAAACCATCAATAAATTTAACCGCCTTTTTAGCATCTTCAGAAACAAGCTCATCAGCCATTGGCACAGGAGTGATATAAGGCACGATTGGCTCACGTTCTGGACGCTCTTTGCGAGGTTTTTCTGCTTTTTCTGTTGGTTCTGGTTTTTTAGGAGCAGCTTTTACCAGATGAGGAGTAGTTCTTCTTGGGTCATCTAAAGCGATTTCGCTTAAATCAGGAAGATTGTTAACTTTTTCCTCTTTAGACTCAGTTTTTTCAGGAGTTTCTAAAACCTTGATTTGCTCTACTGGCTTTTCTGGCTCTTCTACTTGTGGTTTTTCGTCTGGTACTTCATAGGTAATTCTAACCTTAGCGTCTATTGAGCCAAAGCCTAAAAAGCCTTTTTTACCATTTTCAAGAACCTCAACCGATACATCATCACGGTCTAAACCAAGGGTATCAAGTGCCTTTTTGATTGCATCATCACGAGTTGCACCGGTCATTTCAATGCTTTTAAGCATTATTTACGCCTCCCCTTTTATTATTTTTTTGCCATATCAGGATATTTATGACGAATAATTTTAGTAAGTATAATTTCCTGAATACATGTGAAAATATTATTTGCAATCCAGTAAATACCAATAGCAGCTGGGAACTGGAACGCAAAATAAACGCTCATTAGAGGCATAATATACATAATAGTTTTCATACTGCCCTGCATTTGAGCATTTGCACCATTGTTGTTATTCTGCATTTTTTGAAGAATCCAAGAGGATAAAAATGCAGAAAGACCAGATAAAATAGGAATTAACAGTAAAATACTAAATGTTAGAGTAGGTTTTACTGATAAATCCAAGCCAAATAAATCGAAATTCATAGGCTGTAAAAGGTTTTTAATATTATCTGAAAGAGCGGCAATATCAGCATCAAGTTTTCCGTTATGGAAAAACTTATTACAAGCCTGAGCTATCTCAGTTTGTACAGTATAAGAATTTTGCTGAGTGATTTCAATGCCCACCTTTTGAGCTAACAGGTTGATATCTCCATTTGGTGTATTTGGAGCACCACCTGAAAGACCCATCATAAAGCTCATTGGCTTTACAACAGCATAATAAAGACCCATCATAATCGGCAGCGGCAGAAAAGATGGCAGACAGCCAGACATAGGACTAACGCCTTCCTTTTCGTAAAGCTTGCTGATTTCTTCGTTCATTTTAACTTTGTTATTTGCATATTTCTTTTGAATTTGCTGCATTTGACCTTGAAGTTTGCTCATACGCAGCATACCCTTTTTACCATGGTAAGCAATAGGTAAGATAATAATTTTTACAAGTAATGCAAACAAAATAACCGCAAGACCATAAGAGCCTACTGCATTATAAATAATATTAAGCAGTATACCGAGAGGTCTTACAATGAGAAATCCAAAAATATCGCCCATCGTTGAGAATTATCCTCCAAAAGTTGAGTTTGAGTAAAATTTAAATGCGTTGAATTTTAACGCAGAATTTTAGATATTTATGGCACAGGGTCATAAATATCATGCTTAGAAAATGGGTGGCATCTGCAAATTCTTCTTGCAGCAAGTACACTGCCCTTTACTGCTCCATATTTTTCGATAGCTTCCTTTGCATATTGTGAGCAAGTTGGAATATATCGACATCTAGCGGGTAAAGATGGAGAAATTTGTTTTTGATAAAACCTTATCCCCGAAATAAGCAAGCGTTTCATGCATCTTCGCCCCCATGCTCCTCTATAAGCAGTCCAAGCTGTTTCATTGCACGCAAGATTTCACGTTCTACTTTTTGGCATTTAGCACCAATCATTTTGCTTCGTGCAACAAAAATAAAATCATAGCTTTGACAGATTTTGTCCTCATTTAGACGGTAAGCCTCTCTTAAAAGACGCTTTATGCGGTTTCTAACCACAGCACCACCTAATTTTGGTGTAACTGTAAGCCCGATACGGTTAACTTTTCGGCGTGTTTTCATAGCATAAACCACTAAATAAGGTGTAGCTACCGAATTGCCACGTCTATAAAGTCTGCGAAATTCATAATTTTGTTTAATGCGATAGGTGTGTTTCATTTAAAAAAACGCTCCTTTAAATAAAAGCGTTCACAGGCAGCGTTATGCTCCGATGCCCTTTGGAGCATTCTACCTGACTAAATATTCTTATAGCACGATATTACAAAAACGCTATAAGCTGTTTAGCAGCTTATTTACTGTGATTTTTCCGCTGCTAAACCGAAAAATAACAAGAAAAACCACAGATATTTAAAAAAAAAGGCCGTACACAGTGACGGCCAATCATCAATAGCGTGATGATATAACTTTAAGCGATTAAGCTTAGTGAGTCAGACGAGCACGACCCTTTGCACGGCGACGAGCTAATACCTTACGACCGTTAGAAGTAGCCATTCTCTTGCGGAAACCATGCTCTTTGCTACGCTGACGCTTCTTAGGCTGATAAGTTCTTACCATTTTCTCTGCACCTCCTACTAAAAAAACGAAATAATTGTTCGATGGGCACCGGCACAGGTCCAAACCACATTATATCATAGCAGCTTAGGCACATGCCGCTGCCTGTCCGATGCAATCTAAATCAGTATTTATTATAGGCACAATTATATGTATCTGTCAAGTTTTTTTACATTTTTTTGCGTATTTTATTTTAACCATTTTCTTCCCTGTGGATACTGTGGAAAACTTTGTGCTTTCTGTGAATAACATTTGCATATTAGCTATATTTTTGCTATTATCTATTATGAATAGGAATCTAATAAAGGAGAGAAAGTAATTATATGAACGGGCCAAATGATATTTTAAAAATGGCACTGACTCATATGGAGCGTACAATCAGCCCTGTTACCCTATCAGCATGGTTTGATGATGCAGAAGTTGTGTCTTTAAATGGCGATAAACTTATAATTCGTGCTTCGGGTCAGTTTAAAAAAGAAATTATAGAACAGCGTTTTTTAGACCCTCTTTCCGATGCAATGAATGAGCTTCTTGGTGGGCCTATACAAATTCATATTATTGTAGGTGATGAAACCCCTAATTCAAGCACCCTTGTAGGACTTAGCTTTGATGATGAGTATACTTTTGAACATTTTATAGTGGGTTCATCTAATAAATTTGCTCATGCAGCTGCTATTGCTGTTGCAAATAATCCAGCTGAAAACTATAATCCACTGTTTATTTATGGTCAGTCTGGTCTGGGAAAAACTCACCTTTTACATGCTATTGGCAATGTAATTCATCAAAATCACCCTAATTTTAGAATTATTTATGTTAAAGGCGAAGATTTTACAAATGAACTTGTAACCGCTATTCAATCTGGCGACGTACAGGCTTTTCGTGGCAAATATCGCATGGCTGACTTGCTTTTAATTGACGATATTCAGTTTATTGCAGGCAAAGAACGTACTCAAGAGGAGTTTTTCCATACTTTTAATGCTCTTTATGAGTCTGGAAAACAACTTGTTTTAACATCAGATAGACCACCAAAAGAAATGAATACGCTTGAGGATAGAATGAAAACCCGTTTTGAATGGGGACTTCTTGCAGATATTCAGCCACCTGACCTTGAAACCAGACTTGCAATTATAAACGCAAAGAGCATGAAACTTGGTTTTGAGCTTTCAAGAGATATTATGTATCAAATTGCTGAAAATTTGCAATCAAATGTACGTCAATTAGAGGGTACAGTTAAGAAAATTAAGGCCAAACATGAACTAAATGGCGAGCCTATCTGTGCAGAAATGGTTGCAGAAGTAATAGAAGAAGTAAAATCAATAAACCCAGGGTTAAATCCTACCCCAGATATGATTTTACAGACCGTTTCTAACTTCTACTCCATGCCTGTTGACCAGATTTTAGCAAATAAACGCTCAAAAGATACTGTAAGACCTCGTCAAATGGCTATGTATCTTGTTAGAAAACTTACAAACTATTCACTTCCAGAAATCGGTAAGGTTTTTGGCAGAGACCATACAACTGTTATGCATGCTTGTAATAAAATAGAAGATGAACGCAAACAACTTGCCGAAACCGATGATATTATAAGAACGCTTATCGAAAATATACAAAACATATAATTTACGCATATATGTAAATGTTATATTTTTATCATCAGTTTTTATGTTATTTCTTTATTTATGCTCCACTCCCCCGCCAGCAGTTTTAAGGTATAATTTAAATCCTATATAAACATGCTGATATGCGGATTTTTTGTATGCCGAAGTGTAACAAAATGTTCCGTTTTGCAAGGGTGGAGCTTATTTTTTATATGCCTATTTATCCACATATCACCTGTGAATTTAACAGGAATAACTTGTGGATAAGTAAGGGCTGTGGATTAATATCCAAACTTATTCTAATTTATCCCCACTAGACTGTGGATAAGAAAAATCCCGTATTTCCCGATATTTTTCGAGTTTTCCACAGTTTGCACACTACTACTACTACTACTAAAATAAATATATTATTATTTATTGTTAGATTTCCGAGGAAATGTTAAATTTACATTAAATATTATTGTGTATAAAAGAAAGGAACAGAAACACATGAAATTTTCTTGCGAAAAATCGACATTACTCGACGCTATCCATACCGCTTCTAGAGCTGTATCTACAAAATCCACAATAGCAGTACTTGAAGGACTAAAAATCACCGCCGATTCAAAATTAACCCTTGCGGGATATGACCTTTCAATGGGAATTCGAACTTTTCTAGATGCAGATATCGTACAAACTGGCGAAATTGTGCTTAGTGCAAAACTTTTAGGCGATATTATACGAAAACTTCCTGATGATATCATCTTTTTTGAAACAGATGAAAAGTTATTAACAACTATCAAATGTGGCAGAGCAGTTTTCAATTTAGTTGCCTCCCCTTCCGATGATTTTCCACAGATGCCAGAGGTAAACTGTGCAAAACAAATCAAAATGCCACAACCTATGTTAAAATCTATGATTTCTCAAACAATATTTGCAGTATCTGATAACGAAGCAAAACCTATCCACACTGGTTGTTTATTTGAAATCGAACAAAACAACTTGACTGTTGTTGCAGTAGATGGTTATAGACTGTCAGTAAGACGTGAAGTTCTAGAAAATACCCCAGAAAACATGAAATTTGTAGTTCCTGGAAATGCTCTTAGAGAAATCGAAAGAATTTTAAGTGATGACAGCGAAAAATTCGTTTCAATTTATCCAGATGAAAAACACATATTATTTGAAATTGACCAAACAATATTTATAACCCGTTTAATTGACGGTGAATTTTTAAATTATCGTGCAGCAATTCCTCAAAAAGCTAATTATGAGGTAAATGTAAATGTTCAAGAAATGATAAACTCAATCGAAAGAGTTTCACTTATAGTTTCTGAAAAACTTAAAAATCCTGTTCGAATGCATTTTGATGGCCCAGTTATTAAAATGAGCTGTATAACTGCTATTGGCAAATCTTATGATGAGTGCCCTATCGACAGCCCTGTGGATAACCTTGAAATTGGATTTAATAATAAATATTTACTTGATGCTCTTAGAGCTTGTGATGATGAAAAAATTAAACTGTCACTTGGCGGTGCTTTAAACCCTATGGTTATACACCCTCTTGATGATGAAAAATTTACCTATCTTGTCCTCCCTGTTCGTTTAAAATCTGGCGAATAAAATTTGGAGGTGCAAAATATGCAAAGTATAAAAATTACTGGTGAGTTTATTAAACTTGATGCTCTACTGAAATTTGCTAATTTAGTTAGCTCTGGCGGTGAAGCCAAAATCTTAATTGCCGACGGTCAGGTTTTTGTTAATGATGAGGTTTGCACTCAGCGTGGAAAAAAACTGCGTTCTGGCGATAAAATTTCCCTAGCAAATGAAATTGTTGTAATCGAATGATAAAAATGCAAATTTGAAAGATTGGAATATCAAACTTGCAAAATTTCAAAATTAGATTTTAAGTGATTTTTTTGAAAACGGCACTTCGGTGTCGTTTTCCTATTTTATTCTACTACACAAAACGTGTGATTGGGAAAAATAACGATATCGGAGAAATGAATAAATATGAATATAAAATGCATAAAACTTGAAAATTTTCGAAACTATAAAACCGAAGAAGTGTCCTTCTGTGATGGAGTGAATGTGATATATGGAGAGAATGCTCAAGGTAAAACAAACCTACTTGAAGCGGTAGCAGCAGTGTCTACAATTAGACTTTTTCGCACTGGTCAAAAGAAAGAAGGTTTACGCTTTAGAGAAAATAAGGGCAAAATAACAGGCGAGTTTACAGCAGAAGGAAGAGATTTTTCAGTAGAGCTAAGACTGTTTGATAGAAAACCAGCTGAAGTTTATCGAAATGGTGTTAGAATGAAACGTCAATCAGATGCAAGAGGAATTTTAAAAACTGTACTTTTTTGTCCAGATGACCTTTATCTGATTAGAGCTGGGGCAGGGGCAAGAAGAAAATTTTTAGATACTGCACTTTGTCAGCTGAGACCAAACTATGACAAGGTATTATCCGAATATGAAAAAGTGCTTGCACACAAAAATAAAATCCTAAAGGATAGCGAAGAAAAGCCAGAAATGCTTGAGCTTTTAGATGATTTTTCACTTAGGCTTGCTAGATTAGGTGCAATTATAATCCGTTATAGGGCATATTATATTCGCAAATTATCCGAAAAAGCATGTAAGGTTCATAGCCTTGTAGCACCGAATGAAAACTTAAATATAAAATATAAAACGGTTTCAAGTATTACCGACCCATATGCCTCAACACAGGATATAGAAAAAGAGCTTATAGAGCATGTTATAAGCCATAAACGTTTTGAAATAGCAGCAAAAAGCTGTTTATCTGGCCCTCATAAAGATGATTTGGAAATTATGCTAAATGATGTATCCGCATCGTCTTTTGGCTCTCAAGGGCAGATTAGAACATGTGCATTAGCTTTAAAACTTGCAGAGCGTGAAATGTTTTTTGATGACTCAGGGGAGTATCCTGTGTTACTGCTTGATGATGTGTTATCTGAGCTAGATGCTAAAAGACAGGATTTTGTATTAAACCGCATAGACAAAGGTCAGGTTTTAATAACCTGCTGTGATAGGGAAGTGGTGAAAAAGATAGATGTAGGCATGGCATTTTATGTACAAAATGGTCAGGTTTTGACAGATAACAAAAATATTAAATAAACAAGGGAAGTTTTACACAGTTTTTATGTCCGCTTAGCGGTCAGAATTGTATAGGAATATAGTAAAAAGTTTTCATTTTTTTAGCACAAAACGCAAAAAAAGTGGTATAATAGGTGAGGTAGCTTTCGGGCTTTAACTGTGTTTTGAAAGGTGGTTTGGCTTATTTATGTATGTTCATATAGGACAAGATTACATGGTACAACTTAGCTCTATTGTGTGTATTTTTGACATGGATACAGCAACCACATCAGAACGTACCCGAATACTTTTACGTCGGTTGGAAAACGAAGGGAGAATTGTTGACCTTTGCGATGATTTGCCTAAATCTGCTGTGCTTTGCATGGGTGAACTCGGTGAAATTCTTTATATTTCTCAGATATCCTCTAGAACACTTGCAAAGCGTGCTGAAGATGGCATAAAAGCCCTTTTAAAAACCGATTATTAAAATTAAGTGATAGCTTTAGCTCTCACCCAATTGGACAAGGTAAAGGAATTGTGTATGAGTGAAAATATCCAAAATAATAAGGAAATAAGTGACGAAATACTTGACCTTAAAGTAACTGAGCTCTATGATGAAAACCAAATTCAGGTTTTAGAAGGTCTAGAGGCAGTTCGTAAACGCCCAGGTATGTATATCGGCTCTACTTCCTCTCAAGGTCTGCACCATCTGGTCTATGAAATTGTAGACAATTCAATAGATGAGGCTCTAGCAGGCTATTGTACTGAAATTACAGTAACAATTGAAAAAGATAATATAATAAGCGTTAAGGATAACGGTCGTGGTATACCTTGCGGTATTCACCCTAAAATGGGTATACCAACCCTTGAGGTTGTACTTACTGTACTTCATGCAGGCGGTAAGTTCGGCGGTGAGGGTTACAAGGTTTCTGGTGGTCTGCATGGCGTTGGCTCATCTGTTGTCAACGCACTTTCTGTTTGGCTTGAAGCCGAGGTTTGTGACGGTCATGAAAAGCACACCATGAAGTTTGAACGTGGTAAAACCGTTAAACAAATGGAGTCTGTCCCTTTTGAAAGTGAAACAGGTACAACTATCCGCTTTAAGGCTGACCCAGAAATATTTGAAACCACTGTTTATGAATATTCTGTGCTTGAAAAACGTTTAAGAGACCAAGCATTTTTAAATGGCGGAATTAAAATCACCCTAATTGATGAGCGTGATGATGAAATAACCGAGCAGGTTATGCACTATGAGGGCGGTATACGTCAATTTGTTGAGTACCTAAACCGCACTAAAAACCCTCTGCATAAAGAAGTTATTTACATGGAGGGCAGTCGTGATGGCTCTATGGCTGAAGTTGCACTGCAATACACCGATTCATATTCTGAAACCCTAATTTCTTTTGCAAATAATATTAACACTGTCGAAGGCGGTACACATGAAACAGGTTTTAAATCTGCTTTAACCCGTGTACTAAATGACTATGGTAGAAAAAATAATCTGATAAAAGAAAATGAAAAAGCATTTTCAGGTGAAGATGTAAGAGAAGGCTTAACAGCTATTATCTCTGTTAAACTTCAAGAGGCACAGTTTGAGGGTCAAACAAAGGGTAAGCTTGGCAACAGCGAAATGCGTACCCTTGTAGAAACCATGATGAATGACCGTCTGACCACCTTCTTTGAAGAAAATCCATCTGTGGCTAGAATAATCATAGACAAGGCTCAGACAGCCGCTCGTGCAAGAGAGGCAGCTCGTAAGGCTAGAGAGATGACCAGAAGAAAGTCCGCCTTAGACGGAGCATCTCTGCCTGGTAAGCTTGCAGACTGTCAAGAGCGTGACCCAAGACTCACTGAGATTTACATAGTCGAGGGTGACTCTGCGGGCGGTTCTGCAAAGGAAGGACGTGACCGCAAATATCAGGCTATCTTACCGCTTTGGGGTAAAATGCTAAACGTAGAAAAGGCTAGACTTGATAAGGTTTACGGAAATGAAAAATTAACCCCTATGATTACCGCTTTCGGTGCAGGTTTTGGCGAGGATTTCGACTTAAATAAACTGCGTTACGGCAAAATTATTCTTATGGCAGATGCTGACGTTGACGGCAGCCATATCAGAACACTTCTTTTGACATTCTTCTTCCGTTTTATGCGTCCGCTTATTGAACATGGTCATGTGTTTATAGCACAGCCACCTCTTTTCAAAAATGAAAAGGGTAAGGACGTTAGATATACTTATACCGAAGAAGAACAACGTCAGTGTTTAGCTGAAATGGGCGAAAATGTTCGTGTTCAGCGTTATAAAGGTCTTGGTGAGATGGACCCAGAACAGCTTTGGGAAACGACTATGAACCCAGAACATAGAGTTATCAAACAGGTAAATGTTGAAGATGCGGCTCAGGCTGATGAAATTTTTGCTCTGCTTATGGGTGAAAAGGTAGAACCTCGCCGAGAATTTATTGAGAAAAATGCAAAATATGTAACCAATCTGGATATTTAAAGTGTTGTGTTACCTCACAAAGTGGAGGAAAATAATGAGTGAAGTATATGAAAATCAAAAAATAGTACCGGTAGACTTATATCAGGAAATGAAAAGCTCTTATATTGACTATGCAATGAGCGTTATTGTCGGCAGAGCACTTCCTGATGTTCGTGATGGTCTAAAACCAGTACATAGACGTATTTTATATGCGATGTATGAGGACGGCTTAACATCAGATAAGCCATATAGAAAATCTGCTACAACCGTTGGTAATGTGCTTGGTAGATACCACCCACATGGTGACGCATCTGTTTATGATGCTATGGTTCGTATGGCACAGAGTTTCTCTCTGCGTTATCCGCTTATTGACGGTCATGGTAACTTTGGCTCGGTAGACGGTGACCCAGCTGCGGCTTATCGTTATACTGAGGCTCGTATGGCTAAAGTTGCAAATTATATGCTGTCAGATATCAAGAAAAATACAGTAAACTTCCAGCCAAACTTTGACGAGGAAAGAAAAGAACCTGTGGTTCTGCCATCTCGTTTTCCTTGTCTTTTAGTAAACGGCTCTTCTGGCATAGCAGTAGGTATGGCAACTAACATTCCACCTCATAATTTAACCGAAGTTATAGACGGTGTTTGTTATGTTATTGATAAGCCAGATGCAGGTCTTGACGAGATTACAGCAATTATTAAAGGTCCAGATTTCCCAACAGGCGGCATAATTATGGGCAGAGCTGGCATGAGAGCTGCTTATGCAACTGGTAAGGGCAAAATTAAAGTTAGAGCTAAATGCACCATTGAGGAAATGGACAAGGGTAAAAGCCAAATTATTGTAACCGAAATCCCTTACATGGTAAATAAAGCTAGACTTGTTGAATCAATAGCAAATTTAGTAAAGGATAAGCGTATAGACGGTATTTCTGCTCTTAGAGATGAATCATCTCGTGAGGGTATGCGTATTGTTATTGAAGTTAAACGTGATGCAAATGCACAAGTTGTATTAAATCAGCTTTATAACTATACACAAATGCAAGATACCTGTTCTATGATTTTACTTGCACTTGTGCCATCTGCTTCAAATCCAGATAAGGTGCAGCCAAAGGTATTAACACTTCGTGAAATCATAGATTATTACATCGCTTTCCAAAAGAGTGTAATCGAGCGTAGAACTCGCTTTGACCTTGCAAAAGCACAGGCTAGAGCTCATATTTTAGAGGGCTTAAAAGTCGCAACAGATAGCGATAATATTGACCGCATTATTGCGATTATCAGAGCATCTAAAAATGAGGCAGAGGCAAAGGAAAATCTGTGTAAAGAGCCATTCTTTATTGACCAGATTGCACTTTTAGGCATTGTTGACGGCTCAGAGCATTTTGAATTTCATCTTGATGATGCTCAGGCTCAGGCTATTGTTGATATGCGTTTAGGTCGACTGTCAGGTCTGGAGCAGCAAAAAATTAATGATGAATATTCCGAGCTTGAAAATAAAATTGCAGGCTTTAATGAAATCCTTTCAAGTGACCGCAACATTCTTGAGGTTGTTAAAAAGGAAATGCAGGAAATTAAAAATGCATATGGCGATGAGCGTAAAACCGAGATTGCAAATATTGCAGATGAAATTGATATTGAGGACTTAATTGAGGAAGAGGACTGCACTTATACTCTAACTCATTTCGGATATATCAAGCGAATACCAACATCTGCATATAAGGCACAAAACAGAGGCGGTCGTGGCGTAAATGCAATGAAAACCCGTGAGGAGGACTTCACAAGAGGTTTATTTACTGCATCTACACATGATAATTTGCTGTTTTTCACTAATGAGGGCAGAGTTTATAAGCTAAAGGGATATCAAATTCCAGAAGCGGGCAGAAATGCTAAAGGCACAAATATAGTAAATCTGCTTGAATTACAAGAGGGCGAAAAAGTAACCGCTATGTTCCCAATTCGTGAATTTACCGATGATAAATACATGGTATTTGTAACTAGAATGGGTACAATTAAGCGTGTGGTATTAAGTGACTTGCAAAACATTCGTAAAGCAGGACTTCGTGCTTTAAACCTCAACGATGGTGACATTCTTGTAGATGTTCGCTTAACCGATGGTACAGAGAATATTCTTATTGCAACACATAATGGTAAGGCGATTACATTCCCAGAAACAGAAGTTAGAGCAATGGGAAGAGCTGCTGTTGGTGTAAGAGGTATTCGTTTAGCTGATGGCGATTATGTTATCGGTGCTGCACGAGCAAGAAAGGGTGCAAAGGTGCTTTCAATTACTGAAAACGGTTTTGGTAAGCGTACATCAGTAGAGGAATTCACAGTGCATCATAGAGGTGGCAGCGGTATAAATCTGCATAACTTAACAGAAAAAACTGGACTTATTGCAGGCATTGCCGTTGTAGATGAAGATAATGATATTATGATTATCACTGATGATGGTGTAATTATCCGAACTCCAGTATCTCAAATCAGCGAATATGGTAGGTCTAGTCAAGGCGTTATTGTTATGAGAATGAACGATGATGTCAAGGTTATTTCCATTGTTAGAACCGACCATGAAGAACAAGAAGAAGAACTAAGCGAGTAAAATAAAAAACGTCTAAGGAAAAATCCTTAGACGTTTTTTTCTTTTTGTTTTTGTATGTTATATGTTATTCTAGGCATTAAAAATTCTGGTGCTAAATGTCTTGATGCAAGAGTTAATCTCATAGCTAAGCTAGGAACAATTACACATTTGCCTTTAAACATTTTATCTAATCCATACTGAGCCACAAATGAGCTTTTAAGACCGCCTATTGAAAATCTAACATCAGCTACATTGTTAAATTCGGTTTCAACTGGCCCAGGGCATAAAGCACAAACTTTAACATTTATTTTATCTCGTCTTAACTCCTCATGTATAGCCTGTGTTAGCCTTAAAACATAGTTTTTAGTTGCATAGTATGTTGACATTAAAGGTCCTGCCATAAAACCAGCAGAAGATGCAACATTTAATATATAACCGTTATTTTGCTCTTTAAAGTCCTTTAAAAATAGCTTTGTCAGCACATGAACAGCGGTTATATTTGTTTGAATCATAGATAGTTCACGCTCTAAATCGGTGTCAGAAAACTTGCCAAACAGACCAAAACCAGCATTGTTTATTAGAATTTGCACATCTTTTCCTTTTGCTTTTTCGTATACCATTTTACACTGATTTATATCTGACAAATCAGCAGATATAATCTGACACGAAACAGGTAGATTTTTTGCTAAATCATTTAATCTGTCGGTTCTTCTGGCTACAAGTGTTAAATCATAGCCTTTTCTAGCTAAAATATATGCCATATCCTTGCCTATTCCAGATGATGCACCTGTAATTATTGCACGCATATTTAAAACCCTTTCTAATGTTTCCAAAATTTAACCATTTAATATTTGACATTTATATAAATATATTTTACCATTAAAATATATTTTAAAACAAGATTTTTAGGGGGAGAGTTCTTATGATAAAAAAACGCTTTATAGCTGCGTTATGTGCAGTTTCTATGTTTACAGGCTCAGCGTATGCGGCAAATATTGCTGATTTTCCAGATGCAACTGGTCACTGGGCATATGATGCACTTTCAAATGCAGTAGCTGACGGTTATTTAAATGGTTCAGATGGAAAGTTAAATCCAAATTCTAGCCTGACAGCTGCACAAATGGCTGTAATATTAAATCGTGTTTTACATACAAGCGATACATCAAGAGTATATCCTAATATTTCACAAGCTGAATGGTATTCTAATGACGCTAATATGGCAGTGTCTGCGGGATTTTTACCTGTTGACGGTTCTCTTAATATAAATAACAGTGTTACTCGTGGAGAAGTTTTCAAAGCACTTGTTAATGCTTTTGGTTTGGCTGAGGCAGACCCATCAATCGAATCAGTTAAAAAGTTTAATGACTGGGATAAGATGACACTTGACCAAAGACGAGCAGCAGCTGTTTTAATTGATAAGGGAATTTTAAACGGTTCAGATAATGGGGGATTAAATCCAAATAACAGCATTTCTCGTGCAGAGTTTATGACTCTTTTGTATCGTATTTTAGATAGCGGTTTAGTAAAAATTCATGCATCTTGGAATGAAGAGCAGACCGAGGAAACAACTGACACACCTGAAACTTCACAACAGGAGCAAACAACTGATACAACTGAAACTTCACAAGAAGGTGAAACAACCGATGTAAATACTGATGAAAATCAGGATACACAGGAAGAAACAACAGAGCAACCAACAATACAAGAGCCAGAGCAACCAGCACAGCAGATAGCACCAGTTTTAATGTTTGCTGATGGTGATATTTCTGCTTTAAGTAAAGACAACACTTATAATACAGTTGTTTTAAGCGGAAAAGTGCCAGAAATTCCACAGTCTTATTGGGATAAAATCGAGATGGCACGTTTAGTAATCAATACAACTGGTTCAGATGTGATGTTAGATAACAATACTTCATTAAAGGCTGATACTATCGTAATTGGCAGCGGTAATGGTGCAGTTACATTAGATGGTCAAATTACTAAAAAGGTTGAAATAACAGGTTCTGGTCGTACAATTAACTTAAATGGTGTAAAGCTTGATAATCTTGCTATTTCTGGTATAAATAATACTGTTGTAATTGACTCAGCAAGTTCTATTGGAAATATGACCGTTCAGGTTTGTGCTACAAATAACATTATAACTGTTGATGGCAGCGTTACAAATGCAAATGTAAACGCAAATTACACCAAAGTAAATGGCAATGGTAAAATAACAAACACTGTTTTAAAGGGTTCACATTGTGAAATTGCTGAAATTTCAGAAAGCTTTGATGACAGTGGCGTTGATAATGGTCTTGAGGGTGTGCAGATTTCACTTAATACACCTAAAGTGCCAGCAGGCGGTCAGCTAGTAGCAACCGTAACACTGACTGGTGTTGATAAACCTAAAACAGTTTCTGCACAGTGGTATTATGAAGGCTCAGCAGATGCCGCATTTGCAAATTCTGCAATGCAGCTTACAGAAGGTAAAACTTCTACATACAGAAAAACTATAACTTTTGAAAAGTATATGAAACTCTGGCACAATGTAAAGTTTGTTATTACATATAAAAACACTGTAACAGAGCAAATTGAAACACTTGCAATCACAGGTGATGTGGAAATTGAAAATTATCCTGCAAGTCATTATCTGCCAGATGCAAGCGAGGTTTTAGCAAAAGTACACCCTTATTATTATTCTTCAAATACAGATTACACCCAAGATGAAAAGACTGTATTTGTAAATGCAAAGGGATATTCTAGCAAGACACAGTATTTAATTTGGGTTAGCCGTTCTGCACAGATGGTAAATGTTTTTGAAGGTTCACAGTGGAACTGGAAACTTATACATGAGTTCCAGTGTGCAACAGGCAAGTCAAGTTCTCCAACACCTATTGGTGTTACCGAGGTAACATATAAACAAACAGGTTGGTTTACAAGCTCTTATACTTGCAGACCAGTAGTGCGTTTCTATCCAGGAACAGGATATGCATTCCATTCTCGCTTATATTACCCAGGAACTAATAAATTAAAAGACCCATCTATTGGTTTCCCAGTGTCTGCTGGTTGTGTTCGTATGTTAGATGAAGGTATTTATTGGCTTTATAACAATATCCCAAGCGGTACAACAGTAGTTATCTACTAATATAAAATAAAGGCGAGCTTTTGCTCGCCTTTATTATTTTAACTTTTTCCATTCACTAACCGCAAGTTCATCACATCTATTGTTATATGGGTTATCTGCATGACCTTTTACCCAGTGAAAAGTCACATTATGAGTTTCAAGTAAATTTAATAATCTTTCCCAAAGCTCTATATTTTTAGCGGGGGATTTATCAGCCTTTTTCCAACCACGAGCCTTCCAACCTACTGCCCAGCCTTTTGTAATGGAATCTATAACATACTTTGAGTCAGAATATAAATCAACCTCACAAGGCTCTTTTAAAAGCTCAAGAGCAGAAATAACAGCTAAAAGCTCCATTTTATTATTGGTTGTGAGCTTATCGCCGCCAGAGATTTCTTTTTCATGGCCATTATATTGAAGTATAGCACCCCAACCACCAGCTCCAGGGTTGCCAGAACACGCACCATCAGTGTATATAGTGACTTTTTTCATTCACAAGTCTCCCATATTTCAGGTTTATAGCCAACAGTAGCCTGTTTACCGTTTCTCACAATAGGGGTGAGCAGTAGCTTTGGGTCATCAAGCACATGTTCTATTTTATCCTGTTCGCTTGCCAAATATTTAAGCATAGCGGCATTTTTTGCTTTTGAGTCTATGAGATTGTCAAGACCACCTACGGCACGAATAACAGAGGTTAACTCACCATTTGACATACCGTATTTTACAAGGTCGACAGATTGAAACTTAATTCGACGTTCTTTGAAAAAACGTTCAGCTTTTTTAGTATCAAAACACTTAGATTTTCCAAAAATTTGAATATTCATTTAAAAACTCCTTTGAATATAGTCGAAATATATAATTAAAAAAGTAAAAATAATGAAAAATTTATTTAAAAAGCTCTTGCAAAACAGCTCTAATTTTCATATAATATCAGAGAAGTAAACTTAGTTTAGCTGAGTTTTCGCCGCTTTATCAAATATACTGCCAATCATGTTTGATAAGGAATTTGTGGTATTCAGACTACAAACATAAAAGCAGCAGATGAAATATTACAATCCCCCTTTTTACTACCCTTACTCCCCCAAATATATATATTGAGCTGCTGCTAATAAAAAATCCGCCTTTTGGGCGGATTTTTTTATATTCTTGATACTACACCAAGAATAATACACAAAGCAAGCGTTATTGCAGATAAAATTGCAAAAATATGAGCGAATTTGTCCATATTTTTAACATCATCTTGTGATGCTTCACCATTTTGCAATTTACCGCTTTTCATAGAGCTTCTAAGCTGAAAAAAGGCGGTAAGCACTGCAAAAAGTGCAAATAATATCAAAAATACACGTTGTAAATCGGCCATATTACAGCAGATTTAACGCAACAGCAATAACAACAAATATAACAGCCACAACACCAGTGATACGGTTTAGAGTGGACTGCATACCATGACCTTTTTTAGAGCCAAAGAATGTTTCAGCACCGCCAGAAATAGTGCCAGAAAGACCTTGAGAAGCACCTTCCTGCAAAAGAACGGTTACAATCAGAAACAGACAAGCCAGAACTTCGATTACGCTAAGAGCGATATGAAGTGTATCCATGAACTTAAAACCTCCGCTTCATTAAAAAATATAACAGATTTCGATGATGATATAAATTTCACATATACAATTTATACTATCATAAACATAAGGTAATTGCAAGGAGATTTTAAAGCTTAATATTTTTGAGCGTATTAAGCAAAACATCACCGTTTTTGCTTGTATAAATTTTTTGTTTTTCAAGGTCAATAGCAATCATTCGAGCATTTGACCAACCGTTTTCACCAGATTTATTATATTTAATATAATTTTCTAACTTTTTGATATTTTTTATAGTATCGTCTGTAACATCGCTGCAAACCAAAATAAGACTTACAAGAGAAAATTCATGGTTTTCATCAACAGGAATTAACTTTTCTTGCTGTTTGCATATGAAATTCCACCATTTTTCAAGCTCATTGGTGTTGAGGGTAGGGCAGGCATAAATAAGTCTTAATTCATGGCAATGGGTACTTCTGCCAGTTGGCATTATACCAAGCCATTTTTTCTCATTATTTATGGTAAAGCTTGCACTAAGAGCGGCTATATTTCCATCATAATTTACCATGCGTTTTTTTTCAAACTCATTAGGAATATTTTTCTCAATTTGGTTTACAATATCTATAAAACGGTTTGGAAAATCGGAAATCATTAAAAAACCCTCATTTTTATAGATTTTCTGGATAAATTCCAGCATTAGTCATATCGCTTAGAGATTTCATAACAGATGGTTTATCTTCACGGTATGTAACACCAAACCATTTGGAATCGGTTGTAAGGAGTTTTGCAGTTGCTTTGCCCTCATGAATTAGGGTGTCAACTGCATAAGGCAGATAAAATTCAGCCTTTTCTGGGTTTTTAGGAAGTGTATTCTGGAAGAAATCAAAGAGCATATGTTTTAGCTCTTTTGCAAAAGAAGGTGTAAAGCCCCACATATTCATAGAAACAGGAGTACCATCTTCGATAGTGCCGCTTTCATCATCTTGAGAAAAACGAATTACACCGTCATTATCTTTTTTGATGGCGGTTCTTTCAATGATAGAGGATAAAAAGCCGTTTTCATCTTTTGAACATACACCACGGGAAACAGTACCATTTTCGGTTAAAGTATTTTCAACTTTATAACCTACCATACAGTATCTATATTTATCATCATCTTGAGTTGTGTTTAAAAACTCAGCCATACATTTAAAAGCATCAGCACCATAGAAGTCATCTGCATTTATAACAGCAAAAGGCACATCAAGAAGATTTGCTGCACAATAAACTGCATGACCTGTGCCAAGAGGTTTAACTCTGCCCTCAGGAGCTTTTAAACCGTCAGGTAAATTTTCTAGAGTTTGGAATGCATATTCTACGTCCATGTATTTTCTGGCTTTTTTGCCAATAGCATCTTCGAAAGCTTTTTCAAGCTCAGGTTTAATTATAAAAATAACCTTGGAAAATCCAGCTTTATAAGCATCATATATTGAATAATCCAGTATGATTTGACCATTAGGGCCGAGCGGGTCAATTTGCTTAAGACCACCATAACGAGAACCCATACCAGCAGCCATAACAACAAGAGCAGGTGTATTTTTCATTATAAAATCCCTCCATTTATGTAAATAAAGCATTTAACTTAACAGTCAAAATGTTATATTTAGTTATTATAAAATAAGGCAAATATAGAAGTTTATAAGAAAAAAATAACATCTTTTAGAGGTATTATAAACGATTTTTAAGCTTTTTACAAGTATATACTGTCAAAATGCAACAAATATTGTGCATTTAAAAGACGCTTTTGTGCCAAAATAATGAAAATGTTGTTTGTGTTACTGAGTTTTAAACATGGTATTGTCAAACATATAACGATGATGTAAAATAAAAAACAGAATGGTATATTAGGTAGATGAGTAAAATAGTGCAAGAAATTGTACATATTTTATATGTGAAATGAAGTGAGGTAAAATACCAATGAGAAGAACAAAAATTATTTGTACACTCGGTCCCGCAACAGATGTTGATGGCGTACTAAAGGACATGGTAATGGCTGGCATGAATGTTGCTCGCTTTAACTTTAGCCATGGCTCTCACGAGGAGCATAAGTCCCGTATGGATTTAGTAAAGTCCGTTCGTAAGGAACTTGGCATGCCAGTAGGTCTGATGCTTGATACTAAAGGTCCAGAAATTCGTACAAAAACATATAAAGATGGCAAAATTGAAATCGTTGAAGGTCAGAAGTTTACTCTGACAACTCGTGATATCGAAGGCGATAATACAATCGTTTCTATCAGTTATGAAGGTCTGCCAAATGATGTTAAGAAGGGCACTATAATTTTAATTGATGACGGTCTTATTGCATTTGAGGTAGAAAGTGTAGAAGGCACAGAAATTAACTGTCGTGCACTTAACGGTGGCCCTCTATCTAACCGTAAGTCAGTAAACGTTCCAGGCATTAAGCTTAACATGCCTTACATTTCAGAGAAGGACCGTGCAGATGTTATCTTCGGTTGCTCTCAGGGTATTGATTTTATCGCAGCTTCTTTCTGCCGCTCTGCACAGGATATGCGTGACCTTAAGGCTATTCTAAAGGAGCAGGGCTGTGAAGATGTTGAAATCATCGCTAAGATTGAAAACATGGAAGGCGTAAATAATATTGATGAGATTCTTGATGAAGTAAATGGTATCATGGTTGCTCGTGGTGACCTTGGCGTAGAAGTTCCATTTGAGGAGCTGCCAGCTATTCAGAAGAACCTTATTAAGAAGTGTATCTCTCGTGGCCGTCGTGTTGTAACTGCTACACAGATGCTTGAGAGCATGGCTAAGAACCCTCGTCCAACTCGTGCAGAAGTTTCTGACGTTGCTAACGCTGTTTATGACGGAACAAGTGCTATCATGCTTTCTGGTGAAACCTCTGTTGGTAAATATCCAGTAGAAACAGTTGCAGCTATGAGTAGCATTGCTGAAAGTGCTGAAGCTAATATTCACTATGACCGCCGTCGTATCACTCGTCCAGAATTTATGGATATGGAGCTTGGCGGTGACAAGACAACAAATGCTATTTCTCATGCTGTTTGTACAACTGCTGCTGACCTTGATGCAAAGTGCATTGTTGCATTTACTGAGTCTGGTTCTACTGCTCGTGCAGTATCTTGCCGTCGTCCAGGTAAGATTATCGTTGGTGCTACTCCAAACGAAAAGACTTATAACCGCCTGACTATGTCTTGGGGCATTATTCCTTGCATGGTTAAGCGTCCAGAAAGCGGTTCTGCTCTTTACATTCAAGCTCTAAATGCTGCTGTTAGAACTGCTGGTGTTAAGGCTGATGACACAATTATTATCACAGCAGGTATGCCTGTTGGTCATGTTAACTACACCAACACAATGCGTGCTATGAAGGTAACTGAAGAGTCTATCAACATTGCTATTGAGGAGTAATTTTTGCCCTTATTATAGATGATGCATCTTCCAAACAAAAAATTCACAATTTGTTTTGAATTTTCCAAAACCTTGTGATAAAATATGGTTGTAATGTTAAGGTCGCACGAGTGATATTGTTACTTGTGCGACTTTGTATATTTTAGTAAATTTGTCAGTTTGGGAGGAAATATGACTTTGCGTAGATTTTTCCGTATTTTAAGGCGATGGACATTTTTGGCTATTATAATAGCTGGTTTGTTTTTTGGTGGAAAATTTGTATATAATTCATTTTTTTCATACACACATGATAATTCATTAGACAATGTATCTGATGAAGAACTTGCGGTTAATGTAAAACCACAGACAGGAGTCACTAACATAGCTTTGTTTGGTGTTGATACACGTTCAAATGGTGAGCCAGTGCGTTCTGACTCTATGATGGTAATGTCAGTAGACTCAGATAATGGCACGATAAAACTTGTATCACTTATGCGTGATAGCAGAGTTGAGGTAGAAGACCACGGCACACAAAAACTCTGTCATGCTTATAGTTTTGGTGGAGCTAAACTTGCAATCAAAACAATAAATCAGTCTTTTGGCTTAGATATAACCGATTATGCAGAAGTTAACTTTCAGCAAATGGCAGAGCTTATAGAGGCAATAGGCGGAGTTAATATTGATGTATCTGATGCCGAGAGAAAAGAGGCTAATAAATATATCACAGAATATTATGAGTCCTATGGTTTAGAGCCTATTCTGATTGAGCAAACTGGTTATCAGCGTTTAAATGGTGTACAAGCTATGACATATGCACGAATAAGAAAAGGTGGTACAGGTGACGATTGGGGCAGAGTAGAAAGACAGGGTATAGTTTTAAATGCAATGTTTGCTGAAATAAAAAATAAATCACTTCCAGAGCTTATAACACTTATGCCTAAGCTTATGCCTTATATTACAACTTCACTTACTAAAACAGAGATGATTTCACTTGCAAAAGGTGCTTTATCAAAGGGCATACCTGAGATTGAACATTATAGAGTTCCAGAAGATGGTCAGTGGAATTATGGCGGCAGTCATGATGAATATATAGTTTATGATTTAAATAAGGCAGCTGAAACCATAGATAATTATTTATATACATAATTTCTCTTTAATATGTTCACCAAATATTCAAAATACTAGGTTATACTTCTCTATATTGATGATTTTGGAGGGGATAATATGGCTGTAATTTTAATTGCAGATGATGAAGTTAGAATTCGCAGGCTAGTAGCCGATTTTTTAAAACGTGATGGACATACAATGCTTGAGGCATCAAATGGTGAGGAAGCAATCAGACTTATTGAAGAACATGGCGAAATAGAGCTTGCAATCTTAGATGTTATGATGCCAGAACAGGACGGTTTTTCTGTTTTGCGTCACATAAGAGAGCAAGAAGTTACTGCAAGACTGCCTGTTATGATGCTAACGGCTAGAGCAGAGGAGTTAGACCAACTTCACGGTTTGCAAAGTGGTGCAGATGACTATGTAACAAAACCATTTTCACCACTGGTATTATGTGCAAGAGTTAAAAACCTTTTGCTTAGAGCGGGTAAAAGCGAGGACAGCAATGCACATAAATTTGGTGACTTAGATATTGATGAAATACGTCATGAGGTTCGTTTAAATGGTGAAGATATTGGTCTTACACCGAAAGAATATGAACTTATGATATATTTTAAAAACAACAGAGGTATTGCTCTTTCAAGAGAGAAAATTTTAAATGCTGTATGGGGTTATGATTATTTTGGCGACCTCAGAACGGTTGATACTCACATTAAAAAATTAAGAGCAAAACTCGGCGAATATGGCAGTAAAATAGAAACTGTTCGTGGTTATGGTTATAGATTTGAGGTATAACCATAAAAAAGGGGGCAAATATGGCTTTTGGTATTGAAGATATAAAGCGTATTTATGAAGAAGAAGAACTTAAATTTGCATATGAACCTGAATATCAGCTTATAAGATTTTCTATGAATATAGAAGCAACATCAGATGTTAGATTTATTGCAAGAATAGTAAATTCTAAAACAGCTTTGTTTACAACAATTCTCCCGATGAATATACCTGAAAAAATGCGAAAACCTGTAAGTGAATATCTTACAATGGTTAATTATGAATTGCTGCTTGGAAATTTTCAGCTTGATTTTATAGATGGTGAGCTGAGTTATAAAGCTGTTGCTGCATTTGAAGAGGACTTTGGTTTGGCTGATATGACAGTTATAAGACTCACTTATGTTGGATTTAATATGTTTGATAAATATATTAAAGGTGTTTTTGCAATAATATATGGCGGAAAATCACCAGAACAAGCATTTAGTGAAATAAATGATGATGATGAATAAAGTTATTTAAAGGGACGGTTTCAAAAAAACGTCCTTTTTTTTAAAAACTGAGTATTTTTTTAAGGTGGAAAAATGAAATCTATAAAAATAAAATTTTTTGCTGCTATTTGTGCTATTGCAATAGCTTTTGTAGGCATTTTAAGCGTTATAAGCCTTAGCTTTTATGATAATTATTATCTTTGGCAAAGAGAAAAATCTCTTACAGATGTCTATATTGAGCTTTGTAAAGCAAATAAAATGGGTGATGAGCAGTTCATAAATGAAATTATTTATAATGAAGATACAGAAGGTGTAAGAGTTTCAGTAATATCAAAAAGTGGCACTGTAATATATGATTCAACTATGAATGAACAGCTTACAGGCATAGAAAAAACAGGAGAAACACTGTTTTATGGACTTAAAATCGCACAAAATGCGGTAAATACAGCCGATAAACAAAAAATAGAAGCCACTGGAATGGATTTTGTAAATGTATATGACAAAGCCCGTGCAGAGGAATTTTTATGTTTGGTTGGCGTTTTAGACAACACAGGAAATTATATTATAGCTCGAATACCTTTTACATATTTAGAGCAAAATTCAAGCTTTAACTTACTGTTTTTAGGTGTTTCGGGCGGTTTAACACTGATTATATGTATTATTTTAGCGTTTATTATTGCAAGACATTTTACAAATCCACTTATTGAAATAGCTGATGTTGCAAATGCTATGGCGGAAATGGATTTCTCTAAGAAATACGAGGGAAATTTAAATGATGAGATAGGAAGATTAGGTCTTTCTATAAACAGATTATCTGAACATTTAGAGCAGACAATAGCACAGCTAAAAAGCACAAATGTAAGACTTGAGCATGAAATCAAACAAAAAGAAAAAATAGATAATATGCGTCAAGAGTTTATTGTAAATGTATCTCATGAGCTTAAAACCCCTATTGCACTGATACAAGGTTATGCAGAGGGATTGCAAGAGGGCATAGCTGAAAGCGAAGAAGACAGAGATTATTATTGCACAACTATTGTAGATGAAGCCAGACGCATGAATAAAATGGTTATGCAGCTTTTAAGTTTATCTAAGCTTGAGCTTGGAGGAGAAAACATAAATGTAAGTGAAATAGATATAGATGAGCTTATAAATACCTCAACAAGCAAAGCCAGAGTATTAGCAGATGCTAAAAATCAAGATATACAAACTATTTCAAGCGGACTTGTTATTTATAGTGATTATGGCATGATAGAACAAGTTGTGAATAATTATCTAAGCAATGCAATAAGATATACACCAGAGGGCGGAAAAATAATTGTTTCTGCATATAGACAGCTTGACGGTGTGCAAATTAGTGTATTTAATGAAGGCGAAGGTTTGCCAGAAAGTGAAATACCTAAGTTATGGGAAAAGTTTTACAGAACAGACAAGGCTCGTTCTCGTGAGCTTGGCGGCACTGGCGTTGGTCTTAGCATTGTAAAGGCAACGGCTGAGGTTTTGGGCGGTAAATGTGATGCAAGAAATGTAAATAACGGTATAGAATTTACATTCTTTTTGCCTGATAACAAGATTAAAGCCTTACCACCTGCAAACCTGTCAAATGATGAAAAATAATGCAAAACAATAGTGTTTTTACGTTGTCGTAAATTTTCAGTTGCGTTTTTTTCAAAATTTCGGTATTATAAATAGGAACAATAAGGAGGAAATCGCAATGAAAAAAAATATTGTATCCGCATTGCTCGCACTTACATGCGTTTTTTCTATGACAGCTTGTAATAAGACAAAACCAAATTCATCAAGCTCTGAAACAGAAGCTAAAACAAGCACACAAACAGAAGTAAGCAGTTCTGCACCTACTCAGCCAGAAGATAAACAAGATACAAATCAAGATACAAATAAAACAGTATCAAATGAATTATCAGTTTCTGAGGCTAGAAGTATTGTAGCTGAAACTATTGATACTAATACTTATTTAATTTTAGATGGAAAGACAAATCTTGAAATTGACTCTAATAAATATCATACTTTTATAATCGCCAATAAATCAGATAATAAAGCAGTAGGGCAGATTGCTGTTGACTGCAAAACTGGTGAAAAGTTTAATTATAAAGGCGAAAATACAATAGAAGACTATTCCAATTTTAAGCTTTATGACCCAAAGGTTGATATACAGGCTAACTGGGAAGGTATATTCACCGATGGCACAAGAACACTTGAGCTTTTACCAATGGACGATAAATCTTTTGAGTATATGATAGACGATGGAGAAGATGGCGGTATAGCACAAGTGGCTGGTAATACTGCAAAAGATATTTCTCGTGATGTCACTTTCACTTATGGAGAAGATGGAAGCATAACTATTTCAGGTGAAATAACAGGTGTATTTACCAGATAAAAGGAGAAAAGTATGATAGAGATTTTAAAGGCGATATTTCTTGGCATAGTTGAGGGTATCACCGAATGGCTGCCTGTATCTAGTACAGGTCATATGATTTTAGTAGATGAGTTTTTACAGCTCAAAGCATCTGAGGCTTTTAAAGAACTGTTTTTCGTTGTAATTCAGTTTGGTGCAATTTTAGCTGTACTTACCATCTATTTTAAAAGATTTATTCCGCTTAAAAAGAATAGCAGAGGTCAAACAGTTGTAGACAATAACGTATTTCGTTTATGGCTAAAAATTATAATTGCTTGTATTCCTGCGGCTGTCATTGGCATTTTATTTGATGATATTTTTACAGCCCTATTTTACAATTTCCAAACAGTAGGTCTTGCACTTATTATATTTGGTGTTGCATTTATCCTCGTTGAAAACCAAAATGAGGGCAAACGCACAAGAGTACAAACTGTAAATGATATAAGCTATAAAGATGCTTTTATTATTGGTTTGTTCCAGTTAATAGCAGCTGTTTTCCCAGGGACATCTCGCTCTGGTGCTACAATCTTAGGCAGTATTGCAATCGGTATTTCACGAGCTGCCGCCGCTGAATTTACATTCTTTTTAGCTGTACCTGTTATGTTTGGTGCAAGCTTACTTAAATTCTTTAAATTAGGCTTTGCGTATAGTGCTTTTGAATGGGTAATACTTGCTATTGGTACTGTGACTGCTTATATTATATCTATACTTGCAATTAAGTTCTTAATGGGCTATGTTAAAAAGCATGACTTTAAGGTTTTTGGTTGGTATCGTATAGTTTTAGGTGGCATAGTAATGGCTTATTGGGTATTTACTGTATTATTTAGCTAACGACGTTTTTAACTTGAATATATATCCCCTCTCTGGTATGATAAAAATATACGAGAGGGGGTATTTTTTTATGAAATGTCCAAAATGCGGTATAAACTATGATGATTCTGACAGAGAATGTCCAATGTGTGGTGCACCTAAGCCACTTTTTGCAAAAGATAAATCACAGCTTGCAAAGACAACCGCCCGTCCTGCAAAAAGTGATGAAAAACGTGATAATATGGGCAGTATTTTAGATTTAGGCTCGAATAATAATAAAAATTCTTGGTCTAAACCTAAAAAAAGTGGTAAAAATAAAATTGGTATTATTGTAATAATAGCAGTTGTCATTATAAATTTTATTCCAACTTTAATAGGTTTGTTGAGCAATCTGGTATCGGATATCCCTCAGCAAATTAAAAATGTAACAGTACATGTTGAACCTGAACCAGTGCCAGATGATGAAATATCTATTGACTTAACAAATAGTTATATGTTGGATAATGATGAAATTCAATTTAGTATATTTAATGATGGAACATATTGTGTAACAGGTGCAGAGTTTAATGAATGGGGAGACATAATAACATACGAATATGATTTAGGAAAGGTACCAGAATTTGAAACATTTCTTTTAGATAATGGAATAATTATAGATGATTTTAATATAATCATAGCTATTCTTACCGCAGTCGATAGTACACAAGATAGGTATCTTATAATAGCTGAAAGTTATAATGATGAACAAACATTCTTTTATGATTTAAATAGTGATATAAATTGGCTTGACGATGGCGTTTTACTTGAGGGATATAGGTTTGTATAATAAATTTTAATATAAGTATAATAAATACTAATATATAAAATATAGAAACATAAATTATGCTTATGATATAATCTTTAAATATGGTGATTGAAAAATTTTAAGGAGGACAAAAAATGGCACTATCTAAACAGGATATTATGCGAGTAAAGCTCATGGGTTTTTTGCATAATAGAGATACTGATATGTTTTCATGTCGAGTTATCACAGGAAATGGCACTTTAACCGCAAAGCAATTACAAGCAGTAGGTCAGATTGCAGAAAAATATGGCAATGGAACATGTGCTTTTACCACTCGTATGACAGTTGAATTTGCTGGTGTACCTTATGATAAAATTGATGAGGTAGTAGCAGAGCTTGCCAAGTTTGACCTGACAACTGGCGGTACTGGTGCAAAAGTTCGTCCTGTAACCGCTTGTAAAGGCACAACTTGTGTATTTGGTTTTTATGACACTCAAGCACTTGGTCAAAAGGTGCATGATAGATTTTATGTAGGTATGGGTAATGTAAGATTACCTCATAAATTTAAAATTGCAGTTGGCGGCTGTCCAAATAACTGTATAAAACCAGATTTAAATGATTTTGGTATTGTAGGTCAGCACCCTCCAAAATTGCATGAGGAGCTTTGCAAAGGCTGTAAGCTTTGTGAAAAGTTCTGTCGTATGGGTTGTATGAAGGTTGTAGATAAGAAAATGCAGCGTGATACAAGCGTATGTAATAACTGTGGTTACTGTGTAGGCAAATGCCCATTTAAAGCTATTTATTCAGAAGAAATTGCATATAAATTATATATTGGTGGCAGATGGGGCAGAGTTATTCGTCATGGTACTGCACTTCCAGGGCTTTATACCGAGGAGCAAGCTTTAGATATGATTGAAAAAGCTATGTTGTTGTTTAAAGACCAAGGCGTTAAGGGTGAGCGTTTTGCAGCAATGATTGATAGAATTGGCGAAGATAAAGCTATTGATATGCTGTTAAATGGCGATTTGATGGAGCGTAGAGAAGAAATTTTAGCTAAAGAAATCGTATAAATTATATTAAGCATGGTGAATAAACATTTCACCATGCTTTTTGTATTGCAAAAAAATAAAAAATTAGATAAGATAATAAAGGGGGTGCAGTCTATGAATGAAAAAAATAATAAAAATAAGCCTAAAAAAGAAAAAAATATAATACAGATACTGCATCCATTTGTAGTAATCTTTGGAGCAGTTTTATTTGCAATGCTTTTAACCTTTGTTGTTCCGCTTGGACGATATGAAGTTAAGGAAGTTTCTTATGTGCTTGATGGAGTTCAGCAGTCAAGCAAAATGGTAGATGCTAATAGTTTCCGTTATGTTCTTGATGAGGACGGGCAAAAAGTTGTATATCCTGCACCGTTGTTTGGTGTTTCGGCACATAAAGAACTTGGAATTATGAATGTTATGTTTGCGGGGCTTAGAGGCAGCACTCAAGCGGCTGGAACAGTAGGACTTATACCATTTTTACTTGTAATAGGTGGCTCATTTGGAATTTTGATGAGAACGGGCGTTATAGACCAAGTTATTTTGCGTGTTGCTAAACGCACAGAAGATTTTGTTATGCTTATACCACCTATATTATTTTTTATTTGCTCTTTAAGTGGGGCATTGTTTGGTTTTACTGAATATATCATACCTATAACTATGATTTTTATACCAATGATAATTGCAATGGATTTTGATGCTATAACAGGTGTTATATGTACTTATGGTGCTGTGCAAATAGGTACAGCTTTTAGCTGGACAGCATCATCTAATTTGATTATGGTTCAAACACTAGCAGGTGTACCTATTGAATCTGGTCAGAAATTTAGAGTTATATCATGGTTTGTTATAACCGTTTTATGTATTATATATGTGACTATAAGAGCATGGAAGATACATACAGGCAGTAAGAAAGCTATTTCATATAAAAATGATTCACTTCTAAGAGGTAAAATTAAAAATATTAGAGATAGAAAAATGCCTTATGGTGTAGGCAGCAGACTTGTTATGATAACAGTTTTAATGTCGTTTATCTGGTTAATATGGGGTATAGCATTTAAGGAGTATAGCTTGTTTGAAATAGCATCAATATTTTTTACTATGGCGATTGTAGTTGGTGCTATTGGTACATTTTATCACTTAAATGGTATGCAGTTTGCTGATATACCAAAAGCATTTCAGTCGGGTGCGGCAGATTTTTTAGGTGCAGTAATTGCAATAGGTATGGCACAAGGAATGGTTTTGTTACTTGGTGGTATAGACCCAACAGCTGCATCAGTATTAAACACTTTACTTCATTGGGTAGTGAGGGTTTTAAGTTATGTGCCTAGTATTCTTGCTGCATGGGTTATGTATGGATTTCAGTTTGTATTTAATTTTTTTGTGCCTAATAATTCAGGTCAGGCAGCACTTACTATACCTATTATGGCACCGCTTGCCGAAAGCCTTGGTGTAAGCAGACAGATTTCAATTTTAGCCTTTCAGCTTGGAACAGGCTTATCACATTTAATTATGCCAACATCAGGTGCATTAATAGGTGTGCTTGCTATTTCGCATGTTAGTTGGGGTGAGTGGATTCGCTCACAATGGAAATGTATCTTATTTATTTTTATAATAGGATTTATAATTTTGGGTACAGGTATAATGATTAATTATGCATAAAAAAACTGACGCTGTATTTGTTCAGCGTCAGTTTTTTATCTAACAAGATTATATCCAAAATTAAAAACAAATATATTAGAATATGCGAAAAGGGTATATAATCCAAAACCAAATAAAAATCCAGTTATAACTCTACGAAAATTGGTGCTTTCATAGCTTGTAAGCAGTTGTATAAACCCATCTAATAGCATAGGTATCATAATTATTAAGCTTAATTTGATATTTAAACGAAAGAAAAAGAAAGTAACAAAGGCTAATAATATCCCTATAAGTTCACCCGTACATCTCGCACATATGGGAAATTTTTCTCCTTTGTAGTAAAAAGACCTGTCATCTCTGCAATGACAGCCAAAAATGACAGGTAAATATTTATAAATTTTATATTTCATTTTACATGCCGCTGAGTGCAGCACCTACACCAACAACCATAATAAGTATATAGTATAAAACACCTAGGACAACACTAACTATTGCACCAATACCTGCTGCTTTAGCTGTCTTAGGCTTAGTGTCTTTCCAAACAAGGAAAAGAATTAGACCTGCAATAGGTACACAACAACCAAGTAATCCCCAACCAAAACCGCCATTATCAACAACAGGAGGAGTATTATTCTGTGCAACGCCACATTTAGGGCATACAACAGCTCTGTCATCAATTTGAGCACCGCAATTTTTACAAAAAGCCATATTTAGTCACCTACTTTTTACAATATATGTTTATCTTGTGGTAAGTTTATCCATAGAACTTACATGTAAATGATACAATATTAACCGAAAAAAATCAAGAGTTTTGGTGAATTTAGTTGTATTATAAGTTTTTATGTATCATCAATTAACTTTCTTACTTGTTTATCAGATAAAAGTTTGATATAATGAAAACCACGATTTAAAGGGGGTTTTATAAATGAAACAAAGAGAAAAGTTTGGCTCAAGATTGGGCTTTATTCTTATCTCAGCAGGCTGTGCTATCGGTCTGGGCAATGTGTGGCGTTTTCCATATATAACAGGTAAATATGGCGGTGCTGCATTTGTATTAGTTTATTTAGTGTTTTTGCTGTTTTTTGGACTGCCTATTATGGTTATGGAATTTTCAGTAGGTCGTGCAAGTCAGCAATCGGCCGCAAAATCATTCCATGTGCTTGAGCCTAAAGGTACTAAATGGCATTTATATAGTTATGGTGCTATGCTCGGTAACTATATGCTTATGGCGTACTATACCACAATAGGCGGCTGGATGGTAGCTTACTTCTTTAAAATGATTATGGGTGATTTCGTTGGAAAAACACCTGAAGAAGTAGGCGGTATTTTTAATAATATGCTTGCTGACCCTATGTATATGCTATTTTGGATGGTTATTACTGTACTTATTTGTTTTGGTGTATGCTCAAGAGGTCTTAAAAACGGTGTAGAAAAAGTAAATAAAGTTATGATGCTTGCACTGCTTGCAATTATGATTTTACTTGTTTTCCGCTCTGTAACTCTTGATGGTGCAACAGAAGGTTTAACATTCTATCTAAAGCCTGATTTCTCTAAACTATACGAGGCTAAAGGCGGATTGATGGAAACCATCTTTGCAGCTATGGGACAGGCATTCTTTACATTATCACTTGGTATTGGTGCACTTGCTATCTTTGGTTCTTATATTGATAAAGATAGAAGTCTAACAGGTGAGGCTATAAGCATTGGTGTGCTTGACACATTTGTTGCACTTACTGCGGGTCTTATTATTTTCCCTGCTGCATCTGCATTTAATGTAAAAGCTGATTCAGGCCCATCACTTATTTTTGTAACACTGCCTAATATCTTTGACCAAATGCCAGCAGGCAGACTTTGGGGTGCTTTATTCTTTGTATTTATGTCATTTGCTGCATTTTCAACCATTATTGCTGTATTTGAAAATATAATCTCTTTTGGCATGGATTTATGGGGTTGGGATAGAAAGAAAACGGTTATTGTCAATCTGTTTGTAATTCTAATTATCTCACTTCCATGTGTATTTGGTTTTGGAATTGACATTCCTAAGATGGGTACAATTCAAGATTTAGAGGACTTTATTGTATCTAATAACTTACTGCCACTAGGCTCTATGGTTTATCTGTTATTCTGTACCACACGTTATGGTTGGGGTTGGAAAAACTTTATCGCAGAAGCAGATGCAGGCAAGGGTTTAAAATTCCCAAATGCTATAAGATTATATGTAACTTACATTTTACCTCTTATAGTTTTATTTGTATTTGTAATGGGATATATTCAAAAGTTTGGTGCATAATAAAAATGCGTGTTGATTTATCAACACGCATTTATTTTTTATCCGATACCTCCAGGGGTAACAATTCCAAGGATAAAAACAATAATTGTTAAAAGACAAAATACATAGCGGGTCATAGGTTCAAGCCATTTTCCGATAGGCTTTGCTCGACCTTTTTGTAACTCATTACGAACATATTTTTCACCAAATACCCAATAAAACATGATGCCAGCAAGACCTGCACCAAGAGGACACACATAAATTGATACAAAGTTCATCCAGTCCTCAACAATGCCCTGTATACATACAGCGGTAACTGTGCCGATAGCAGCAATTATAAGTACAGCATGTTTTCTATCAAGTCCGAGTTTTTCCTCAATAGTAGCTATTGGTGCTTCATATAAGTTTACAAGTGAGGTTAGACCAGCGAGGAATACACCAGCAAAGAAAACTATAACAAGTATACTGCTTGCAGGCATGGTTTTAAATAGGTTAGGTAGGAAAATAAACATCAGTCCAGGGCCACTATTACTTAGCTGTTGTCCTGCTGTTGCCATAGCAGGAATGATAACAAGTGCAGCAAGCATAGCAGCAAGTGTATCAAAAAGTGCACCTTTCCATGCAGAGCCTATAATATCTTCATCATCTTTTAAATAAGAGCCATAAATAAGTGTGCCATTACCAGCAAGTGATAAAGAGAAAAATGCCTGACCTAATGCATAAATCCATGTTTGAGGCTGTTTTAAAGCCACAGGGTCAAGTCTAAACATATATTTATAACCATCAATCGCATGAGGCTGAAACAGCATATAAATAGCAAGACCTACAAACAGACAGAAAAACAGTGGCATCATATATTTATTTAGTTTTTCAATGCCAGATGCAATGCCAAAAGCCATAATTAAAAATGTTAAAACAAGGCTTAAAATTACACATAAATTATTTCCGAAAGAGGTTGCTATACTGCCAAACTGTGCGGAAAAACCGTCAACATTATTAGGTTTTAAAACTGAACCTGTAACCGAGCTTATAAGATATTTTAAAATCCAACCCATAACAACTGAATATCCTATTGCAAGAGCAAGTGAGCCTAAAACAGGAATTGCACCGATAGCAGCACCTATTTTAGGATTTTTACCTCTTGACTGAACAGCTTTTGCAAAAGCACCGATAGGGCCAGAGCGAGTGGCACGACCAAACGCCATTTCACCTATAACACCTGAAAAACCAAGTATAAAAACAAAGATAAAATAAGCAAGTAGAAATGAACCGCCACCAAATTTAGAAACTCTCATAGGAAACATCCAGATGTTTCCCATACCAACAGCAGAGCCAATACATGCGAGAATAAATCCCCAACGGCTTGCAAAGGAATCTCTAAAATGTTTCTTTTTCAAGCAAAACGCCTCCTTTTTCCCTTTTATTTCACGTTATAGCAATGTAATACTGCAACATGCTAAAAGAAATTATATACCCTTCTAGGATAATGTATTTTGCACAAAATTTCAAGAAAAAATTTCCCTTGATATTTTATCAAGGGAAAAAGAGGTTTATGCTTTTTCAAACTGACTGTTATACAGATTTGCATAAAATCCGTTTTTAGCAAGCAATTCTTCGTGGTTGCCTTGCTCTATAATATCGCCGTCTTTCATGCATAGAATAAGGTCAGCATTTTTTATTGTTGAAAGTCTATGGGCAATAATAAAACTGGTTCTGCCTTTAATTAAATTGTCCATAGCCTCTTGGATTTGTACTTCGGTTCGGGTATCTACTGAAGAAGTAGCTTCATCTAAAATAAGCACAGGTCTATTTGCAAGTATTGCACGAGCAATAGTTAATAGTTGTTTTTGCCCCTGTGAAATATTGGACGCTTCTTCATTTAACATCATATTATAACCATTTGGTAAGGTCTTAATAAAATGATGCACATGAGCAGCTTTTGCCGCCGCAATAACTTCTTCATCGGTTGCATCAATTCTGCCATAACGTAGATTTTCCATAATTGTGCCTTCAAATAGCCATGTGTCTTGTAAAACCATAGCAAAGGCATCTCTCAGTCCTCGTCTGCCATATTCCTTGATATTATGACCGTCAAGCAGAATATTACCGCTGTTTACATCATAATAACGAAGTAGTAGCTTTACCATTGTTGTTTTACCTGCACCAGTTGGCCCTACAATAGCTATCTTTTGACCTGCTTTTACATTTGCACAGAAATCTTTAATAATAACTTGGTCTGGGTTGTAACCAAAACGAACATGGTCAAACACAACATCACCTGTTATTTTTTCTGGGTGATAATCACTTTCTGAGCTTTGTTGTTCTTCTTCCTCACTTAAAAACTGGAATACTCTTTCAGCGGCCGCCGCCATTGACTGGAGCATATTTGTAATCTGTGCGATTTGCTGTATTGGCTGAGTGAAGTTTCTTGTATACTGAATAAATGCCTGTATATCACCGATAGAAATTACACCACGAGCGGCAAATAATGCACCAGAAAGAGCTATACCTACATAACCAAGATTACCAACAAAAATCATAATAGGGTGCATAAGTCCAGAGAAAAACTGGCTTTTCCATGCAGAGTTATAAAGTGCATTATTTGTTTCATGGAAGGTATCACAAACAGCTTTCTCCTGACCAAAAGCCTGAACTATATGATGACCGCTGTATATTTCTTCAACTTGACCGTTTACATCGCCTAAAGTTTCTTGTTGTGCTCTAAAATACTTCTGTGAAAATCTAATCACTGTACCTATAAGTCCTATGCTTATTGGAAGTAAAATAATCGCAATGAGCGTCATGATAGGGGAGATAGTGAGCATCATAACAAGCACACCAATAATAGTTGAAACCGAAGTTATAAGCTGTGTTATACTTTGGTTTAAACCTGTGCCAAGTGAGTCAACATCATTTGTTATTCTGGATAACACTTCGCCATATGTTCGGGTTTCAAAATATTTCATTGGCATACGGTCGATTTTTTCGGTTATCTCTTTTCTCATTCGGTAACATATTTTCTGGGTTATACCTGTCATAATAAAGCTTTGACAGAACATTAAAAGTGCACTTATAACATATAAGCCAAGTGCTGTAAGCAGTATTTTGCCGATAGCCCCAAAATCTATTGTGCCAGTACCCGCAATTTGAGCCATAAGACCAGAGGATAACTCAGTTGTTGCATTACCTAAGATTTTAGGGCCAAAGATGTTAAAAACTGTACTGCTTATTGCAAATAATGCTACAAGCACTAAAGCTAAGTGATATGCACCGATATAATGAAATAATGATTTAATTGTGCCTTTAAAGTTTTTAGCCTTTTCCCCAGGGACAAAGCCAGCTCCAGGACCACGCATAGGTCTATTATGTCTTTGCTTTTCCATATCACATGCCCTCCTTTTGGTTTAGTTCATTTTCAGAAAGCTGACTTTTTGCAATCTGTCTGTATGTTTCGCAAGACTGCATAAGCTCGTTATGTGTGCCTTTGCCTGCGAGTTTGCCTTCCTCATCAAGCACAAGAATTTGGTCGGCATACATTATAGTTGAAATTCTTTGAGCTACAATAAACACTGTGCTGTCTTTGGTGTAAGGTGCAAGTGCTTTTCTAAGTGCTGCATCTGTTTTAAAATCCAGTGCAGAGAAAGTGTCATCAAAAATATATATTTTTGGATTTCTAGCAATCGCACGAGCAATAGAAAGTCGTTGTTTCTGTCCACCAGATACATTAGTACCGCCTTGAGAAATTGGACTTTCATATTTTGTAGGCTTACTGCTTATAAACTCGGTAGCTTGTGCGATTTCAGCCGCTTTATGAACAACCTCATCAGGTGCATTTTCTGCACCATAGCGTATATTAGAGGCGATAGTGCCAGAGAACAGCACGCCTTTTTGTGGTGCAAGACCAATTTGTTTTCTTAAATCGTGTAAATCAAACTCACGAATATCTATTCCATCAAGAGTTATTCTGCCCTCTGTGACATCATAAAAACGTGGGATAAGATTTATAAGTGTGGATTTACCGCAACCAGTAGAACCGATAATAGCGGTTGTTTTACCTGTTTCAGCGGTAAAATCAATATTGCTTAATACATTGTCGCTATCATTATCATATCTAAAGGATACATTTTCAAATTTTATAACACCTTTTATATTTTCTGGTTTTACAGGGTTTTTAGGGTTATGAATAGTAGGTTCTACCGCAAGCACCTCATCAATACGTTCACTTGCAACAGCAGCTCTTGGTAGCATAACACTGAGCATTGCAAGCATTAAAAAGCTCATAACAATCATCATAGTATAGGTTATAAACGCGGTCATATCACCAACACCCATTACACCTAGATTTATTCTATGTGATGCAGTCCAAACAATTAAAACAGATATACCATTCATAAGCAGCATCATACAAGGCATCATAAGGCTCATAGAGCGGCTTGTAAACAGCATATTGCGTGTTAAGTCAGTATTAGCTTTATCAAAGCGGTTTTCTTCGACTTTTTCTCTGCCAAATGCTCTTATTACAGAAAGACCGGTTAAAATTTCACGAGCAACTCTGTTTACATTATCAACAAGAGTTTGCATTTTTTTGAATTTTGGCATTGAAACCGCCATTAGTGTACCGACAAGTATAAAAAGTATAACAACAGCAAGCAGTATAATCCATTCCATACCAGAATGTGTGCGTAAAACCATAATTATGCCACCTATTGCAAGTATAGGAGCATAGGCAACCATTCTAAGCAGCATAGTTAATGTAAGCTGTATTTGCTGTACATCACTTGTCGAGCGGGTGATAAGTGAGGCGGTTGAAAACTTAGAATACTCTGCACCTGAAAAGCCTACAACCTTTTCAAAAATTTTGCCACGCAAATCACGACCGATAGATGCACCGATTTTTGCAGCAAGCAGACTGCTTAAAACCGCAGCTACCGCCATGCCAAGAGCCATAACAAGCATTTTTCCGCCTGTTCTAACAAGATAATTTGTTTGCATGGAGTTTAAATCCATACCAAGGTTTTCATATTCTGCTTTTATAAATGAAACAGCGGTAGAATGTACTATTGATATGCACCCCAAAAGTTAGACACTTTGGAGGTGCATATTTTCATGTCAAAAAAAGGAAGTGTGCAAAAAAGATATAGTGCAGAATTTAAAGTATCTGTTATAATGGATATGAGAAAACACCATTTAG
>DXIE01000032.1 GCA_019113005.1 Candidatus Butyricicoccus avistercoris | reverse complement strand
ATTCACCGTTGTGGTGGTTTTGCCTGTTCCGCCTTTCTGGTTGGCCAATGCGATGACACGGCCTTCCTTCGGGCGGCTTCTCTGTTCCGGCATTTTCATGTCCTCCTTTTTGATAGATTTAGCTGCCCGTTGGCAAGACGAACAGCTATGTATGCGGTAAAATGGGCATGAAAAAAGCCGTCTACTCTATGAAAGAATAAACGGCTTGATTCAGTCGGTACAATATGTAGTTTTCAAATTCTCTTGACAGGGGCGCACATGACTTTGAGCAAAAGATCATCCACGCAGCCGGTGTCCCGATTTTCCCGCAACAGAGTGTTCCGCAGACGATTGAGGCTCTGGATTACGATGCTGTTTTCGGCAGGGGTGAGGGTTATCTTGAATTTCTGCTTCCTCATAGTGCAGTCCTCCTTTTCGCCTTCATTGTATCTGCTCAAAGACGTGTAGCGCAAATGTGCGAGCATTCACCGGCTTCAAAGAGTTTGGATGGCATGAGGAAGAAAAGATAAACCGAATTTAGTTTGGTCAAATCCTGACAAATCAGGACAGCCCTTTCAAAAGAAAAACCATAACGAAAAGCTCGTAAATGAGGGACAAGGGACAGGGTAAAAGCACCTCAAAAACGGCTCGATTTTGGCTCCCGGTTGCCCCATTTTTTAATCATAATGGGGTCAAAAAAGGCCGGTTGCCCCATTTTTAATCAAGAAAAACAGGGTCAGAACAGTTCAAATCCTGCCAGAATCAGACAAGCTGCAACAGAAGATGTGAAATAGAAAAACCCCGAAAAACCGCAGTTTTTCGGGGTTTTTGAGCATTTTTGAACCAGTTTGAAGTGCTGATTAGCGCTTGCTGAACTGGGGAGCGCGACGGGCAGCCTTGAGGCCGTACTTCTTACGTTCCTTCATACGAGGGTCACGAGTTAAGAAGCCAGCAGCCTTTAGAGTTGGACGGTACTCGTCAGAGTCTGCCTGAAGCAGAGCACGAGAGATACCATGACGAATAGCACCAGCCTGACCAGTGAAGCCACCGCCAGTTACTGTGCATTCGATATCAAACTTGCCTAGAGTGTTAGTAGCCTCTAGTGGCTGACGAACGATCAGCTTTAGAGTCTCCAGACCGAAGTAGTTGTCGATAGTACGATTGTTAATCTTGATTTCACCGGTACCACCTGGGAACAGACGAACTCTTGCAACAGAGGACTTTCTTCTGCCAGTACCGTAGAAATATGCTTTCTTAGGTGTATACATTGATTATTTCCTCCTTACAAGAATTACTTGTTCCAAGCTACTGGCATCTGAGCAGCATGCTTGTGCTCAGCACCCTTGAAGATCTTAAGACGGGTAGCAGACTGACGACCGATGCTGTTCTTTGGTAACATACCCTTAACAGCAAGCTGCATAGCCAGTTCTGGCTTCTCAGCCATCATTGTGCGGTACTGAACTTCCTTCAGACCACCAACCCAACCGGTGTGATGACGATAGTATTTCTGCTCTAACTTCTTACCAGTCAGAACAGCCTTCTCAGCGTTGATGATGATTACGAAATCACCGCCGTCAACATGAGGGGTGAAAGTAGGCTTGTGCTTGCCACGAAGTAACATAGCAGCAGTAGCAGCTGTACGGCCTAGTGGCTTACCAGCAGCATCAATGATATACCACTTACGCTCAATGCTATTAGCATTTGCCATAAAAGTAGACATAGTGCATTTCCTCCATAATATATTAAATCTAATGATTTACAAAATTATTTACAAAACTAATACTTGGCTTTTTCTTAAGCCTTAACTATTAAACCACACACTTTGCTCAATGTCAACCGATTTTTTTAACAATTTAATTTACCCCCAGATAAACTCTTTTATTCTCATTTATTCTCATTTATTCTCTCGAATACTCACTTTCGATTTTAAAATTTTTATTTGCAGTTTTTTTAATTTTCTGTTATATCTATATAATAATACTATGATATAAAAGTTTTATTAAAGAGGAATGAATATATGCAAAAAATGTTATCATTGGTACGTCGTGCAGTTGACCATTATCATATGATTGACGAAGGCGACCGTATAGCCGTTGGTGTATCTGGAGGCAAAGACTCACTTACACTTTTAACCGCACTTGCAGAACTTCGCAGATTTTATCCTAAAAAGTTTGAAGTAATAGCGATTACCCTTGAAATGGGATATGATGACATGGATTTTTCACATGTTGATGAGCTTTGTCGCAGATTAAAAGTAGAATATATAAAAATCCCAACACAAATTAAACAGATTGTTTTTGACATTAGAAAAGAAGAAAATCCATGTTCACTGTGTGCAAAACTTCGCAGAGGTGCATTACATGACGCTGTAATTAAAGCTGGTTGTCACAAAATAGCACTTGGTCATCATTTTGATGATGTTGTAGAAACATATATGCTGTCACTATTTTATGAGGGCAGAATTTCATGTTTTAAGCCTGTAACATATCTTGACAGAATGGACGTTACACTTCTTCGCCCGCTTTTATATGTACCTGAAAAAAATGTTAAATCATTTGCAAGACGTTTTAATATGCCAATAGTGCATAACCCATGCCCTGCTGACAAACACACAAAACGTGAAGAAGTTAAAACATTATTAAAGGATTTAGAAAAGCAATATCCAAATCTTAGAGAGAGAGTTTTTGGTGCAATACAGCGTTATCCGCTTGATGGTTGGGCACCTGATAAATCACGTTATAAATAAACATAAAACGAGCTGAATTTTTTACTGTTCAGCTCGTCTTTTTTTACGCTCTATTTTCTTACGCTCTCTTAAATCTTTAAAAAACTTTTTTAGTATATCGGCACATTCTTCCTCCATAACACCTGAAATCACTTCTGGTTTATGATTATATGGTAAATCAAAAAGATTTACCAGTGTACCACAAGAGCCTGCTTTTTCATCTTTAGCACCATAATATAGTGTTTTAATTCGTGCATTTATAATAGCACCTGTGCACATTGGGCAAGGTTCAAGCGTTACATATAAATCGCATTTATGCAGTCTCCAACCACCTAACTTTTTGCAAGCTTTTTCTATTGCCTCTATCTCGGCATGATGAATTGCATTTTTTTTAGTTTCTCTGCGGTTTCTGCCACGACCTACTATTTTTCCTTCACATACGACAACAGCACCCACAGGCACTTCTCCCTCATCTGCTGCTTTTTGTGCAAGTTTTAATGCGGCTTTCATATATTTTTTATCCATTTATATTTTCCTCTTTCGTTCTTTATCCTCCTATTAAAACATAAATTTAATCTAAGGAGGATATCTATTTTATGACATTACTTAATCAAATACGTTATACACTTTGGGGACCTTTTACCGTTCTTCTTATTTTATTTACAGGTATATATTTAACATTTTCATCTAGTTTCGTGCAATTTTGGTGTTTTCCTAAACTCCTAAAGCTAAAAAACAACACTTCAAAAAACGGTATTTCACCGTTTGAGGCACTTTGCACTTCTCTTGGTGGCACTCTCGGAGTTGGAAATCTTGCAGGAGTTGCAATAGCCATACAGCTTGGCGGTGCGGGTGCAGTATTTTTTATGCTCGTTGCTGCATTTTTCGGAATGGCTACAAAGTATTCCGAGTTACTCCTTGCTGTACATTACCAAACTAAAGATAAAAGCCCTATTGGTGGACCTATGGTATATTTATCAAAAGGTGCTGATTTACCTTTGCTTGCTAAAATTTTTGCTATTTTCTGTGTTATTTCAGCAGTTGGCACAGGTGCAGCCGCCCAGGGCAGTGCAATAGCTGAGGCTGTAAGCAATGTATTGCCTATTTCAAAAATATTTATTGGTATTATAACGGGTATTTTGCTTTTACCTATATTATATGGTGGTTCTGAGCGAATTGCAAAGGTTTCATCTGTAATAGTTCCCTTTATGACCGTTTGTTATTTGTCCGCAGGTATAATTGTACTTATAATTCATAAAAATGAAATACCTAATGCAATTTTAAAAATATTTTATGGTGTTACCGAGCCACTTGCAGCTGGTGGCGGTTTAATAGGCTTTATAACTAGCCGAGCAATCTCAGATGGGTTTGCAAAAGGTGTATTTTCAAATGAGGCTGGTATGGGTTCTGCACCTATTGCACATGGTTGCACAGTTGGTGCTAAACCTTGTCAAGAGGGTATGCTTGGTGCTATTGAAGTTTTTATTGATACATTTGTTGTCTGCCTTATGACCTCGCTTGTTATACTTGTAACTGGTGCTGATAATAGCGGTTTATATGGTCTTTCTATGACAAGTTTTGCTTTTTCTTCACTCTTTGGAAATATTGCAAATGAATTTATATCAATAACAGTTGTTTTTTTAGCTGTATCTACCGTTCTTGGTTGGAGTTTTTACGGACTAACCTGTCTTAAATGGTTAAATATCAAAAATATATCATTTTACCCTGTTTTAATCGCTATTTCAGTTGCACTTGCAAGCCATTTCCCGCTTATTGATTTGCTTATTTTATGTGATATAGCTTCGGCACTTATGGCACTGCCTAATTTATACGGCTTATGGATTTTAGCACCCGTTGTAAATAAGCAAACCAAATTGTTTTTAGGCATAAAAAAACACACTGACTAAAAAATCAGTGTGTTTTAATTTTTAGTTCATCATTTGTCGTCTGCGAGATAGGTTCATAGTGCCATCTTGCATTTTATCTAAGTTTTCAAGGCAATTTCCTGTGCCCAGTGCTACACATGAAATCGCATCATCTGCAACTCTGGTTGGAATACCTGTTTTTGCTGCAATTAGCTTGTCAAAGCCCCAAATTAATGCACCACCGCCAGTCATAACAATACCATTTGTTGAAATATCGCCAGTAAGCTCTGGTGGAGTACGCTCAAGCACACCATGAATAGCTTCAACAATAGTTGAAGAAACCTCATCAAATGCACCCATAATCTCATGTGACTCAACTGTAAATGTGCGTGGCAGACCAGTCATTAAACAGCGACCTTTGATTTCCATTGATGCTTCTTCTGGTCTTGGATATACACAGCCGATTTCTCTTTTAATAGCCTCAGCGGTTCTATCACCAATAAGCACATTATGTTTTCTGCGAATATATTTAACTATTGCCTCATCGAATTTATCGCCTGCAATCTTAATAGATGTAGACTCTACAATACCGCCAAGTGAAATTACAGCAATATCAGTAGTACCGCCGCCAATATCAACTATCATATTGCCGTTAGCCTTTGAAATGTCAATACCTGCACCAATAGCTGCTGCAACAGGTTCTTCAACTAAAAATACTCGTTTTGCACCTGCCTGAGTACCTGCATCAATAACCGCACGTTCTTCAACCTCGGTTATGATTGATGGTACACACATAACAACATTTGGCTTAAATAAACGCATACCTAAAACTTTGCGTATAAACTCTTTAATCATGCGTTCGGTCATTTCATAGTCTGAAATAACACCTTCACGAAGTGGACGAATAGCGATAATATTACCGGGGGTACGACCTAGCATTTTTTCAGCGTCATCACCTACTGATAAAATTTTACCAGTAGTTTTGTCAACCGCTACTACTGATGGCTCATTTAAAACAATACCCTTACCTCTTACATAAACCAGTACAGATGCTGTACCAAGGTCTATGCCAACATCATTTGAAAAAAAGCAAAAAGAACTTCTTTTTCTTTTTGGCATATTTTGTGTGCTCATAATTTTTGTAACCTGCTTTCCAGAACTTTTCCTTTAGATTTATTATACCTTATTCATGCCGTATTGCAAGAAACAAAACAGTAATATTTTTAATAACTTTTCTACAAGTTTTAATTTTTTTTGGACTTTATAGGAGTTTTTGTCATACTTACTACAAATATCTTTTGTGCCCCTGCATTTCGTAGCACTTTAGCACAAGAAACAACAGTAGAACCCGTAGTTATAACATCATCTATAAGCAGAATTCGTTTATTTTCTACATGTGCATTTTTTCTTATTTTAAAGGCATTTTTTACATTTTCCGCCCTTTTGTTCTCATCATTTATACTCGATTGCTTTTTTATAAACGCACGTTTTACAAGTGTTTTTTCAAGCGGTAAATCAAGCTTTTTAGATATAATTTTTGCTACAAGCTCGGACTGGTTAAATCCTCTTTTAAACCATCTTCCAAAAGATAACGGAACATATGTTATAAAATCTGGTTTCCAAATATCAAGTTTACTTTGTATACATTCAGCTGTAAACTTTGCAAACCAATCTGCATATGAACGTCTACCATTAAATTTATATCTATGCATAGCCTGACGCACAAAGTCTCTATAAATAAGCGGTGAATCTACATCATCTACACTCTGTAATTTAAAAGGCTGATAAAAATAATAATCTCCTTTTTTAAGACAATCCTCGCATAATATATCTGCATCTTTGCCACAAATTTGACATTTATGGGGATAGAGTAAATCAAACATGATTTATTCCTCCTCTATATTCATACGAGCCTTTAATGCACTATATCTTCTTCCTTTATTGTTTGTGTTAACCATTGTGCTTATTGTTTCCTGTGAGCCAACTATAACAAGCAGTTTTTTAGCTCGTGTTATAGCTGTATAAAGTATATTTCTTGTAAGCAGTCTTTTACTAATACCGCTTGAAAGTGCAACAACAACCGCCTCAAATTCGCTGCCTTGTGCCTTGTGTACAGTCATTGCATAAGCAAGCTCTAACTCATCTAACATATCAAATGTGTAAGTTGCTATTTTATCATCAAATTTAACTATTAAACACTCTTGCAAGGTGAAAATCTGAAGTATCTCACCAACATCACCGTTAAACATTCCTGTTCCTTGGTCACTGCCGTCCACACGCTCCCAAACAATATCATAATTATTGCGAATTTGCATAACCCTATCGCCTTCACGAAAAACAATATCTCCAAAACGTTTTTCATTTTTATCTGGTGACTCTGGATTTAATGCCTCTTGCAGTGAACGGTTAAGCTGCATAGTTCCAGCACCCTGTCTGCGTGATGGTGAAAGAACTTGTATTTGTGATGGATTTAAACCATAATAATTAGGCAATCTATTTTTACAAAGCTCAGTGACAGTCTGTACAACACTTGCTGTATCTGCCTTACGCATAATAAAGAAATCGCCATCTTTACCAGATGCAGTTGGCATTTTGCCTGAATTTATCGCATGAGCATTCATAACAATATCGCTTTTTTGTGCCTGTCTAAAAATTTCGGTAAGCTCGGTAACTGGCACTTTACCCGATAAAATCATATCTCTTAAAAAATTCCCTGGACCTACTGGTGGAAGCTGGTCGGCATCACCTACTAAAACCAGTCTTGCACCCTTTGGCATAGCTGCTACAAGTGCCTGCATAAGCGATATATCAACCATTGAAACCTCATCAAGTACAACAACGTCACAATCAAGCGGATTTGTAAGCCCACGTTGAAAGCTGAGTCTCCCACCATGACCATAACCTGCTTCAAGAAGTCTGTGTATTGTTTTAGCCTCCATATCACAAAGCTCAGAAAGGCGTTTAGCTGCTCTGCCTGTTGGAGCTGCAAGCACTACATGCAGTCCTAAAGACTCAAATAATTTAAGCATACCTTTAACCGTTGTGCTTTTGCCCGTACCTGGGCCACCTGTAAGTATTGAAACTCCATACTGAGCCGCCCAAATAATAGCCTTTTTTTGAAGTGGTGCATATTCAACGTCTGAATCTTCAGAAAGTGCAATAAATAAATCCTCTAAATTAAATTCATATTTATAATGTTTAGTTGCTAAGTCCTTTAAAACACCCGCTAAAAAGTCCTCAGCTTCATACATTTGCCTTAAATAAACTGCATCTCGTCCTGCTATTTGCTCTCTCACTATCATAGCTCGCATTTCCAGTCTATTTATACTATCTACTATATTTTCTGGAAGTATCTCGGCTTCTTCATCGGATAAAAGCGAACAAGCAGCGATTACCAATTTCTCAATAGGTATAAAAGTATGACCGTTTGACAAGTTAAATGTCATAGTATAAATAACCCCTGCATCTATACGTTCATCAGAAACTCTTGAAAGTCCTAAATTAAGTGCTAAACTATCTGCAAGAGCAAAATCTATTTCATAATATTCATCACACAATAAATACGGATTTTCGCTAAGTGCGTCCATTGCATCAATCCCAAGACGTTTATAAAGTCTTGGTGTGAGCCAAACAGGCAAACCATTTTCGAGCAAAAAATCCATTAAAAGTCGCATTTCGCTCATTTCTATATATTGCTGACTTATAAGTTTTGCTTTTTTTAGAGTTATACCTCTTATCTCACATAGCTTTTCTGGTTCATTTTGTAATATATCAAAAGTTTGCTCACCAAAAGTGTGTGCTATTTTTTCTGCAAGTCTTTGCCCTATACCTTTTATAATACCTGAACCCAAATAGTCGGCAATACCTCTAACAGACTCAGGTAAATGTCTTTCAAAACTCTCTGCTGTAAACTGTTCGCCATAAGATGGGTGGGTAATCCATTTCCCATAGAGAGTTAACTCCTCACCAAGACCAAGAGCAGGCATACAACCTGTTGCAGTTATTTCTTCGCCATCATCTGCGGTTAAACGTATTACAGCATAACCATTTTCTTCATTTTGAAACACTATTTGTGATAATCTTCCACAAACAACTTGGTATTCTGCCATCTTTATTCCTCTCTGTTTATATAAACCATCTGATACTTTTGAGCCATATTTTTTATAGATTTTGACTCTAATGTGTTATTTTCTATAAATATTATCTGCATTTCATGGAAATATTTTTGACGGATTAAAAGTGCTTTTCTAAGCATTATTTCACTTTTTGTTCCATCACCATTTATAATTAAAACTATATTATTTTCATCATTTACACAATTTATCATAATTATAGCATACACTTCTTTTAAAATGCAAATAACACCTAATGCCGCCAGTACACTAATTATAATGTCCATAAAAACTCACCTCTTTTATGTTATTTTATGAATTTATACATTAAGTTGACATTTAATTTGTGCTAATATATAATTCAAATATAATATTTTTTCGAGGTGTGGCTCAGCTTGGTAGAGCACTTCGTTCGGGACGAAGACGCCGCAGGTTCAAATCCTGTCACCTCGACCAAGCAAATAAACCGTAGGCATTTTAATATCTGCGGTTTTTTTATGTGTAAATTCGCCATACTTGAACTTTTATAGCTTATTTGATAAAATAAGCTAAGACTATTATTTTTCTTTTTTATATAAGGAGCGTATTAAACTATGAGTGGACATTCCAAATGGCATAATATTGCCAAGAAAAAGGGTGCAAATGACGCTAAGAAAGCGAAAATTTTCACCAAAATTGGTCGTGAAATGGCTATTGCTATCAAAGAAGGCGGCTCTGCAAACCCAGATAACAACTCACGTCTAAGAGATGTAATTGCTAAGGCTAAGGCTAACAACATGCCTAATGATAACATCAAGCGTTCTCTTGATAAATATTCTGGTGCTAATGGTGCTATTGAATATGAAGCAATCACATATGAAGGCTATGGCGTAGGCGGTGTTGCTGTTATCGTTGAAACCCTAACTGATAACCGTAACCGTACTGCATCTGATGTACGTCATCTGCTTGATAAATATGGTGCTGGTATGGGTGCTACTGGCTGTGTAGGCTGGCAGTTTGACCGCAAGGGTGTAATCATCATTGAGCGTGGAGAGCTTGACGAAGATGAAACCATGATGACCGCACTTGATTCTGGTGCTGATGATTTCCAATCCGATGAGGAAACCTTCCAGATTTACACTGACCCAGCTGAGTTTGGTGCAGTTCGTGAGGCTCTTGAAAAAGCTGGTTTTGAATTCGCATCTGCTGAAATTGAAATGGTTCCTCAGAATTATATCACTCTTTCAAATGAAGATGATATGGCTAAAATGCGTAAACTGCTTGACAACCTCGAAGATAACGACGATGTTCAATCAGTTTGGCATAACTGGGAAAACGAGGACGATTACGAAGGCTAAAAAAAATCCGCCATATGGCGGATTTTTTATTTTTCCCATAAAATTGGCGGATATGCATTTGCAAACACACCAAAATTAAGTTTTGCCTCACAAAGTGAAATTCCTTTATTTTGCTCACTTGGATAATGTTCATCATTATTTGATTTTTCATCATATTCCCATGAGCAAACAGGGCATACAGAAATATTTATAGGAATTTCTGCACCACAGCACTGGCAAGGCTCACATTTAGGCTCATACAAACAAGAAAAGTCTAAATATTCATCTTCTTGGTTTTGTTCATATAAATATAAATCTGGTCGCTCAAATTCACTATTTTTCATCTATCTCAAGCACCACTGGACAATGGTCAGAACCATAAACTTCGCTTAAAATATCTACCGATTTTATATTACCCTTAAAACGCTCAGATACAATAAAATAATCTATACGCCAACCTGCGTTATTCTTACGAGCATTAAAACGATAACTCCACCAAGAATATTTACCCTCTGCATCTGGATAAATATATCTATATGTATCAATAAAGCCTGCATCTAAAAGCTCTGTCATTTTTGCACGTTCTTCATCGGTAAAACCCGCATTTTTTCGATTTGTTTTAGGGTTTTTAATGTCAATTTCCTTGTGTGCTACGTTCATATCACCGCAGATTATAACAGGTTTGGTTTCATCTAGCTTTTTAACATATGCTCTGAAATCGTCTTCCCACTGCATACGATAATCAAGCCTTTTTAAGCCGTCTTGTGAGTTTGGAGTATAAACAGTAACTAAATAAAATTTATCATATTCAGCGGTTATAACTCTGCCCTCATGGTCATGTATATCTATACCTAAATCATATGTTACATTTAAAGGCTCGTTTTTTGAAAAAATAGCTGTACCTGAATAACCTTTTTTATCGGCAGAGTTCCAATACTCATAATAGTTTTCAATTTGTGGTGCTTGTTCTGGCTGTAATTTAGTTTCTTGTAAACACATAATATCTGGATTTTCTGACTGTAAAAACTCAAAAAAACCCTTACCAACACACGCCCTTAGACCATTAACATTCCATGAAATTAACTTCATTTATTGCCTCCTTTTTTAAGTATTCCGCTTTCATCAATTCGCTTAACCACTTCTTTCATACGCTCTGGTGGTACAACAAGTGCAAAACGAATATAACCTTTACCCATCTGACCAAAGCTATCACCCGCAACGGCTACTACGCCCGCTTTGTCCATCATCTCAAGTATAAATTCTACTGAAGAACTATAACCCTCTGGGATTTTCGCCCATACAAACATAGTGCCTTTGCTGTCCTCAACGTCCCAACCTATGCTGCGAAGTCCACCGCAAAGAGCATCACGTCTTGCCTGATAACCCATTCTGTTTCGCTCAACTATATCTTGATTACCATTCAAAGCAGCCGCTGCACCAGCTTGCACAGGATAAAACATACCATAATCAATCTGTGAACGGAAAGCCCTAAATTTTTCAATCATTTTCTTATTGCCAACTGCAAAAGACACACGCATACCTGTTAAATTATAGGTTTTGGAAAGAGAGTTAAACTCAATACCCACGTCCATTGCACCATCAATGGACAAAAATGACAAGCCTTTTTTACCGTCCATAACCAAATCTGAGTAAGCGTTATCATGGATAACCATAATATTATGTTTTTTTGCAAATTTGATTAGATTTTGATAAAACTCTACATCTGCAAGTGCGGTTGTAGGATTATTAGGATAAGAAACAATAATAATTTTTGCTCTATTTGCAACATCTTCTGGAATATCATTAAAATCTAAAATCCAGTTTTTTTCTGGGTATAGTGGATAAAGTCCAAGCTCTGCACCTGTCATCATAGGACCAAAAGTAAAAATAGGATACCCTGGGTCTGGAGCTAAAACTAAATCGCCCTCTTTTACAAAAGGAAATGCCACATGTGCTATACCCTCTTGTGAGCCACAAACGGACATAATTTGTTCTTTATCAAGCTTTACATTATATCGTCTTAAATACCAATCCTGCACAGCAGTATTTAATTCATCTGTGTCATACATAGAATATTTATAATTATCTGGATTTTTTGCAGCATCAGCTACCGCCTGCATAACAAAATCATCAGGTTTAAAATCTGGTGTGCCAATAGATAAATTTATAACATCTACACCTCGCTCTATGAGCTCTCTTTTTTTCTCATCAAGCTGATTAAAGATGTTTGATTCGGTCTGATTACCGAATTTGATAAACTGCATTTTATTTCACTCCAATTATAATTTATAGCTTTAGTATATCACAGAGAGCAAAAAAAATCGAGCCGGTAATAAAACCGACTCGACTTATAAAATTCAAATTACTTTAGGTTGAACCAAGCATCACGGCCTAGGTACTGAGCAACTTCACCCAGTTCCTCCTCGATGCGGAGCAGCTGATTGTACTTAGCAACACGGTCTGTACGGCTAGGAGCACCAGTCTTAATCTGACCAGCGTTTAGAGCAACAGCTAGGTCAGCGATTGTAGCGTCCTCAGTTTCACCAGAACGGTGAGAAACAACAGCAGTGTAACCAGCACGGTTAGCCATCTGGATAGCGTCCAGAGTCTCGGTTAGAGAACCAATCTGGTTAACCTTGATAAGGATAGAGTTAGCAACACCCATGTCGATACCCTTCTTTAGACGGGTAGTGTTAGTAACGAATAGGTCGTCACCAACAAGCTGAATCTTGCCGCCAAGAGCCTTGGTAAGCATTTCCCAGCCTTCCCAATCTTCTTCAGCCATACCATCTTCAAGAGAGATGATTGGATACTTCTCAGCAAAGCCCTTCCACATGTTAACAAGCTGCTTCTGAGTCATCTTCTTGCCGGACTTAGGCTGAATATAGCACTTCTCCTCGTCGTTCCACCATTCGGAGGAAGCAGCGTCGATAGCAATCATGAAGTCCTCGCCTGGCTTGTAACCAGCTTCTTCGATAGCCTGAACGATAACCTTTAGAGCGTCCTCGTCCTTCTTTAGGTTTGGAGCGTAACCGCCTTCGTCACCTACACCAGCAGCTGGAGTACCGTTCTCCTTAAGAGTCTTCTTCAGGGTGTGGAATACTTCAGCACAACGACGAAGAGCCTCACGGAAAGATGGAGCAGAAACAGGCATAATCATAAATTCCTGAATTTCTACGTTGTTAGTAGCATGAGCACCACCGTTAAGAATGTTCATCATAGGAACTGGCAGAGTCTTAGCGTTGCAACCACCGATGTAGTTGTAAAGTGGCATGCCTAGAGCCTCAGCAGCAGCCTTAGCAACAGCCATAGATACACCTAGGATAGCGTTTGCACCAAACTTAGTCTTGTTTGGAGTACCGTCAAGCTCAATCATAGTCTTGTCGATAGCCTGCTGGTCAAGAGCGTTCATACCAATGATAGCTTCAGCGATTTCGCCGTTTACAGCATCAACAGCCTTCAGTACGCCCTTACCCATGTAACGGTCCTTATCGCCGTCACGCAGCTCGCAAGCCTCGAAAATACCAGTAGATGCACCAGATGGAACTGCTGCACGACCCATATAAGCACCAGTGTCAGCCTCTACAAAAACTTCAACTTCAACGGTTGGGTTGCCACGAGAGTCCATAACTTCTCTGCCAACTACGTCAACAATTTCAATGTAACCCTTCATATTATATCTTCTCCTTTGAATTTATCGTAAATAGCTTAAAAAGCTAAATTACTTCACAAGTAAGCTCTTACCAGTCATTTCTGCTGGCTTTTCAAGACCTAACAGTTCAAGCATTGTAGGTGCAAGGTCTGCAAGTACGCCACCCTCTGCTAGAGCCTTAACATCACTTCTGCCAACCAGAACCAGTGGAACTGGGTTAGTAGAGTGTGCAGTAAATGGAGATACTCCATCATCTTCAAGCATTTGGTCTGCATTACCATGGTCAGCAGTAATTAGTGCTGCACCACCCTTAGCAAGGATAGCATCAACAGTTCTGCCAACGCAAGTATCAACAGTTTCAACTGCCTTAACAGCAGCATCAAAAACGCCTGTATGGCCAACCATATCACAGTTAGCATAGTTTAGAATGATAACATCATACTTATCAGACTCAATACGCTTAACAACCTCGTCTGTTACCTCGATAGCAGACATTTCTGGCTTTAAGTCATAAGTTGCAACCGCTGGGGACTTGATAAGTGCACGGTCTTCATTCTTATATTCCTGCTCAACGCCACCGTTAAAGAAGAAAGTAACGTGAGCATATTTCTCGGTTTCAGCAATACGCAGTTGGGTTAAGCCCTTTTCTGCGATGTATTCACCGAAGGTATTTGTCAAAGATTGTGGTTTGAAAGCAACTTCAACGTTAGGCATAGTTGCATCATACTGAGTCATGCAAACATACTTAACCTGTAAGTTACCATTTTCACGAGCAAAGCCATCAAAATCAGGGTCTACGATTGTACGAGTGATTTCTCTAGCACGGTCTGGGCGGAAGTTAGCAAAGATAATAGCATCATCTTTCTGAACATTTGCACCCTCAGTGATAATCATTGGCTCAATAAACTCGTCTGTCTTGCCATTTGCATAACATTCCTTGATAGCAGATACAGCATCAGCATAAACTGGAGCTTTGCCACGAACGATAGCATCATAAGCACGTTCTACTCTATCCCAGTTCTTGTCTCTGTCCATTGCATAGTAACGACCAGAAACAGTAGCGATACAGCCAACACCAAGCTCATTGATTTTATCCTGAACCTTCTGTACATAATCTGCACCAGAGGTTGGAGGTGTGTCACGACCGTCCATGAAGCAGTGTACACAAACCTTAGTTAGGCCATTTCTCTTAGCAAGCTCTAAAAGTGCACAGATATGGTCAATGTGGGAGTGAACGCCACCATCGCTCATCAGACCGAAGATGTGCAGAGTAGAATTAAACCACTTGCACTGGTCAACAGCACTCTTAAATGCTTCATTTTCAAAGAAATCGCCATCTTGAATAGCTTTAGTAATACGGGTAAGCTCCTGATATACAATGCGACCTGCACCGATATTAGTATGACCTACCTCAGAGTTACCCATCTGACCGTCTGGCAGACCTACGTCCATGCCAGATGCACCAATCAGAACATTTGGGCATTCCTTCATATATTTATCCATGTTAGGTGTTTTAGCCGCATGGATTGCATTACCCTTGTCACTATCACGATAGCCGAAACCGTCCATAATGATAAGTGCAAGAGGCTTTTTCTCTGCACTAGCAACAGTCTTTGTTGCAGGTGCAGTTTTAGCTGCCTGAGTCTTTGTAGCAGCAGTTTTACGAGTGCGACGAGTTGTTGTCTTTTTTTCCACTACTGCTTCCTCCTGCTTAGTTTTTCTCATATTAAATTAAATCTCCTTTAATGGCAAAAGGGGGATAAAAGCGATATTAGCTTTTTCCCCCTCCTACCCCATAAACGTTCTTAAAAAAACGCTGGTTATTAGTTCTGGTTTGCTGCCTCTACGATTGCTGCAAAATCAGGAGCCTTAAGGGAAGCACCACCGATTAGACCACCGTCTACATCTGGCTGTGCAAGCAGCTCTGCTGCATTCTTAGCATTCATAGAACCACCATACTGAATGGTGATTGCACGAGCTGCACGAGCACCATACATCTCACGCAGGCAATCACGAATCTTAGCACAAACCTCACCAGCTTGTTCACTAGTTGCAGTCTTGCCAGTACCGATAGCCCAGATTGGCTCATAAGCGATAACTACCTTCTTGATTTCGTCAACAGTTACGCCCTGAAGTGCAATCTTAACCTGCTTACGGATAACTTCCATAGTTACGTCCTGCTCACGCTCTGCAAGGCTCTCACCTACGCAAAGAATTGGACGAAGACCATTTTCGATTGCAACCTTTACCTTCTTGTTGCAGGTTTCATCTGTTTCGTTGAAATACTGACGACGCTCGGAGTGACCGATGATAACATACTTAACGCCCAGTTCCTTAAGCATATCAGCAGAGATTTCGCCGGTGAAAGCACCAGACTTCTCAAAGTGCATATTTTCTGCACCGATTGCGATTTTGCTACCCTTAGCAGCCTTTACTGCTGCCTGAATGTCGGTGAATGGAACACAAAGAACAATTTCACACCATTTAGTCTTAGAAAGCATACCCTTCATTTCTTCGATAAGAGCCTTTGCTTCGCTAGGTGTCTTGTTCATCTTCCAGTTACCAGCGATAATCGTCTTACGATATCTGCGATTCATATTGTTAATACCCCTTTCGTCCTTAAAGCGATTGGCTTTTAAGGGCTTTTTATATAAAAATTTATAAATTACTTATCATCTAAGCAAGCGATACCTGGCAGCTCAAGACCTTCTAGGAACTCAAGAGAAGCACCGCCACCAGTGGAGATGTGAGTCATCTTGTCTGCATAGCCAAGCTTTTCAACAGCAGCAGCAGAGTCACCGCCACCGATGATAGAAATTGCATTGGACTCAGCGATTGCCTTAGCAACAGCCTTAGTACCTACTGCAAATGCATCAAATTCAAATACGCCCATAGGTCCGTTCCATACAACAGTACCAGCGTCCTTAACAGCCTCAGAGAACAGCTCGATTGTCTTAGGGCCGATGTCAAGACCCATCAGACCTGCTGGAATCTTGCCTGCCTCATGAACAACTGGAGTTGCATCAGCAGCGAACTTGTCAGCACAAACAGTATCTACTGGCAGAAGCAGCTTAACGCCCTTGTCAGCAGCCTTCTTTAGAAGGTCATTAGCAAGGTCTAGCTTGTCTTCTTCACATAGAGAAGTACCGATTTCGCCGCCCTGAGCCTTGCTGAATGTATAAGCCATACCACCACCGATGATGATAGTATCACACTTTTCAATCAGATTGTTGATAACGCCAATTTTATCGGAAACCTTAGCACCGCCTAGGATTGCAACGAATGGGCGAGCTGGGTTAGCAAGAGCCTTACCCATGATAGAGATTTCCTTGTTGATTAGGTAGCCACAAACAGCTGGTAGGTAATCAGCTAGACCAGCAGTAGTAGCATGTGCACGGTGTGCAGTACCGAATGCGTCGTTTACATAAACTTCAGCCATAGATGCTAATTCCTTAGCAAATGCTGGGTCATTCTTTTCCTCTTCCTTGTGGAAACGAACGTTTTCAAGTAACATTGCCTGACCTGGCTGCAGAGCTGCTGCCATTGCCTTTGCGTCCTCACCGATAACGTCCTTAGCAAGCTTTACTTCTTGACCTAGAAGCTCGCTCAGACGCTCAGCTACTGGAGCTAGAGAATACTTCATCTTAAACTCGCCCTTTGGACGACCTAAGTGAGAGCAGAGAATAACTGCTGCATTCTGACCTAACAGATACTTGATGGTTGGCAGAGCAGCTACGATACGCTTGTCATCAGTGATTTTGCCGGTTTCGTCCTGTGGCACGTTAAAATCGCAACGTACGATTACTTTCTTACCAGCTACGTCGATGTCTTCTACATTCTTCTTATTGTAATCCATATTGACTCTCCTTTGAGCAAATAATTTTATCAAAACGGACTGAAAGCGGAATGTTTGTCCGCTTAGAGCAGGTATTCTGCACACACTGCTTCCTAAGACAGAATTATACTTGTTTTATCCTTAACAATCAATAGAATTTTTGAAAAAATATCACAAAAAATCAGATTGTTTAGTATTTTTTGAATTTCACACAGTACAAAAATGTCCTTATAGTGCTTTTTTAACAAGTTCTGCACAAAAGTTTCCACAGACTTTTCTATTTATTATACCCAGTTTTTACATAAAAATTATACTTTATCACTTTAAATTATTTTTACTTAAAGTGCAAGCCCCATATCTATTGGAAAAACTCCAGCCTGCTCAAGACCTTTAAACTCAGTTTGTCTTAAAGCCTCAAAAACAGTTATTGCAACCGAGTTTGAAAGATTTAAACTTCTAGCACCTTCTCGCATTGGTATGCGTATGCATCTTTCAGGATTTTTTATAAGCAAGCTTTCTGGCAGTCCTTTTGTTTCCTTGCCAAAAAGCAAATATGCATTATCATTAAACTTTACATCTGTATAGCTATGCTGTGCTTTTGTTGTAAGATAAAAATACTGTCCATCTGGATTTTTTTCAAAAAAATCATCAAGATTGTCATAATATCTAACATCAAGCAAATGCCAATAATCAAGTCCTGCACGTTTTAGGTGTTTGTCATCGAGTTCAAACCCAAGCGGGCGAACCAAATGAAGTACAGAACCTGTTGCTGCACATGTGCGAGCTATATTGCCAGTGTTTTGAGGAATTTCTGGCTCAACCAAAACGATATTAAACATATTAAACCCCTTTTCGCGCTTACGTTTTTATTTTATTTGATTTTTTTTACTTTTTCAAGCACTTTTCATGTTTTTATTATAAAAAATTATCCTCAGACTCTAAAATCTGAGGATAAAATACTTGTTTATGCAAAATATTCTCTTGTTTGCTCGACATTTTTCATTATAGCTTTTTTAAGCTCATTTACATCTGTAAAAGCTTTTTCAGGACGTAAAAACTTATAAAACTCTACATGAATAAATTTTCCGTATAAATCGCCTGTAAAATCCAGTAAATGAGGCTCAATAGTTGGAGCACCGCCATCTTCAAATGTCGGCTTTATACCAATATTTGTAGCTGCCATATGGCTTTTACCGTCAACCACTACAAGCGTAGCATAAACACCATAAGGCGGTAAAACCATCTCTTTTGGCAGAGCTAAATTGAGCGTAGGCACACCTAATGTACGAGTTCCGACCTTTCTGCCATGCTCTACAACACCAGATACAGTGTATGGGTGTCCTAAAAACTTAATTGCCTTTTCCATTTCACCTTGAGAAATAAGCTGCCTAATATAAGTTGATGATACTGTTATACCATCAACCTTAACATCAGGTATACAATCATAGCCTATGCCCGCTTTTTTACATTCTTCAGCCATTCCCTCTGGTGTGCCAAGACCTTTATATCCAAATCTATTGTTATGACCAGATATTATATATTTTGCATTGAATTTTTTTATGAGCAGCTCATGAATGAAGTCTTTCCAGTCCATTGTGCGTAAATTATCATCAAAATGCCCGAAAATAACCTCATCTACACCGCCAAATTGTTTTATCTCATCTGCTCTTGTTGATTTAGCTGTAAGCATAGGAACAGCTAAACCACTCATTACTGAGCTAGGGTGCTGGTCAAATGTAAATACAGATGAAATGCCACCTATTTCTTTAGCTCTTAATACAGCTTTGTCCATAAGTGCTTTATGCCCCAAATGCACGCCATCAAAATAACCAAGTGCTATTGCACGAGGTGTATTTTTATCATTCATTTTATGTTATCCTCAGTTTATCTAAAATTTTTATAAACAAAAAGTGCAAGACCGCCCTTATCAAGTGCCTTTACTTTACCAAGCATTTTAAAACCCTGTTTATCATACACACGGTAAAGCTGACCTTCTATTTCATCAAAACCCTTTTCAGTGTGTCTCTGAAATATAACAGCACCTCTTATAGCTCTTTCTGCACCTTCATCTGTAAGCGATACCGCTGGATAATCTAAAAATAAACTATCTGTTGCATGAAGTAAGCTCTGGACTTCTCCCTCATTTGCAGCCTTTTGAACGGTTTCAAAGTCCACACATTCACTTAGTTTATATGCACCTGAACGAGTACGGACAAGGCTATTCATAGCCGCATAAGTGCCAAGTTTTTCACCTAAATCATGTATAATTGTGCGTACATAAGTGCCTTTACTTACAGCAAGTGCAATTTGACCGCACTGCATTTGCTCATCAAATGATACAAGTTCACTTTTAGCTATAAAAATTTCTCTTTCTGGGCGCTCTATTTCTTTGCCCTTTCGTGCCAAATCGTAGAGCTTTTGACCACCTATTTTTACAGCTGAATACATTGGAGGAATTTGTTTCTGCTGACCTTTCATTGCTTTTACAGCCATATAAATTTCAGCAGAACCGATTTTTTTATCAGATTTTTGCAGTATTTTACCTGTTGTGTCTTGAGTATCTGTACAAAAGCCTAAATTAAATCCTGCGATATATTCTTTCTCTTGAGCTGCCGCAAAATCGGCCGCACGAGTTGCACCACCTACAAACACAGGCAAAACGCCTGTTGCCATAGGGTCAAGTGTGCCTCCATGACCGATTTTGCGTGTTTTAAGCATACCTCTTAATTTTGCTACTACGTCGTGGGAGGTAAAGCCTTCTGGCTTATTCATCAGTAAAATTCCGTTTAACTCAGCCATTTGTTTCTCTGTATACCTCCATAGTAGCATTTACTATCATTTTATAGGCGGTTTCAATATCAATATTTTCATCAAAACTTGCACCAGCTGCACGAATATGACCACCACCGCCACATTTAGCACAAATTGCAGATGCATCAACCTCTTTTGTGGTGCGAACAGATGCTTTTACAGTTCCATCTTTGTTTTCTGTAAGTGTAATTCCAACTTCCACACCCTCAATTTGACGGGTTAGCGATGCGATAGAATCAAGGTCGTCCATGTCTGCACCTGTTTCATCTATATCTTTTCGATAAAGTTTAGCAATCGCAACTTTTTTGTCGTTTTCAAACTGCATTTTATCGAAAATGATACGCTCCATTTGAAATCTTGGCCATGTTTTAACCTCGAATAATGCACGGTTGATTTCACCGCCATCAACACCTGCTTCAAGGCATTTTGCAGCCCCTCTCAGAGTATCTGGTGTTGTGTTGGAGAATTTAAAACAGCCTGTATCTGTGCTGAGTGCAATATAAACGCACTCAGCTATATCAGTTGTAAGTGATGCACCCATATGCTCAATCACATCTAAAATAACTTCTCCGCAAGCACCTGCATTTGCTCTGACCAAATTATATTTGCCAAAATTTGAATTTGATTTATGATGGTCTAAAACTAAATCAATTTTACCTATATATTTTTCTGCATTAGGGGTAAATAAATTTATATCAGCTATATCAGTTGTTACAACAAAATCTGGCACAAAATTATCATCAGCTTTATAAGGCTCAACAAGTGGCTTATATCTTTTTGTTATATCTGGATTTTCCAAAATATAAGCATTTTTACCAATTTGACAAAGTGCTCTGCACAATGCACCTGCACAGCCTGTTGTATCTCCATCTGGTCTTCTGTGAGTGATAATCAGTATATTATCGGCTTTTATTAAAAGCTCGGCAGCTTCTATAACGCTGACATTACTCATCAGCACTTTCCCCCATTTTGCCTTCACGCTCAAGCTCATTTATAACATGTGAAATATGAGCACCATGAGTCATAGATGAATCAAGATGGAATACAAGCTCAGGAGCATATCTTAATTGAACCTTGTGACCTACTTCACGACGCAGCCAACCAGATGCCGATTTTAAGCCTTTCATAACCTCTTTAGCCTGTGCATCAGAGCCAAACACAGAGATATAAACCTTAGCATATCTTAAATCGCCTGTAACTTCACAGTGTGTTATAGATACAAGACCGTTTTGCACTCTAGGGTCTTTTACATTTCTTAAAGCCTCCGCAAGAGCTTTCATAACTTCTTCGGAAATTCTATCAATTCTATTAGATGCCATTTACTTTTCCCTCCTTTTGAAAAAGCGAAACAGGGCGGGCGAAACACGCCCGCCCCATTATTTTTTAATAAAGCTTATTATCGTGGAATTTCTTCCATTACAAAGGCTTCGAATACGTCGCCTTCCTTAATATCGTTGAAGTTTTCAAAGCCACAGCCACATTCATAGTTAGATGCAACTTCCTTAACATCGTCTTTGAAACGCTTTAGTGAGGACAGCACACCCTCATGGATAACAATGCCATCACGCACAATACGAACCTGTGCATTACGCTGAATTTTACCGTCTTGTACATAACAACCTGCAATAGTACCTACACCAGATACTCTAAATGTTGTACGAACTTCTGCATGACCTAGAATAGCTTCTCTAAACTTAGGTGCAAGCATACCCTTCATAGCCTGTTCCATTTCCTCGATGCAGTCATAGATAATGCGGTACATACGCATATCAACACCCTGCTGGTCAGCAGAATCGGAAGCTGCACGGTCTGGACGCACGTTAAAGCCTACAATGATAGCACCAGATGCACTCGCAAGCATAACGTCAGATTCACTGATTGCACCAACTGCACCATGGATAACCTTAACTCTAACCTCATCATTAGACAGCTTTTCAAGGCTTGCACGAAGTGCCTCAACAGAACCTTGAACGTCTGCCTTAACAATGATATTAAGCTCCTTCATCTGACCTTCTTGGATAGATGCAAACAGATTATCAAGTGTAACCTTGTGCATTGCCTTGTTACGTTCTTCTTTTTCATGCTCCTTACGCTGCTCAACTAACTGACGAGCCATACGCTCATCATCAACAGCGTAGAAAATATCGCCTGCACCTGGAACTTCAGCAAGACCGATAATCTCAACTGGTACAGATGGACCTGCACTCTTGATTTTCTTGCCGTCATCATCAGTCATTGCACGAACACGACCAACTGCTGTACCAGCAATAATAATATCACCTGCATTAAGTGTACCGTTCTGTACAAGTACAGTTGCAACAGGGCCACGACCCTTATCAAGCTTAGCTTCGATAACAGTACCCTTAGCCTGACGGTTTGGATTTGCCTTTAGGTCAGCAACCTCAGCGGTTAGAAGTACCATCTCAAGTAGGTTTTCAATACCCTGACCAAACTTAGCAGAAATATTGCAAACGATAGTATCGCCGCCCCATTCTTCTGGCACAAGCTCATATTCGGTGAGCTGCTGAAGTATTCTATCTGGGTTTGCACCCTCTTTATCAATCTTGTTAACTGCTACTATAATAGGTACATTTGCCGCCTTAGCATGGTTAATAGCCTCGATTGTCTGAGGCATAATGCCGTCATCGGCTGCAACAACCAGAATTGCAATATCAGTTACCTGAGCACCACGAGCACGCATAGAGGTAAATGCAGCGTGTCCAGGGGTATCAAGGAATGTAATAGGCTTGCCATTTATCTGAACACGATATGCACCGATATGCTGTGTAATACCTCCAGCTTCGCCCTCTGTAACCTTGGTTTTACGAATTGCATCAAGCAGAGAAGTTTTACCATGGTCAACGTGTCCCATAACAACAACTACTGGGTCACGAGGCTTTAAGTCTTCTGCCTTGTCCTCGGACTCATCAAACAGCTTTTCTTCAATGGTTACATGAACCTCATGTTCAACCTTTGCACCCATTTCCTCTGCAACAAGTGCTGCTGTGTCAAAATCAATAGTCTGGGAGATAGATGCCATAACGCCTAGTTTCATAAGCTCTTTAATAACATCTGCTGCTGTACGCTTCATACGCTGAGCAAACTCGCCTACATTGATTTCATCTGGAATAGATACTTTAAGCTGTACTTTTTTTACTTGTTGTTGCTGACGCTGTAAACGCTTCATTTTTTCTTGTTCTTCAAGCTTACGCTTAGAACCGTATTGCTGTCTAGCTCTCTGGTCAGATTTCTTTGTCAGCTTTTGCTTTTTCTGACCAGTAGACTGCATTCTTTCTGCCTTTTCAGACACTAAAGAGTCAATACGCTCATCATATTTATCTAGGTTTACATCTCCGCCGCCTCTGGTATCAATTCTATGAACCTGCTTTACCTTTGTAGAACGTGGAGCTTCTTGGTTTTCTGTCTTTTGGGCCACTTCAGTCACCTTCTTTTCTTCTTTTCCGCCCTTTATGTTTAATGCTTTCTCTATATTTTCTACTTGCTCATTTTGAGTTATTGCCTCAAAAATTATGCTTAGCTCTTTATCGCTTAAAGCCTGCATAGAGCTTTTTGGAGTATCAGCATATTTAGTCAGAATCTCCGTAATTTCCTTGGTGGTTTTTCCAAAATCCTTCGCTATATCTCGTACTCTATACTTGTTTTCTATCGCCATTGGCGTTCACCTCCTAATGAAATTTAAGTAGCTCTGACCGCTTTTATTTATTTTTTCTTTTTCTTGCCTTTACGGCTATCCATGCGAGTTTTTTTCTCTAAAACTCTTTGAGCAGCCATAGCATTTTTATCACTTGTTGACTTTAATTTATCAGCAATAGCATTTGCCATACCAATATCATTTACTGCACAAACTGCACAGCCATTCATACCGATTGCATAACCTAAGTCCATTCTCTCGGTTTCAAGAGTAAATACTGGTACTTTTTCATCATGACGCATTATTTTTCTGCGTGTTGCATCGCCTATATCTTTAGCCATAAAAATAGCACGACATTTGCCTGTCTGTACCATCTCATAGACTTGGTCTTCACCCAAAGCGAGTCTGCCTGCTTTACGGCTTAAACCTAAAAGCCCAAGTGCTGCATCATTAGCCATTGGTTTCGTCCTCCATTTTTTGCTCTAGAGCCTGATAAACTTCTTCAGGCACTTGCATAGAAAATGCCCTTTCAATAGCACGGGATTTTCTTGCTTTTTTAAGGCACTCAGCATTAGGGCATATATATGCACCTCTGCCCGCTGCCTTGCCCTTAAAATCAAGGGATAATTCACCTTCTGGAGAACGCACCACACGAATTAGTTCCTTTTTAGGAAACATTGTGCGGCAGCCTAAACACTGACGCATTGGAATCTTTCTTTGCTGCATAATGCTTTTATTCCTCTACCTCAGCGGTCTGTTCTACTTGTTCTTCTTGCTCATTTGCTTTTACCTGAGATGCTGGTGCAATATCTATCTTGCAGCCTGTCAGTTTCGCAGCCAGACGAGCATTTTGACCTTCTCTGCCGATAGCAAGTGAAAGCTGGTCATCTGGAACAACTACATGACAGCTCTTTCCGTCTGGCTGCATCTCAGCGGAGATAACATCAGCTGGAGCAAGTGCTGCGGATACAAACTTAGCCATATCATCAGACCACTTTATTATATCAATTTTTTCACCGCCAAGCTCATCTACAATATTGCCAACTCTAGCACCACGAGTGCCTACACAAGCACCGATTGGGTCTACGTTTTCATCTTGAGAGAATACAGCAATCTTTGTACGGTTTCCTGCTTCACGAGCAATAGACTTAACTTCTACTACACCATCATGTATTTCTGGCACTTCAAGTTCAAATAAACGCTTAACAAGCCCTGGGTGAGTACGGGAAATCATAATCTGAGGTCCACGGTTTCCTCGACGTACTTCCATAACATAAACCTTAACACGCTGACCTTCGGTTAAAGTTTCGCCCTTAACTTGCTCAGAAGATGTAAGAACAGCTTCAGTTTTTTCGCCATGGGAAACAATCTCGAGAATAACATTTCCACTTCGTGGGTCAATACGGCTTACAACACCATTTAAAATCTCATGGGATTTAGACTCAAACTCTGTGATAGTCATACCATGTTCTGCCTCACGAATACCTTGAATAATAACCTGCTTTGCAGATTGAGCTGCAATTCTGCTAAAGGACATAGGTGGAATATCAATATCAATGATATCACCTAACATAGCATTAGGTTTATATTCTCTAGCTTCTTCAACTGTCATCTCTTCATATGGCTCATAAACATCATCAACAACGGTTTTACGAACATACATACGAATTTTTTTCTTTTGACGGTCAGCTTCAACATAAACGTTATCGGTCATACCTGCATTCATTTTCTTGTATGATGAAATAAGAGCTTGACCTACACGCTCTAACATATAATCTACTGAAATACCCTTTTCTTTCTCAAGCTGCTCTAATGCAGCAAAAAATTTTGCGTCCATCTTGCCACAATCACTCCTTAATTAAATCTGTACGGTAAGTCTAACTGCTGCCACATCTTGTGGCTCATAAATACGGGTTTCACCGTTAACCTCAAGAGTTACTGCACCCTCATCATAACCTATAAGTGTGCCATTTATAATCTTTGCACCATTCATTGCCTTATAAAGTTTAAGTTCAACTGGTGAGCCCATAAATTTGTCAAAATGTGCCTTCTTTTTAAGTCTACGCTCTAAACCTGCTGATGATACACAAAGTGTATATGCAGGCATTGACTGAAATTCCTTTGCATCAAGCATAGGGTCAAGTGTTCTGGATACTGCTTCACAGTGGTCAATATCCACACCATTTTCTCTGTCAATGGTAACAGTAAGCATATACTGTCCGCCTTCTTTTTCAAATTCAACGTCCCAAAGCTCAACACCAACTTGCTCACAAATTGGTTGTGCAAGCTCCTCTACACGCTTTATAAGGTCTTTAGTGTGCATAAGATTCTCCCTTTTATTATTTATTTCTGGATTTAGTCAATAAGAAAGAGTGGGTTTCCCCACTCTCGACATTCCATACTAACTTACATATAAGAGTATAACATGCCTAGTGATAAATTGCAAGGAAAACGCAAATTTTAATTATTTTTAACATTAACACTGCTATATAATTTAAATTCTGCTTTACAAAATAAATTTATAGCGTTACCATATAGCTATATTCGTTTAGGAGATAATTTATGGCTTTTTTTGAAATTAAAGCAAATGGTCATTATAAAAGACAATTACTCACTATAAGAGCAGCGATAATATTTTTCATTGTTTGGCTTATTAGTGATAGATTTTATATAGATAATAAGGCATTTGCTCCTTTACTTGCTATTTTATGCAGTTTTTCCTCATTTATAACTAAGCCTTTACATGGTTTTAGTAAAGTCTTTATACCAAAATTTATTTTAGTGCTTGGTGCACCTGTCTGCTTGCTTGCTGTTGAGATTTTAAATAATACCAATCCATTTTTTGATTTAAGCGTTACACAATGTTTTTTTAATTTGGTCTGGTATTATCTTGTTTTTGGGCTTTTAACCTTGGCTTTTGGCAAAATTAAACCATCTTGCGTGATTTCTACTGTATTTTTTACCGTTATAGGTGTTATAAACCACTATGTTTTAGAATTTCGTGGACGAGTTATTTTCCCTTGTGATGTTTTCGCATGGAAAACTGCACTTAATGTGTCTGATAATTTTGATTTTACACCTGATATAACAATGATTGGTGCTTGTTTATTTACATTTGCATATCTATTTTTGGTTTTACTGCTTCCACATGAACCTAAAGCTAAAAGACCAAAAAAACAGATTTCACTTGCTATTTGTGCAATAAGTATAGTTTATATGGCAGCGTTTTTTAATACCAATATGATGAAATCTTTCGGTATATATTCGCAGCAATGGAAAACTCAATCTAATGGTTTTGTGCTTAATTTCACCGTTTCTTTAAAATACAGCATGGTTAATGAGCCAGAAAACTATTCAAATAAGGCTATTTTAAACATTATAGAAAATACTGAGCCTGTGACTTCAGACAATAATCCACAGCCTGTGCATATAATTGCGATTATGAATGAATCTTTTGCTGATTTCTCTGAATATGATGTGCCATATAGTGCAGACCCTACACCTTTTTTACACAGCTTATCTGAAAACACTATTAAAGGCACTATGTATTCACCTGTGACTGGTGGAGGTACTGCAAATGTAGAATTTGAATTTTTAACAGGTAATTCTATCACATTTTTACCTGCAAACTCGGTTGCATATCAGCTTTATCTAAAAAATAATACCCCATCACTTGTATCACAGCTTAAAAGTCTTGGTTATTCATCGGTTGCATATCACCCTTATAAATCATCTGGCTGGAATAGAACTTCAGTTTATAAATGGCTTGGGTTTGATAAACAAATGTATCAGGAGGATACAATAGACCCATATTATATAAGGGGTTATATATCTGACCAAAGCGACTATGAAAATTTATATTATCTCACTGATAATGCAGGCGATGAGCCACTGTTTATTTTTAATGTGACTATGCAAAATCATAGCGGTTATAAACTTCCTTGGACAAATCTTGATAGAAGTGTTTGGCTTACTGGAGATATGGAAAACAGATATTTAGATGCCGACCAATATTTTTCACTTATGCGTGAATCGGATAATGCACTTAGAAATTTGATTTCTCATTATTCAAATACCGATGTTCCAACAATGATAATATTTTTCGGTGACCATCAGCCACCGCTTACAAATTCATTTTATGAAGAAATAACAGGCATTTCTATGGACAATAGAAATACCAGCGAGGTTTTAAAGCAATATACGACACCATTTTTCATTTGGACAAACTATGATATTGAAGAAAAACAAGATGTTATCTTATCACCATGGGGGCTTGGTGTGCTTGCAATGAAAACGGCAAACATAGAGCTTACTGGTTATCAGGAGTTTTTATATTCACTTATGAATGAGCTTCCTGTTATAACTCCTGCTGGGTATATTTCAGCTAATGGTGAAGTTTTTTCAAGTGAAACCTTTTTCCCTATCACAAGAAGTTATGAATTTTTAATTTACAACTTTTTATTTGATGATGAAAGACAGGATAATTTTTTCTTCTTGGAATAAAATAAACAGCCGTATCAAAGGTAATTTTCCAATGATACGGCTATTTTTACATTATGTGTTCCTCTGCACAGTTGTCAACCACTCTCATGCCCATTTTATCCGGTTTTGCAACCTCATATTTTGCTATGCTGTTCATATCAAATTTAGGGCAAAGTCTTGTTTCTGGATTTATTCTCATATCCAGTTTCTTATTATCCATATTTCATCACCCATTTATAGTATGATGAAATTTAAAAAATTTATTCATAAAAATAAAAAAAGAGCGTACCCTGAGAAGCACTCCTCAGGATAAGCTCTTTGAAAACTAAATCAAACCGTTAAATTAAACAAGCTCGATAATTGCCATCTCAGCACAGTCGCCACGACGTGGACCTGTCTTGATGATGCGGGTGTAACCGCCGTTACGCTCAGCGTAGCTTGGAGCGGTTTCAGAGAATAACTTAGCAACAACAGCTTCCTTAGTGATGTAAGCCATAGCCTGACGGCGAGTTGCCAGCGTGTTCTTCTTGCCAAGGGTAATCATCTTCTCGCACATTGGAGCAACTTCCTTAGCACGAGCAAGAGTTGTTTCGATGCGACCGTTCTCTAATAGGTAAGTTACCATTGCACGGAGCATTGCACGACGATGGTCGCTGGTTCTGCCCAGCTTACGATTGTTTGCCATAATATTCTACCTCCATAGGCTTGTTGAAATCAGTGGATAAATAGGCAAAAACTAACCACTGATAGTGCTTCTAAATTTATACGAAAATATCCCAATTCGGCTATATTTTCGGTTGAAAAAATTACTCTTCAGTCTTTGCAAGGCCGAGACCCATTGCCTCTAACTTGCCGATAACCTCTTCTAGAGATTTGCGGCCCAGATTACGAACCTTCATCATATCTTCCTCAGAAGTATTGATTAGGTCTTCCACAGTGTTGATACCTGCACGCTTTAAGCAGTTGAAAGAACGAACGGAGAAATCAAGTTCTTCGATAGTCATTTCAAGCACCTTATCATGCTGTGCTTCAGCCTTTTCAACCACAGTGGACTTAGAGCCGATTTCTTCAGAAAGGTCAACGAACAAATCGAGATGGTCACGCAGGACTTTAGCACCTAGAGAAACAGCGTCCTTTGCTGCAATGGTGCAATCTGTCCATACTTCCAGTGTCAGCTTATCGTAATCGGTCATATTACCGACACGAGTATTTTCAACGGTGTAATTAACTTTATATACAGGGGTGTAGATAGAGTCTACTGGGATAACACCGATAGCTGTCTGATACTGCTTGTTACGTTCAGCAGGAACATAACCACGACCAGAAGTCAGGGTAATCTCCATAGAAAGTCTTGCATCACTCATAAGAGTAGCGATATGCAGTTCAGGATTCAGAATTTCTACTTCACCGTCAGAATGGATATCGCCTGCACGAACAACGCCCTCGCCTGCTGCTTCAATATAAACAGTCTTAGGGCCATCACAATGCAGTTTGGCAACGATTTTCTTAACATTCAGAACGATTTCAGTAACATCTTCCTTCACACCAGGGATGGTGGAAAACTCATGCTGTACACCTGCAATTTTAATAGAGCTTGCAGCTGTACCTGGCAGGGAGGACAACAGGATACGACGCAGGGAGTTACCCAGCGTTGTGCCATAACCTCTTTCAAGAGGCTCAACAACAAATTTACCGTAGGAACCGTCCTCAGCGAGTTCCTCACAGTCAATGCGTGGCTTTTCGATTTCGATCATTTATAGTACCCTCCTTCATGTGTCGGCCAATTACTTTTTAAGATGGAAATCTGTGCAGCGAGAAATAGCTGCAGCAATGTAAAGCAAAAGCAGCCACAGCACACGCTGCACAGAATAAAAAATCCAAAATTGCGAATTTGGCTTATTTGGAGTACAACTCGACGATTAAGTGTTCAGCTACTTCGTAGTCGATATCGTCACGAGCTGGCATAGCGATAATCTTGCCTTCGAATGAATCAGCAGCCTTGTCAATCCACTTTGGACAAACCTTCTTGCCCTGCTCCTCGATAAGAGACTTAAACTTAGTAGTTGTGCGGGACTTCTCGCAAACTGCAACAACATCGCCTGGCTTAATCTGATAAGAAGGGATATTTACACGCTTGCCGTTTACGGTGAAGTGACCGTGGTTTACAAGCTGACGAGCCTCACGACGGGTGTTAGCAAAGCCCATACGGAAAGCAACGTTATCAAGACGACGCTCTAACTCCTGAAGCAGGATTTCACCTGTGATGCCCTGCTTACGCTCAGCCTTCTCGTAGTAAGCACGGAACTGCTTCTCAAGAACGCCATAGATGAACTTAACCTTCTGCTTCTCGTTTAGCTGCATGCCGTACTCGGACTGCTTACGACGAGCCTGCTTAGGGTTACGCTTAGTGTATTCCTTGGAGTAACCAAGGACAGCTGGTGAAAGACCCAGCGTTCTGCAACGCTTAGTAATTGGCTGCATATTCTTTGCCATAGTTTTGGTTCCTCCTTAAATTATACTCTTCTTCTCTTTGGTGGGCGACAACCGTTGTGTGGAATTGGGGTAACGTCCTTAATCATAGTTACCTCAAGACCAGTTGCCTGAAGTGCACGGATAGCAGCTTCACGACCTGAACCAGGACCCTTAACGAAAACTTCAACAGTTTTCAGGCCATGCTCCATAGCAGCCTTAGCTGCGGTTTCAGCAGCAGTCTGAGCAGCGAATGGGGTAGACTTACGAGAGCCACGGAAGCCCATTTCACCAGCAGATGCCCAAGAGATTGCGTTACCATGAACGTCAGTGATGGTAACGATAGTATTGTTAAAGGAAGAGCGGATATGAGCTGCGCCCTTTTCAATGTTCTTACGCTCACGACGCTTAGTGCGAACCTGAGCGCCCTTTTTCTGTACCTTAGCCATTTATCTCGCTCCCTCCTTACTTCTTCTTATTAGCGATGGTCTTCTTAGGACCCTTGCGAGTACGTGCATTAGTCTTGGTTCTCTGACCACGAACAGGCAGACCACGACGATGACGCAGACCACGGTAACAACCGATTTCTACCAGACGCTTGATGTTTAGACCGATTTCACGACGTAGGTCGCCTTCTACTGTGTAGTCACGCTCGATAACTTCACGCAGCTTAGCAGCTTCGTCTTCGGTTAAATCCTTTACACGGGTATCTGGATTGATACCAGTTTTTACTAAAATGTCGTTAGACAGCTTCCTACCGATGCCGTAGATATAGGTTAAACCGATTTCTACGCGCTTTTCACGAGGAAGGTCAACACCGGCAATACGTGCCATAGTATAATTACCTCCAAAATGTTTAACGCTGAGGCGTATTTGCAAAACCAGTATAGAAGCCGCCTCCGCTTCTGCAGTGCCATAAGGTTAGCCCTATGTGCTTGTCGGTTTCGCTTGAACAACAAAAAAATTTGTACACAGATTATAATAACATAAATTAGTACAACCTGTAAACAAGAAAATTAGCCCTGCTTCTGCTTGTGCTTAGGGTTCTGACAGATAACCATTACACGACCTTTACGGCGAATGATTTTGCACTTTTCACAGATTGGCTTAACTGATGGTCTTACCTTCATTGCTTTTACCTCCATCATTTTTTATTATGGTGGGATGGGACATTAGCTTTTCGCTAACGACCACTGGCACATTAGGTCACACTGTGCCTCCGCCCGCATTGTCTTGACCTTACTTAGAACGCCAAGTGATACGACCACGGGTCAGGTCGTAAGGTGACATTTGAACAGTGACCTTGTCACCAGGAAGAATACGAATAAAATTCATGCGGAGTTTACCAGAGATATGGGCAATAATCTGATGTCCACCTGGAATTTCCACTTTGAATGTCGCATTTGGCAGCGCCTCTATGACGGTACCTTCCAGCTCAATTACGTCGTCTTTAGCCATAAAAGTAATCTTACCTTCCTCGGTCAATTTGAACGTTTGGGATATTATCCCTTTTTATCAGGTGCATCTTGCTTAAAATTAGCAAGAGCCTTACGGATTTCACTATTGGTTAGGCGACCGTTTACGAATAGACGCTGTTTAGTCCATTCATCACAATTTGCCATAAACGCAGTATGCTTACGCTTTTTACGTTTAGGCTTTTCCGCCCTCCGTCCCTTTCCGTTTGCAAGATATAGAAACTCATCATCTTCGTCTATAACGAGCATGATTTTATCTTTATCACGACCGGATAGCGACAAAACAATATCAGAAACATGGGATTGCACTTTTAAAGTACCTCTCCATCGATATTCGTGAGGATTTCCGGCTCTGAGCCCGTAATCGCCACGGTATTTTCATAGTGTGCTGACAGCTTACTATCTTTGGTTTTCACAGTCCAGCCATCTGCAAGGACTTTGACACCATAAGAGCCCACATTGACCATAGGTTCAATGGCAAGTGTCATTCCTGCCTGCAAGCGAATTCCATGACCTGGTCTTCCGAAGTTAGGAACTTCAGGACTTTCGTGCAGATTTTTACCGACTCCATGACCGACAAAATCACGCACAACTGAAAAACCATGTGCCTCGACATAAGCCTGAATTGCACTTGAAATATCAGAAACTCGATTGCCTACACGGGCAAACTTGATACCCTCATAGAAACTCTGTCGAGTTACCTCGATAAGGCGTTTAGCTTCCTCGGAAACCTCGCCGCACGCAACCGTACAAGCACAGTCACCATGGAAACCATGTATATAAGCACCGACATCGACTTTAACGATATCGCCCTCATGTACAACACGCTTTTTAGAAGGAATACCATGTATAACTTCATCATTTATCGATACACAGGCGCTTGCCGGAAAGCCAGCGTAGCCTAAGAAAGATGGAACAGCTCCATGACTCTTAATAGCCTTGTGGACAGCACGGTCAATTTCGTCTGTAGTAACTCCAGGAGCTACGGCATCAGCCGCTGCTTTACGAGCGATTGCAGTTATTCTGCAAGCTTGTCGCATAAGCTCCAGTTCTTTTTCCGTTTTAATTTGAATCATATTGCATCAAAGCCCCAAAGCCTTTTCAGCCAAACGCTTAGTTTCTTCAATACCTTGTGTACCGTCAATGCTCTTAACCTTACCCTGCTTACCATAGTATTCCTTAAGTGGCTCGGTCTGCTCATGGTAAGTAGCAAGACGGCTCTTAACAACCTCTGCCTTATCATCTTTACGAATGTGAAGAGGTTCAGCACAGTTGTCACAAGTATTTTCCTGCTTTGGTGGGTTTGCAACGATATGATAAGTTGCACCACACTTTAAGCATACACGACGACCAGTCATACGGCCTTCGATAACCTCATCTGGCACTTCAAGGGATAAAGCACAATCAATGTTTGCGATTTTATCCAGCTCCTCAGCCTGTGGGATAGTGCGTGGGAAACCGTCAAGAATGAAACCATTCTTGCAGTCGTCCTCGGCAATACGGTCTTTTAGTAAATCAATAACTAGCCGGTCTGGAACTAATTGACCTGCGTCCATAAACTGCTTAGCTTTAGCACCAAGTGGTGTATTATTTGCAATAGCCTCACGGAGAATGTTGCCAGTGGATACAGACGGCACACCCATCTTTTCGATGAGATATGCCGCTAAAGTACCCTTACCAGCACCCGGAGCACCTAGTAAAATCAAATTCACTGTAATTGCCTCCAGATTAAAGATATTCTTATTCTAAGAATCCCTTATGGTGACGCATTGTTAGTTGTGCCTCAATCTGCTTAACGGTTTCAAGAGCAACACCAACCAGAATAATAACAGAAGTACCGCCAACAGCGACATTCTTAAAACTAGTTGAGAAAGCACCAACGATAAGAGGTAAAAGAGCAACAACGCCTAAGAACAATGCTCCAACAAAAACTACCTTAGCAAGTGCCTTGGTAATAAAATCAGCGGTAGGCTTACCTGGGCGGAAACCTGGGATAAAGCCACCGTTTTTCTTAAGATTATTCGCAATTTCAATCGGATTAAACTGGATTGAAGCGTAGAAATACGAGAATGCGATAATCATAATTGCATAAAGTACAATATAGAACGGATTGTCCTGAGAGAACAAGTCCTTGACTACAGCACCGATACTGCCCGTCTGCGGCGTATAGAACGCAAATACAGTAGACGGAAGAGACAGAATAGATGATGCAAAGATGATAGGCATAACGCCGGTTGCATTAACCTTGATTGGCAGGAAAGTAGACTGACCGCCATACATTTTTCTGCCAACAACACGCTTAGCATACTGAATAGGAATTCTACGCTCAGCATTAGACATATAAACGATAAATACTACCAGAGCTAGACCGATAATAACCATCAGTGCAGCTGTCAGTGCGCCCTTGCCGCCAGTTTTGACGAGGGTGTACAGGCTATTTACAAGTGTAGGACCACGAGAAATAATACCTGCAAACAAGATGATCGAGATACCATTGCCAACGCCGTTCTGAGTGATATGCTCACCCAGCCACATAATCAGTGCAGTACCTGCGGTAAAGGTCATAACAATAACTACTGCTGCCCAAACGCTAGTATCATTTAAAAGACTTGCGTTTTTGAGCATCATGTAGAAGGAGAAGCCCTGAATCAGACCAAGAACAACAGCTAAATAGCGTGTCCAAGATGCTATTTTTTTACGACCTTCCTCGCCGCCATCTTTAACCATACGCTCAAGTGCTGGAATAGCAACAGTTAAGAGCTGAAGGATAATGGAAGCGTTAATATACGGAGTAATCGACATAGCAAAAATAGTTGCATTCGATAAACCGCCGCCGGTAAATACGTTGATATAGCTGAGCATTCCGCCAGCAGAGTCTAGCTGAGCGAAATACGCTGCAAGCAATTCCTTATTGATAAACGGCACCGGAATTGAAGCGCCAAGACGAAAGATAAACAGAATAAACAGCGTATAAAGAATCTTTTTACGCAGCTCTGCTGTTCGCCATGCGTTTCTTAGTGTCTCGAACAACTTAGATCACCTCAGCCTTTCCGCCAGCTGCCTCAACCTTCTGCTTAGCGGAAGCGGAGAAAGCTGCTGCCTTAACGGTCAGCTTCTTGGTGATTTCGCCGTTACCAAGAATCTTAACACCGTCAAGAGCCTTAGAGATAACGCCAGTTTCGATTAGTAATTCAGTAGTAACTTCTGTGCCGTCCTCGAAACGGTTGAGAACGTCAACGTTTACTGGAGCGTAAGTTGTACCGAAGATGTTGGTAAAGCCACGCTTAGGCAGACGACGAGCTAGAGGCATCTGACCGCCTTCAAATCCTGGACGAACACCGCCGCCAGAACGAGCCCACTGACCCTTGTGACCACGGCCAGCAGTTTTGCCGTTACCAGAACCAGCACCACGACCCTTACGGTATGCAGGGCGGGTAGAACCTACGGATGGTTGTAAATCCTGAAGCTTCATTAGTTTACACCTCCTCTGCGATTTCGAGCAAGTAACTGATCTTAGCAATCTTGCCACGGGTGCAAGCGTTGTCTGGCTGAACAGTTACGTCATTGATTTTCTTTAGACCCAGAGCGTTAGCAGTAGCAATATGATTTGCCTTACGACCAACTAAGCTCTTTTTCAGGGTAATCTTGATGTTTGCCATTTTTTATTACCCTCCTATATTATAGTTCATTAACAGCCTTGCCACGAACTGCTGCAACTTCAGCAGCGTCACGCAGGCTCTTTAGACCTTCGATTGTAGCGGTTACAACGTTCTGTGGGTTGTTAGAACGCAGGCACTTGGTACGGATATCCTTGATACCAGCAGCTTCAACAACAGCACGAACAGCACCACCAGCGATAACGCCAGTACCGGTAGCAGCTGGCTTTAGAAGCACACGACCTGCACCGAACTCACCGATTACCTCATGAGGGATACTTGTACCCTTCAGAGAAATCTTAACAAGATTCTTCTTAGCGTCCTCAATGCCCTTACGGATTGCGTCTGGAACTTCGGAGGCCTTTCCTAGACCGAAGCCAACAGTACCCTTTCCGTCGCCTACAACTACAAGAGCTGCAAACTTAAAGATACGACCGCCCTTAACAGTCTTGGAAACACGATTTAGGGATACGACGGTTTCTTTGAACTCGTCCTCTCTCTTTTCGTTACGATCAAACTTAGCCATGTTTTACCTCCTCCCGACTTAAAACTGAAGGCCGCCCTCACGGGCACCTTCTGCGAGTTCCTTCACACGACCGTGGTACAGATAGCCACCGCGGTCAAATACAACGTTTTCAATGCCCTTTGCCTTGCAACGCTCTGCGATAATAAGACCAACCTTCTTAGCTGCGTCCTTGTTACCGCCATACTCAGTGAAGCTCTTCTCTGTGGTAGAAGCGGAGACTAAGGTTACGCCTGCTACGTCGTCGATAACCTGTGCATAGATGTTCTTCGCACTTCTAAATACATCAAGGCGTGGACGAATAGCTGTGCCAGACACCTTGCTGCGTACTCTCTTATGACGCTTAATACGCGCCTTGTTAGAATCCTTCTTGGAAACCATTTAGCACACTCTCCTTCCTTACTTCTTCTTAGCGCCGGTCTTGCCTTCCTTGCGGCGGATATATTCGTCAACGTACTTAATACCCTTGCCCTTATATGGCTCTGGTGGACGCTTTTCACGAATTTCAGCTGCAAACTGGCCAACCTTCTGCTTGTCAGGACCGGAAACGATAATCTTGTTAGCTGTTGGACACTCGATAGTGATGCCCTCGATTTCGGTCATAGTTACTGGGTGAGAATAACCCAGGTTCATAACAAGTTCCTTACCTTGCTTTTGTACACGGTAACCAACACCGTTAACGTCAAGCTCCTTTCTGAAGCCTTCGCTTACGCCGATTACCATGTTATTGATTAGGCTACGAGTTAAGCCGTGTAATGCACGGTTTTGCTTTTCGTCGTTTGGACGAGTTACAAGTATCTCATTGCCTTCTACCTTAACGGTCATATTTGGATGCACGTCACGAGTTAAGGTAGCCTTTGCACCCTTAACAGTAACGGTAGTGCCTTCAACAGTGACATTTACGCCTGCTGGAATGGCAATGGGAGCTCTGCCGATTCTAGACATTGTTCATTACCCTCCTTACCATACGAATGCCAGGACTTCGCCACCAACATTAAGCTCACGAGCCTTCTTGTCGGTCATAACGCCCTTGGAAGTTGAAACGATTGCGATACCAAGTCCTCTAAGAACCTTTGGAAGCTCCTGAGCACCTGCGTATACACGCAGACCTGGCTTAGAAACACGCTTTAGGCCGGTGATAGCCTTCTGGCGGTTAGCACCGTATTTTAGAGCGATACGGATAATGCCCTGATTGCCATTGTCTACGATTTGGAAATTCTTGATGTAGCCCTCGTCAAGAAGAATCTGAGCGATGGACTTCTTCATCTTAGATGCTGGAACGTCAACAGAGTCGTGACGAGCAGCAGCTGCGTTGCGGATACGTGTTAGCATATCTGCAATTGGATCTGTGATCTGCATTCTTTCTTGCTCCTTTCAGAAGTTTGACGGTACTGCATGGAGGTACGCCCCCCGATTGCCGTCCACTTTTCTTACTACGCCACTGTGACCCTTTCACAGTGGGTGCTGGGGTTAAAAAAATCGCTGGCCTGAAACACATCAGACCAGCGGTAATTATATCATGACAAACTAATATCCGCAATATAGAAAAATGCTGATTTTTACACAGAATTATCTCGATTTTGCGGTTATTTTGCTAAAAGCCTTGATATTACGGCAGGTCGGCCGTGTTTCCTTCATTTCAAAGACCACGCCGAAATGTTCGGGTAATGGCCAACGAAAGACTTCGCAAAAACGCTCACCATGCGTTTTGCGGAACGTGTTACATTATGCGTAACTGTCGTTCATTATATCATATAAAGTGTATGCATTTCAAGTGTTTTTTACAAAAATCTTTCAAAATTTTTATACAAAAAAAGAGAGTGTATAAAACACTCTCTTTGATATTCTGTATAATTTCCGAATTACCAGGAAGCCTTACGAACGCCTGGAATCTGACCCTTGTAAGCCAGCTCACGGAAACAGATACGGCAGATACCGAAATCACGCAGATAAGCGTGTGGACGGCCGCAAATCTTACAACGATTGTACTGACGAGTAGAGAACTTGGGAGTCTTCTGCTGCTTGAGTACCATTGCCTTCTTAGCCATTTGAATTCTCCTCCTTCTTACTTAGCGAATGGAGCGCCCATAATAGTGAGCAGCTCACGAGCTTCTTCATCAGTCTTAGCAGTAGTACAGATGATAATATCCATACCACGAATCTTGTCAATCTGGTCGTACTCAATTTCTGGGAAAATGAGTTGTTCTTTCAGACCGAAAGCGTAGTTGCCACGGCCGTCGAAAGAGTTAGCGGAAATACCACGGAAGTCACGAACACGAGGCAGAGCCACGTTGAACAGACGGTCTAGGAACTCCCACATACGGTCAGAACGAAGAGTTACCTTCGCACCAACTGGCATACCTTCACGAAGCTTAAAGTTAGCAACAGACTTCTTAGCCTGAGTAACAACTGGCTTCTGACCGGTGATAGCAGTTAGGTCACGAACAACAGCTTCGATAACCTTAGAATTGCCGTTTGCTTCCTTACCACAACCAACGTTGATAACAATCTTGTCAAGCTGTGGAATCTGCATTGGGCTCTTATACTCGAACTTCTTCATCAGAGCAGGACGAGCTTCTGCTTCATATTTATCCTTTAATCTAGGCATAGCTTTTCCTCCCCTTAAATTTCAGCGCCACAGTGTTTGCAAACGCAAACCTTCTTGCCGCTCTCAAGAATTTTATGTGCAGGACGTGTTGCCTTATCACACTTAGGGCAAACCTTCATAACCTTACAAGCACGCAGAGCGCCTTCACGCTTTACGATGCCGCCGGTTTCGCCCTGACGACGAGGCTTCATATGACAAGTAATCATATTAACGCCTTCAATTACTACCATACCCTTCTTAGGGTTTACAGATAGAACTTTACCCTTCTTGCCCTTTTCCTTACCGGAAAGAACAACGGCGGTGTCGCCGGTTTTAACATGCAGATTATTCATATTATGGCGACCTCCTTACAGTACTTCTGGAGCAAGGGATAGGATTTTCATGTAATCCTTATCACGAAGCTCTCTTGCAACTGGCCCAAAGATACGGGTACCACGTGGGTTTTTATCTTCCTTAATAATAACTGCCGCATTCTCATCGAAACGGATGTAGCTACCATCTGCACGACGCAGACCTTTAACGGTACGAACGATAACTGCCTTAACAACATCGCCCTTCTTAACAGCGCCGCCTGGTGTACACTTACGTACAGAGCAAACGATTACATCGCCGATATTACCGTACTTACGGGTGGAGCCACCGAGAACACGGATACATTTCAGTTCCTTCGCACCGCTGTTATCAGCCGCACGCAGATAAGTTTCCTGCTGAATCATGTGTTCCCCTCCTTACTTCGCCTTCTCGACAACTTCAACCAGACGCCAACGCTTGTCCTTGGACAGTGGGCGGGTTTCCATTACCTTAACCTTATCGCCTACACGGCACTCGTTGTTCTCATCATGTGCCTTCAGCTTATAGGTACGCTTCATAACCTTTTTATATAGAGGATGCTGTACGCTATCCTCGATTGCTACAACGATAGTCTTATCCATCTTATCGGATACTACCTTACCCACACGGGTTTTTCTTAACGCTCTCTCGCTCAACTTCGCTTACCTCCTTACTTTGCCGCAAGCTGAAGCTCGCGGAGAACGGTGTTGACACGTGCAATGTCACGCTTAACTTCTGTGATTTTGTTTACATTGTCAAGCTGATTGGTAGCGTGCTGGAGACGAAGGTTGAAGAGGTCCTTCTTAAGCTCTGCGAGCTTATCCTGCAGCTGCTCAGCACTCAGTGTTCTAATCTCTTTTGCCTTCATCATACTTCACCACCATTCTTGGTCTCACGAGTAACAAACTTTGTCTTACATGGTAGCTTGTGGCTAGCCAGACGAAGTGCCTCACGAGCAACTTCTTCAGAAACGCCTGCGATTTCAAACAGAACGCGACCTGGCTTAACAACAGCAACCCAGTACTCTGGAGAGCCCTTACCGGAACCCATTCGGGTTTCAGCTGGCTTCTCAGTAATTGGCTTATCAGGGAAAATCTTAATCCAAACCTTACCGCCACGCTTTGTATAACGAGTCATAGCGATACGGGCAGCCTCGATTTGGTTAGAGGTGATCCAGCATGGCTCGGTAGCCTGAAGACCGAAATCACCATATGCTACAAAATTACCACGTGAAGCCTTGCCCTTTAAACGGCCACGGTGTACACGACGGTATTTAACTCTCTTTGGGAGTAGCATTAGCGGTTGCCTCCTTCCTGACGTGGAGCACGACGCTCGCCACGATTGTTATTTCTACGGCGACGGTCACCATCACGGCGGTCACGACGCTCAGAAGCTGGCTTAGGAGCTTCGATTGAACGACCTAGACGAGGACCACCTGTTAGAACCTCACCCTTATAAATCCATACCTTAACGCCGATTTTACCGTAGGTTGTATCAGCCTCAGCAAAACCGTAGTCAATATCAGCACGCAGAGTTTGTAGTGGGATAGTACCCTCATGATAATGCTCAGTACGAGCAATTTCTGCACCGCCTAGACGACCAGAGCAAGCGGTCTTGATGCCCTTAGCACCCATACGCATTGCACGGCCCATGCACTGCTTCATAGCACGACGGAAAGAGATACGCTTTTCCAGCTGTGCAGCAATGTTTTCAGCTACAAGAGTTGCATTGGTATCTGGGTTCTTGATTTCAATGATAGAAATCTTAACTGGCTTACCAATCATCTTAGCAACATCAGCCTGTAACTTTTCAATTTTCTCGCCGCCCTGACCAATAACAAAGCCTGGACGAGCACACTGAATAAGAATCTTAACGTCCTTAGCGGTACGCTCAATTTCGATAGCAGGAACGCCAGCGTCCTTGAGAAGATTCTTCAGATATTTACGAATGTTGTAGTCTTCCACGAGGAGATCGCCGAATACATTGTCCTTAGCGAACCAACGGGAATCCCAATTTTTAATTACGCCGACACGAAGACCGTTCGGATTTACTTTCTGGCCCATTGTTTAACCTCCCCTAATTATTCTTTCTCAGCGAGAACCAGAGTTACATGAGAGGTTCTCTTGAGAATACGGAATGCACGACCCTGTGCACGTGGCATAATACGCTTCATGATAGGGCCTGGTGCTACATGAACTTCCTTAACATAAAGCTTATCGGTGTTCATGTTATGATTATTCTCCGCATTAGCAACTGCACTCTTTAAAAGCTTAGCCATAACTTCGCTAGCAGCCTTTGGAGTGTTCATGATGATAGCCATAGCAGTGCCTGCGTCTTTACCACGAATCAGGTCACAGATTAACTTCATCTTACGAGGGGTCATGCGGACGTTTCTAACGATTGCTCTTGCTTCCATCTGTTCGTCCTCCCTTACTTACCGTTGTTGGAGGTCTTGCTGCCCGCGTGACCCTTATAGGTACGGGTTGGAGCGAACTCACCCAGCTTATGACCTACCATGTCCTCAGTAACATATACTGGAACGTGCTTACGACCGTCATGAACTGCGATAGTATGACCAACGAACTCAGGAAAAATTGTAGATGCACGAGACCAAGTTTTAACAACTTTCTTCTCGCCAGCTTCATTCATAGCAACGACTCTTTTGTAAAGCTCAGGAGCCACAAAAGGGCCTTTCTTAACACTTCTGCCCATATTTCTGTTCTCCTTTCCTTACTTACCGTTACGACGACGAACGATTTGCTTGTCGGTACGGTGATTCTTCTTACGAGTCTTGTAACCCATAGCAGGTTTGCCCCATGGGGTAACTGGTGCTGGACGGCCGATTGGGCTCTTACCTTCACCACCACCATGTGGGTGGTCACAAGGGTTCATTACAGAACCACGAACTGTTGGGCGGATACCCATATGACGGCTGCGACCAGCCTTACCAAGCTGAACGTTAGAGTGGTCAGAGTTACCAACTACACCGATTGTAGCCTTACACTCTAGACGAACATAACGCAGCTCACCAGATGGCAGACGAACCATTGCCTTGCCGTTTTCCTTAGCCATAAGCTGTGCAGCTACGCCTGCGGAACGAACCAGCTGAGCACCCTTACCTGGGTATAGCTCGATATTGTGAATCATAGTACCAACTGGGATAGCATGAACTGGCAGGCAGTTGCCAGGTTTAATATCAGCATTAACAGAGGAAATAACCTTGTCACCGATGTTTAGACCCTCTGGAGCGAGGATATAAGCCTTAACGCCGTCCTCGTACTGAACGAGAGCGATGTTAGCAGAACGGTTTGGGTCATATTCCAGAGTCAGAACGGTAGCTGGCATATCCAGCTTCTGACGCTTGAAGTCAATAATACGGTACTTTTGCTTGTTTCCGCCGCCCTTGTGACGAACGGTGATACGACCATAGCTGTTACGACCAGCGGTCTTTTTGAGCTTTTCGAGAAGGCTCTTTTCTGGCTTTACCTTAGACAGTCCCGCATTAGACAGAGTAGTCATATTACGGCGGGAAGGTGTCGTAGGGTTGAAAGTCTTAATCGCCATTTTGTTTTTCAACTCCTTAAAATCTGTTCTTATCGGGGTGACATCCCCATACCTGCGACCGATTGCCGCAAATTTATATATTCACCTTACGGTAAATTACATCATGTTTTCGAAGATTTCAATCTTCTTAGAATCATCAGTCAGGGTGATAATAGCCTTCTTGATGTCCTTACGCTTACCAGTGTGAACGCCCATACGCTTCCACTTACCTGGCAGCTTAATGGTGTTAACCTTAGCAACTTTAACGCCGAAGATTTCTTCAGCAGCCTTTTTAATTTCAATCTTACCAGCGTTTGGAGCAACCTCGAAAACATACTTGTTCTCAGCGATACCTTCCATAGAACGCTCGGTGATAATAGGCTTAATGATTACGTCATGTGCGAATTTCATTATGCGTAAACCTCCTCGATTTTAGCAACCGCTGCCTTGTCGATGATGAACTTATCAGCGTTGAGGATATCATAAACATTCAGAGTAGTAGCAATAGTAGTACGAACGCCTGGAATGTTAGCAGCACTCTTAATAACATTGGTGCGAGACTCTGGAGTTACAACAAGGCTCTTGCCAGTTGCATCAACAGACTTCAGGAAACCTGCAAAAGTCTTAGTCTTGATTTCACCCATGTTCAGGTCATCAATAACGATGATTTCGCCAGCAGCAGCCTTAGCAGACAGTGCAGACATCATAGCTAGACGACGCAGCTTCTTGTTTAGAGTGTAACGGTAGGAACGTGGCTTAGGGCCTAGAGCGATACCACCGTGAGTCCACTGTGGAGAACGGATAGAACCCTGACGAGCACGACCTGTACCCTTCTGACGCCATGGCTTAATACCACCGCCACGAACCTCTGCACGAGTCAGAGTGGACTGAGTGCCCTGACGCTTGTTAGCCAGATGGTTCTTTACTACTGCATGCATAGCAGAAACATTAGGCTCGATGCCGAAAATCTCAGCATTAAGCTCGATTGTGCCAGTCTCCTGACCAGCCATATTATAAACCTTAACTGTAGGCATTAGTATTTCCTCCTCTCCTTACTTTCTTGCAGAAGCCTTCTGAGGGTTCTTACTGATTGCAGCAGCTGGACCCTTCTTCTCAGGATTCTTCTTAACGGTATTCTTCAGGAATACGATGCCGCCCTTAGGACCTGGGATAGCACCACAAACAGCGATTAGGTTAAGCTCAGCATCAACCTTAACAACGTCAAGGTTCTGAACAGTAACTTGCTCGTTACCGAGGTGACCAGGCATCATCTTGCCCTTCATGATTTTAGAAGGGTCAGAACAAGCACCCATAGAACCTTGGTGACGGTGCATAGGGCCAGCACCATGGCTCATTGGAGAACGACCAGCGTTAAAACGCTTGATAACGCCAGCAAAACCCTTACCCTTAGAGATACCAGTTACGTCAACGTAATCGCCAACCTTGAACATATCAGCAGTGATTACATCGCCAACTTGGAAAGTGGAGCAATCGTCGAAACGGAACTCCTTGAGGTACTTCTTAACAGCCTCGCCAGCCTTCTTTAAGTGGCCAAGCTCTGGCTTGTTTAGTTTCTTTTCCTTAACATCTTCAAAACCGAGCTGTACAGCAGCGTAGCCTTCCTTCTCAACACTCTTTAGCTGAGTAACTACACATGGACCAGCTTCGATTACGGTAACAGGGATAACCTTACCTTCAGCGTCGAAGATTTGGGTCATGCCAACCTTCTTGCCGATAATTGCTTTGTTCAGCATTTTTGTTTTCCTCCTATTTAGGTTATTGGTTGACAGTGGTCTTAGCCTAACTGCCAACTTGACCTCGCCACACCGAAAGTGGCTAGGTACAAACTGCTTTTTAGCAGATTGTTAGTAATTTAAATTAGAGCTTGATTTCGATTTCAACGCCAGCTGGAAGGTCAAGAGTCATTAGGGACTCAACAGTCTTCTGACCTGGGTTAACGATATCGATTAGACGCTTATGAGTGCGACGCTCAAACTGCTCACGGCTGTCCTTGTACTTATGAACAGCACGTAGAATAGTGATAATTTCCTTTTCAGTAGGTAGAGGGATTGGACCAGAAACCTTAGCACCAGAACGCTTAGCAGTTTCAACAATCTTCTCTGCAGACTGATCAATTAGCTCATGGTCGTATGCCTTTAGGCGGATACGAATCTTTTCAGCATTAGCCATTTTTGTATTTCCTCCTCGTACATGTCGTACATTTAAAAATGTGTCGACTCGTTACGGAGAGATACTGCAACCCCGCCTAGCGTATCGCGTACGGGCATGAAAATAACCGGCACACTCTTTGTGAAAAATCCGGTCAAAATAACGCAGGAGGTTCATGCAATCGGCTTTCTGACTCTTTTGCCAAAAGTCCCGAATTTACGCAAGAACATTGACGTTTTACAATAAGCAGTTGTCTCAACCGCCCGATTGTCGGACCTACTCCATCGAAGTTACCTGACATATGTCAGCAATCTCCGATATCATCGCATTTTTGCTTGCTGTTTCGCAAGCCTTGTATAGAATAACTTATTTTTATACATTTGTCAATAGTTTTTTACGAAAAAAACAAGAAAATTCCGATAAAATAAATTTATCGGAATTTACATATATTTCTTTATTCGTTTACCACTAAAACAAGCAAACCGTTAGTAGCATTTGCATCTATTTTAACTCCTAAGTCATCACGCATAGTGGTCTCAAATCCTTTTTCTTTAAGTGATAATACTGTTTTATCAAAATCACTTATAACGCCAGTTACTTTAAAATAATAGGTATTATTATTTTTTTCTATAAATTCAGCATTATCTATCACAGGTACATCGCCAGAACCTACCGCAACAAAGCAAAAAGCAAAGCTTGATGTTTGAAGTGATGAAGGAATTGCGACCGATTGACGTTCTGCGGCATTTTTCTTAGATTCTGGATTTACAGAAAATGTGGCTGGTGCTACCTGTTTGCCATTGTCAACCTGTTGCTCAGTCTGCTTATCAGTCTGCTGTTCCTGATTTTCCTCAGGAACTTCAGAAGTTTTCGGTGCTACTTCGGTTTGTTCTTTTGTCTCATTCTGTGCAGGCTCTATAACTCTAGGCTGTACTGGCTGTGTCTGCTCGAGTTGCTCCTCAGGCTGTTCTGGTTCTGTTTGTTCTGGTTCTATATATGATGATGTTTCACCTTCATCTGTATTCTCCATAACAAGTTTACCAGTAGGTTTAGCCCTAGTATTATCACCAGTGTTATTAGAAGTCATATTTATTATATCGCCTACCGCACCAGATAGAACAAGCATTACACAAGCTGCTGCCGCTGCAAATGTAGTAAACACAGGGAAATGTCTTTTAGTCTTAACAGGTTTTTCAGCTTCTTTTAAAACCGCCTGCATAATATACTCATGCATATCATCTGGTAAAGGCTGTTTAAAATCGTCCCATGCATTTCGCATTTCACGAAGGTCATCTAAATACGCTGCACAGGCGGGACATTTTGAAATATGCTCAAAAAGCTCTCGTTTTTCCTGAGGTGATAATTCGCCATCAATACTAGCTGAACACAGCTCACGATATTTTTCACAGTTTTGCATCTTCCCGCCTCCTTTCTGACTGTTTAGACGTAGATGGTAAAGAAATGTTCCCTCTATCTATTAAAATTTTTCTAAGAGCTTCTCTTGCTCTTGCAATTCTTGATTTCACTGTACCTTCTTCAATGGAAAGAGCCTTGGCTATATCTGCATATTTCATACCAGCCACATCACGAAGGACAACAACTTTTCTATGTTCTTCGGATATCATATTAAGAGCAATGTCTATTTCCTCACGAAGCTCTGTTTTCTCAAATGATTTTTCTGGTTGATTTTTTTCTTTTAAATCTTGTAGCTCTACAACTTTTTCATCATCTATTGATTCTAAAGTTATATTTTTTTTACTTCTGGCAAAATCTACACATTTATTCATGGTAATTCTATAAAGCCAAGTAGAAAACCCGCTTTCACCTCTAAAAGACGGCAAAGCTTTATAGGCTTTTAAAAAAACCTCTTGAGTTATATCCAGTGCATCTTCATGCGAATTTGTAGACCTTAAAGCAAGAGTATAAACCCTTCTTTCATAAGCGGACACCAATGCTTCAAATGCAGCCATTTCGCCTTTTTTAGCACGTTTAATAAGCACATCTTCCCCTGTCATCGGTGCAACCCTCCTTTTATCTATATCTGAGCTTTAATATCCTCACAAAGCTTATAAAGCTCATCTATTTTATTAAAAGCACACACACGTTTTTTAAACTCTTTAAGACCAGACGAGCCTTTTAAATACCAGTTGACATGTTTTCTTGCTTCAAGCATGGCTATATGTTCGCCTTTATCCTCACATGCAAGCTCAATTTGTCTAACAGCAGTATCAAGTCTTTCTGATAGCGTTGGCTCATCTTGCAAAATACCTGTTTCTATAAGCTTATTGCTTCTTTCAAATAGCCAAGGGTCACCAAGTGCCCCTCTGCCAATCATAACAAAATCAGCATTTGTATGATTTATTATATTAACCGCATCTTGAGGGGTAAAAACATCACCATTTGCAGCCACAGGGATTTTAACCGATTGTTTTACTTTGGCTATAATATCCCAATCTGCATTTCCTGAATATTGTTGAGCTCTTGTTCTGCCATGAACTGCAATCATATCTGCACCTGCATATTCACACATTTTAGCAAACTCTATGCAGTTTATACTTTTTTCGTCCCAACCTTTTCTAAATTTAACTGTCACAGGGCAATCAACTGCTTTTTTAACTGCGGTTATAATTTGCTCTGCAAGTTTAATATCTTTCATAAGTGCTGAGCCATCGCCGTTATTAACTATTTTCGGTGCAGGGCAACCCATATTTATATCAATGATTTCACAGCCTGATATTTCCTTTGCAATAATAGCACCCTCAGCCATGCTTTCTGGTTCTGAGCCGAATATCTGTGCTGATGCTGGGTGTTCATTTTGAGATAAACCCAAAAGTCTAGGTGTTTTTTTATCTTTAAAGTGAAGTGCTTTAGCAGAAACCATTTCGGTTACAGTAAGAGCAGTACCATGTTCTCTACAAATTTGGCGAAAAGCTTTATCAGTAACGCCTGCCATAGGTGCAAGTATAAGTCTACCTTTTATCTCCACCTGTCCAATGTTCATATATATCCTCCAAATAAATTTGAGTTATCAGACTTTTATTTTAGCATATACAAACTCTCAATGCAAACAGACCAAATTTATTTCTCTAGTTTTCCCTGCATTTCCTATTATTTTTCTTCATTTTGTAATTATTTAAATATAAATAAAATATATTTTATTATTTCCATTAATATTTTCCAACAAAAGATGCAACAGTTAAGACCTATACTGAAACCCAAGGAGGTTTGACCATGGACAAGCAAACATTAGAACGAAAGAGTTTTGAAGCTGCAGCACATACGGCAGCTTTATGGACAAGACTTACACACACCGACACCGCAAAACGAGCAGCTAGAGGCATAAGACAATTTTTACTGGGTTTAGTCTTATCTCAAGGTATGTTTTTCGGTACATATGCTCCTTTAGGCATAGCGTTTACAGGTGCGTGTACAACCAAAGGAATATATGCATTATTAGGTTCGGTTATAGGTTATCTTTTAGGGCATGGAGGAATGCTTGGAGTATCTTGTGCAGTTGCAAGTATACTTACATTTATATGTGCTTACATTTTCAAAGAGCATTTAAGAAAAATATGGTTTATGCCGCTTTCATGCTCATTTATGACGCTCATATGTACATTTATTCTTTTACCAGCACCACCCTTTTTAAGCATTGCAAAAATTTTTCAGTTTATAACAGTGTGTGCTATAACAGGCGGTTTATGCCTATGTTATATTAAAGCATTTTCTTATCCCAAAAGATTGGGAGATTTTAAAAAACCTGTTGGATTGCTTGCATTAATAGCAAGTGTACTTATAGCACTTGGTGAAATTACTATATTTGGCACTATCTCACCATCAAGAGTTTTAGCTTATATATTAACACTTTCAGCAGCTTATTTAGTTTCAAGTGCAAGCGGTGCAGCTTTTGGCGTAATATTTGGTGTTACAATGGATATTACAGGCGGCAGCGGAGCATTTTTCACATGTGTATACAGTTTATCAGCACTTTTAGCAGGTGCATTTCGCTCTATGGGCAGATTACCTTTTTTACTTAGTACAGCAGTTACAGCAAGTGCGGCTTGCTTACTTGGTATAGATAATCCATTTTTCACATCTGGTGTTTATGAATGTTGTTTAGCGGCATTTATTTTTTGGTTTATTCCTGATACATTATTTCAATACATCAAAGACTCACTTATACCATCACCTGAAAACACTCTTGATAAACTTTTAAGAATGAAACACAGTGCAGGAAAATATGCAAGTGAAGCCTCTGATGCATTTTATGAAATGTATCTTGCAATGATGAGCGGAGCACAAACAGGACGAGCAGCCGCAGATGAAGATATACATGCTATTTTTGACTGTGCAGCTGACAGCATATGTAGAACGTGTAGAATTTGTAACCAGTGTTGGCAAAAGGACTATATTTCCACACTCTCAGCATTAAATGATGTATCTGTTCCAATGTTAAAACGTGGACGAGCAGAAGCGAGTGATTTTCCTAAACATTTTTCCGAAAGGTGTATACATTTTCCAGAATTATTAAGCTCTATAAATAGAGCTTTATTTTCTCTCAGAGAGCGTCAGCAATATAGAAAACGCTGTGAAGAAAATTGCACTTTAATTGCACAGCAATACGCAGGACTTACAGGCATATTAAGGCAGATTAGCAGTACATTAGGTTGTGAGCAAGCCGAACTTCCCGCAAGAGAGCGACAAGTAAGAAGTTATGCCTCAGCTTTTGGTGTTATTGATAAAGTGGCAGTTTTCCGAGATGGTAAAGGTCATTTAAGAGTAGAGCTTGACGGCGATGCAATGGAAAATATACTTCATCAGCGAAAAGGGTTTGCAGCAGGACTTTCAGCGGTTTTATCTGTATGTCTTAGCGAGCCAGAGCGTATATCAGATGAGTTAGGCACAAGACTTATATTAAAAGAGCAAGCACCTTTTAGAGCGATTGTAGGCATAGGACAAAGGCAAAAACAAAATGAGCACGTTTCAGGAGATACGGCTAGGTCGTTTGTAACAGACAGCGGTCAGGCTTGTTTGCTGCTTGCTGATGGTATGGGCACAGGAGAAGCCGCCGCCAAAGACAGCCGAATGATTTTATCACTTATGGAAAGGTTTTTAAAAGCTGGCATACCACCAGATGATGCACTTAGAACTGTATCCCCTGCTTTTAAACTAAAATGTGATAGCACACGAGGAGTAACTCTTGATTTGCTTATGCTTGATTTGTTTACAGGTCGAGGAAGCTGTTTAAAATGCGGAGCAGCGGCAAGTTATATTTTAAGCGGAAATAAATTAACAAGCATTGCAGGAGGTAATTTACCAGTAGGTTTATCAGATGATATAGCCGCAGACCAAAGCATACCTATAAAATTACAGCGAGGAGATTTATTTATAATGGTTTCTGATGGCATATGTGACAGTATTGACGATAAATGGTTAAAAACGCTTATATATGAGCATCAAAAAGACACACCTAAAGAGCTTGCAGCACATTTAGTGGTGGCAGCGGCAAAACGTGGCACATCAGACGATTTATCTGCATTAGTTTTTAGACTTGAGCAAAGACCACTACCTGTATAAAACACCATAAAAAGGGCATAATTTTCTTATCGTGAATTAAATAAGGAGTATGCTTATGGTCAAAGGGATTTCAAGACGTATAGTAGTAGTACAGCCATCAGATTCTGATGTATTTGAACAGGCAATATTTATAGTCAAAGATAAGCCACCAAAGACAAATGATGTTATGAAAGAAGCCTGTAATATAGCTGAGCAATATCTTGGCAAACCTCATGTAAAAAAATATGTACGCAAACGCTGGACAAACTTACATTTATTTTTATCTGGCTTAGCTGGTGCTGGAATAGTCAGTTCATTATGGATATTAAGCACAATTTATTCCATTCCTTTATTTTAAGTTATTAACGGTTTTTTAAATTCAGGCGGTAGCCCTTGCATAGGCTATCGCCTGTTGTTATTATTTAAAATATAAGGACGGTGAAAATAAAATGGACAGCATACAAAATGTTATAAGGCTTTTTGAGCAATATGGTTTGCCAATGATGGCGGCTGTATTTTTCTGTGAATATTTAAATCTTCCAGGGTTTCCAGCGGGAATTATAATGCCAGCTGTTGGGGTGCTTATAGCACAAAGCGGACATAATCTTATTTTATGTATATTTGTATCAGTGCTTGCTGGTCTTATTGGCTCTATTGTGATGTATGGTATATGTTATTTTGGCGGAGCACCACTTTTAAATAAATTTTTTGGTAAAAGCAAAAAGTTCCATGATTTTGTAAATCAGTGTCATAAAAGGCTTGAACATGGTGGCGGCAAAGCACTTATGATATGCAGACTTATTCCCATGCTTAGAACAATAGTTTCTATTCCAGCGGGACTTTTACAAATGGATATAAGAGAATATATAATCTATTCAAGTATAGGAATTACAATTTGGAATACAGTTTTAATATGCTTGGGATATTTTTTCAGCGAAGCATTTTTATCTGGAGCATTTGGGGTGTTAATATCTTGACACCTCAAATATTTTAAAGCACAAAAAAACACGCATTTGCATGCGTGTTTTAATGGTGGAAGTTAACGGGCTCGAACCGCTGACCCTCTGCTTGTAAGGCAGATGCTCTCCCAGCTGAGCTAAACTTCCGAAATGGTGACCCGTACGGGACTCGAACCCGTGTTACCGCCGTGAAAGGGCGGTGTCTTAACCGCTTGACCAACGGGCCAAAATGGTAGCGGTAATTGGACTTGAACCAATGACCTTTCGGGTATGAACCGAACGCTCTAGCCAACTAAGCTATACCGCCATTTTGTTAAGTTGTTGTCGTTTCGTTGTCGGCTTTCGTTTGCCGTCACTCATCAGCGACATGATTTATTATATACACTTATGCCCCATTTGTCAACACTTTTTTTCATATTTTTTATAATTTTTTACGTTGTTTTTTAAAGTTGTAAAAACCACTGTTTTTAGCGTTTTTAGTCTATTATTTGCTCATAAAAGTTGTCATTCCAAGTATGTGTTTTTTTAAGTTCTTCACCTGTTTTTAAAAAATATTCACGAATTATTCTTTCTCCTTGGTCTGGAATAGGGTCATCAAATGTACAATCTATATAGTAAATCTCATCATCTATTTTAACAGCATTCCAGCTATGGTTCATCTCAGAATCAGATATGTATATACATTCAATTCCTACCACCTCACACATCATCATAAAAGCCCTTGCATAGCCTGAGCATACGGCTTTGCCATCTACCAACGCACCATAAGCGGTAAAAGGTGCACTTGTACCATCTAGCACTTCTTGCTCTGCTGCCTCTACATCATATTTACAGTTTAATATTAAATAGTCATGCAGTGCCGCAAGTTTATCTTGTGCAGTTTCAAGCCCCTTAGTCTGATTTACAGCTATTTTTTCAGCTAGTGCTTTAGCTTGCATTTGCTGTGCATTGTTAGGTATATTGACACTTATTTCTGTAAGTCCTATTTGATATGAAACTAGCTCTAAAGAGAATGCAAACGGATATATTGCTTCTAGGCTGTCAAAAATTAAATCACCATCTATATTTTTCATCATAAACAAACCACTTGTTTTATCATTCTCCAAAGCATTTTTCATTTCTATTGCTGTATCAAGTGGAGAATCTGTTTTTTTGAGTGGTGATTCACAACCCGAAAGTATAACAACAGATAAAGCTAAAAAAGCCAGTATACGTTTCATAAAATAACACCTCCAAAAAGAGTTAAAGCGGACAGTTTAAATAACTATCCGCCTATATTTTACATTAATTTCACAGTATAGTATACTGCTGTAACAAATAAATATGCAGCCACAGCAAAAATAGCATAAAGTGCCACGCTTGTAAAAGCTCCCACTAAAACCAAAATAGTCATAACAACAGGAGTTACAAATAGCATAGTATATGCATTTTTAGAGAAATTAAAGTTATATTCTTTATTTTTGATTTTTAAAGTGCCATTATTAGCCTTAATCTTAGAAACAACAATAATTTGAGCTAATAAATAAACAACCATAACTGCTACACATGCATAAACTAGATATTTAAAGTTAGCACTTGAAAGAGCACGTCTTATAATAAACAATAATACCGCCGCAATACCACCATTGAATGCTATTGCCACAAACTCAGGCTGATATGAGTGGTAAATTAGATAATACACAGCGAGTGCAGGCAGTAAAGCGAAAAAGATTTTAAATACAGGGAATAAAAAATAATATATTAAAACGAAAATAACAAGAGAAATAGTAAATGTGAGTAAAACATTTCGTCCTGTTATAATTTTCATAGATGTATTTATATGATTTTTAATTTCACGAATCATCATAAATAATCCTGCAATTACACCGACTGCTGAAATACCTATAAGCACTTTTACAACCATTATACCTGTAAGGTATGAAACACCATTACTAACAAGGTTTTTAACGCCCATAAGCAGCAATACACCGCCAAGACACAAGCTAAAAACAACTAAAACTTTATTAGTAATATATTCTTCTTTCTCCTTTTGAGGCACATTATTTGCCGCCAAAAAAATCAACTCCAGTCTAAAATTTAAATATTTCCGCTTTCGTACATAACAATACTGAGTGCTACAAGCGGTGCAGTTTCACACCTTAAAATACGTTTACCTAGTGAAACACTTTGCATATTAGCATCTATTGCCAGCTTAACTTCGCTATCATCAAAGCCACCTTCTGGGCCTATCATAAGAGCCGCAGATGAAATTTCCTTTTGAGATAAAACACTTTTAATACCTGTTTCTTGCTCATTTTCATATAGAAATAGTGCAAACTGATACTCACTAGCTTGTTTTACAGCATCTTTATGTGTTAAAACATTGCAAACTTCAGGTATAATGCCACGACCTGATTGCATTGCAGCTTCTTTAGCTATTTTACGCCATCTATCGCATTTTTTACGCATTGATTTTTCATCTGGGCGTGAAACACTTCTTTTTGCTATATAAGGCACAATTTTTTTAGCACCGAGTTCTACTGCCTTTTGTACGATAAAGTCCATTTTATCGCCTTTTGGCAAAGCCATAAAAAGTGTTACATCAGCTTTAGCTTCACCCACAGACTCGGTTATTTCTATAATTTTACAGCAAACAGCATCTTTTTGCAAGCTTTCTATTTCACAATTATAATCATTGCCTTGGCAGTCGCAAATAACTAATTCTTCGCCTATTTTCATGCGAAGCACTTTTGTTATATGGTGTGCATCTTCACCTGTTATTATTATTTCCTCGCCTTTTGGCTTTTCATCAATAAAAAATCTTGGCATTTTATACCCCTAAGCATTTTTTTGCAGTAAAAGCTGTCCAATCATCACTTGCCTGACGTTTCAAAATATCAAAACCTGTCTTAACAAGTGCATTTTCCACCTCATCTGCACGTTCATTTAATATGCCTGAGCAGATTAAAGTGCCATTATCTTTTAGCTTGTCCCAGAACATATTGCTCATACCGATTATTACATCTGCAACAATATTAGCAACAATAATATCATAATCCTTGCCGATTTCCTCAGCAAGAGCAGGATTTTTAAGTGCATCACCATGCAGTTTTCTGCCCAATATTACATTATTTCGCTCTGCGTTTTCAGCGGCACAGGTTAAACAATGCTCATCTATATCAACAATGGTGTCAGGTATAGCGCCAAGCATACCCGCAGCGATTGCAAGAATACCTGAACCAGTACCCATATCAAGCAGTTTTTCTCCGCCTTTAATGGTTTCCTCAAGTGCAGTTATACAAAGCTGGGTTGTATCATGTGTGCCTGTACCAAAGCTAGAAGCAGGGTCTATTTCCAGTATAGTTCTGCCCTCGGTATCGTCTACTGTTTCCCATGATGGCTTAATTATAAAGGTTTTACCAACTGGAAATGGCTTGAAATACTGTTTCCAACCCCATTCCCAATCCTCTTGACGGGTAAGACTTGTTTCGGTTACAAGTCTGCCATAAGCATTATTTTCATCTCTATTTTTAAGCTCATTTAATTTTTCACAAAGCAGTTTATATTGTGTTCTGCCCTCCTCATCATCGGAAAGATAAATTTTAATTTTAGTTTCTTGAGATGAAAGCTCTTTTTTTAGGTTTTCGTCAACGTAATCCCAATATATTTCAGTATCCTGTAAAAACTCCTCAAAGTCTGCCGCATCTTCAAGAGCATAGCCTTCTATGCCTTGCTCATCTAGCAAATCAGTAACAGGCATAATACCCTCTGTTGAAGTAAATATAGTAACTTCGGTCCAATCCAATTTTAATACCTCTTTTCAAAATATAAAATTATAATAAAATCATGCCATATTTTTCACAAAAATATTTAGCGACTTCAGGTGTAAGCTCCCAAGTACCGTCATAAATCGCAAGACCTGAATAAATTCTAAGAGCTTTTTCTAAAAGCTCAGGAGTTGCAGCACAAAGACACACAGGACGAGTTAACATATAAAGGTCTTCTTCAAGATTATAAAGGTCATCTTCCTCTGTGAGCATCAGTTTAAGAGCCGCAGCTTCTTCGTCTTCTATTTCAAGAAGTCGCTCCTGAAGTTTATGGTCACATTCTATTTCATCAGAAATATCTGTAACAGCGTCAATAAAATGAGCATCTCTGCCATCTGGTGCTAAAATATAGTCATCGTGGTCACGGCTAGCCGTTCTGCCCGACTTATATTTTTTAAGTGCATTGCAAAGCATATCTGCATTTTCGCTTTCATCTGGCAGTAGCATTTCAACATTAGTTAACTTAATATTATCATTAAGCCACTCCGTAGGTACACGCACACCTATGGAAATTCTAGCATAAGGTGCAACTCTTTCCAAAGTATCTTCTAGCTGTTCTGGTGCATCAGATGTAAACACCATTGTTGACACACCTATACGCTGTAAAACTCCCAAGGCAGCAAGAGCATCTGTATTATCTTGCATTCTGGCATCTTCACCTACATGAATTTCAGTTACAATAGTTTTTCCGCATAAATCGGTCATAGCAATAACCGCAGCTCTTAAAGACTGAAAATCATCTGCACCATATAAATAATAAAATGCAGCCTTATCATGCATTTGAGTTTTAAAATGCTTTTTGCAAAGTGCAATATACTGTTCTATCACTGGAAATTCTAATTCTTCTTGCTTTTTAGGGCATTTAATAGCTATTCCATAAGGTAAATGACCTATTTTTTCGGTTTTAATAAACTCATCTTTAGAATGTGTTGTAACCGCAGCTATATGATTTTTATTTGCCAAAATGAAAGCTTCATCTTTTGCTTCTATAATTATCTGACGTGTACAAGATTGACGGGGTTCCATATTTCCTCCCATTTTATTTTCCGATTGTTGATTATGCAGCCTTAAAACTGCCGTCTGAAAGTGAAGTATAACGAATTGGTTCAGCCGCTGCTTTTTTGCAAAGCTCAAGTGCAGTATCATAACAGCTATCACCAGTGCCCTCACCAATAGCTTTAAGCTCATTTATCTTAGTTTCGAGCTTTTCAAATGTCTTAGAACCTGCGGAAATACCAGCAGTTAACCCTTCATCAGTTTGGAACTGTCTTAGAGCTGAAAGCATATTAGTATCAAATGTAGTTTGAACTGTGTCCATATATCCTAAAAGATATAATCTTCCTGAAATTGCATGAACCTGCTCTGATTTATCTCCATATTTTATAGTTGAATTTACATCTATCGCTGGCAACTGAGATAAAGCCTCATCTATAATATTATTGTCTGCCACTTTAACAGTAGGGGTTATGCCCTTGCCTTCCCAGCAACCAGATATAGGCAGATTCATCTCCATACATGTTATAACAAGCTTATATTTTGATGAAAGCATATCAAAATGGTATTGACCTTGACCTTTACCATAAGTAGTAGTGCCAACAACCTCAGCAGTACCAGTTTCTTTTAATACGCCCGCTAGAAGTTCGGCTGCCGAAGCTGTATTTTCATCTACAAGAACACAGATTTTATTAAGTGGCAAGCCTGTTCCCTCTGAATAATGCTTTTGTAAACCGCCTTGGTCTTCACGCCATCTTATAGCACCCATATATGTGCCATCTGTTTCAATGATGAGGTCAGCCATTTTCCAAGCAACATCTACAAGACCACCGCCATTAGAACGTAAATCTAAGATAACTGCTTTTGTATTTTTCTCATCAAGACCGTTCCAAATTTGTTCAAATTCATTATAATCACTTGGTGAACCCATAGCCTCAACTCGAATATATTCTATACCGTCCTCTACAGTATAATTTGATACATAACTTGGTGTAATATATGCTCTTGTCAGTGTAAAGTCAAGAGTTTGGTTATCTCTTATTATAGTTATTTTTACTTGAGTTCCTGCTTCACCCCTAAGCATTTCCCCGATTTTTGACATCTCCATATTTTCTATGGAAACATCATTTATTTTTGTAATTCTATCCCCATATTTAAAGCCTGCATTGTCTGCTGGACTACCCTTTTCCACATCAATTACTGTAATTTTACCACTCTGATTTTGTACTGTTACACCTATACCACTTGTTTGAGTCAGTGTAGAAAAACCCTGTTCATACTGACTTTTGGTTAAAAACATAGAGTGAGTATCAAGTGTTTTTAAATAATCATTTACAACCTGTTGCAGCTTGTCTGGATTTTGCTCAATATAAGCATTTTTCTTAGCTACCTGTTCACTTGACATCTCATTATCTTGAGTAAACAGGCTATTTTGCTCTATTTTTTGTAAAATAAAGTCAAACTGTGTTTGTGGTGTGCCTGTAAAAGCCGCTGCACTTGTAAAAGTAATAGCTGAGGCTAAAACAACTGCTGCAATTTTTTTGATTTGGCGAAACATTTAAAACGCCTCCTTTTTATGGGATTGGGGATTATATATTATTACATATGCTCAGGAGCATCTACACCTATCATGCCAAGCACATTTTTAATAGTTTGAGCTGCCGCCTTACATAGAATTAAACGAGCATCACGAATAGCTGGCTCTGCATCATTAACTCGGCAAGAATTATAAAATCTGTGGAACTGAGCTGCAAGACTTACGCCATACTTATTCATCTGAGATGGGTCTCTGTCATTTGCCGCACTGATAATTTCTTCTGGTAGCTGTGCAATAATACGGATAAGTGCCTTTTCATCGTTTTCAGTTAAAACAGTTAAATCAACATCTTCTACATTTGGAAGTGCATGACCATTTTCTGCTGCACCCTTGATAACAGAGCAGATACGAGCATGAGCATACTGGACATAATAAAGTGGGTTTTCACTATCCTGCTTTACTGCAAGGTCAAGGTCAAATTCCATCTGAGTTTCAGCCGCACGAGAGTTAAAGAAGAAACGAGCTGCATCAACTGGAATTTCGTCAAGCAGGTCAGAAAGGGTTAGGCTCTTACCTGTACGCTTACTCATACGCACAACTTCACCGCCTTGCATCATACGCACAAGCTGCATTAGTACGATTTCAAGACGCTCAGAACCATTTAAACCAATAGCATCTAAAGCTCTTTGCAGACGTGCCACATGACCATGGTGGTCAGCACCCCAAATGTTAATTACTCTGTCGAAATGACGTGTTTCAAACTTATTTCTATGATACGCAATATCAGCCGCAAAATAAGTGTAAAAACCATTTGCTCGACGAAGCACATCATCTTTTTCTGCACCAAATGCGGTAGAGCGTAGCCATAAAGCACCATCTTTTTCATATGTCACGCCAGCATCTGAAAGCATTTTAACAGTTTCCTCAACTGCACCAGACTGATGAAGTGTGCTTTCTCTAAACCATACATCATAAGTGATTTTATAACGTGCTAAATCACGTTGCATTTTCTCGATATTATGAGGCAGACCAAAACCAACAATAGCATCAAAACGTTCTTCTTCTGTCATATCAAGCAGCTTGTCACCATGAGCATCAACAAGCATTTGAGCTAACTCCTTGATATCTGCACCTTGATACCAAGAAGGGTCAAACTCGATAGCATCTTCACCCTTGATAATCTGAATATATCTGCCTTCAACAGAATGAGCGAACTTGTCCACCTGATTGCCAGCATCATTTATATAAAATTCTCTTGTTACATCATGACCTGCCCAGCTTAAAACCTCAGCCAAACAGTCACCGAGTACACCGCCACGAGCATTGCCCATATGCATAGGACCTGTTGGGTTTGCAGATACAAATTCAACCATAATTTTTTCTGGGTTTTCAAGCTTGGTTTTACCGTAGTTTTCACCCTCTAAAACAGCGGTTTTAAGTGCATTTTTATACCAATCCATATTATATGTGAAATTTATAAAACCTGCACCTGCAATGTCTACCTTAGAAAAATATGTGCCATTAAGCTCCATATTTTCTACTAAAGCTTCTGCTATTTTTCTTGGTGGCATACGAAGTAATTTTGCACACTGCATAGCAACTGTGCTTGCCCAGTCGCCGTTGCTTGCATCTTTTGGTGTTTCAACTGCTATTTTTGGTAATTCTGCTTGTGGCAGTGAACCTTTTAAAACAGCTTTGTCATATGCCGCCTTAACAATATTTGCAGCCTGTATTCTTGCATTTTCCATAAAATTCATTTTTGTTACACTCTCCTATTATTTCTCATCTAAATCCTGTCCAGTTGGTTTTACAATCATTCTAAAATGATGATTGCCTATCATAGACTGGTCTACTTCAACTGTATAATCTATTTCCAGTTCTCCGCCATCTTCATTTATTGCGTTTTTTAGCTCGTTTGTATGCGTTGATATAGTTATCGCACCAAATTCGGTATGATAAAGTCCTACATGACGCTGATTTTTACCAAAAATCATTTCTGAAGGATAAGTACCTGTTCGCATCATAGTCACTGTATCACCATCTATTTTGACCGTTGTACGAGTGCCTACAAGACCTGTAAGTTCACTTTCCTCATACGAAATATAAAACTTTCCTCCACGCTCATAAAGCCTAGCTTCTGTCATAAGGTCTATTTTTTCCTCATCACAGCCTTCAAATTGTTGTGTCGAGCATATCGACAACAATACATCTTTTTTCATATCTTCCTCATTTTTTAATATGTAGCTATTTCAACATTTCCCACATTTTCAGCAATTTCACCATTTAAGAAAATATGTGAAAGAGCTTTAAATGAATCTGGGTCATCTGATACAAAATATTTTGTCCCAGCGTTTTCATTATCTGATAAAGTTAAAATACGTTTTGCATAGTCTGCCGCTGCCGCACCAGAGTCTATAAGCTCTACATTTTCGCCCATAAAATCAGCTATGACCTCTTTAAGAAGTGGAAAATGTGTACAGCCTAAAATTAAAGTGTCTATATCTTGCTCTTTAAGCTCGGTTAAATATTCTTTTACAACTGTTTCTATAACTATATCGCCTTTATTAACTCTGCCATTTTCAACGAGAGGTACAAAAAGCGGACAAGCTTTTGTAAATATTTTAAGTTCTGGTTTATGCTCATGCAAAAAGCTTTCATAAGAACCAGATTTTATTGTGCTTGCTGTGCCTATAACACCAATACGACCATTTTTAGTTTTTTCCATCGCAGCTAGGCTTGCAGGCTCTACTACACCAATCATAGGTATATTTTGCTCTTTTGAAACTGCATTTAGTGCAACAGAAGAAACTGTGCCACAAGCTACCACAATAGCTTTTATATCAAATGAACGCAAAAAAGCTACATCTTGTCTTGTGTAATGCAAAATTGTTTGAGCTGAACGAGTACCATAAGGCACTCGGCCAGTATCACCAAAATAAATAATACTTTCATTTGGCATTATTTCATGCATACGTCTAACAGCGGTAAGTCCACCGACACCAGAATCAAAAACACCAATCGGTCTATTATCCATTATGCTCCTCCAGTGCAAGGCTAATTAACTTATCAATTAGCTCACTATATGCTATGCCGCCATGACCGAAAAGTTTTGGATACATGCTTATAGATGTAAACCCTGGGATTGTATTGATTTCATTAAATATGATTTCCTCTGTATCGGTGCAGAAAAAGTCAACTCTTGAAAGACCTCGACAGCCCATAGCAGTATAAACAGTAACTGCATTTTCTCGAAGTTCTTTCATAGCTTTATCAGAAATTCTAGCAGGTATATAAAGTGCAGAAGAATCATCTTTATATTTAGCATCATAAGTATAGAATTCTTGAGTTGGAGCAATTTCACCCGCAATAGATGCTACTGGCTCTAAATTACCCATAACTGCAACTTCTACTTCTCTGCCCTTTATGAACTCCTCAATTAAAACTTTATTATCCCAGTTAAAAGCCTCATCTAGACCTTTTTCTAAACTTTCCATATCAGTGGCTTTATGTACTCCAACAGATGAGCCAGAAGAACATGGTTTTATAAATACTGGAAAGTTTTTAAGCTTTTCCATTGCATTTTTCATAACCTTATGTTTATCTTTTTCATATTCATATTTAATAGCAAGTGCATAAGCTGCTTGACGCACATTTGTGGTATCTACAACAATTTTTGTTATGCTTTTATCCATAGTGTTAGCACTTGCCGCAACGCCACAGCCTACATAAGGTATTCCTGCAAGTTCCAAAAGACCTTGAATTGTTCCATCTTCGCCACCGCTGCCATGAAGCACTGGGAAACAACAATCAATTTTTATAAAATCTGTTTTATCTTTATTAAAGACAGCTATTGATTTTGAAACTTTGTCAGGTATAATAACTGCATTTACAAGTTCATTATTATCCCACTGACAACGCTCTATTTTATCTTCATCTATATCATTAAGAAGTTTCCACTCACCTTTTTTTGTTATTCCGATAACATATAAATCATATTTATCTCTATCTATATTTCTAAGTATAGATGCTACTGAAAGGCATGAGACCTCATGCTCGCTTGAAGCTCCACCAAATAACACTAAAAGTTTCATATTAAATCAAATACTCCTTTATAGACTTACATACATATTCAGTATTAAGTATACGCTAAAAATCTTAAAAACACAAACAATTACACAAAAAATACAGAACAAATAGTTATAATCTATACGGTTAAATCTGTGCAAAATATTGTTATATCTTGACATATAGTAGTTTACTATAATATAGTTATGCTTAAAGGGAGGAAAAATGAGTGAATAAAGAAGAATTTCTCTCAGTGCTTGAAAAAGAGCTTGAGGTTTTACCCGAAGAAAAACGAAAAAAAGCTATGAGTTATTATAAAGCGTGTTTTGACTCGGTAGACAAATTAAGTGAGCAAGCTATTATTTTTAAGCTTGGAAGTCCCAAACTTATAGCTAATAATATAATAAAAGAGCATCAAAAAAGTATAAAATTTGAAAATTTATCAGATAATAAGAAAAAAATTTTTAGCTTTTTAGAAAATATTAAAAAAGGTAATTATAAATTTAATACTAAAAATATAATTATAGCTATTATACTTATCTTGATTTTTATATTTTTTGTATTGCCCCTTTTAGGAAATATATCTGTTGTGCTTTTTGCTATTATATGTGCCGTTTTTGGTGTTATATTAGCAGTTATTTTATTACCTTTAGTAGTTTTTTCAATAGGTGTTGGGCTTGTTTTTGTGTCTATATTCAGCATATGGGATATAAAAAACACATTTTTACCGCTTATTTTAGGCATCATATGCATTATATCCAGCTATTTTATCGGCAGATTTATGTATAAAAAAATCAAAAAATTATATTTAAAGTTAAAGGTCTGAGTTTTTGACTCAGACCTTTTGTATTATATTTACTATAAATATCATCAAAATTATTATTGAAACCCAAATAGCAACATTTATATTTGACCTTTTAATAGCTCCAGATGATTTACAATCTTTAGAAAATGCCTTCCCTACTTTTTCAGCATCACCCATAAGCAATATCGCCTGTTCTACTGCCTGTTCATGGTTTAAACCATCGTTTTCAAGCTGACGTATCCTATCATTTAGATGTGCTGTTAATTCTTTTCTAACAATTTTTCGATAAGAAGGTCTTAAAATATGTGCACATACCTTATCTAACCACTGAGTCATTTTCTGATTTGGCACATACTCCACCTCCAACTTTACTAAACCCATGATTTGGATATAATTTTCTTAAATATGATAAAAAATGTATGCCTTGGCGTTTAACCTTATAAAATCTCCTTATACCAACCTCTGTTTGCTTTTCATAGCTAGTTATAAGCCCTTTGCTATACATTTCATGTAATAAAGGATAAATCATAGCTTCTTCAGCTAAAAAGGCGAATTCTCGTCTTATTTCCATCATACGAATAAGACCAAAACCTGTTTGTTCTCCCTGCTCTAAAAGAGATAATACAAGCAGCATTTTAGTTCTATCTGATGATTCTGGATATGACATAAAAATTCACCTCTTTTTTTGCATTAAATAATATTTAAGTATTCACAGAAATCTGAAACTGCCCCTTCATGTGCATTACAGCAAATATACTCTGCTTTATTTTTTGCGTCCTCGGTTGCATCTAGCGGACAAGCAGAAAATGCCACTGTTTCAAAAAGCTCTATATCGTTTTGATTATCGCCTATTGCAGCTGTGTTTTTTAAATCAATATTAAGCTGTTTGCATAGCACTTTTAAAGCTGTACCCTTATTTATTCCTGCTGCATAGCAGTCTATATATTTCTGTTGACTTCTGCAAATAGTTAAACGTGGGTCAGTATCATTACTCATAACTGCTATTGTTTCATCTATTTGCTTTTCTGTGCCGAAAAATAAAAATTTAGGATTTGGTTTGTCAAGCACCTCTGTCATATCATCATATAGCTTAATCTCCGAGCCTAAAAGCTTGCTTTCTTCTATAATTTCATCGGATATTCTATTTGTATGGAAAACATTATCTCTTGGAATTATAACCGCCGCTGGCATATTATGATATTTGTCATAAATATAATGCATACATTCTGGACTTAACTCGCCTACTACTTGTATTTTTTTATTTTTTACATCATAAATCTGACTGCCACCACTCATTATAAAATAGTCAACATAATCCCAAAGCTCTAGTCTATCAAGTGCAGGCGTTATAACCTCAAACTCTCTGCCTGTTGCAAAACATATTATGCAGCCTTTTTCCTTGAGCTTTTTTAAGGTGTTTTTATCTCGCTCGGTTATATTTTGACGGTCATAAAAAAGTGTGCCATCTAAATCTGTGGCAAATAAAGCTATTTTTTCCATAAATCCTCCCAATTTAATCATGTCCTGATTTTATCTTCAGTATACCATATGACTATTTAAATTTAAATAATATAGATATATAATTAAATAAAACTTAAAAAGTGAGGATATGAAAAATGTCACAAGTAAAAACAAATGTTATGCGTATTTTGGAGCAGCACAAAATAGAATATAAAGCTCATGCTTATCCACATGGCAAAGATGCAGTGGACGGTGTTACAGTTGCAAATCTTTTAAACCAAAATCCCGACCATGTATTTAAAACTTTAGTTGCAAGGGGTAAAACTGGGCAAATTTATGTATTTGTAATACCAGTTGCAGAGGAGCTTGACCTAAAAAAAGCTGCAAAATCAGTGTCTGAAAAATCAATAGAGCTTACAGCTGTAAAAGAGCTTTTAAATCTTACTGGTTATATTCGTGGGGGTTGCTCACCTGTTGGACTTAAAAAGCCTTATAAAATAACCATACATGAAACTGCAAATAATATACCTACAATTATGGTCAGTGCGGGCAAAATAGGCATGCAAATAGAACTTAACCCGCTAGATTTAATAAAGCTTGTAAATGCAAATACAGCTGATTTAATTTGCAAGTAATTTTTCTATATCTGGATATAAAGCAAATATTTTTTTGACAGGTAAATTATTTAATCTTTGGATTTTAGCCGATATTGTATCTAAATCATCAAATAAAACAAAGTGACCTTGTTCATTTTCGTCCATATATGTAAAGTATTTTGCACATAATTCTCTAGAAAAATATGCACCCGCATCATATTTTTGCATTTTCTCCTGTTTTTCTTGCTGAGAAATAGGCGTTCCTTCGCTATCTTGTGATGGCAAAACAAAATCTGTGCATATTGGTCTTATAGATACAGCTATTCTATCTTTATATTTTTCATCAAGCTCTAATATATAATCTTCCAAATTTCCACCACTTAATGCAGACTGAGCCACCAAAAAGCCATATTTAACCGCTTTTTGATTGCAGATAGGTGCATAAAACTCTATATTTTCTTTATAAGCCATTTCATCTAGCTTTGAAAGAAGTGATAAAACCTCCTCATTATCTCGCTCAAAGTCTGCAAATATCCCTTTAAACTCTCCTTTTCTTACTTCATACAAAATTGATTTAACACAAAAATTTATATCTCCATCTGTTATTCCTATATCACTTATACCAAGTATATCCCCTTTTGTCTTAGCTGGAATATATAATCTATTTAAACTCATACATTTACCAACCGAAATACATAATTGTAAAAGCTGTATATCATATATAGATGCTTTTAATGTGTCTTTTCCTGCACATACTATGACTAGCCCATTTTTAGAAAGCATATTATGTATTCTCCTTTTTTCTGGACTTTTTTGCTTTGATAGCATACAATATTATATGCGGGTAGTATAAATTTTAGAAGAAATGGAGTAGATTTTTTAAAATTATGTTACGATATTTAACACCAGATTGCGTTTTTGATAGTATATATGAAATTACACCAGAATTTCTAATTAAAAAAGGTATAAAAGGTGCTTTGATTGACATTGATGGTACTGTTTCATCTCATAGAGTTAAAAACCCATCATCTAAACTTTGTCAGTATATCAAATCTTTAACCGATGCTGGAATTAAAGTTATATTTTTATCTAACAACAAGCGTGAACGTGTAGGCATTTTCAGTGACCAAGTTGGTATTAAATGGGTAAGCAGGGCCACAAAACCACTCAGTCGTGGATTTAAAAAAGGTGCTAAAATACTTGATTTACCTATGAATGAGATTGCAGTTATAGGCGACCAGATTTTCACCGATGTTCTAGGCGGAAACCGTTTAGGTGCTTTAACCTGTCAGGTTAAATCTATTGATATAGGCGAATTTTGGATTGGTGTACGCTGTAAACTGGAAAGCGGTTTTATTGAACGTGGACGCAGAAAAATGCAGGAGGAACAAAAACGTGGAAATTAAGTTCGGGCCAGCAGGTAATTCAGATTCATTTGCCAAGGCAGGATTTAAATCAACTGTTGATGCCCCCAAATGGCTACATGATATGGGACTTAATGCTTATGAATATCAATGTGGCAGAGGAGTTAATATAGGCGAGGAAACAGCTAAAAAAATCGGTGAGCAAGCTAAAATTTATAATATTTCACTCTCACTTCACACACCTTATTATATAAATTTATCCTCAGCCGAACCTGAAAGACTTGAAAAAAATGTGGATTATATAATAAAAAGCTGCATAGCTGCCACTAATATGGGTGCTACAAGACTTGTTGTGCATACGGGCGGTCTAGGCAAGCAAACTCGCATAAAGGCTATGGAGAACAGCGTTATAAATATCAAAAATATATTAAATGCAATAGAAGAACATGGTTTTAAGCAAACTATATGCCTTGAAACCATGGGCAAAAAAAATGTTATTGGAAGTGCCGAGGAGATTTGCGAGCTTGTTGCACTTGATGACAGATTACTTCCTTGTATTGATTTTGGGCATTTAAATTCTAGAACGGGTGGTAAATGCAATTCTTACGAGGATTTTAATGCATTATTTAATCTGTTTGAAGATAAAATAGGCAAAGAACGCACAAAAATATTCCATGCTCATTTTTCAAAAATAGAATATAGTGATAAAGGTGAGGTCAGACATTTAACCTTTGATGATAAAATATATGGTCCAGAATTTGAGCCACTTGCAAAGGTGCTTGTAGAAAGAGATTATACGCCTACTATAATATGTGAATCTGCTGGTACTCAGGCAGAAGACGCAAAAACCATGCAGACACTTTACCAAGAGGCTAAAAACCTTGCAAATAAAAACGCTCTATGATATACTATATAGGCTATAAAAATTTATAGTCTATATATGGAGATGTATCGAAGTGGTCATAACGAGAACGACTCGAAATCGTTTGGCGGGTAACACCGTCCGTGGGTTCGAATCCCACCATCTCCGCCACAAAGCAAAAAGCACTTGTTTAAAAAACAAGTGCTTTTTTTATTTACCACTGGTATTTTTGCATATCTATTTTACCATCTTTATTAAAAACTATGCCTTCGGCTTCCAGTAATTCTTTTTGAGCATTACCTCCACCAAAAGCAAATGAATCTGCAACTTTTCCGTCTTTTGTTACCACTCTATAACATGGTATATTTTCTGGGTCTGGATTTTTATGAAGTGCATATCCCACTACCCTTGCCCAGCGTGGATTACCTGCAAGCATTGCTACTTGTCCATATGTTGCCACTTTTCCATATGGGATTTGTTTTACTACATCATATATTTTTTCAAATACACTCATATATTAATATCCTTTCTAAAACAGATAAAAACTGCGGCAGATGTCATAACCTACCGCAGTAAAAAGAAAGAAAAAAATGAAAAAGAAAGCTAAATTTTATTAATATCCAAAGAAATATTGGAATGGGTCAATATATGTGTTACCATTATTTCCTTGATTATAATTATACTGCTGCTGTTGTTGCTGCTGAGTTGCAGGGTCTGTACCTTCAAGGTCATGAGCATCTGTTAATGTAATAGTAACATCTAAGCTCTTTTGCTGTGATGGACGGTAAACAGTAAGTTTTAGCTTATCGCCAGCCTTCATATTTTCCTTGATTTCGTTTATTTCGTCCATTGTAGTGATTTTAGTACCATTTACAGCAGTAATAACATCGCCTACCATTAAACCTTCAGATGCAGCCTTAGCACGAGAATCAATAGATGCTATCTTTACACCCATAGGCAGATTTCTAAACTGTGCCATTTGCTCAGAGATTACACCGCCTGTAATACCGATAGATGGACGACCTGCAATATAACCATTAACAATCAGCTCATCAACAATTTCCTTTGCAGAGTTAATTGGAATTGCAAAACCTAGACCTTCATAATAGCTAATGCCAAGCTTTGCAGATGTAATGCCGATTACTTGACCATACTGGTTAATAAGTGCACCGCCAGAGTTACCAGGGTTAATTGTTACGTTTGTCTGAATAAGGCTCATAACTCTGTCATTTACAGTAATATCACGATTTATAGCAGAGATAATACCATCTGTCATAGTGTTTGCAAGCTGTACTCCTCCAGGAGAACCGATTGCATAAGCAATTTCACCTACTTGTAAGCTATCAGAATCGCCAAATTCAGCTGGAACTAAATCCTTTTCTGGTGTAACCTTAATAACAGCTAAGTCTGTTTGTGTATCACTACCAACAACAGTAGCCGCAAGCTGTGAACCATCAGAGAATAAAACTGATATATTGCTCATTGGCTGATTTGTATCTTCATCATTGATAACATGAGCATTGGTTACAATATAACCATCTTTGCTCATTACCACACCAGAACCAGATGATGCCGCTTGACCAGTTGCGTCCATGCTCTGTATTGCAACAACAGATTGGTCAAGCTTATCAAAAATCTGCTTTCCTGTTAATACTTCACCATCAGCAGCGGTTGAGTTATCCTTTGGTGTGCTTGAGATGGTTAATGTAGGTAAGTCTTTGTTTGAACTACTGCTAACAGAGCTGTTATTTCCTACTACTGACAAACCGTTAGAACCCACTGCTAAACCGCCTAAGAAAATTGCAGCTGCCGCAGCTACACAACCAACAGCAATAAATGGCTTTTTGCTAATCTTGCGATGTTTCTTCACATTAGCAGCGTTTTGCTGTGCCTGCCACTGCTCATATGTTGTATAACTTTGTGTGTTCTTTTCAAATGGATTGTATCCACCATTGTTTTGAGTATCATTTGATGCATGATATGGTGTTTGATACTGTGTTTGCTCATTAGTCTCATTTTGATTTACGATAGGCTCATCAGACTGGTTTGGCATATTGTTTGGTGTCTGATTTTGTGTATTATTTAAATTAGGGTCATTATTAAAATTTGTATTCATATAAAACAGCGTCCTTTCTGTATGTAACTTGTTTTCCTTTGATGGTGTTATTGTATCGCTCTAGTGTGCATGTTTATTGTTCACTTTGTGAAGAATTCATGAAATTAGCGACAGCTTTTTTATCCATTAAAGGAAGTGATAAGGAAAACTCTGTTTCTCCTCCATCAGACCTTACAGAAATATCTCCTCCATGTAAATTTATTATATTTTTCACTATATAAAGCCCTAATCCAGCACCAGACCTGTCAAGATTTCTTGAGCGGTCGGTTTTATAAAATCTATCAAACACATGAGGTATATCCTCTGGTGAAATGCCTGTACCTGTATTTTTTATTGCAAATTCACAAAAATTACCGTTTGCATACGCTTTCATTGTTAGTTTACCGCCTTGGTCTACAAACTTAACTGCATTATCTACCAAGTTATAAACGGCTCTGAAAATATGGTCTCTATCACCATTGACCATCAAATTATCTTCAAAATCAATATCAACATGCAGATTTTTTTGAACTATTTTTTGCTCAAATGACAATGCTATTTGACTTGTCATTTCTGTAAAGTCAAATGGTGCAGTATTTAAAATAAGCTCGCCAGATTGTATTTTAGCAGCATCAAGCATACGAATTACCATTCTGCTAAGACGTTTTACTTCTTCAGAAATAATACGCAAATATTTTTCTTGTTGGTCTTTTGGTATTGTACCGTCTAACATTCCATCAACAAAACCACCTATTGTTGTCATAGGGGTTTTAAACTCATGTGATACATTGCCAATAAAGCCTCTTGTAAGCTCATCAAGCTGTGCTAAATCTCTTGCCATATTATTAAATGATACTGCAAGCTCATCTATCTCTGTGCAGTGATTATCCTCTGGTACTCTTATATCAAAATTACCAGCCGCATATTCTTTTGCTGCCATTGCCATAATTTTAAGTGGCTGTGTCATTCTAGCTGATATAAAATATGATATTACAAGTGCTGCGGCTAATGTGCAAACTAAAATTAACACAAACATACGAGAAACATTATCCATCATATGTTCTACTACGCTATAAGGTGAGCTTACATATACAAGTGCTATCGGATTTTCATTATCATCTCTGCATACTGCACCCGAAATATAGCTTTCTTCAGGCAATATATTTCCTAATGTACCTTTTGAATTAAACTCGCCTGTTTTCTTTAATTGTAATACACTCATCTCATCTACTTTTTCTGATAAAAGAGATTTAGCTTCCTTTGGTGCTGCATCAAAAACGGCATTTCCAAATAAATCAGTGACTAATATTCTTACATCATCACTATCAGCTATTTGAGAAATATATACATTATAAAGCTCTCTTACAAGCTTATTTTCTGGCTCTGATGTAGCAACAGCGGTTTGACTCGCAACAGAAATGACCGTAGACTGTAACTGTTTTTGTTTTTCAGACTGAATATATAAACCAAATTGCTGAGTAAATACACTACCTGCAACCAAAAATGCAAATAATATCAAGATACTATGTGCTAAGTAATTTCTAAGAAAAAAACTTTGTTTGTCCATAATTATATATTACCCCTTGGTTTCAAACTTATAGCCTACACCCCAAACGGTTTTAAGCTCCCACTTGTCCGAAACGCCTTCAAGTTTTTCTCTAAGTCGCTTTACATGTACATCAACTGTTCTTGTGTCACCATAGTAATCAAAACCCCATACATCATCTAAAAGCTGTGCACGAGTAAAAACTCTATTTGGACTTTGTGCAAGGAAATATAAAAGTTCTATTTCCTTTGGCGGAGCATCTACACGCTTGCCATTTATCACAAGGTCATATGCTTGTTTATCAATAGTAAGTTTATCAAATGTTAATTTGCCTGTATCATCTCCTGCAAATCTTCTGAAAACCGCACGAACTCGTGCAATAACCTCTCTCATCTCAAGAGGCTTTACAATATAATCATCTGCACCAAGCTCTAAACCAGATACCTTATCCATGGTTTCACCCTTAGCAGTAATCATAATTATAGGCATAGTAGAGCCTGACGCACGAATTTCTTTGCAAACCTGCCAACCGTCCATTACAGGCATCATAACATCTAAAAGCATCATATCTGGATTTTCTGCTTTCCAAGTCGACAATCCTACTGCACCATTTTCTGCCTCAGAAATCTGAAAACCTTCTCTTTCAAGATATAAACGAAGTAACTCTCTAATATTGTCATCATCTTCTACAATTAGAATTTTTTTAGACATATAAATATCATTCCTTTTTGTCTAGAATATACTTATTCATTATACTGCAATTTTTAGTATTTGGGGTGAATTTTTTGTTAATTACCCCCCTTAAGAAAAAATATATCTTTCTTATCAAACGAAAAAGTTATATTTGAATATAATTTTGGTATTTCTACACTGTTTGGTAAACTGCAAAAAATATCATATTTGCTATAATCCATATTTAAAACCAATGTAACTTCATATGGTGAGTTTATAATTTGTATAACCGTAGCATTAAATTTGTATTCACCATTATTATCTATATGTATAGCATTTGCTGGCAAACCTATTGCTGTTATCTCATCTGGTTTTATTTTATCTACAATAATGCCTAAATTAGATACGATAACATTTTTTTCACCTGTTCTCACAGGCAAAATATTTTCACAACCTATAAGTTTAGCCGCTGCAACTGTTTCTGGTGCTTTAAATAAAGATACTCTATCTTTATGAGCGGTTATTTTACCTTTCTCCATGACTGCAATTTGAGGGCATAATCTAAACGCTTCTGCACAGTCATGCGAAACAACAATAGCTGAACCATCATAATTTCTAAGTACATCGGCTGTCATTTGGCTTAATTGTCTTCTTAAATGAGTATCAAGTGCAGAAAAAGGCTCATCAAAAAGCAAAAGTCTAGGATTAGCTGCAAGCATTCTTGCTAGTGCAGCTCTTTGTTGCTCTCCACCAGATAGTTTATTTGGATATGTATTTTCAAAGCCTTCTAAACCAAATCTTTTTATAAGCTCTAATGCATGTGCTTTTCTTGCTTTTCTTGGTATCTGTTTACAGCCTGACATTACATTTTGAAGTAGTGTCATCATTGGAAATAATGCATAGTTTTGAAATAATAGTCCTATTCTTCGTTTTTGTGGTGGCAAACATATCCCCTGTGTAGAATCATATAAAATTTCACCATCAAGAACTATTTTACCACTGTCAGGCTTTTCTACACCTGCAATACATTTTAATGTCATAGATTTACCAGAACCAGACTGACCAAGCAGTGCAAGGGCATTATTATCTGCTTTAAAGTTTACATCTAAGGTAAATGCTCTGAGTTTTTTTGTGATATTTACTTCAAGCATTTTTAATTCCCCCTTTTCTGATTTTTTTCAAGCAAGTTAACCGCAAGTAGTACAGCAAGCGATATAAATAAATTTATTAACACCCATTTATAAGCTAAAGCATCATTTGATTCTCTCCAAAGCTGATAAACAGTTGTTGAAATAGTAGCTGTTCTATTAGGTGTATAACCTGCCACCATACTTGTTGCACCATATTCGCCAAGTCCTCTTGCAAATGCTAATACTCCGCCTGCTAAGATACCTTGCTTACATGTTGGCATTATAATTTTCCAAAAGATATATGTATTAGACAACCCCAGTGTTTGACCTGCATATAATAGATTTTTATCAAAGCTTTCAAAAGCACCTCTTGCTGTACGATACATAAGCGGAAAAGCCACTACTGAAGTTGACAATATAGCTGCATACCAAGTCATAGTTATTCTTAAATTATACCACTCAAATAGGTATTTTCCAATTATACCATTAGGTGAAATTATAATCAGCAGGAAAAAACCGACTACTGTCGGCGGTAAAACCATTGGAAGTGTTAAAACACAGTCTAAAATACCTTTTAATAATCTTGGTGCTTTTGCAATATAATATGCTGCAAAAATACCCAAAAAAAATGTTATTAAAGTAGAAATTAAAGCTATTCTAAGCGAATTATAGAGCGGAAATAAATCCATAAATATTCTCCTTATATACTAAACAAAAGCACAGACAGTTATTTTCTGCCTGTGCTTATTATAAATTATGTTAAAGGGGTAAATCCAGCCTCAGAAAAAATATTTTTACATTCATCTTCGGAAAGAAAATCAAGAAATTTTTGTGCCTCAGTTTGATTTTCACTTGTTTTTAATACAGCGGCTGGATAAACTGCTGGGTCACAGCTGCCTTCTGGTGCATCTGCTACAATTTTCACCTTGCTATCTTTTGTTACATCTGTTGCATAAACAACGCCACAGTCAACCGACGCACTTGCAACTTGTGAAACAACTTCTTTTACGTTTGATGCAAAGCTTATTTTATTACCATTATTTAATTCGTCCCACAAACTTAAGGATTTAAAAATTTGCTCTGAATATTGCCCTACTGGTACGTCAGAATTACCAAGTGATATTAAATTTGCTGATTTTACATCTTCAAATGAAGTTATATCACTATCTGAGTTTTCTGGAACAATCATTACAACTTTATTTTCTAATAAATCAACTCTTGAATCAGTATTTACAAAATCTTTTTCAAGCTCATTCATTTGTTTTTGAGCTGCCGATATAAATATATCACAAACTGCACCTTGTTCTATTTGAGTTTTTAAAGTGCCTGATGAATCAAAATTAAATTCGATATTTATATTTTTGTTATCATTTTCATAAATATCAGCTATTTGTTCCATAGTTTCAGTCATAGATGCAGCTGCAAATACAGTCAATGTTGTTGTTTCAGTTGAGTCATTACTATACTTACATGCAGTAATATTTGCAAACATAAATAATGCACAGGCTGTGGACAATAATTTTTTCATAGTTTCACTTCATTTCAGTTAAGTTTAGTTTAGTTTTATTTAGTTTTGTTTATTATACTAGACAGCAAATTATTTGTCAAGCAATACAAGATTATGATAAAATAATACTGCAAAAGGAGAGATTTTTAATGACTGAGAACTATTTGACCGTCCAAGAGGTTGCAGAAAGATTAAAAATAAAAAAAACAACTGTTTATGATATGATACGCCGTGGAAATATTAAGGCTATTAAAATGGGCAAACAATTTCGTGTATGTGCAGACGAAATAAATAATGTTTTAGGTGAAAGTCATGCTATAAATGGTTCAAGCGATAAATTTATAATATGTGGTCAAGATGCATTGCTTGATTTATTATGTGAACAAGCTAATAATCTTTGTGACGAACCTTATTTTGTCCGTACACATTTGGGTAGCTATAACGGTTTATATGCTATGTATCAAGGTAAAGCTGATGCAGCTAGTGCACATTTATGGGATTTGGAAACAGATACTTATAATTTGCCTTTTTTTAAAAGACTCCTTCCAGGAGAAGATATATGTGCATTTCATATAGCTGAAAGAAAAGTAGGATTTTATGTACAAAAAGGTAATCCTAAAAATATATCAAAGTTTACAGATTTATTTAAAGATAATATCAGATTTATTGCTAGAGAAAAAGGCAGTGGAATCAGAGTTTTAACTGATAGCTTATTATGTAAATATGGAATAAGAGCAAAACCATTTGAGATTGCAGGCTCACACCTAGAGGCTGCTGCTGCGGTTGCATCTGGCAATTTTGATTGTGCAATAGGAAATCAAAAAGCTGCAAAACAAACTGATGGCATTGATTTTATTGATTTTAAATATGAAAAATATGATATTGTGTTTAGAAAAATAGATTTAGAGAAACCACAAGTTAGAACTCTCATTTCTGTATTAAAATCTGAGTATTTTGCAAATATTTTAAATGCTATGGGCGGATACAATACCTTAAATATCGGAAAACAACTTTTATAATTATCAAAAAAACCAGTCCATAATGGACTGGTTTTAAAGTATATGGAGCTGTTAAACAGATTCGAACTGTCGACCTCTTCCTTACCAAGGAAGTGCTCTGCCTGCTGAGCTATAACAGCGGATATAAAATTAAGGTGGCGACCCAGATGGGGCTCGAACCCACGACCTCTAGCGTGACAGGCTAGCGCTCTAACCGACTGAGCTACTGGGCCAAATTGGCAGGGGCAGTAGGGATCGAACCCACGGCACGCGGTTTTGGAGACCGCTGCTCTACCAGCTGAGCTATACCCCTAAATCTGGTATTCTACTTTTCTTTGAAAAGAAAAGCTAGCAAAAGAAACTTTATGTATTTTAATATAAAAAATATCAAAACAATATTTTCTTTTCTGCTTACTTTTTTCTTTTTATCAAAGAAAAAAGTAAGTGGTGGGCCCTCAGGGACTCGAACCCAAGACCGGACGGTTATGAGCCGTCTGCTCTAACCAACTGAGCTAAGGGCCCGAATAAATAGAAAATTTGCCGCCACCATAAATAGTAGCGGCAAATTCCGTTAATTGGCTCCTCAAGTTGGACTCGAACCAACGACCCTGCGGTTAACAGCCGCATGCTCTACCGACTGAGCTATTGAGGAATATTTGTGTAGGCGTTGAGTTATCTTCCCAGGCCGTCACCAGCCAAGTATTGTCACCGTAAACGAGCTTAACTACTGTGTTCGGAATGGGAACAGGTGTACCCTCGTCACCATTAACACCTACTTACTTTTTTGTGCTGCTTCTTATTACAGCTTAATCAGTTTAACACATAAGCTATAATTTGTCAAGACTTTTTTGTGGTGACCCGTAGGGGAATCGAACCCCTGTTTG
>DXIE01000031.1 GCA_019113005.1 Candidatus Butyricicoccus avistercoris | reverse complement strand
AAATGGTGTTTTCTCATATCCATTATAACAGATACTTTAAATTCTGCACTATATCTTTTTTGCACACTTCCTTTTTTTGACATGAAAATATGCACCTCCAAAGTGTCTAACTTTTGGGGTGCATATCACTTTAAACGTCTGCCTTAGTTTTTAATTTAGTTTTGGCAATATAAACTTTGTAAATAGCTTTTCAAGTGTATTTAGTACAAGTATAGCAATTACACCAATTATAAAACCTATGCCAAAACCTAAAAATGTTCTTATAATGGATACAGGAAGCACAGTGTATATATGACAGAAAGTATTTACAATAGAGACTGTTGTTATAACTGAAATCATACCAAAAGGCAATGCAAGGAATGATAATTTTCTCTTTTGTGACCACAGAAACACTGCAATAGATGGCCATGCACATGCAAACTCTTTGGTTCTTGGACGAGTATACAATGTGTTTTCAAGAAAATCTCTTATAAATTCCTCAATTTTAGGTGTACTCTTAACATCACCAGAGCGTATAAGCATTATTATAACTACACCACCAATGATGACAACCGTTGTTATAATTGGCAAGAATTTAAGAAGTTTATTTGTCTGTTTTGGCTTAGGCATTTTTATAGCAACCAAACCAAATAGAGCTATTGTAAAGGCAAGAGGTATAAACTGTGATAGCTTAACACCCTTATAAATATAAAACTCAAGCAGATAGCCTTCTGTTGACAGGAAAGAGCCTATAAGCAAACCGCCTGCAATACTGCCGATTAAAAAGGCTATGCTATAAACAATATATCTTAAATAATCGGATTTATTGCTTTCGGTAAAGTATAGATTTCTAAGGTATACACCAGCTATACAAGGAATTAAAACCGCTGTATAGATAGATGCAAGTGTTTGATAAGTGTTTATAGGAATTATATAACAAGCTATAATACAAAATGCACTGCCTGCAATTAAGAGAACGTTAAATATTTTATTAATGTCCTTTTTGATAACTATTGTAAAGAAAATTAAATTAATTACGATGTCATTTTTAATAAGCATTGCAAAGAAAAGTACAGTAAGAGCAACACTTGTAAGCCCTGCAAGACCGATTGCTATATTAGGCACATTATTAGGTACTCTGACAGAAAAATCATTGCCAAACACTAAACCACGCTCAGCAAGTCTAACAGCAAGCTTGTCAAAAATACCGCTATAATCATATGGGTCAAGTGCGGTATTTTTGAATGTTTTATCTGTCATACCCTCAAGCCAGATAAAACGTGCACTTCTATCGGTTACAGCTCTAAAAATAAGTGCTTCAACCTCATCACCACCGATTTGCTCATTCCACATATACCTATAACCTTTATATAGATATAGCACCTTGACAGGCTCTATGTTTTTGTCTAAAAGCTCTTGAGCAGTGATATTTTCCATTGTGTCTGGCAGATTTAAACCTGTGCGGGTATTGTTTTCTATAAGTCCAAGTGGAACATCGGAATTTATATCATCAATAGTTAAATCACCTTTAACATCAGGTATTACTAAATCTGGCTCAGTTATATTTTGTGGAAATTCTTTTCCAGAGTCTAGCCAAACCGATTTTAAACCGTATTTTTGTAAATATGGCTCGGTATCTAATGCAGTATCTTCTGATACTATTAAGTATTCCATGCCAGAACCTGTGAGGGGCTTTAGCCAGTCATCAACTGTCAAACCGCCTTTTTCTGAAAGTGTGCATATGTCTGCAAACTCCATTGCACCTGCTATATGATTGTCTTTGTTTTCCATTGATGAACGCTGAAAAACTATAAAACCAGCGGATAATATGCCTATTATAAGCACTATATAAAAAATAGGGTTTCGACGCAAATTCTTCATTATTTTCTCCTATCTTTAAAAAATTTGTTTTTAAATGTGGTTAAAAGTTCTAAATCGCCAAAAAGTAGCAAATAAACTATAAAGCCTATAATACCGCAAAAACCGCACTTGACTATAAGCATAATTTTTGATTCATTACCATTTAAAACTATTGTGTTAATAAGCCATAAACCACCGCCCATAACACAGGACAAAATAATTGATTTTAATATGCGTATAAGCTTAATCGGCGAACCATGACCTTTAAAAAAGATAACAGAAAGAATAATTCCGCCTATTGTCATAGCAACAGATGTTGCAAGTGCTAACACCAGACTGTTTTTGTAAAAGTTTAACAGTATAGTACCGATTACAAAATTTAAAACAACTACAATAGCATTTGTTACAAGTGGTGTAATCGTTTTTTGCATTGCATAATATGCTTTGCTTAATAAATCAAGCAGTGCAAAACCAACCATACCGAGTGAATATATACCAAAGACAGTGCCAGTGGATATGGAGGCTGTGTGTGTAAATTCACTGCCTTCAAATAAAACTTCTATAATCTGCACACCATATACACAGAAAAGAACAGAAATCGGTAAAAGTAAAACAACAGTATTTTCTATAACTTTTCCGATATATGAACGGTATTCACTAGCAGACATTCGGCTGCTTTCTAAGTTAAATTGTGGGAATAATACCGCACCGATAGAATACATAAGTGTGGTTATAAGCGGAGTAAACAGCTTGTCTGCATAATAAAATGATGTAGGTGCAGTTTTTCCTATGCTAAATGCCATACTGTAATCGAGTAGATAACAGAATAAAAATACTGATGTTGTAAAGATAGTTACAATAGCTGTGCGGAAAAATAGTCCGAAATGTGCACCTGTGCCATAAATACCAAATCTAAAACGAAAACGATATTTTTCTTTTATAATATATGGCACAACCATAGCAAATTGTAAAAGCCATGCCGCAGATGTTAAAATTACAAAGCTATCCATTGTAAGTTTATCGCCGAAAAATAACAGCACAAAACATAAAAATGCATTGTAGAGTAGGCTTAAACTACCTTGGAGGGAATAATGCCCCATTGACTGGAAAAGTGCCACAAGCAAATATGAAATGACGATAACGGGAAGTGTAGGCACCATATAAAGCACAAAACGCTCAAACATAACAGGTGAGCCTTCCACATTGTCAAATGATGCAAGCAGTCCAGTATAATTAAAAATCAGCAAAAGACCGCATACAATGATAGATGCTAAAAAACAAAGTGATATTAAATAATTTGCCGCTTTAAAACATTCATCTTTGCCTTGTATGAGCTTTTTTGAGAAAATAGGTATAGCTGCTAGGCAAAGGGCATACGCAACAGTTGTAAAAATATAAATAGTCGAATTATTTGCCGCTGTAAACATTGTAACATCAAATGTTTCTGCACCAAAAGCACGAGCTTGCAAGGCATCTCGTAAAATGCCTAAGCCTTTAGCTATAAATGTAACAAGTGTTACAAGACCGATTGCACGAGCAAGTTTTGCGGAGTTTTTCATAAAATTTTGTTCTCCTTAGACAAAATAAAAAACAGCATATAACTGTTTTAATCACTGGGTAAAAATAAAGATACTTAGTTAAGTATAACACATACTCTTTAAACACACAACATTGCTATTTTTATATGATATTAAAAAAACCGTTTCTATTGTTTTAGAAACGGCTTTGGTTTTTAGCTGTTAAGTGCTGTATTAAATAAATTGATATGGTGTTCATTATCTTTGATAATTCGCTCAATAAGTTGTTTTGGCTCATTATCTAAAATGTTTGAATTTAATATGCTTTTATAGTGTCTTAAAACTTGCCTTTCACAAAGAATGGATTTTTCTAGCATTCTATCAGCATTTTTTTCATAATAAATATTGCCCGACGACCAAGAAATGCCTCGTCCTCCAATGTATGAAATAAATCTAGGTTCACCGCCATAACGGCATATAAGACGACCTAAATGCCTTATATGCTGCATTTGGTCATTAGCTGCGGCATCAAATAGCTCAGATAAAAACATGTTATTTTGTTCTCTTAAAACCATAGCCTGATATAAATACTGGTTAAGCAGTGTAAGCTCGCTATCTCTGCCACCATAAGCAGAGAATAATGCTCTGACAAGCTGAGGGTTTGATGCTTGCTTGTTAACTTTTGGCCAGCCTTCTGTCAACATTTTATACACAGAGTTATTCACAGATTTTACCTCCGATTTTAAAAATTAAGATTATACATGATGAAATTTTAGAAATAATTTTTTTAATTTCGTTTATTGTGCCAAAACGCTTTCCCCCTTCTTGACAAGCCACTATAAAGAGTCTACAATACTAAGTACCGTCTGGTATGTGACACTATATATTGTGCTACGAACAGATGTTTGATACGAAATTTTGTGAATATTGCGTTTTTTTGAACTTTTTTGGCTTTTAAACGCAATATGTTTGGAAAGGACAGACTGGGTAAATGGTTAAGCAAATCGTCAAACGTGACGGCAGAACAGTGGACTTTGAACGCAAAAAAATTGCAGATGCTATATTTAGAGCGGCTCAGGCTACTGGTGGTCAAGATTACGAAACTGCACAAAATCTTGCAGTTGAAGTTGAAAAAATGTTAGACGACGAATTGCTTTGTTGTCCAACAGTTGAACAGGTTCAGGATATGGTTGAAAAGGTGCTGGTTGAAACTGGTCACGCTCGAACAGCTAAAAAATATATCCTTTATCGTGATGAGCGTACAAGAGTGCGTGAAATGAATACCAGACTTATGAAGGTATATGAGGATTTAACTTTTCAGTCCTCTTTTGAAAATGATGTTAAACGTGAAAACGCCAATATCGATGGTGACACCGCTATGGGTACTATGCTTAAATATGGCTCTGAGGGTGCTAAACAGTTCTATGATATGTTTATCTTAGACCCAGAGCAGGCTAAAGCTCACAGAGAAGGTGATATTCACATACATGATATGGACTTTTTAACCCTTACAACCACTTGTTGTCAAATTGATTTAATAAAACTATTTGAAGATGGTTTTTGCACAGGTCATGGATTTTTAAGAGAGCCTAATGATATTAGGTCTTATTCAGCTCTTGCTTGTATCGCTATACAGTCAAACCAAAATGACCAGCATGGCGGTCAAAGTGTTCCAAACTTTGATTATTCAATGTCTAAAGGTGTTAAAAAGACATTTCGCAGATGCTTTACAGAAAATCTAGTAAAAGCAATAGAAATATATTTAGAACAAGATGACGGCGAAATGCTTGGCAAAGGCATAATCAGCAAATGTGAAATACAAACTGGTGTTTGGGCATGTATGGCAGGTAATAACGGCTTTGATGAAGCGGTTAAAGCCGAGCTTTTAAACCATACTGATGAAAAAACAGCAAATAAAATAATGCATTTTGTAAGAAAATATGCACTCAAGGAAGTAAAGAGAAACACTTATCAAGCAATGGAGGCACTTATTCATAATTTAAACACCATGCATTCTCGTGCAGGTGCTCAAATTCCGTTTTCATCTCTTAACTATGGCACTGATACCTCACCAGAGGGCAGACTTGTTATGGAATGTCTTTTAATGGCTACATATGACGGTCTTGGAAATGGTGAAACTTCTATCTTCCCAATACATATTTTTAAGGTTAAAGAGGGTGTTAACTTTAACCCTGATGACCCTAACTACGATTTGTTTAAACTCGCTATGAAGGTTTCTGCAAAACGTATGTTTCCTAATTTCTCTTTTATTGATGCTCCATTTAATCTAAAATACTATAAACCTAACCACCCAGAAACCGAATGTGCTTATATGGGTTGTCGTACTCGTGTTTTAGGCAATGTTTATGACCCATCAAGAGAAATTGTAAATGGTCGTGGTAATTTAAGCTTTACATCTATAAATCTGCCTAGAATTGCAATTCTAAGTAATGGCGATGTAGATTTATTCTTTAAACAATTAGACCAAAAAATTGACCTTGTTATTAAACAGCTACTCGATAGATTTAAAATACAAAGCCAAAAGAAAGTACGCAACTATCCATTTTTAATGGGTCAAGGCGTATGGATTGACTCAGATAAGCTAAACCCAGATGATGAAGTTGGCGAAGTTTTAAAGCATGGTACTTTAACATGTGGATTTATAGGACTTGCTGAATGTCTTAAAGCTCTTATTGGTGTGCATCACGGCGAAAGCAAAGATGCTCAAAAACTAGGTCTTAAAATTATAAAACATATGCGTGAGCGTATGGACGAGGCAGCAGAGCAATATAAATTAAATTTCTCTTTAATTGCTACTCCAGCAGAAGGTCTTTCTGGCAGATTTGTTAAAATCGACCGCAAGCGTTATGGAAATATTGAAGGTGTTACAGATAGAGATTATTATACAAACTCTTTCCATGTGCCCGTTTATTATCCTATAAGTGCATTTGAGAAAATAAGAATAGAAGCTCCTTACCATGAACTGACTAACGGTGGTCATATAAGTTATATAGAGCTTGATGGCGACCCAACAAATAACTTAGAAGCATTTGAACAGATTGTTCGTTATATGAAAGAATGTGGTATAGGTTATGGTGCTATAAATCACCCAATAGACCGTGACCCTGTTTGTGGTTACACAGGAATTATAGGTGATGTTTGCCCACGCTGTGGCAGACATGAGGGCGAAGGAGTACCACTTGAAAAACTTAAAAAATTAGGACTTTATAAAAATTATAACAGTACAACTATCGGTTATCATGGCGACCAGAATGAGGAGGCAGACCGTATACCTAATTCTATTGGATAATATCCTATGGATAACTGTTTTTTATAAGAAAGGATATGATAAAAATGGCAAAAAAGTATCAAGTAACTGAGGTAAATGGTGTTGAGGTTGTTGGTGAAGGCGTAGGATTTGAAAGAATTCGCCGTATTACAGGTTATCTTGTAGGTACTTTGGATAGATTTAATAACGGCAAACGTGCAGAAGAACACGACAGAGTAAAACATGATAGCTGTGACTGCTCTCTAACAGATAGCCGTTCCGCATGAAAACAACTCTTAATATTGCAGGTATAGTCAAGGAGTCAATAGTAGATGGCCCATCTATAAGATTTACTATTTTCGTTCAAGGCTGTCCACATAACTGCCTTGGTTGTCACAATCCACAAACTCATGACTTCAAGGGCGGAAATGAAATATCCATAAACGAAATTGTAAATACACTTGAAAATATGCCTTATATCTCAGGTGTAACATTTTCAGGTGGTGAGCCTTTTTGCCAAGCAGAGGGTTTATATAATCTTGCTGTTAAACTTAAACAAATGGGCAAACATTTGATGTGTTATACTGGATATACTTTTGAAGAACTCATAAACAAAAATGATGAATATACAAATTTACTGCTTTCCAAACTAGATTTATTAGTTGATGGCAGATTTGAGCAAGATAAGAAAAGTCTTGACCTTAAATTTAGAGGTAGCAGTAATCAGCGTATATTAGATGTGAAAAAATCGCTTATGGAGGCTCAGCCTGTTTGGGCAGAACAATATAAGTAATCATAAAAAATAAATCCCCTTTCTGTAAATAGTATGTGAAAGGGGATTTTGTTATGCCAAATTTATGGTATAATGTGGTATAACATTTTTATAATTCTGTTTTAAGGAATGATTTATTTTGTCTGCTGTAACTCTTGAGCGTGTGACACATGAAAAAAAGCGTTATTTAATTATAGATACAATCCGTGGTTTTGCAGTTATAAATATGATTTTATATCATTTGTGTTGGAATATTGATAATTTAACAGGTATAAAATTAAATTGGTATCATACAGAGTTAGCTTTGTTTTGGCAGTTTTTAATATGTGGTACATTTCTTTTGCTAGCAGGCTTTTGCATAAGATTTTCTTCACATATTTTAAAACATACAATTATTCTTGCTATATGTGCCATGTCAATAACACTTGTTACTTCCATAACGGGGGATAAAACACTAATTGTTTTTGGTATACTTCACTGTATGACACTATGTTTTATAATTTTTATGTTAATTAAAAAATTTTTAAATAAAATATCAGCTAAAATAGGTCTTTGTATATGTATTTTATTATTTATTATTACATATAATATTCCTAATGGATATTTAGGTTTTTTTGGATTTGGTTTATATCTTCCTAAAGGTTGGTATGTGTCATACTGGCTATCTCTTTTAGGTTTATTATCAAAAGATTTTCGTTCTGCTGATTATTTTCCGATTTTTCCGTATTTATTTTTATTCCTAGCGGGATATTATATGTCAAAACTTGACTTTAATATTAAAAAAGACATAAATATAAAATTTTTAAGCTTTATCGGTCAGTATAGCCTTATTATTTATTTAATTCATCAGCCGATTTTATATATTTTAATGCTACCTATTATAAAATAAAAAAATCCACCTTAAAAGGTGGATTTTTAAAGTTTTAGTCTTCAAATACACAATACTGAGCCATATATGCTTCCATCTGAGGAAGAATATCAGCATAAGTGCCTTGCTCCTTTAGATATTCATAAATATCACGCACTGTGATTAGAGAATGAACTTTAATGCCAAACTCCTCTCCAACTTCCATAACAGCGGTTTTACCAGCGGTTTGACCTACTTCACAGCGGTTTACAGAGATAAACATATCGGTTACTTTTACATCTGCACAGCCAGTTAGTACAGGCATTGTCTCACGAATAGCTGTGCCAGCAGTGATAACGTCCTCAATGATAATAACTCTATCGCCGTTTTGCGGCTTATAACCTACAATGCTGCCACCTTCGCCATGGTCTTTAACTTCTTTACGGTTGAAGAAAAATGGCTTGTCAATACCATAGTTACGAGCTAATGCACCAGAAGTTGAGGTTGCAAGTGGTATACCCTTATAAGCAGGGCCAAACATTGCATCAAAGTTATCACCAATGGTTTCCTTGATAGCTGCTGCATAAAATTCGCCTAGACGTGAGTTTTGCAGACCAGTTTTATAGTTGCCTGTGTTTACAAAGTATGGAGTTTGTCTGCCAGACTTTGTTACAAAGCTACCAAAACGCAGTACATCAGCACTCATCATAAATTCAATAAATTCTTTTTTTTGAGCAGAAAGCATTATATTCAATCCTTTACAATAAAATTACTATCTTTAATGACATCTTTATGTTGATTTACCAAATCCTCTAGAGTTATATTATCAACATAATTATTTATAGCATCAGCAAAACCATTCCAGAATGGAAGTGTGGAACAGGTATCTTTTCTAGAGCAGATTGCTGCGTTTTTTTCAAGACATGCGATAGGTGCAAGTCCGCCTTCTGTAACACGCAGAATTTCACCAGCAGTGTAAGCCTGTGCAGGTTTAGAAAGACGATAACCGCCTTGTGCACCACGAACAGAGCGTAAAAGCCCCGAACGGCTAAGCTGATTTACAATTTGTTCAAGATATTTTATGGATATGCCTTGACGAGCAGAAATTTCCTTTAGCGGAATGAAACTCCCGTGGTCATGTTCCGCAAGGTCAATCATAAGTCTGAGTGCATATCGTCCTTTTGTGGAAACTTTCATGCATAATCCTCCAATAAATACACGTTAATAATATCATAAAAGCAATATAAACACAAGGTTTTAAAACATATAAAAACAGTTAGCTTTACAATATATTTGCAATATGTTACACTAAAAACGGCATTTTGTAATCATAGGAGGGAATAATGCTTACAGAATTTTCAAGAACTGAACTGCTTTTAGGCAGTGAGGCTATGGACAAATTAATAAATGCTAAAGTGGCAGTTTTCGGTGTTGGTGGAGTTGGTGCAGCTTGCTGTGAGGCTCTTGCCAGAGCTGGAATAAAAAATCTCACACTAATAGATGGCGATACTATTTCGATAACTAATAGAAACCGTCAGATTATCGCTTTAAACTCTACTACTGGTAAACCGAAAGCTCAGGCTATGGCGGATAGAATTAAGGATATAAACCCAAATTGTAATGTAACTGCTTTACAGCTTTTTCTAACAGAACAAAGTGATTTTGATTTTACAAAGTTTGATTATATAGTAGATGCAATAGACACTGTATCTGCTAAACTTTTTATGATAGAAAAATGCTATAAACAAGGTGTTAATATTATTTCAAGCATGGGTACGGGCAATAAACTTGACCCTACTCAGTTTGAAGTAAGCGATATTTATAAAACTTCGGTTTGCCCGCTCGCCAGAGTGATGAGAAAAGAACTCAAAAACCGAGGTGTTAAAAAGCTAAAAGTTGTATATTCAAAAGAAGAACCTCAAAAAATACCTAAAGAGCGTTATCAAAACTGCTTAGAAGATAAAAAAGGTACAGCAGGCAGACCAGTACCAGCTAGTATATCTTTTGTACCTCCAGTTGCAGGTATGATTTTAGCTGGTGAGGTTATAAAAGATTTAATTAAATTATGATTGTGAGCTGATTTTTTGAAAAATCCTGTTATTTGGTTTTTTCGTATTCTTTGTGTAGCTTTTCTTGGTATTAATATATACCTTGAACATAGTGGTAAATTTATAGTTGACCCTGAAATAAAACTTATTTTAGCCGCTATTTTTATAGCGTTGCTTACAGTTGCAGTAAACCCATTTAAAGGCTCGGTAAATAAAAAAACTTGGCTATGGATAATGTTTTTATATTATCTTTGGGTACTTGCAAACTTGCTGTTTTTTGATTTAGGCTTTGGCAGACATGCCGCCCTTAGCGGTATAAATTTAAAGCCTTTCTACACAATACGAAATTATTTAACCGCTTATGAGCTTGGAAATATAACAAAAGAGCTTGTTGTTATAAATTTAATCGGAAACCTTGCAGCTTTTGCACCTATGGCAATCTTTTTGCCTGCTCTCTTTAAAGTAGAGCATAACTTTTTAGTATTCTTTTTAACTATTTTTCTTATGGTCGCCACCGTTGAAGGTGTGCAGTATTTTACAGGTACGGGCAGCTGTGATGTAGATGATTTGATATTAAATGTAGTTGGTGCTATGGTCATATGGGTTATTTTATTGCCATGGCGTATTATTATGAAATATAAGGGGCGTTGGCAATGAAAAAAAAGGTAGTAATTGTTGGTTTAGGTCTTATGGGTGGCTCTATGGCTATGGCTATTCATAAATATACCGATAATGAAGTTTATGGTTATAATCGTACTCGCTCGGTAGCTGAAAGAGCTTTAGCTGATGGCACATTAGATGGCATTGCTGATGATAATATAATATCTGAAGCTGATATTATGATTATAAGCCTTTATCCACAGGCAACAGTTGATTTTCTTTTAGAAAAAATGCCTAAGATGAAAAAAGGTGCTATTATAGTAGATTTAGTAGGTGTAAAAAAATATTTAGATGAAAAACTTACTGAGCCTGCTAAAAAAGCTGGTGTGCATTTTATCGGTGGTCACCCAATGGCTGGTAAAGAGTTTTCAGGATATGCTTTTGCTGATGCTGACCTTTTTATGGGTGCAAGTATGATTTTAGTTCCTAATGACTCCAGCCCACTTTGGGCAGTAGATGAGATGGACGGCTTTTTTAATAAATTAGGCTTTGGTCAAGTTGTTCGTTGTTCTCCTGAGCAACATGATGCTATGATTGCTTTTACCTCTCAGCTTGCTCATGTCGTTTCAAGTGCTTATATTAAAAGCCCTGAGGCACTTCGCCATAATGGCTATTCAGCGGGAAGTTATAAGGATTTAACCAGAGTTGCTAAATTAAATGAACATATGTGGACTGAGCTATTTTTGAAGAATAAAGAGCCACTGGTCAAGGAAATTGACGAGATTATATTACATTTAACAGAGTATCGTGATGCTATTTCAAATGGTGAAGAAGAACGTCTTTGCACTTTACTTCGTGAGGGTAGAGAACGTAAGGAAAGCATAGGTTAATATGACTATATTAGGTGAGCGTATTCGCACTCTTAGACGCAGGTCAGAAATGACACAGGGAGAGCTTGCTAAAAGACTTGAAATTTCTCAAAGTGCAGTCGGTATGTATGAACAGGGTAGACGTGAACCACCTTATAATTTGCTTATAAAAATATCAAAGCTGTTTGATGTAAAACTTGATTGGCTTTTGTCGGACGGTACAGAACAGGAATCAAGAGAACTTGATGAGATGTTTGAGGATTTTTTCAAAGCTATGCGTCAAAAACGTGGTTTAAAATTTCATGGTGAGCTGCTTTCAGTAGATGAAATAGAAAGTATAATAAAAGGCATAAAACTCGGTGCAGAGCTTGCGATAAAACAGAATATATAAAAAAAGTAGCTGAGAAAACTCAGCTACTTTTTAAGTTATAGCATGAAAAAACCTGATACACAGAGTATCAGGCTTAATGGCAGCCGAAGAAGGATTCGAACCCTCACAAACAGAGTCAGAGTCTGTCGTGCTACCTTTACACAATTCGGCTAAATATTCTATTGTCTAACTGACGAAGATTATTATATCTAAATACAGAATAAAAGTCAAGCATTTTTTTGAAAAAATTTAAAAAAATCTAACAGTTTTTTTTTGCGGTCTTTTGCTAAAATTCTGTACATAAGTATATGGAAATAATATTAAACACAAGATATAATAAAATACGAATAAAAGTCGTAATTGTTAGTCGTTAATAGGAGGACACATGATTAGAAACGATTTAAGAAATATTGCTATAATTGCTCACGTTGACCATGGTAAAACAACTCTGGTTGACCAGATGTTAAAACAAGCAGGTACATTTAGAGAAAACCAAGTTGTTGAAGAACGTGTTATGGACTCAAATGATATTGAGCGTGAACGTGGTATTACTATCCTTGCTAAGAATACATCACTTCATTACAAAGATACAAAAATTAACATTGTCGATACCCCAGGGCATGCTGATTTCTCTGGTGAGGTAGAGCGTATCTTAAAGATGGTTGACGGTGTTATTTTGCTTGTTGATGCAGCAGAAGGCCCTATGCCTCAAACACGTTTTGTACTGCAAAAGGCTCTGGAGTTTGGTCATAAAATTATTATCGTTGTAAATAAAATTGATAGACCAGATGCAAGACTTTATGAAGTTGGTGACGAGGTATTAGAGCTGCTTTTAACACTAGATGCAACTGATGAACAGCTTGACAGCCCTATTATTTACTGCTCTGGTCGTGATGGCACAGCATCTATGTCACCAGATGTTCAAGGTGAAGACCTTGTTCCACTGTTTGAAAATATTCTTTCTCATATCTCTGGCCCTGATGTTGATATGGAGGGCGAAACTCAAATGCTTGTTTCCTCTATCGACTACAATGAATATGTGGGAAGAATTGGTATAGGCAGAATTGAGCGTGGCACATTAAAAGTAGGTCAACAAGTTACCGTTTGTGACTACCATCAGAGCATTAAGCCTTACAATTCTAAGATTGTTTCTTTATACGCAATCGAGGGCTTAGTTCGTACACCTGTCGATGAAATGAAAGCAGGCGATATTGTTTGTTTCTCTGGTATTGAAAATATCACTATCGGTGAAACTCTATGTGCTGCGGGTACAAATGAGCCTTTGCCATTTGTTAAAATCTCTGAGCCTACTGTTGAAATGTACTTCTCTGTAAATGATTCTCCATTTGCGGGTAAAGAAGGTAAATTTGTAACCTCTCGTCATCTGCGTGACCGTTTGTTTAAGGAATTACTGCGTGACGTTTCTTTAAGAGTTTCAGAAACCGACACAACTGATTCCTTTAGAGTTGCTGGTCGTGGTGAAATGCATCTTTCAATCTTAACCGAAAACCTACGTCGTGAGGGTTATGAGTTCCAAGTAGGTGCACCTAAGGCTATGATGAAGGAAATAGATGGTGTTAAATGCGAGCCTATTGAGCGTATGATTGCTGACGTTCCACAGGAGTCTTTAGGTTCTGTTATGGAAAAAATGGGTTCTCGTAAGGGTGAGCTTGTAACCATGAGCCCTAAGGGTGATGACCGTATGAGAGTTGAATTTTTAATTCCTGCTCGTGGTCTGTTTGGCTATCGTAGCGAATTTTTAACTGATACAAAGGGCGAGGGTGTTATGAACACTGTATTCCATGAGTATCAGCCATATAAGGGAGAAATTCAAAAGCGTTCTATTGGTGCTTTAATCGCATTTGAAACAGGTGAAGCCGTAACCTATGGTTTGTTTAATGCTCAAGAGCGTGGCACATTGTTTATTGGTGCAGGTACTCAGGTTTATGAGGGCATGATTGTAGGCAGCACTCCAACAGGTGAGGATATCGCTGTAAACGTTTGTAAAAAGAAACAGCTTACAAACACTCGTGCTTCTGGTTCTGATGATGCACTTCGCCTAATTCCACCTCGTCAGATGTCCATTGAATCTGCACTCGAGTTTATAGGCGATGATGAAATGCTTGAAGTTACACCAAAAAGTCTGCGTATTCGTAAAAAGATTTTATCTAACCAAATGCGTATGAAGAAAACAAAGGGTTAATAAATATTTATATATAAAAGGAGTAACAAAAAATGAAGAATGTAATTTCTACAACTTTAGCACCAGCTGCTATTGGTCCATATTCTCAGGCAATCGAGGTAAATGGCACTATTTACACATCTGGTCAAATTCCACTTGACCCAACTACTGGCGAAATCGTTGGTACAACCATTGAGGAGCAAGCAGAACAGGTAATGCAAAACTTAAAAGCTGTTTTAGCTTATGCGGGCGTTGGTATGGATTGTGTTGTTAAAACAACTTGTTTCTTAGCTGACCTTGCTGATTTTACTGCATTTAATGAGGTTTATGGAAAGTATTTCCCAGAAAATCCTCCAGCTCGTTCTTGCTTCCAAGTAGCAGCTCTACCAAAGAATGCTAAGGTAGAAGTTGAAGTGATTGCTGTTAAACCACAAATTAAGTAATAAATAAGGCGTGTTGCTGTTATGGTAACACGCTTTTATTATGGTTGTCTTGTGCTTACCCTGTGTTTGTGTTAAAATAAGTAATATATAGAAATGCCCATAGCTTTATAGTTTAGGGCTGACAAATGGGAGGGTGTTTTTTCTTGAAAATTCAGGAATCAGCAGAAAATTATCTAGAAGCTATATTAATGATTACAAATGAAAAAGGCTCTTGCCGCTCAATAGATGTTGCACAATTTTTGGAATTTTCTAAGCCTAGTGTAAGTCGTGCTATGGGACTTCTAAGGGAAAATGGATATGTTATAATGGACGAAAATGGTCTTTTAAGTCTCACTGAGTCAGGTAAGGAAATCGCTGACCGTATATTAGAACGTCACGAACTTTTAACAAAATGGCTTATTCGTTTGGGTGTATGTGAAGAAACTGCACAAGCTGACGCTTGTAGAATTGAGCATGTTATAAGCGTAGAGACTTTTGAAAAAATAAAGGCTCATATTAAATAATGCTTTGCGGAATACATATGTGTTCCGCTTTTTTTATACACAAAATACATTTTTTCGCTTTTTAAATGGCTATAATAGATGTATAATAATAAAAGATTGTTTAGTCCATTTGAAGGGAGGACTTACAAAATGGCAGAATTTATATCGCATTATTTATTTGGTCAGGAAATACTTCCGCTTATGCCTAAAGCTGCTCAAAATGCAGCTACAACATATAAAGCAGCATTTAACTGGGGACTGCAAGGGCCAGACCCGTTTTTTTATCATGCTCTAGCTTTGGGCAGTCCATTTAAAAAATATGCTAATTTAATGCACTCACAGAAAACAGATGAGCTATTTTATGCTTTTTCTCGTGCTGTAAATAGGCTTTGTGATGAGCGTCAAATAATAGCTCAGGCATATTTTTATGGCTTTTTATGCCATTATGCACTTGATAGCAATATTCACCCTTATGTTTATTGCCGTCAGCTTCAGTGGAAAGAAAAAATGCCTAATGTAAATGACAGCTCTATTCATTGCAGAATTGAAAATGATATAGACCATGAGCTTTATATGGCAAAATTTAAAAAACCTCTTACCGATTTTGATGTTGATAAACAATATAAATTAAGTGAAGAAGAAATTGCAGTTATTTCTGTTATACTTCATTATGTTTTAAAATCAGTATATGATGTTAATATTCCAACAGCAAAAATTAGAATGAGTTTTGAAGAAATGCGTAGAGTTATAAAAGTGCTTTACAGCAAAAATCAAACTATATGCCAAAGTCTTAAAAAACTTGAATGTATAGTTGGAAAGGGACTTTTTACAGGTCATTTTAAAACAGAAAAACCAAATTGGGACTGCTTAAACCTTAAACATAGTCCATGGTTTAATGCTTGGCAGCCTAACACACTAAGAGCTGAATCAGTGCCTGAGATATTTGATATTGCAGGTAAAGAGGCGGCAAATCTGGCAGTACAGTATTCATCAGAACTTGACGCTGGTTGGATGTTACTTCATCATTTTGATGTTTCTTTTGACAATGGAAATCCTAAAAACAGAGCTTTTAAACAGCTTAATTAATATACAAACTTATGGAGGGAAAAATAATGAATAATTTTACTTTCTGCACACCAACAAAGGTTATTTTCGGTAAAGATATCGAAAAGCAAATAGGTGAGACTATCAAAGGATATGGTGCTTCCCGTGTACTTATTCATTATGGCGGTGGTTCTGTTAAAAAAACAGGTCTATTTGATAAAGTTGTAAATTCACTTGAAAGTGCAGGTTTAAGTTATATAGAGCTTGGCGGCGTTGAACCTAACCCTAAGCTCTCATTTATACATAAGGGTATTGAGCTTTGTAAAAAGGAAAATATCGACTTTATTTTAGCTGTTGGTGGTGGCAGTGTTGTAGACTCATCAAAGGCTATTGGTGTTGGTCTTGTAACTGGTAATGACCCTTGGCACTATGCTTCTACTGGCACATGCCCAGAGCCAAATGAGGTTTTCCCAGTTGGTGTTGTGCTAACTCTTGCAGCAGCGGGCAGTGAGATGTCTAACTCTGACGTTATAACAAATGATACTATCACTCCTTGGGTAAAACAGGGTATTACTTCTGAAACTGTACGTCCGCTCGTTGCATTTATGAACCCAGAAAACACATTTACTGTGTCTAAATTCCAAACTGGCTGCGGTATTGTTGATATTATGATGCACACTATGGAGCGTTATTTCCTCGGTGTAGGCGATTGCGATTTAACCGAAAGATTAGCTGAGGGTCTTTTAATTGCCGTGCGTGATGCTGGCAGAGTTGCTATTGCAAATCCAGAAGATTATGAGGCTAGAGCTACTTTGATGTGGGCATCTTCACTAAGCCATAATGATTTAACAGGTTGTGGAAAGCCACGTTACTTCCCAGTTCATAAGCTTGAGCACCCTGTATCTGCACTGCATGATAATATTTCTCATGGTGCTGGTCTGTCTGTATTATTCCCAGCTTGGGCTGAATTTGTTATGAAATATGACACAATGAAGTTTGCTCAGCTTGCTAATAGACTTTGGGGAGTAGAAATGAACTTTGACCACCCAGAAAAAACCGCTAAGGACGGTATCAAGGCTATGAGAGCATACTTTAGGGAAATTGGTATGCCTATCACCATGAGTGAGCTTGGCTTAAAACCAGAAGATTATGAAGATATTATAAATCTCACAACCAAAAACGGAACAGCTAAGATTAAGAGTTATATTGACCTTGGTAAAGAGGAAATCAGAGAGATTTATAAGCTTGCAGAATAAAAATAATAAAGCGTATCACAATAAAAGTGATACGCTTTTTGTGTTTTTAGGCCTCTGGGTCAACAGGGACGCCGTCAGCATCTAAAAGCTCAAAGTGTAAATGTGCACTTTGGCTTGCCTCTGCTGGTACAAGTTCTGCAATAGTGCCGATAACATCGCCTGCACTCACTTTGCTGCCTGTTTTAACCTTTGCATCTTCATTTAGTCCACGATAAATAGCTGTTCTATTGTCAGAGAGCTTTATTGTAACAGAGCAACCCCACAAAGAATCATTGCTTACATCGGTTACTTCACCGTTTTGCACTGCATAAACATGGTCACCTGCATTGCCTGCATAGTCTGTGCCTGCATGCACACGCCAATCACCAAATGTTTCTTGATAAATTAGCTTAGTACCTGAAAAAGCTTGACTTACTTCGCCGTCAGTTGGTCTAACCCATACAGGGGTAGTAGATGCAGTTTGCTCAGTTTCCTCTGGTTCTTCTGATACGGTAGATGTGGTTGTTTCATCTGTTTCATTGATAGTAGGTTCAGTTACTTCGCTAGATGTTTCTAGAGATGTGTCTAAAGTGTCATCTAATGAGTTATCTTCTAATGAAGTTTGTAAGCTTTCATCATCATCTAGTAAGTTATCAATCGGGTCTTGTAAAACATCTTCCTTAGGTTCCCATGTGGTTTGTGGTAAGTCTGGAACATATTCAACAGAATCCATTGATGCTTCATTAGAAATTGGTGCAAAGAATAATACATAACCTGAAATTGCGATTGCGATAGCACAAACAGTCAGGATTATGTAAAATCCTCTGTTTTGTGCTGCTGTTTGACGTCTTGTGTTTTTTTGCATATTTGTCCACCTCCAATTTTATTATGGACGGCGAACTTCACCCTTATACAAAATTATTCGCTTATTTCAGTGAGTGATTTAATTTGTGTGCCTTGATAATAATGAGTTAAAATTTCATCATAAGTTTTTCCTTGTTCTGCCAAATATTTTGCTCCATATTGGCTAAGTCCTACGCCATGACCATAACCAATAGTATTAAATGAAATACTATCTTCAGATGTAGTGACTGTGAAATTAGTTGAATTTAAACCAAGAGTTTCTCTTAAATCTGTGCCAGTAACTTGAACTGAACCAAGTTTTACTGTTTTTATACCGCCAGCTGCTGAGCGTTCACTCGCTGCAAACCATGTTTCAGGTTTTCCAGTTAAATCTGCTGATGGAATAGCTTTTTTAATTATATCTCTAAATTCATCAAGTGAAAAAGTTACAGTTTCTTTATATTTAGAACATGCATCTCCGCCTTTACTTTCAACATTTATGAGATATGGTATATCACTGCCCCAAACATCTTTTGCACTTTCGGTCATTTCTCCAGATGCCGCACTAAATACTGCTATAATCGGTTCATTTTCATATGTAATAATCAAATCTTTAGTATCATTGACCGCTTGCATAATTATATTTTCGTAATTTTCTGCATTATCCCCCCAACTTGCAACTTTTTCAGTGAGTGGCTTATATGCTGCACAATGATGAAAATCGTCGCACACATCTGCATCTGGGTGAGTGTCTGACCTGCCCGCACTAATTTTATATACTGCATAAGTTCTTGCAGCTACGGCTTGGGCTTTTATTGCTTCAATAGGGAAATCAGGCGAAATTTCAGAGGCAACTACGCCAGCTATATAATCTTCAAGCCCCATTTCTTCGGGTTTACCATCTACTGAAACGGTTATGGTTTGCTCATCTTCAATTTGTGCATTTGCATGAACAGACAGCATATCTTGCATAAAGTTATTATCAGAGCTATTATTTATATATTGTATTGAAATAGGCAATAAGTATATTAAAATAGTCAAAACTATGCCAAGTGATATGATTTTACGCATTTTAACCCTCCGTTATTTTAGTGTTGTCTTTATTTTGTATATGTTGTTACATTGACTTTATTACATGAATACGGTAAAATAATTTCATTATAAACTAATAAAAAGGGGAGTGTGAGTGTCAATGAACCGTATGTTAAAAGATGTTGATTGTTCGGTCATTTCTAATTTATGCGAAAACCTTGCACCTTATAACCATATTCGCTCGGAACTATTTTCACGATATGGTGTTAAAAAAGGTTTGCGTAATGCTGACGGTACAGGTGTAGTTGCAGGTATCACTAGACTTAGTAATGTTCATGGTTATATCATAAATGAAGGTGAACGTGAGCCAATAGAGGGTAGACTCACTTATAGAGGTATCGACCTTTATGACCTTATAAACGGTTTTGAAGCTGAAGACCGTTTCGGTTATGGTGAAGTTTCTTATTTATTGTTATCTGGTAAACTTCCAAATAAAGATGAGCTTAAAGCATTTAAATATGCCATGGGCGAGGCTAGAGCTTTACCTGAAAACTTTACTGAGGATATAATTATGCGTGCTCCAAGTAAAGACCTTATGAATAAGCTTGCAAGTGCTACTCTGGCTCTTTATTCTTATGATAATAACCCAGATGACACTTCTCTCCAAAATATAATGCGTCAGGCTATGGGACTTATCGCACGTTTTCCTGTTATTATTTCTCATTCTTATCAGGCTAAACGCAGATATTTTGACGGAACATCTATGTATTTACATATTCCAGATGCTCATTCTTCTACTGCTGAAACAATTTTACATCTTATTAGACCAGATGGAAAATTTACTGATGCAGAGGCTAAATTGCTTGATAGATGTCTTATTATTCATGCAGAACATGGTGGCGGTAACAACTCAGCGTTTTCTACTCGTGTTACATCTTCCTCTGGTACAGATACTTATTCTGCAATAGCTGCCGCTGTTGGTGCTCTTAAAGGTCCTAAGCATGGCGGTGCAAATCTCAAAGTTTGTCAAATGTTTGATGATATTAAACGTCATATCAAAGATTGGGCAGATGAAGATGAAGTTTATAATTATTTGATTAAAATTTTAAACAAAGAAGCTAACGACAATAGCGGTCTTATTTATGGTATGGGTCATGCAATTTATACATTAAGTGACCCTCGTGCAGTGGCGTTAAAGGCTGCGGCTCGTCCTCTTGCTGAGAAAAAAGGCTATAAAAAGGAAATGGAACTTATAGAGCTCGTTGAAAAGCTCACCCCTAAAGCTTTTGCTGAGGTTAAGGGCAGTGATGTGAAAGTTATGTGTGCAAATGTTGATATGTATTCAGGTTTTGTATATGAAATGCTTGGTATACCTAGAGAAATGTTTACTCCGCTTTTTGCCACAGCTAGAATTTCAGGCTGGCTTGGTCATAGAATAGAGGAGGTTATGACAGGCGGTAAAATTATTCGTCCTGCATATAAGTCCATTAGCAAAAAAACTCAGTATACTCCAATAGAAAAAAGATAAAACAGGGCAATTTGCCCTGTTTTTTTGTCGGTAAATATAAAAAAAGACACCTACCGAAGTAGATGTCTTCTTGGTGGAAGTTAACGGGCTCGAACCGCTGACCCTCTGCTTGTAAGGCAGATGCTCTCCCAGCTGAGCTAAACTTCCAAGATGGTGGCCCATCGGAGGCTCGAACTCCGGACCCTCTGCTTAAAAGGCAGATGCTCTGCCTGCTGAGCTAATGGACCAAAAGGCAACCTCTTGAATTGCCGAAAAACCTTGATTATTATATCACAATAAAACGACAATGTCAAACATTTTTTTTAAAAATATGAGGAAACCAGAAATAAGTGGCTGGGACGGCTGGACTCGAACCAGCGGATGGAGGAGTCAAAGTCCTCTGCCTTACCACTTGGCTACGCCCCAACATTACATGTTAGATATAACGCACTGCTTGGCAGTGCGTTATAAGTGGGGTGAGTAATGGGATTCGAACCCACGGCCTTCAGAGCCACAATCTGACGCTCTAACCAACTGAGCTATACCCACCATATAAAAAAGAAAACAACGTGGCGCGCCAGGAGGGACTCGAACCCCCGGCCTACTGCTTAGAAGGCAGTTGCTCTATCCAGCTGAGCTACTGGCGCATAGGTTATCCCGACCTAGGCAAACTAGGTGTTGTCGATGGAGCGGGTGATGGGAATCGAACCCACGTGTTCAGCTTGGAAGGCTGACATTCTACCATTGAACTACACCCGCATAATGTCGTGTGTTTTCTGACACTCATATATATTAACAGCTGATGAGCCAAATGTCAACAACTTTTTTCATATTTTTTAAAAAACTTTTTCAAAGCACAAAACATATAGAAAAAAGCTCGACCTGTGCGAAAGTCGAGCCTTTATCTTAAAATCTTTTTTAGTCCTTTAAGGATTAGCCCTGAGAGATAGCACCTACTGGGCAACCACCTGCACAAGAACCGCAATCAACACAAGCGTCAGCGTTGATTTCGTACTTGCCGTCACCCTCGGAGATAGCACCTACTGGACACTCACCAGCACAAGCACCACAGCTAATGCAAGCGTCAGAAATTACGTATGCCATAAAAAGCACCTCCTCTAAAAATTACACTCTCATTGTAACACAAGTTTAAAAAATTACAAGAGATTTTGTGCATGTTAGCCATTTGCAACTTTATGTTAGCACATGATAACTGACAAATTGTCTCTTTATAACATAATATATGTAAAATTTCGATGATAAATAATCAAAAGTCAGAAATATAAAAAACTTTAAAAAACGGTAAAATAATGAGTATTCAAGAGAAAATAAGAGATAATCTCAAATAACAAAACAATAAAGGTCAGAAAAGGTCAAAAACAACACTTGCAAATATTTCTTGTGGGTGTATAATAAAAATATAAAAGGTCAAAGAAAGTCAAAGTCAGAAAACATCAAAATTATGACTGTGTTTAAAATAGATTGGAGATGGTAAAGATGAAAATGAGCGATATGATAGCCGACTTTATAGGTGAGATGTTACAAAGTGGCGGCGGTGTCGCAGAGCTAAAACGTAGGCAGGTCGCTGATAAGTTTTCATGTGTGCCAAGTCAGGTAAACTATGTTATAGAAACTCGTTTCACTCCAGAGAACGGTTATATAGTTGAAAGCCGTCGAGGTGGTGGCGGTTATATAAGGATTGTCCGTATGATGGACGATAAACAGCGTACACTTGTCGAGGCTGCAAGGGGTGTAGGTGGCAGACTCACTCAAAATGATGCTGCCAGACTTACAAAAACCCTTGTTTCAGTTGGGCTTTTAAGTGTAAGAGAGGGCAAACTTTTGTTTTCCGCTTGTTCTGATGGCTCACTTGCAGAAGTTCCAGAAGATTATAGAGATAGCATTAGAGCGAGCATTTTTAGATGTGCAATTTTAGCGATTGCCACATAGCTTTATACTTTAAGTAATATAATTACAATTTGTTATATATCTATGAAAGGAAGATGTCTTATGTTATGCGTTCATTGTGGTAAAAATCAGGCAACTACATTTTATAAAGAAAATACCAACGGTCAGGTAAAAGAGCTTGCATTATGTCCAGAGTGTGCAGCAGAGCTGACTGGTCAAACACCTGCATTCGGTTCGTTATTTAATTCATCATTTTGGAATGATGATTTCTTTAAAAATCCATTCAGCACATGGGGCAATTCACTTTTTGCATCACCTAAACAGGCAATCGGTGGACGTTGCAGCACTTGCGGAATGACCGAAAGCGAACTTCGCAGAACTGGCAGAGCTGGTTGTGGTGATTGTTATAACAGTTTTAGTGATATATTGCTTCCATATATAAAGAAATTACATGGTGCGGCGGCTCATGTAGGTACTGCACCAAAACAAGTTGAGCAAAACACAAATCCGATAGATGATTTAAAAACTCGACTTACTGAGGCTGTTAAAAGCGAAAATTATGAGGAAGCAGCCAAATTAAGAGATGAAATTCGCAGACAGGAGGGAAAACAAAATGGCTGAGTTTGAGTTTCATGGCGGTTTTGCAGATTTAGCAGTTAGCACTAGAGTGCGTCTTGCAAGAAATTTTAAAGGTTATACTTATAGAAATTTAACCGCTGAAAAACAAAAAGAAATTGCAGATAAAATATGGAATGCTATAAATACAGCTCCTGCAATATCCAAACAGTTTACTTTTTCTGAAATAAAAGCTGGCTCAAATGATGCCTTATCAAAGGTAGAAACCCATCAGATTTCCCCCGAACTTGCACAAAATGGCGGTTATTTAATCGCAACCGAAAACGGCGGAGTAAGTATTATGATTGGTGAAGAAGACCATATGCGTTTGCAGGTAATGGGAAGTGGTCTTTGTCCTAAGGAGTGTATGAAGGAGGCAAGCAGACTTGCATCTCTTATAGAGTCGCAAATGCCTATGGATTATGATACAAATTTAGGTTATCTAACCGCTTGCCCAAGTAACATTGGCACTGGTCTCAGAGCATCGGTTATGCTTCATTTACCTATGCTTGAGCGTGCGGGAGGTATTTCCGAACTTGTAAACCTAGCGGGCAGACAAGGCTTCACTGTTCGTGGTGCTTATGGTGAAGGCTCTCGTGCAGTAGGTGACTTTTATCAGCTTTCTAACCAGATAACACTTGGTGTTTCAGAGGATAATATTATAGATAAACTTATAAAACTTTGCACTGAAGTCATAGAAAAAGAAAAAAATCTAAGACATAGATTGTCAAGCGGGCATGAAATAGAACTTACAGACAGAGTTTGTCGTGCGGTTGGTATACTTAAAACAGCACGTCAAATTCAGACAAATGAGGCTATTGACTGTTTAAGTCAGATTTTAATTGGTATCTCTATGAAGTATTTAGACGGTGTAAAACCAGAAGAAATTTGGAAAACTGAGCAGAGAATACAGCCAGCAGTTCTAGGAGGAACGGCTAACGAGCGTGACAAAAAACGTGCTGATATTCTCAGAGATTTAACAAAATCACTTGAAATTATTATTTGATTTAAAGGAGTGAAAACACTATGTTTTTTAGAAATAGATTTACACAACGTGCAGAAAAAGCATTAAACCTTGCACAGCAAACCGCAGGCGAACTCGGTCACAGTTATGTAGGCTCTGAGCATTTGCTTGCAGGTCTTGCAAAAGAGCAAGAGGGTATAGCAGGTAGAACTCTTGAGCAGTTTGGAGTAACAGCAGATAAGATTATCGAGGAAATTGAAAAACTGACAGGTAAGGGTACACCAGACCAAAATGCACCTCAAGGTTTAACTCCTCGCACAAAGAAAATTATTGAGCTTGCTGTTATGACTGCAAGCCAATTAGGTGCAGGTTATGTTGGCACTGAGCATCTTCTAATGGGTCTTATTAGAGAAGGCGAAAATGTTGCTTTACAGGTGCTAAGCTCTCTTGATGTATATATTGAAAAGCTATACAATTCAATTATTGAGGCTATTGGTGCATCAAGTGATAGTGATATGACAGTTTCAAAATCTAGCGAAAAGGGCAAGAAAAGCTCTACTAAAACGCTTGAAAAATACGGTAAGGACTTAACAAAAGCTGCAAAAGAAGGCAAGCTTGACCCTGTAATTGGCAGAAAAGAAGAAATAGACAGAGTAATTCAAATTCTTTCACGCAGAACCAAAAACAATCCTGCTTTAATCGGTGACCCAGGAGTTGGTAAAACCGCTGTTGCAGAAGGTTTAGCTCAAAAAATTGTATCTGGTGATGTGCCTGAAACTTTGGCTAAAAAGCGTATTATTGCACTTGATTTAACAGGTATGATTGCGGGTACTAAATACCGTGGCGAATTTGAGGAGCGTATTAAGAGCGTACTCGAAGAACTGCAAAACGCAAAAGATGTGATTTTATTTATTGATGAACTCCATATTATTGTGGGTGCTGGTGCTGCTGAAGGTGCGGTAGATGCTGCAAATATTCTAAAACCTGCTCTTGCTAGAGGTGAAATTCAAGTTATCGGTGCAACCACACTTGATGAATATAGAAAGCATATCGAAAAAGATTCTGCTCTTGAAAGAAGATTCCAGCCTGTAACAATAGGTGAGCCAAGTCAGGAAGATGCAATAGAAATCTTAAAGGGCTTGCGTGATAGATATGAAGCACATCATAGAATTAGAATTTCTGATGATGCTATTACTTCTGCTGTAAAGCTTAGTGTTCGTTATATTTCAGGCAGACAGCTGCCAGACAAGGCTATTGACCTTGTAGATGAGGCTTGTTCTCGTGTTCGTATGAAGAATATGACACCTCCAAACAACCTTAAAACCCTTGAAGATGAGCTGAAAAGCATTTCTGCACACAAGGAGGAGGCTGTAAAAGCTCAAGATTATGAGCAGGCTGCAAAACTTCGTGATGAGGAAAATGCTAAAAAGGCAGAAATTGAAAGCGAGCGTAAGACTTGGGAAAGCAAAAACACTAAGGAAGGCGGAGAAGTTACCGAGCAAGATATTGCGGAGGTAATTGCAAGCTGGACAGGTATCCCAGCTGCAAGAATTAGCGAAGATGAAGGCGAACGTTTACTGCATCTTGAAGATACATTACATGAGCGTGTTGTAGGTCAAGATGAGGCTGTAACCGCTGTTTCTAAGGCTATTCGCCGTGGTAGAGTCGGTCTTAGAGACCCAAAACGCCCAATAGGTTGATTTATTTTCCTTGGCCCAA
>DXIE01000030.1 GCA_019113005.1 Candidatus Butyricicoccus avistercoris | reverse complement strand
GGTGGCGGTGATGGCTTTGAAGTTTATCACACAATCTATGGCGGTACTGGTAAGACTCTAGCTGAAAACATTGAGGCGGAAGTTATAAAGTCAGGGCAAAACAGCCGAGGGGTTAAGACCAGAGAAAATAGTTCTGGCAAAGATTATTATGGGTTTATTAGACAGACAAGCTGTCCAGCGGTAATTTGTGAGATTGGTTTTATTGATAATAAAAACGATTTAAAGGATTTTGACGAGCAAGCAGAGCAAATTAAGTTTGGTAAGGCTTATGCTCATGGCATACTAAAAACTTTAGGAGTGGAAATTATGACAGATACACAGACACCTGTACAAGATGAAACAAAGCATTGGGCGTACAAGCATTATGAAAGCCTGAAAAACAAAGGCATTGAAATAAGCGAAATGAGATTTGATGATAATATCACCAGAGGCGAGGCTTTCGCTCTTGCTGATAAAATTATTAAGGCTTTATGTGTCAAGGCTTGACACATTGAAAAAAGAGGGTTGCTATATAACAACCCTCTAAAATAATATTTTATATAACGTTTGTGGAAACTGTGGATAACTGTGGATAACTTTTTAAAATTGGTAGAAAGTTGTTAACTAGTATGTTATAATCTTATAGTAGAACTCTGTATTATACTGTCATCACAAATAAGTTGATTAGAGAGGTGATATTTATTGGAATACATTATTTTTTGTGATGAGTCAGTTCAAAAAGGCGATAAGTTTTGTGATTTTTTTGGTGGTTGTATGGTATCAAGTAAAGATATAAATGATATTAACAACGCAATAAATAATAAAAGACAAGAACTTAATCTAACATCAGAAATGAAATGGGTCAAGGTTACAGATAACTATCTTGATAAGTATAAGAGCATCATAGATTTATTTTTTGAATATATTAAATTAGGTAAGATTAAGATGAGGGTAATGTTTAGAAAAAAAGAAGATTGCCCATCAGCTCCACAAGATGCAGATTATAGATACTTTAAATTATATTATCAATTCTTGAAACATGCGTTTGGTTTAAGATATATACCTAATAATGAAGATACTTATGTAAGATTTTATTTGGATAAACTTCCAGACAAAAAAATAAAAGTTGACGAATTTAAAAGTTTTATAGTTGACTTACCTAAAAGAACAGAGTTTAGAGAGTCTGGACTGAGAATTCGTAAATCTGATATAACAGAGATAATTTCTCATCAACATGTTTTATTGCAATGTGTAGATATTGTTTTAGGTGCAATGTATTTCAGGTTAAATGATATGCATCTAGTAATTCAACCAGGACAACAAACTAGAGGAAAAAGAACAATTGCAAAAGACGAATTGTCTATGCATATTTTAAATCATATAAAAGATATACATAAGAATTTTGAAATTTCAAAGTCTACACCTAATTATGGAAAAAACATGTCACATTTGGAGTCACCATATGAACATTGGAGGTTTATATCAAAATAAAAGTCCCGCAATCCCTAATTACTACCAAACGTAGGAACGAAAGGCTTCGAGATATGCAGGACAAACACCATATTATTAACTATATTATTTCTAATACTATAATATCAAGTAAAGTTTAAAATGTCAATATTTTATGCTTGACATTTTGGTGACAGTGTAGTAGACTAAATAAGCTCGTTTTTAAAGAGTTCTAATTAAAAGGTTGCAATTTATGCAACCTTTTTTGTTTCTTAAAATAAAAAAGTTATAGTACATTATTAAAAAATTTTTTTCATTCCACTTATGTTCCCACTTTACTTGTGAAAAGTTGTCAAAAGCTTTATTTTTAACCCCTGCTAAGGGAGTAGGGCGCGAAAGTGTCGCGAGGGTTCAAATCCCTCTTTCTCCGCCAAAAATATGCATCTTGTACATCGTGCAAGGTGCTTATTTTTTTCAAAAAATAATGTAAATAGCTGTAACAATTTGTTACAGCTATTTTTTTATACCGCATTCTCTTGCTGATTCTTACAAAGAACATCATAAAAATGTGGCAGCTCTTTTTGTAATCTTATAATCTTACCACTATTGTCTAAAAAACAATGGGTGCTTTCACCTTTAAATACAACTTTGTCATCTTTCTTCATATCATATCCAACAACAAATTTAGCTGATGTACATGATAACACATATGCTTTTATTTCAACGATGTCATCAAATGTTGTGCTGGCTTTATAATCGCATTTGACTCCTATAACTGGAGATGATAAACCTTTAGCCTCCATCTCGGCATAATTAAACCCTATCTTATCTAGAAAATCTGTTCTTGCTTCTTCCATCCATCGGATATAATTCGAATGATGTGTTATTCCCATTCTGTCAGTTTCATAATACTGTACCTTATGCTGATATGTAGACAAATTACATTCTCCTTTGTTGCTTTTTTTATTTATATTGTATCATACATTTGTGAAAAAATGTAAACAAAAAAGTAAGCTAAAAAATTAGCTTACTTACTCATTATATCATTAAATATGCAGTTTTATTAAACTATTAGTAAATTCATTGTAAAATACGCAATAGTGCCGACTATGCCAGAACCGAATATTATTTTAATAGCACTTATTTTATATTTTCTCAGCAGATATAAACAACCAACAAATAATATAGTTTCTATCGGTCTTATGCTAGAAAGTGAAATTGCTGTTTCACTGCCAAACAATCCAAGCAGTAATATTGATAAACCTGCTGAACCTATAAGTGCAACTACTGCTGGTCTAAGTGCTGAAAGCACCGTTTGTACCCCGCTAAAATTGCGGTATTTATAATAAAAATGTGCGAGGGTTAGACATATTATAAATGATGGTATTATACAGCCGAGCGTACATAAAATAGCTCCGCCTATACCGCTAAGTCTTGTGCCTACAAAGGTTGCTGAATTTATCGAAATAGGTCCAGGAGTCATTTCTGCTATGGTTATTAAATCGGTAAATTCACTAAGAGACATTAAACCATGAATATCTACTATCTGATTCTGTATAAGCGGTATGGCTGCATATCCACCACCTACACTGAATAATCCAACTTTTATAAACGATAAAAATAACTGTGCTAATATACTCATATATTTGCTCCCTCTTTTAAGACCTCTTTTTTCTCTGACTTATTTCTATTTAATGTTATAATTAAGTCAGCAATGCCTACTGCAAGACATGCAAGAATAAGAATCATCGCATTTACGCCAAACATAACCTTTGCTATAAATGCTGCAATCATCAAACTAATATACAATGCTCTTTTTGTAGCAACAACATTCTTTGCAAGATTTATTACTACATCAAAGATTACTGCCGCTACGCCAGCTCTCATCACCATAAGTGCGGTTGCAATAATCTGATTACTTCTAAACTGTGCGTAAAAATATGAAATTAATGATATAATTATCATCGGTGGCAAGGCTGTGCCTAATATCGCTACAAGTGAACCAACTATTCCGCACATTCTATAACCTAAAATTACAGATGCATTAATAGGTATAGGTCCAGGGGAGGATTGAGCTATTGCTGTTATATCTAACATCTCATCTTCATCTAACCACTTTAGCTCCTCAACAAATTTCTTTTTCATAAGTGATACTATTACAAAGCCTCCGCCAAATGTAAATGCACTTAGCATAAATGTCGCTTTGAATAGCTGCCATAACACATGTTTTTTTTCTTTCATGAGTTTAACCCCTTTGCAGTATTTTTTCTTGATGTGTATACAATAGCATATTTTATTGATAATGAAAAATTATTTATATTTATATTAACATAAAAATATATTATAATTAAACTATATATTATTATAAGAGGTGAATATATTATGTTTGATTTCAGGGTTCAAACTTTTTTAGCAGTTTGTAAAACTATGAATTATACTAAAGCTGCCGATTTATTAGGACTTACTCAGCCCGCTGTATCTCAACATATTCATTGGTTAGAAGAACAATATGGTGTTAAATTGTTCTCATATAGAGGTAAAAAATTAACGCTAACAGATGCAGGAATTAAAATGCAAACCGCTTTTACAACTATTCAGCATGATTTGCAATCACTAGCTAAAAATATTAAAAACCAAAAACAAACACTTTCTTTTGGCGTAACACCTACGGTTGGAACTTATCTTATACCTAAGCCACTTGCTAACTATAAAAAACAATTCCCAGATGTTGAGATTAATATGCAGGTGGATAATACAGCTAAACTTTGTATGGCTATTGACAAAGGGGAATTAGATTTTGCAATAGTTGAAGGTTATTTTCATAAAAATAATTATGACGCCCTATTATACAAAACTGAAAAATATTTAGCTGTTTGTTCTGCTGAGATGAAAATAGACGATAATATTTCTAAACTTGCAGAGCTTGTTTCTTTTCCTATAATAATCCGTGAGCAGGGTTCTGGTAACAGAGAAATAATAATAAGAAGTTTAAGCAGACATAATCTATCAATAAATGATTTTAAAAGCATTATACAAATAAGTGATTTACATGCACTTAAAGCTTTATTACTAGAAGGTGCTGGAATAGCATTTATGTATCATGCCGCAGTCAAAAATGAAATAGAGCAGGGCAGACTTAAACAAATTATTCTAGATGATTTTAATGAGGAGCATGAAATAACATTTATTTGGCGTAAAAATAGCGTTTATTCGGATAAATATAGACAAATACATAACTTATTAAAACCTTAAAGCAGCTATATAAATTTATAGCTGTTTTTTGTCGAAAAAATATTACGCTAAAAAATAAAATAACACTTGACTTTTAAATATAGATGTAATATTATAATACCAACAGATGTGAAAGCGTAAAATAAATACGCTATAGCAAAGAAAGGAGTTGGTGCTCTTGATTTAATCTAATCTTTTATGACTGGAGGTGATAATTTGAATAAAATCGATTCATGGTTAAATGATGAGAATATACAAAAAGTTAAAAACTTATATGAACAGGGCAAATGCAAAAAAGATATTGCCAAGGAAATAGGTATAACTGCAAACACGTTGAATAAATGGTGCAAAAATCATACCACTTTTGCTGAAATCTTTAACAATGACGCTTGCACAAAGTCTAAGCGTCAAAATTTATCAAATAATATTACGCAAAAGAGAAATAAAAATACGCAGTTTAACGTTGAAAAGTATATGATATCTGCCATGAAAAAATTAGAGCAAAAAATGAAAAGTGGTGATATTGCTAGTGCGGTTGAATATTCCCTTCTTAAAAGGGCTTTAGGTTATAACTACTCGGAAGAACGCACCGAATACACCGAAAAAACAGGGGAAAAAACTGTTATTACAAGAAAACATGCTCCACCTGATACAACAGCTCAGATGATTTGGCTTAAAAACCATAAACCTGAAATCTGGAATGATAAAAAAAATAATCCGAGTAGTGAAAACCTATTCGAAATCAAAGTAAGCCTTATTAACCCTGAATGTGATGAAAATGGAAATTAAAATTACTCAAAAACAAAACCTTTTTATTAATGCTTGTGAGCAAGAGGTGTTATTTGGTGGTGCGGCTGGTGGTGGCAAAAGTTATGCACAGATTATTGATGCTCTATTATTCGCTGTTAAGTACCCACAAAGTAAACAGCTTATTCTTCGCAGAACTTATCCAGAGCTTGAAAAATCTATTATCCGAACAAGCTTAGAACTTTATCCAAGAGAAATAGCTAGTTATCAATCAAGTGGTCATATATGGAAGTTTAATAATGGCTCAGTAATAGAATTCGGGAACTGTGACACTGAAAACGATATTTATAAATATCAATCGGCTGAGTATGACATCATAAGATTTGATGAATTAACTCATTTTACCGAAACTATATACACATATCTTATAAGCCGTGTGCGTGGTACTAATGGATACCCAAAACAAATTAAAAGCTCTACTAACCCCAGTGGTATAGGTCATCATTGGGTAAAAAAACGATTTATCGACCCTGTGCCTCCAATGACTGTTTATAAATATGAGGCTGGTTCTAGAATTTTTATACCTTCAAAAGTCGATGATAATTTTTTTCTTATGAAAAATGACCCACAGTATAGGCAAAGACTTAAAAACTTATCCAAACAAGACCAAAAAGCTTTACTTTATGGTGACTGGAATTTAAATGATGGTGCTTACTTCAATGAATTTAATGCTCAAATTCATGTTATAAAGCCTTATAGTCTTGACCCAAATAACAGGCTTTATATGTCACTTGACTATGGTCTTGATATGCTCGCTTGTTACTGGTATAGCGTTGATACTCTTGGTTACGTCACCGTTTATCGTGAACTTTATCAGCCTAACCTCATTATTGATGATGCTGCAAAGGCTATAAAAAACGCTATGACACCAGATGAACACGATAAAATAACCAGTATTTTTGCTCCTAAAGACCTTTGGAACAGACGTCAAGAAACAGGTAAATCGGTCAGCGACCGTTTCGCTGAGCTTGGGCTATATCTCGACAAGGTTTCTAACAGCAGACAAGCGGGTTGGTATGAGGTTAAACGTTATCTTAGACCTCAAAGCGATGTTTTCGGTAGCTCTAGACCTAAACTGCAAATTTTTAACACTTGTAGAAACCTTATTCGCACTTTGCCCGCAGTTTGTCATGATGATAAAAACCCTAACGATATAGCTATAACTCCTCATGAGCTTACACATGCTCCTGATGCTCTTAGATATTTTTGTGATGGCTTGCCTATGCCAGCTGAACCTTTGGCTGATACCAAAATAAATACTTTAAAAAACTTCGAGGAAGAAATGGAGGAATTTAATGATTTTAATGGCTTTTGAAATGTTAGCAATATCTATTTGTTGTGCTATATTCTTCGCTATTGGCTTTCAATGTGGAAAACAAAAAACAATAAACCATAGCTTAAATAATAGTACACAAAGTATAGATTTCGATAGCGATTTATCTAAAATCTTAAACTATACTGGAGATTATAACAGTGATTAAATCTGATATTTCTGCACAAAAAGTGCAAGACGAATTTACTAAAGGTAAACAGTTTAAGGAAAACTTAAATATTTTTGAGCAGGTAAGAAAAAATGAAAAGTTTTATCTTGGTAAGCAATGGGAGGGTCTTAATACTAAAAAAATTCAGCCTGTTACTTTTAATATCCTAAGACGTGTTACTTCGCTTTTTCAGTCGCAGGTTGTTTCTGATGATATTTCTTGGGATATTCGCCCGTTTTCTTCAAATGACCAAAACAGCATTGAATGTCAAGCTCTTGATGCGGTTGTTGAGCGTGTATTTGAGCGTCAAGCTATCAAAACTAAAAACAGAAAAGTTCTTAGAAATGGCGTTGTTGATGGTGATTTATGTATGTATTTCACTTTTAACCCCAAAATTAACACAGGTCAACTTGTAAAGGGTGATATTGTAGCCGAACCTCTTATGAATACTAACGTTTTCTTTGGTAATCCTCATTCCTCTGATGTGCAAAGTCAGCCTTATATAATTATCGCTAGGCGTAGACCTTTAAGCGAAGTCAAAAAAGAGGCTAAGGAAAATAATATACCTGACTGGGACGAAATTCAGTCAGATATGGGCTCAGAATTTGTCGGAGAAGATGAAAATATTTCAAACGAACTTGTAACCGAGCTAACTAGACTTTGGAAAGTCGAAAGTCAAACACAGTCAGATGAGTTTGCTATACCTCAAACAACAGAAAATATATATTTTATGAAGGTTTGTGGTGATATCATAACCTATCCTCCAACTAAAACAGATATGACTCTTTATCCGCTCGCTTGGGCAAGCTGGATAGAGCGTAATAACTGTATGCATGGCATTAGCCCAATTACAGAAATGATACCAACTCAGATAGCGATAAACAAACAGGCTACTTATATAGGTGCTTATACTCAAAATATTGCTATGCCTAAGCTCGTTTACAACATTCAAAGGCTGCCTAATGGCTGGAACGGCGACCCATCTAAACCTATTGCGGTTACTGGCGACCCTCGTGAGGTTATAGCTAACCCTATCGGCGGTATGCAGCTGCCTAGTGGCGTTTTCTCTAGCATTGAAATGTATCAAAGCATGATGAAAGACTGTATGGGTGCGTCCGATACCGCTTTAGGCAATATTTCTAACCCAGATAACACTTCGGCGATACTTGCAACTCAAAAGGCTAGTAATGCACCGCTTGAACTTCAAAAACGTATGTTTGAGCAATTTAATGAGGACTGTATTCGCATTATTGTTGACATGGCTTGTGCTTATTATGGCATTAGATACATAAGCGTAAACTTAAAACAAACTAAGTTAGACGGCTCTCAGACCGAAACTAAAACAGATGTTTTACTGGACTTTGGCAAGTTTTCCATTGGTGCTATGGATATAAACGTGGAAGTCGGTGCTGCAACTTACTGGTCAGAAATCGTTTCTATGACTAATATGGACAAGCTTATGCAAGCGGGTATGATTCCTGACCCTGTTTTATACCTTGAGTCTATTCCTAACAGCTATATTCCTAATAAACAACAAATTATTGACTCTCTAAAAAACCAAAAAAATAAAGGAGTGAACACACAATGAATACTATGCAAAACACCAATCCTATGACAAACCCTATGCAGTCTGCTAGCTGCCAAGACCTTATTAAACCTTGGCTTGAGGCTATTAAGGCTAACCCTAACCTGACAAAAGAACAGATAACACCTCAAATCGCTCAGCTAATAAAATCGGGCGTTTCCCCAGTAGATGCTTTTTCTTCAGGTAGAGAGGCTGAACTGCTAAATAAAATTGCTCAATTACAAGAAATTATTCGTGCTATGCAGATAAATGATAAAAATAAACTCTCTAGCATTGGCTCTTTATCATCTACACCTATTTTATCAGACGCTTTTATTAGCGGTCTTTCTAAGTAAATTATTTTTTAAAAGGAGATATTTTAATTATGGCAATCAATTTAACAACGAGATATTCACCAGAAATCGAATTCGCTTTCTCTCAGGATAGTTATATTAAATCACATTGTAAGGCTAAAGTTGACTTTACAGGTGCTAAAACGGTTAGAGTTTATATGCTAAAAACTACTGCTCTGGTAGATTATCAGAGAAATGGCTCTAGTCGTTACGGTAAACTCGAAGATGTTCAAGACACCGTTTTAGAATATACCATGAGTCAAGATAAATCATTTACTGGCGTTGTTGATAAAGGCGACGAGTCTGCTCAGTCTATCACTAACAAGGCTGGTCAGTGGCTACGTCAGCAAATTCGTGAACAGGTTGTGCCTACCGCTGACCAGTATGCTCTAAATAAAATCCTTAACTTTGGTCATATTGTAGCAGCAGACACTAAGCCTACAAGCGAAAATATTATAACTGAAATCTTTAAGGCTCGCACATGGTTTAATAACCACAGAGTTCCTAGAGAGGGTAGATACATATATATACCTGCATCTATGACTCCTGACATCATGCTTTCTAAAGAATGGTGTGGTCTTGATAATTTAGCTGGTAAACAACTGCCTACTGGTGTTATTGGTTCAGTTGCTGGGTTTACCATTGTAGAAATTCCAGATTATATGTTCAGTGATGGTCATTTCTTTACTGCTGTTCACGAACAGGCGGTTGCTTTCCCTTACAAAATAAATGCAGCTAAAATTCACACCGACCCTGTTGGTATCAATGGTGCTGTTATTGAGGGCAGACAGCTCTATGATGTTTTTGTTCTTGGCTCTAAGGCTGATGCGGTTTATTCCCTTGTGCTTGAGTCAGCTCAGCAGGCTAAGCCAACTATTAATGCTGAAACAATATCTGCTGTTACTATTGAGTCTTCTGGTGCTAAGGCTATTTATTACACACTGGACGGTTCTGACCCTAGATTCTCTATGACCAGACAAATTTATACCTCTGCTTTTGATGGCACTGATAAGCTCGTAAAGGCTGTTGCTATGGATACAGTCGGTAAATTTACCTCAGATATTGCTGAAACTCAGGTAGGTTCTGAATAAAAAGGAGTTTTGTTATGACTGCTCGTGAACTGTATGAACAGGGGTGTTATCTGGTTTATGAAACCCCTGACGATGATGAAGAATTAAAATCCGCTTTTCCTACTATCTTAAATCAAATAATGGCGGTTTGTTTGCCTTATGAAAATCAGTTCCGAACACTCAGGGGGCAAGAAAAACTCCTTGCTCCCCCTTTTTTAGTAGGCTCTGATTTTGAAAGCTATGAAATCCCTTTTTGTGAAGAAATAGCTCGAATGGCTATGCCTTACGCTGTGCAAAGCAAGTTTTTAGAGGCTGATGACGACAAAAAAGCGGAGTCTGTTCTGGCTTATAACAAGTTTACTCAGATGTTAAACAGCATAACCCCTGCGATTGAAGTAGAAATGGAGGTTTACGAAGATGCTTGAAGCTCTTTCTGTTCCCTCTTTTACTAAACCATCTGAAGGTTACAAAGTTTATCAGCAGTTTAGAGGAGTTGACCTTTTAACTGATGATACTCAAATTGATGACAGCAGAAGTCCTTGGGCGGTTAACCTCATTTCTGATGCTGGCGGTTATCCAGAAAAGCGTGTTGGCTGGCGAACATTACATCAGTTTGGTGATAA
>DXIE01000029.1 GCA_019113005.1 Candidatus Butyricicoccus avistercoris | reverse complement strand
TCCTCTGCCTATATCTTTTGCATAATGAGCATCAGAACCAATAGAAATCATACTTCCGCCTAATCTTTTATATTCTTTAAGCACAAAATCTTCTGGGCCAACATTGTTTAAAAAACTAAAAAGACCTGCTGCATTTATTTCAAGTGCAATATTTTTGTCTATAATTGTTTTCAAAACTGGTGTTATAAACTCCATATAGTTTTCAAAAGATGGTTTAATATTAGCTTTTTCCATTTTGCGAAGTGGATAATCTATATGAGCTAGTACATCAAAGCCACCATATTGACACATTTTTTTAACTTCTATGAGATATTCTTTTAAAAGCTTGTCACTGTCAAGCTTAGTGTAATCTATATCATAGAAATCTATATCATTTGGCATTGAGTGAAGTGAACCTATAACCATATCAAAATTATAGTTTTTTGTAAGTTCTAAAGCGTTTTTATCAGCATATATTTCGCCTATTTCAATGCCCTTTAAAACTGTTATTTTATCTGAAAACTTTTTTCTGATTTTATCAATATCATTTTGGACACTTTCTATATCAAGTGCTATCGGCTCTTTATTCCAAAAATAGTCCTTATGGTCGGTTATAGCGATATATGAAAAACCTTTTTCAATAGCAGATAGTGTTAAATCTAATATTTTATCTTGTGCATCAAATGAATATTTAGAATGTGTGTGCAAATCTATAAGCATTTTTAACTCCTCCAATTCTTTAATAAATTATATCATAAATAAATGTATATTAAAAATTTTTCTGCACAAAATAACCTCAAAGAATATAAGGAGTTGAAACCATTATGAATAAATTGGCACTTACACTTGTAATCATAGGTGCACTAAACTGGGGCATACTAAGTATTGCAGGTATTGACCTTGTAGGTTGGTTATTTGGTGGTCAAGGTACAGTTATTAGCCGAATTATCTTTGGTTTAGTCGGTCTTGCAGGTATTTGGGCATGTACTTTTTACAGTAAACTGCCATCTGATTCAACTACGAGTACCAAACACAGCTAAAAAAAAGCGAGATAACGTTGTTATCTCGCTTTTAATTTATTATATTTTACTTGTTAGCTTCCTTAACAAGACGCTCAGTATCTTGTGCGATAACAAGCTCCTCATTAGTAGGGATAACCAGAACACGAACACGAGCATAATCAACAGAAATGTCCATCTGACGACCACGATACTTGTTCTTTTCTGGGTCAATCTTAATACCTAGGTATTCCATATGCTCACAAACGTCCCAACGAACAGAACGGTCGTTCTCACCAACACCAGCTGTAAAGATAATAGCATCTACACCGCCCATCTCAGCGATATAAGAACCGATAATCTTCTTAACAGAGATATTAAACATATCCTTAGCAAGTGCTGCACGAATATTGCCATCTTCAATAGCTTGGTCTAAATCTCTAAAGTCAGAAGAAACGCCAGAAATACCAAGCATACCAGACTTCTTATTTAAGATATTGATAACTTCATTAGCCTTCATATTCTCATGTTCAGCTAAGAACTCAATAATAGCTGGGTCGATATTACCTGCACGAGTACCCATTGGCAGACCGTCAAGAGGTGTAAAGCCCATGGAAGTATCTACTGATTTACCACCATCAATAGCGGTGATAGAAGAACCGTTACCAAGGTGACAAGTGATAAGCTTTAAGCTCTCAATTGGACGACCGAGCATTTCAGCAGCCTGCTGAGAAACATACTTATGGCTAGTACCATGGAAACCGTAACGACGGATTTTATACTTCTGATAATACTCGTATGGAATAGCATACATATAACTACGCTGAGGCATAGACTGGTGGAAAGCGGTATCAAATACAGCAACCTGAGGAACGTCCTTACCCATAACCTCTTCACAAGCGTGAATACCAACTAGGTTTGGTGGGTTGTGCAGAGGAGCTAGAGGCACACAATCCTCAATAGCCTTAATAACCTTTTCTGTGATAAGTACGGAATCAGCAAAGTATTCGCCACCATGAACCACACGATGACCTACTGCATTGATTTCAGACATATCATTAATTACACCCCACTCCTTATCGAGCAGAATGTCAATAACAGCCTTGATAGCATCAGCATGTGTTGGCATTGCAACATCAGCCTTATACTTTTCGTCAGACTTATTGCCTTGATGTGTTAGTTTGCCGTCAATACCAATACGCTCACACAGACCCTTAGCCATAACAGCAGTGGTATCCATATCAATGAGCTGATACTTAAGAGAAGAGCTACCAGCGTTGATAACCAAAACCTTCATTTGTTCAAAACTCCCTTTTACAATTTACTTTTGCAAGTTTTCATGCATTGCACAAAAGTGCAAAAGATAGTACAATTATAATTACTTTAGTCCGAGCCTTTAGCGGACAAATCATATACATATATATTGTACACCAGACAAAAGATTTTCACAACACATAAATCATCATTTTTTGGAGGATATTATGAAAATTTGCGGCATTGTCGCTGAATATAACCCATTTCACAATGGTCATTTCCATCATATAAGTAAAACTAAAGAGCTTTTAGGCGATAATACCGCTATTGTGTGTATTATGAGCGGAAACTATGTGCAGCGTGGCGACCTTGCAATTTATGAAAAATATGACCGTGCAGCGGCAGCAGTTAAAAGCGGAGCTGACCTTATTTTAGAGCTTCCGCTTGCAGCCTGTCTTTCATCTGCCGAAGGTTTTGCATTCGGAAGTGTAGAGCTTTTAGATAAGCTTGGCTGCACAACACATATTTCATTCGGCAGTGAGCATGGAGATATAAATGATATTTTAAAAGCATCTACCCTGTCAAGTGATGAAAATATAAAACAAGAATTACAGCAAAATTTAAAATTAGGTCTTTCATATGCATCAGCTATGCAAAAAGCTACCGAAAAAATATATCCTGATATCTCAGAGCTTTTTTCAAGTCCTAATAACACACTTGGTATTGCCTATTGCTTGGCACTTAGCAAGCTAAAAAGCGATATAAAACCAATAACAATAACAAGAAAAGGTGCAGGACATGACACCGAAAGTACAGAATATAATATGCCATCTGCCTCTTTTTTAAGAAAAATAAGCTCACAAAGCTCATATTTAGAGTGTGAGCAGTTTATGCCTAGTGCGTCTTTTAACGAGTTTTCAAAAGCAATGCAAAACAAAACCGCACCTGTAAAAATTGAACGATTAAACACTGCTTTACTATCACATTTAAGACGATTTTCCGCCGATGAGCTAAATTTATACTGTGGCGGAACAGATGGGCTTTCAAACAGACTTTTTGAGGCTATTCGCACACAAACAGATTTTCATTCTATTTGCGACTTTGCACAAACAAGACGTTATCCGCTTGCACGAATAAGACGAGCTATTTTAAGAGTGTGGCTTGATTTGCCTTACGATATGCCTGTTACTGCAAATTATGCCAAAGTGCTTGCAGCAAATGAAAAAGGTTGTGAGGTGCTGAAAATAATGAAAAAAACCTGTTCACTTCCTATTATTACAAAACCTATTGCTGCAAACAAACTAGATGAAAACGTTAAAAATGCACTTAATAAGGATATACTTGCCGATGATTTATATTATCTTGCAATGCCAAATAATAAAATGCATATCTCTGGCAATAGTTTTAGAAAAACTCCTCTTATATTATAAAAAAATCCCGTTTCATTTAAGAAACGGGATTTAAATTTTTACACAAGACCGCTTGCAACAAGAAAAACTGCTGCCAAAATCACAAGCACCATACGCACGACTGAACCACGAACAACAAAATTTCCTACACTTTCAGCCGCTTGACCTGCTTTTTTATTTACAAGCCAATGCATATAAAGTGAAATTGCAACAACAACTGCAATGCATATAAGTCCTAAAACCTTAAATATATTAGTGAACATACTCGAACTCTATATCGCCAATAACGACAAAATCGCCTTCTTCAACGCCCATTTGCTCAAGTCTATCATAGACTCCTGCTTTTTTGAGCATTCTATCCATATATTGACGAGATTCATAATCATCAGTGTTTACAGAACCCATAATCTTCTCAATCCAAGCACCGCCGACAACGTAATAATCTTCAACCTTTTCGATTGTGATATCACGCTCAGTAACATCTGGCTGCACTTCAACATATTCAGGCTCATAAACAAATACAGGTGGAAGCTGTTGAAGCTCGTCCCAAGTTTTAAGCATAAGCTGCTGCACACCGCCATGAGTAGCGGCGGAAAGCTCTACAAAATCAAAGCCTTTTTCTTTTGCATATGCTCTTAGACGTTCTAAATTCTCCTGATTATCCTCATTTAACAGGTCGGTTTTATTTGCAACCAGAATTTGTGGACGTGCTGCAAGGAAATCACTATAACCTGCAAGCTCTGCATTTATAGTTTCTACGTCCTGAACTGGGTCACGTCCTTCACTGCCAGATACATCAACCAAATGCAGAAGTAAGCGGCAACGGTCAACATGACGAAGGAAGTCATGTCCTAGACCTGCACCCTCACTTGCACCCTCAATAATACCTGGGATATCAGCCATTACAAAAGATTGTTCTTCACCAATGCGAACAACACCAAGATTAGGGATAAGAGTTGTAAAGTGATAGTTAGCAATTTTAGGTCTTGCAGCCGAAACAACAGAAAGCAAAGTTGATTTACCAACATTAGGAAAACCAACTAAACCAACATCTGCAAGTAGTTTAAGCTCTAGAATAATATCACGTTCAACGCCTGCTTGTCCTGGTTTTGCAAAACGTGGAGCTTGACGAGTAGGTGTAGCAAAATGAGTGTTACCCCAACCGCCATTACCGCCTTTAGCTGCAACAAAAGGCTCGTTATCTGACATATCATGGATTACTTGACCTGTTTTCTGGTCACGAATGATAGTGCCACGAGGCACACGAATAACAAGGTCAGCACCGTCCTTGCCTTTCATTCGTTTGCTCATACCGTTTTCGCCAGCTGCTGCAACATACTTCTTTTTATATCTGAAATCTAAAAGGGTTGAAAGGTTGTCATCAACTTTAAATACAACAGAGCCACCTCTGCCGCCATCGCCACCATCTGGGCCACCTGCTGCGACATATTTTTCACGATGGAAACCAACTTTACCATCGCCACCTTTACCAGATACGATTTTAATTTTAGCAACATCAATAAACATTTATTTTCGCCTCCTTTTTCGTTTTAAATAGCAAAATCCCAGACTTAACCGTCTGGGATTTAGAAATCAAAATTACTGTGGGTAAACAGAAACCTTCTTGCGGTCCTTGCCAACACGCTCGAAACGAACAACGCCAGCAACCTTTGCAAATAAGGTATCGTCAGAACCACGACCTACGTTAGTACCTGGGTGAATCTTTGTACCACGCTGACGAACAAGAATGTTACCTGCTGGAACAACCTGACCGTCTGCACGCTTAACTCCTAGACGCTTGGACTCAGAGTCACGACCGTTCTTTGTAGAACCTACGCCCTTCTTGTGAGCGAAAAACTGTAAACTAATCTTCAGCATCGTTTTGCACCTCCATTACGCTTACGAATTCAGAATACTCAGCTGCAAGTTCAGTATAAAAGATTTTAAGAGCTTTCATACCATCTTGACCTTTGTTTAGCTGATTTGCAGGCAGAGTTAAACGGATATGAGCACCATCATCTTCGATTAATGCATCAACGTTTATTTTTTGAACATCAAACAGTAACGCATGAGTCATCTGCACTGCACTTGTGATTGCCGCACAGACGATGTCCTCGCCTTCTTCTGCATAACCTGCATGACCGAGTAAATCGACTGCCTTTATTTTACCTTGCGACAGGAAAAACGTAATACGAGTCATTACGCCTTAATCGCACCAATAGTTACCTTTGTGTAAGGCTGACGATGACCCTGACGACGACGGTAGCCCTTCTTTGGCTTCATCTTGAAGATGTTAATCTTCTTCTGCTTGCCAGTCTTGTCAGCTGTTGCGGTAACAGTTGCACCTTCAACGTAAGGAGCACCAACCTTCAGCTCAGCACCATTGCCTACTGCCAGAATCTTGTCAAAAGTTACGGTTTCGCCGTCCTCTACGCCGAGCTTCTCAACGTAAATTACATCACCTTCGGATACTTTGTACTGCTTGCCACCAGTTACTAGAATTGCATACATTTCGGTAGCACCTCTCTTTCATTTTTAGAGTCACGCTCTTGCGGGTGTTGCTACACATGGGCAAACTTCATTTACCCCACTTGATGCGGCTTTATGTAGAATATCACACATTTCTACATTTGTCAATATATTTTTACTTTTTTATTTTGCAGGATTTTCTTTAATAATAGCACCGTTATCTGTGCCTACAACAATCTTTTTACATGTGTTTAAAAATAGACCATGCTCTAAAACACCAACCATACCAGTAAGCTTTTTCGCTACATCGGCAATATCAAAACCAGCACCCAGTTGAAGGTCTGCGATAAAGTTACCGTTATCAGTGATATATGGCTTTTCATCTCTAATTCTAAGTACAGGCTTTAGACCAAAATCGGTCATTTTCTGCATAGTTTGCTTATAACCATATTGAGCAATTTCTACTGCAAGAGGAAAAGTACCAATGGCATCTACAAGTTTGGATTCGTCCATAATCCAGATAACCTCTTTAGAGATATCAGCAACTACTTTTTCACGGTATAAAGCACCGCCGCCGCCTTTAATTGCGTTAAACTGTGGGTCAATTTCATCTACACCATCAATATCAATATCAATATAGTCTACTTCATCAATAGTAAGTAGTGGAATACCTAATGCTCTTGCCTGTTCCTCAGTTGCCTTAGATGTAGGTACAGCCTTAATTTTAAGACCATTTTTAACCATTTCGCCAACTGCATTTACCACATGATAAGCGGTCGAACCAGTGCCTAAACCTACAATCATGCCGTCTTTTACAAACTCAGCTGCCTTATCGCCAGCGATTTTTTTCTTATCCATTTCTATTCCTCCAAATCACAGCATACCTAGTTACATTATAGCTATATTATAACCAAAAAGTCAATGCTGCATAATAAAAATGGCTTGTATTCACCTATAAAAAGCAAATACAAGCCAGAAGTAAAATGGAATGGGTAGTAGATATGTGTTAAATTTTAGATATTATCAATTAGAGAAAGAGCAGCTTCATCAGCAATAACAATAGCATCATTATGAAGCTGTAAAATAGAGCCAGGAACATGAGGAGTTACAGGGCCAAAACAAGACTCCTTAATTGCCCAAGCCTTATCTTCACCGCTTGCAACAACAATAACTTTTTTAGCTGCCATAATGGTATGTATACCCATAGAGTAAGCACGACGTGGAACATCATCAGCACTTGCAAAGAAACGCTTATTAGCTTCGATTGTGGACTCAGCAAGCTCTACACAGTGAGTGCCTTTGCTGTAACAGTCGCTAGGCTCGTTAAAACCTATATGACCATTTCTACCGATACCCAAAAGCTGCATATCAACACCGCCAAGGCTGTTCAGCAGTGCATCATATCTTGCACATTCTTTTGCCTCATCTGTTTCCATGCCGTTTGGAAGATTAATTCTATCTCTAGGAATATTTACATGGTCAAAGAAATTAGTGTACATAAAATTATGATAGCTCTGTTCATCTTCAGGGCTAAGTCCATAATACTCATCAAGATTTACAGTGGTAACTTCAGAAAAATCAATGTCACCCTTTTCATACCACTTAATAAGCTGCTGATAAATACCGATTGGTGAAGAACCAGTTGCAAGACCTAATACACTATTAGGCTTTAAGATAACCTGTGCAGAAATAATATTAGCAGCTTTTCTGCTCATATCGTTATAATCTTTTGCTCTGATGATTTTCATAATAACTCAAACTCCTTTAAAAATTGCAACAAAAAAAGACCTAAGCCCAAACATATATACTAATAGTAGGTATACTTTGTTTGAAAACTTGGTCTTGCCTGCATTACCAGTAACAATCCGAATATTTCAGAAAGTTTTATTCACTTTAGAACAATCTAAATATAACACTGCTTATTGTCTATGTCAACAGTTTTAGAAAAATTTATATTGTAATTTATCATACTTTGTAGTTATATTATTTATATAAATCCTGAAAGGAAGAGATAAAATGGCATTATATACCATAAAAAACGATTTATTATCAGCAAATATCGAAAGCAAAGGGGCAGAACTTCGCTCACTAAAGGGCAAAATAGAATATATGTGGTCTGCTGACCCTAAGTATTGGGAACGAGTTTCCCCTATTTTATTTCCATTCATCGGCAAAACAAACAATATGCAGTATCATATAGATGATAAATGTTATTCTATGTCAGCACATGGTTTTGCAAGAGATATGGAATTTAATCTTTTAAGCCAAACAGAAAATGAAATTTGGTTTTATCTTGAAAGCGATGAAAACACACTAAAAAATTATCCTTTTGAGTTTCGTTTAGAAATCGGATATAAGTTAACAGGTGATACGCTGGAAGTTTTATGGCGTGTTATAAATCCATCTGATGATATTTTACCATTTTCAATCGGTGGTCACCCTGCATTTGTCTGCCCTCCAGGTAACTCATGTAAACAGGAGGAATGTTATCTAAAGTTTGATAAATATGATAATTTAGCTTCTACTAAAATAAGTGAAAATGGTCTTACACTAAAAGAATATATTCCTATAACCACAGAAAACGGGTATATCAATATAACAAAAGAGCTTATAGATTTGCAAACCGTTTTATTTGAAAACGGACAATGTAGCGAAATTTCACTTTGCACAAAAGATAAAAAGCCATATATTACAGTAAGCTTTGATGCACCAGTTGTGGCTCTTTGGACTCCATCAGATAAAAATGCACCATTTTTCTGCATTGAGCCTTGGTATGGCATTTGTGACCCAGAGGGCTATACTGGCGACATAAAAAACCGTCCATTTGAAAATTTACTCCAGCCTAATGACATTTTTAATGCAAGCTATAAAATTAAAACTCATTTATAATCTTGAAATATGAAGGCATAAATATAGCATTTCATCAGATGTCATTTGAAAATCATATTTATTTTTAAGATGATTTGCTATTTTCAAAGTGCAATCATAAGGTACAGGGTTTTGCTCAGCAACCGACTTTAATACCATATTCATATTATCGTCATAATGAGTATTTGAAAGTATACGTTGTGCAAAAAATTTTAAATGAGTTATAAATCTACAAAAAGCTAGTGAGTCTTCCTCTAGCTTTTTATTTAAACATTCGGTTACTATATTGCATATCTCTTGCATTATTTCGGTCATTTTAAGTGCAAGTGTTTGACCTTCTTGCTCAGCATTTACAAAATCCAGTGCAAAAATAGCAATATCATCATCTGTTAATTTTATATTTAAATCGTCAAATATAATTTTACGAGCTATTAAAGCGGTTTTATATTCATTTGGATAAAATCTTTTTATATCCCATTTAAGAGGATTTTCTAAAACTTTATTATCTTTATAACGCATAATAGCCGCTGATATATGTTCGCTTAAACTTATGTATATGCTATCATTTATAGGTTTTCCAAGTGAAATCTTAGCTTTACTTATAACTTTTTCACTTATAAGCATATGCTCAACTGGTATTTCGGACAGAACTTCATCTATTTTATTATTTGAATTTGTTA